>DATBRC010000050.1:0-102913 GCA_036560485.1 Burkholderiaceae bacterium
TTCCATCCGCAACAAATGCCTCATTGATTTTACGGACAGCGTCATGAACTTTCTCTAACGTATCAACGAATGGCAGGCGAACTTCCTTGAATCGCAATTCAAATTGCGTCAAAACCGAGTGGCCGAATGTTTCTGCAGTAATACCTGTGCCGTCGGATACAAAAAAAACGGTACGATCTGCTGGTGTCGGGAGATGGGTTGGGCCGGACGTTAAATGAGCTGGCATAATTTCTAAGTAATAAAAGTCTTTAAAATAAGAGAATTCAGCACGGCAAAAAGATATCGTACCCTGTAAAATGCAAATTAATAATTGTTAATTTACTCGCGCCAAATGAAGAATAACAAATTCAGCCGGCCTGCGAAGCGACACATGAAGATTTCTTACTATCAAACTAGAGGTTGTTATGTCCAACGCAGTCAATTCAGGGGTGAGCCAAGACCCTAGGCAAGGGGGAGCGTACGTCGTTTCCTTCAAGAATTTGAGAATGACCGATGTCGATTCGGTTGGCGGCAAGAATGCGTCGCTCGGTGAAATGATCAGCCAATTGGCCGGTGCCGGTGTCCGTGTTCCGGGTGGATTTGCCACCACTGCCCATGCTTTCCGTGATTTTTTGTCGTATAGCGTGGATGGCGGCTTGCCGCTGGACAAACGCATTGCAGATCGATTGGATACGCTCAATATTGACGATGTACGGGCTTTGGCCCAGGCAGGCGCAGAAATTCGTCAATGGATTATCGAGACGCCATTTCAGCCTCGACTTCAGCAGGAAATCACCGAGTTTTACCAAAAACTGGTTGCCGATTCGTCTAGTGAAATGTCCTTTGCCGTCCGTTCCTCGGCAACAGCGGAAGACTTGCCCGATGCTTCATTCGCAGGCCAGCAGGAAACCTTTTTGAATGTGGTCGGCATCGACAATATTCTGGATGCGATGAAGCATGTTTTTGCATCGCTGTATAACGATCGCGCGATTTCGTATCGTGTACACAAAGGATTTACGCATGCAGAAGTTGCGTTGTCAGCCGGTGTACAGCGCATGGTCCGTTCCGATGTTGGTGCGGCAGGCGTCATGTTCACGATCGATACCGAGTCCGGCTTCAAGGATGTAGTGTTCATTACGTCAAGCTATGGTCTCGGCGAAACGGTAGTACAAGGCGCAGTCAATCCGGATGAGTTTTACGTGCACAAACCGATGTTGGAACAGGGCAAGCTTCCAATCATTCGCCGCAACATCGGTTCTAAGTTGATCAAAATGGAATTCACCGGTGAAGCCAAGGCCGGTCGCTCCGTCAAAACAATCGATGTGCCGATCGAGTTGCGCAATCGCTATTCATTGAATGATGCCGAAATCGTTGAGCTCGCCAAATATGCGATCATCATCGAGAGGCACTACGGCCGTCCAATGGACATCGAATGGGGCAAGGATGGCCGCGACGGCAAGCTGTATATTTTGCAAGCACGGCCAGAGACTGTTAAATCGCAGCAAAAATCGGGCGATGCACAGCAGCGCTATAAATTGAAAGGCACGGGTACCGTTCTTTCCATTGGGCGTGCGATCGGTCAAAAAATCGGTGCCGGTCCGGTACGCGTTATCCGCGACCCATCCGAGATGGAACGTGTGCAACCAGGCGATGTGCTGGTGGCTGACATGACAGACCCTAATTGGGAACCCGTGATGAAGCGTGCATCTGCTATTGTCACCAATCGAGGTGGACGCACATGCCATGCTGCGATTATTGCGCGTGAACTGGGTGTGCCTGCCGTTGTCGGTTGTGGCGATGCGACCGAGATGTTGAAGGATGGGACGCTGGTTACTGTGTCTTGTGCGGAGGGCGATGAAGGCAAGATTTACGATGGCTTGCTGGAAACCGAAGTGAGCGAAGTGGCACGCGGTGAGCTGCCTAAGCTGCCCCTGAAAATCATGATGAACGTTGGTAATCCACAGTTGGCATTCGACTTTCAGTCAATCCCCAATAGTGGTGTTGGATTGGCGCGCCTGGAATTCATCATTAACAATAATATCGGTGTTCATCCGAAGGCGATTCTCGAATATCCGAATATCGATGCAGACTTGAAAAAAGCAGTGGAGTCAGTCGCCCGCGGTCATGCATCGCCTAAAGCCTTTTATGTCGATAAGCTGGCAGAAGGGATTGCGACCATCGCTGCGGCATTTTGGCCCAAGCCAGTCATTGTACGTCTGTCGGATTTCAAGTCGAACGAATACAAGAAACTGATCGGTGGCTCGCGTTATGAACCGGACGAAGAAAATCCGATGTTGGGATTCCGTGGCGCCGCGCGTTATTTGGCAGAAGATTTTGCCGAATCGTTCGAGATGGAATGCCTCGCAATGAAACGGGTGCGCAACGATATGGGCTTGACCAATGTCGAGATCATGGTGCCGTTTGTCCGCACCTTGGGCCAGGCAGAGAAAGTGGTTAACTTGTTAGGCAGGAATGGCCTGAAACGTGGTGAAAATGGATTGCGTCTGATCATGATGTGCGAAGTGCCATCGAATGCGATTCTGGCGGATCAGTTCCTGCAATATTTCGATGGGTTCTCGATTGGATCGAACGATTTGACACAACTGACACTTGGTCTGGACCGTGACTCAGGCATGGCTTTACTGGCAGCCGATTTTGATGAGCGCGATCCTGCTGTGCGCTCATTGCTGTCAATGGCGATCAAGGCTTGTCGTGCACAAGGAAAGTACATAGGTATATGTGGACAAGGCCCATCAGACCATCCTGATTTTGCCGAATGGTTGATGAAGGAAGGGATTGAGTCAATTTCACTCAATCCGGATTCCGTCATTGATACTTGGCTGAAATTGGCTTCTGCAGGCTAAGTTCAACTATGCGAGAAACAATTGCAAACCATTGTCAAATTAATTTGATCTATAGAAATATTCGACTAGACTCTATTCAACTTGACTAACAATAACAATAAATACAAACAACAATTTGTTGCAGGATTTGACCCTCGTTGCTATTTTGGCATCGAGGGTTTAATTTTTTGGGAACATACTGTCAATCATCATCAGAAAGGAAGAGGTCTATGGCAGATTGGATAGTCTGGCTGGTTTTGGCGGGTATTGTGGTTATTTGTGAATTATTTACCGGTACGTTCTATTTATTAATGATCAGTATCGGTTTAATGGCAGGCGGACTTGCAGCTTTTGTAGGCTTCAATCTTGAATTGCAATTTATTGTTGCTGCAGTGATCGGTATTGCGGCTACATATGCATTGCGTCGTAGTAGATATGGGAAATCACAGAAAATCGATTCGGCACGCGACCCTAATGTCAATTTGGATATTGGCCAAACGTTGCAGATTAAAGAATGGACAAGTAATGCAGGAGAAACAAGCACCGCACGAACCATGTACCGCGGCGCAATGTGGGATGTCGAGCTCGCCCATGGATCAACAGCACAAGCTGGAACATTTATCATCAAGGAAATCCGCGCCAGTCGTCTGATCGTAGCAAATCACCATTCGAACCATTAACAATAATCACCTAAATTTTGGAGAGCAATGTGGGAACAGTCGCTTTAATTATCTTTATTCTAGCCATCGTTTTTGTCATCAAAACCATTAAGGTCGTACCGCAGCAGCATGCCTGGGTGGTTGAACGATTGGGGAAATATCACGCAACGCTCGGGCCGGGATTAAATATCGTTGTACCTTTCGTTGACCGGATTGCGTATAAACATATTCTGAAGGAAATTCCACTCGATGTGCCACCGCAGGTTTGCATCACGCGCGACAACACACAATTGCAGGTGGATGGTATCTTGTATTTTCAAGTGACAGATCCGATGCGCGCTTCCTACGGCTCATCAAACTATCTGTCAGCGATCACACAATTGGCACAAACGACTTTGCGATCCGTGATCGGCAAAATGGAACTCGACAAGACCTTTGAAGAGCGCGATCACATTAACACTACCATCGTGAATGCGATTGATGAGTCGGCGGCTAACTGGGGTGTCAAGGTGCTGCGGTATGAAATCAAGGATCTGACACCGCCGAAAGAAATTCTGCATGCGATGCAGGCTCAAATCACGGCAGAACGTGAAAAGCGTGCATTGATTGCTGCATCGGAAGGCCGCAAGCAGGAACAAATCAATATCGCGTCCGGCGAACGTGAGGCCGCGATCGCCAAGTCTGAAGGCGAAAAGCAGGCATCAATCAATCGCGCCCAAGGACAAGCGGCGGCAATCCTGGCGATTGCAGAAGCGAGCGCAGAAGCTTTGCGCAAAACCGCTGCGGCAATTCGTGAACCTGGTGGCTCGGATGCAGTCAACCTGAAAGTGGCAGAACAATATGTGAATGCCTTCGGTCAGTTAGCGCGGACCAATAATTCGATCATTGTTCCGGCTAATATGAGTGATATCAGCGGCTTGATTGCCACTGCAATGCAGGTAGTGAAGTCGCAGCAAAAAGGCTGATTCTCGAAAATTGTCACTGTGCTGAAAAAAGCGGAGGAGCGTATTGAATTTGTTCGCCATTATTTTGTTGATGTCCTGTACGCTGCTTTTCGCAGTGGTATTGTTCAAGAAGAAAATGCAAAGGCGTGAAAGCTACATTCATGAATATGTTTTTCCACGCGGGCTGATGGAAAAATTGGGGGAAAAGCGTCCGCATCTGACAGAGACTCAACGACAGCAGGTTGCAAGAGGCTTGAGACAATTTTTTCTGGCACATGCCGCCAGCGGGAAGCTGGTGTCAATGCCGTCGCAGGTTGCAGATGACCTTTGGCATGAATTCATTCTTTACACGAAAGCTTATGCAGCATTTTGCAACAGGGCATTCGGAAAATTCATGCATCACACTCCTGCGATTGTCCTTGGCAAGCAGCATCAAAATAACGAAGGCCTGCGCCGCACATGGTGGTATGCGTGCAAACAGGAGAAGATTAATCCGCGTACCCCGGCACGATTGCCGATATTGTTTGCATTGGATACCCAACTTGGCATCGAGAACGGATTTATTTATTATCCGCAGTGCGACAAATTGAGAAACGAGTCGGATGGCATCGCGATATATTGCGGAGGTGATTTCAGCAGTGGCTCATTCGATGGAGATACCAGTGGATTTGGTGATGGCAGCTTCGTAGGTGACTCAAGTGGTGGAAGCGGTTGTGCAGGCGGAGATGGCGGGGGAGGTGACAGTGGCGGATGTAGTGGAGGTGGTGATTAACGCCGATTCTGCTTCATTGCAGATTGAATTTCACGTTGCGTGTCGCGCACTTTTTCGGTGTCACGTTTATCGTGCTGCTTTTTACCTTTGGCCAATCCAATCTCGCACTTGATCCGGCCTTTAAGATAATGCAAATTGAGTGGCACCAAGGTATAGCCTGAACGTTCCACTTTGCCGATCAATTTCTTGATTTCTTCGGCATTCAATAAAAGCTTACGTGTACGCACTGGATCAGGGTTGATATGAGTTGACGCTGTCGGTAGCGGGCTGATATGTGCGCCAAACAAAAACACTTCGCCATTTCGTACAATGACATACGCTTCTTTAAGCTGCACACGAGCAGCACGTATCGATTTGGCTTCCCAGCCTTCTAATACGATGCCTGCTTCATAGCGATCCTCAATAAAGTAATCGAAGAAGGCTTTTTTATTGTCAACAATAGTCATGTAATGAGAAACAGCACGAGTCGGTTAAAATTCCAGCTTGTTGATTTTATCAAATGGTTTACATTTAATGGCAGTCGTACATAAGTCAGTTCTAGTAGGATATAGCACAGAGCAGATGTTTGCTCTGGTGGACCGGGTCGAAGACTACCCTAAATTCCTGCCGTGGTGTGGGATGGTTGACGTGAAGCGCCAGGCGGACAACAAGCTGCAAGCAACGATTCAAATCAATTATCACGGCATCAAACAAACATTCACAACGGAAAACACGAATGTTCCGCCTGTTTCAATGCAAATGAAACTGGTCGATGGTCCTTTTAAACATTTGGACGGCACCTGGATTTTCAGGTCTTTGCGTAGTGATGCCTGCAAGATTGAATTTGATTTGCACTACGAGTTTTCCAGCAAACTTCTTGAAAAAGTGATTGGCCCGGTTTTCGGTAAAATTGCCGATAGTTTTGTCGATTCGTTTTGTCAACAGGCGGAGAAAGTATATGGCTGATTCGACAAACACATTACACGTGCAAATCTGTTATGCAATGCATGGCGTGCAAACTTTACGTGAATTGAACGTACCAGTTGACACTACGTTACTTGAGGCTATTCATCAAAGCGGCTTGCTAAGACAGATGCCAGAAATCGATTTAACAGTTTCACGTGTCGGTATCTATGGCAAGTTAAAATCGCTGGATACTATGCTGCGTGAGCATGACCGTGTGGAGATTTACCGACCGTTGGTCGCGGATCCGAAGGATTCTCGCCGCATGCGAGCTAGTAAAAGGGAAGACAAAAAAGCCCGATGATTTTGCGGGCTTAAAATCGGCTAACCAAATTACATGGTTATTTGCAGTCGTTCAATGTATTCTGCATGTCTTTTACTTCTTTTGCTCGTTGGTCATCTTCAAGAAAAGTTCGCTCTCCATTCTTATCTGTCGCTGCAATCCGTTCACCTGTGGTTAGACTGCGATAGTAGTTCCTGGCATTCTCACAATTCTTTGCTTTATTAGCTGCAATTTTAGCCTCTGCTGCGGCCTTTGCTTCTTGCTCAGCTTGTTTTGCTCTACGCTTTTGAAATTCAGCATTTTTCTCAGCAATCGTCATAGGCATGTTTGATTCGTCTGACGAAGAAGCAGATTTTGCAGCTGAGCTTGCATCACTACTACTATCATTCGATGTTTGCGACGCGCTATAGGACCGACCTGGCTGCTTCAAAATTTGTTTTTGCGGTACAGAAGCGGGTGGCGGCATGTCTGAATATTGTTTAACGCCCTTGTCATCCAGCCAAACATACTGCGCTAGTGCCAGTGATGTAAAACTCAATAAAGTTAATGTGGTGGCAATTCGTTTTATCCAAACTGGTCTCATGGAGCATCCTTATGGTCTTCAGGCAATGTGCATATACGATTTCGCCATGCTTTATCGCCCGTGTCAATGAATTGGGAGGGGTATTAAGGGCTAATTTATACGAGAAAACGACGAATTTTGCGGATTTCTGTATAATTCGCTTTTGCGCCAATAGGAAACACTATGCGTCTACTACAAAAAGCACTCACATTCGATGATGTGCTGCTGGTTCCGGCTTATTCTGACATTCTTCCCAAAGATACTTCTCTCAAGACTCGCCTGACCCGCAACATCACCCTCAATATTCCATTGTTGTCCGCTGCGATGGATACGGTGACAGAGTCACGTCTTGCGATCGCCATGGCACAAGAAGGTGGGATCGGCATCATACACAAGAATTTGACACCCAAAGAACAGGCGCGTGAAGTTTCCAAGGTGAAGCGTTTTGAGTCAGGCGTTGTGCGCGACCCGATTGCCATTCCGCCCACGATGAAAATTCGCGATGTGATTGCGTTATCGGAACAGCACGGCATTAGTGGATTTCCTGTTGTGGAAGGCAAAACCGTGGTCGGTATCATTACCAATCGCGACCTGCGTTTTGAAGAAGAACTCGATGCAGAAGTGCGCGTCAAAATGACGCCGCGGGAAAAACTGGTTTTTGTAAAAGACGGCGCTGATCTGTCGGAAGCCAAGCGTTTGATGAATAAACATCGGCTGGAACGCGTGCTTGTAGTCAACAATGCGTTCGAGTTGCGCGGTTTGATTACCGTCAAGGATATTCAAAAAGCGACTGAACATCCGTATGCATCCAAGGACGAACATGGCAAATTGCGTGTTGGTGCTGCAGTAGGTGTCGGTGCCGACAACGACGAGCGTATCGATTTGCTGGTCAGTGCCGGAGTCGACGTCATCATTGTCGATACTGCGCATGGCCACTCGAAAGGTGTGCTGGATCGCGTCAAATGGGTCAAGTCGAACTACCCACAGGTTGATGTCATAGGCGGCAATATCGCGACGGCAGCTGCAGCTAAAGCCTTGCTTGAGCATGGTGCGGATGGCGTCAAGGTAGGTATTGGCCCAGGATCAATCTGCACAACGCGTATCGTTGCTGGCGTTGGCGTTCCGCAGATCACTGCCATTTCCAATGTTGCGCAGGCATTGAAAGGCACTGGTGTTCCTTGCGTTGCCGATGGCGGCATTCGATATTCGGGCGATATATCCAAGGCGCTTGCAGCAGGCGCATCCAGTGTGATGATGGGCAGTATGTTTGCCGGCACGGAAGAGGCACCGGGAGAAGTCATTTTGTATCAAGGGCGCAGCTACAAATCCTATCGCGGCATGGGTAGCCTGGGTGCGATGGCGGATGGATCTGCGGATCGCTACTTCCAGGATGCAGCAAATAACACCGACAAATTTGTGCCGGAAGGTATCGAAGGCCGTGTGCCGTATAAAGGAAGTGTGCTGGCGATTCTTTATCAACTGGTTGGCGGTGTGCGTTCGTCAATGGGTTATTGTGGATGCGCGACGATTGATGAATTTCGCGAAAAGGCCGAGTTCGTCGAAATTACTTCAGCAGGCATGCGTGAGTCGCATGTCCACGATGTACAGATTACCAAAGAAGCGCCGAACTATCGTGCGGATTAAACAGATTGAGTATGTAAATAACATGCTTCAGTCATCTTGCCTAAAATTATGCTAAAGCCAGAGCGTCGATCAGAGCAGACCGACACCCACTTATTTCCTTCGGAACAAGTGGGTGTCGTTTCTGATGCAATCGATCAGCAAATTCAACGCATCCGTAGAATTGGTAAACGGATCTTTGATATGGCCGATTGCGTAGTTGCCATTGACGATAAATCAGCAGGACTGCTGCAGGGTGGTCAGTCCAAGGTATCGATTGGCGAAGCATTTTGCTATAGCCTGCCGCAACCCACTGAGCCAAGAATCGTGCAAGATACACGCAACGATTCATTCCTTAAACAGCATCGCTCTGTTGCCGGCGCTCCTCATATCCGTTTCTATGCAACACATCCGATCCATAATCAGGATAACGCAATCATTGGCAGCATCAATTTAATCGATTTTACGCCGCATGCATTTAATGCGGATGACCGAAAAATGTTTGCGGATCTGGCAGCACTGGTTGATCGCGAAGTGCATTTCAGGCTGATCAACGCATCGCAAATCGATTTGCAAAAGAAGAACAAGAGCTTGCGCCGCAAATCGTTAATCGATCCTATGCTAGGTATATGGAATCGCGGCGCAATCATGCGGATATTAACGATTGAAGCGATACGGTGCGACAAAATCGGTGCGCCAATTTCATTGATCGTAGCGGATCTCGATTATTTTAAAAAAATTAATGATACCTATGGCCATCCGGCAGGTGATGCTGTGTTGGTCAATGTGGCCAGCAAATTACGCAACTGCATCCGTCCGCAAGAAGCACTCGGGCGTTACGGCGGTGAAGAATTCTTGATTGTATTGCCTGGTTCATCGCACACGACGGCGATGTCCGTGGCGGAGCGGATGCGGCGTGAAGTCGCGGCATCGCCTACAGTGGTCGGCAATGCAACGTTTAATTTGACAATCAGTGCCGGTATTGCATCGACCGATTTGTTTCCTTCAGCAACAACTGAAGAACTAATCAGCCGTGCAGACGTTGCTTTGTATGCCGCCAAAGATGCCGGACGTAATCGTGTAATACAAGCGACGCCTGACTTGATCTGATCCGATTTAGTTTTTTCCCAGTAGTTTTTATTTAAGTGCTTCCCATGCATTCTAAAATTCTCATTCTCGATTTCGGTTCACAAGTCACACAATTGATCGCACGTCGTGTACGCGATGCGGGAGTTTTTTCCGAAGTGTATCCATACGATGTGACGGACGAATTCATTCGTAACTATGGTGCGGCAGGGATCATCCTGTCGGGCGGACCTAATTCGGTGATTGACGGTGATACACCGCGCGCACCGCAGGCAGTTTTTGATTTAGGTGTTCCGGTACTTGGCATTTGCTACGGCATGCAGATGATGGCGGATCAGCTGGGCGGCAAAGTCGAAAACGGGAAAATACGTGAATTCGGTTATGCTGAAGTACGCGCACGCGGCCATACCAAGCTGTTTTCCGGCATCAATGACTTCGTCACATCAGAAGGGCATGGCATGCTCAAGGTATGGATGAGTCACGGTGACAAAGTGATCGAGATGCCACCAGGCTTCAAACTGATGGCTTCAACCGATAATTGTCCTATCGCAGCGATGGCGGATGAGGAGCGTAGATTTTATGCGGTTCAGTTCCATCCGGAAGTCACGCACACGTTGCAAGGCAAAGCGATCCTTGGTCGCTTCGTTCACGAGATCTGCGGATGCAAATCTGACTGGAACATGCCCGATTATATTTCTGAAGCGGTTGAATCGATACGCAAGCAAGTCGGTGATGACGAAGTGATCCTCGGTTTGTCCGGCGGCGTTGACAGCAGCGTTGCGGCAGCATTAATCCATCGTGCAATCGGCAAGCAGCTCACTTGCGTATTCGTTGATCATGGCCTGTTACGTCTTGATGAAGGCAAGATGGTGATGGACATGTTCGCCAAGAATCTTGGCGTGAAAGTCATTCATGTCGATGCGACCAATCAGTTCATGGGACATCTCGCAGGCGTGACCGACCCGGAAGCCAAACGCAAGATCATCGGACGTGAGTTTGTCGAAGTGTTTCAAGCCGAATCAGGCAAACTGAAGAATGCAAAGTGGCTGGCGCAAGGCACCATCTATCCCGACGTGATTGAAAGCGCCGGCAAAGGCAAGAAAGGTCACACCATCAAGAGTCACCACAACGTCGGCGGCTTGCCCGAGACATTGAATCTGAAACTGCTGGAACCATTACGCGAACTGTTCAAGGATGAAGTGCGCGAATTGGGTGTCGCACTTGGTTTGCCGCATGCTATGGTCTACCGTCATCCGTTCCCAGGGCCAGGTTTGGGTGTTCGGATATTGGGAGAAGTGAAGAAGGAATACGCAGATCTGCTGCGTCGCGCCGATGCGATTTTTATCGACGAATTACGCAATACGACCGACGAAGAGGGCGTGTCGTGGTATGACAAGACCAGCCAGGCATTTGCCGTATTCCTGCCGGTAAAATCAGTCGGTGTGATGGGCGATGGCCGCACTTACGAATACGTGGTGGCTTTGCGCGCAGTACAGACGCAGGATTTCATGACCGCGCATTGGGCACATTTGCCGCATGAATTGCTTGGCAAGGTATCCAACCGCATCATTAACGAAGTGCGCGGCATCAATCGTGTGGTGTATGACATCTCTGGCAAGCCGCCGGCGACGATTGAGTGGGAATAATTCCCTTCGTATTATGGCTTACAGCATCAAGGAAATTTTTTACACTTTACAGGGCGAAGGCACACACGCCGGACGGCCTGCAGTGTTTTGTCGATTTTCCGGATGCAATTTATGGTCAGGCAGGGAGAGCGATCGCGCAACGGCTGTATGCAAATTTTGCGATACGGATTTCGTCGGCACTGATGGTGTATTAGGCAGCAAATACGCAGATGCAGATAGCCTCTCAAAGACAATCAACAGTTTATGGCCGAGTAATTATCCAGCAAGCAAGTACGTCGTATTCACCGGTGGAGAACCATTGCTGCAACTCGATAAAGTGCTGATCGATAGTATGCATGACTATGGCTTTGAAATTGCGATTGAGACCAACGGAACCATCCCTGTTCCTGACGGTGTAGATTGGATTTGTGTCAGTCCTAAAATCGGATCTGAACTGATCGTGAAAACAGGCAATGAATTAAAGGTCGTGATTCCGCAAATTGGACAAGCGTTGGAAAAATACGAATCGCTGGCATTCGATCATTTCTACGTGCAGCCGATGGATGGTCCGGCGTTGGAAGCAAATACGCGGCTTGCGATCGATACATGCAAGAGCCATCCCAAGTGGAAGCTCAGTTTGCAGACACATAAATTATTACAGATCCCCTAGACAACCATGCTTACCATTACCCGCAAATTGGAATTCGATGCCGGCCACCGAATCCCTGACCATAAAAGCCAATGCCGTAACTTGCATGGACATCGCTATACGCTTGAGATCACTTTGGTTGGTGCAGTGATTTCGGAAGAGGGTAGTTCAGATAATGGCATGATCATGGATTTTTCCGACGTCAAGGCATTGGCCAAACAGCATTTGGTCGACGTTTGGGATCATGCATTCTTGGCGTATGAAAAAGATACGGTCGTCAGAGAATTTCTCGACAGTATTCCGGGCCATAAAACCGTCATCATCGATTGCATCCCAACTGTCGAAAACTTGGCGCAAACCGCATTCAATATTCTCAAGGCAGCGTATCAAGACCGTTACGGCACCGGATTGCGTCTGCATAAATTGGTGCTGCATGAAACGCCAAATTGCTGGGCCGAGATTACGGAATAATTCTGGATCAAGATGAGCGATTCGATCTACATGCGCGAAGCCATATCGCAAGCCCACAATGCGTGGGCTTTGGGAGAAGTGCCGGTCGGTGCGTTAGTGGTCAAGGATGGCGTCATCATTGCGACCGGATTCAATCAGCCAATCGGCACGCACGATCCGACAGCGCATGCCGAAATCATGGCGTTGCGCGCTGCTGCCAGCATACTAGGCAACTATCGCTTACCCGGTTGCGAGTTGTACGTGACACTGGAACCTTGTGCGATGTGTGCGGGCGCAATGATGCATGCGCGACTGTCACGCGTGGTATTCGGCGCATCGGATCCCAAGACCGGAACCTGCGGCTCGATTGTCAATCTGTTCGAGCAAGAGAAATTGAATCATCACACTGAATTGGTAGGTGGCGTGATGGCAGAAGAATGCGGGAAATTATTGAAAGAATTTTTTGCCGATCGCCGTCAAGCGCAAAAAAATGATGCGGCAATCAACCCGCTAATGGAATCATCCGATGACGAATAAAGCGCACCAGCTTCCAAACAATGTCGGTGTCGCGATTGTCGCACCGGGTGGTTATGCGCCTGACGAAATTGGTTTGGCACGCGGCATTGCACTATTGGAAAAGCAAGGTTGTATGGTTCGTAATTATTACGATCCGGCGACAAAGTATCAGCGCTTCGGCGGTACGGATGAGGCGCGCGTCGCACAATTACATGATGCGGCCGATGATCCGAATGTGCAGGTGATTCTGGCTCTGCGCGGTGGTTATGGCATGAGCCGAATTCTGCCGATGCTGGATTTGAACAAACTGGCGAATAGCGGAAAACTGTTCGTCGGGCATAGCGATTTTACGGCGTTGCAAATGGCGCTGCTGGCAAAGACGAATACGGCCAGTTTCGCAGGTCCGATGCTTTGCGATGATTTCACTCGTGCAGATGTCAGCGATTTCACGATGGAGCATTTTTGGCGTTGCCTGACATCGGCGTCACACACGATTTCTGCCAAGGCAGAGGGGAATCCTGCCATCAAGGTATCAGGCAAGCTGTGGGGCGGCAATCTGGCGATGTTGACGCATTTGACCGGCACGCCGTATTTGCCACAGATTGATGGAGGCATTCTGTTCGTAGAAGATATTAACGAGCATCCGTATCGGGTTGAACGCATGTTGCTTCAGCTCTTGCATGCAGGTATATTGGGGAAGCAGAAGGCGATCGTATTGGGCGATTTCTCCAATTATCGTTTGACGGATTACGACAATGGTTATGACTTCGTCGCCATGCTGGCTTATTTACGCGCACAGCTGCCAATGCCTGTGATCACGGGATTGCCGTTTGGTCATATTCAAGACAAAGTCACTTTAGCAGTCGGTTGCCACGCAACATTGTCGACAGATGCTCATCACATGCAATTGGTCATGAATTCTTATCCTCATTTGAGCTAATCTCCTCGGTGGGCAAGGTCGTTATATTGCCGCTCCGCAAATGGTAAAATCCCGCTTCTTCATTTACGCAAGTCATTCACTTTCTAAGGTTTTTCAGTGTTATCAACAGCAAATATCACAATGCAGTTCGGCCCCAAGCCGCTTTTTGAAAATATCTCGGTCAAATTCGGTGAAGGTAATCGATATGGCTTGATCGGCGCCAACGGTTGCGGCAAGTCCACCTTCATGAAGATTCTCGGTGGCGATTTGGATTCGACATCCGGGACAGTGATGCTCGATCAAAATGAGCGCCTCGGTAAATTGCGTCAGGATCAATTCGCATTCGAAGAAATGCGTGTGCTCGATGTCGTGATGATGGGCCACACCGAAATGTGGGATGCGATGGCCGAGCGTGACGCGATTTATGCCAATCCGGAGGCGACTGACGACGACTACATGAAAGCTGCGGACCTGGAAGCCAAGTTCGCTGAATACGATGGCTATACTGCCGAAGCACGTGCCGGTGAATTGCTGCTCGGCGTTGGTGTCTCGATCGATCAGCATCAAGGTCCGATGAGTAATGTCGCGCCAGGCTGGAAATTGCGCGTGCTGTTGGCGCAGGCACTGTTCTCCAATCCGGACATTCTGCTGCTGGACGAGCCGACCAATAACCTGGATATCAACACGATTCGCTGGCTGGAAGACGTGCTCAACGAACGCAACTCGACGATGATCATCATTTCGCATGATCGCCACTTTTTGAATCAAGTCTGCACACACATGGCCGACATGGATTTCGGCACATTGAAAATCTATCCCGGCAATTACGACGACTACATGCTCGCTTCATCGCAAGCACGTGCACAGCAGCTTGCCAATAATGCCAAAGCCAAGGACAAGGTCGCAGAGTTGCAAGACTTCGTGCGTCGCTTCTCCGCGAATAAATCAAAGGCGCGTCAGGCTACTTCACGTGCCAAGCAGATTGAAAAAATCAAGGTCGAGGATATCAAACCATCGAGCCGCGCCAATCCGTTTATCCGCTTCGAGGGTGAGAAAAAACTGCACCGTCTGGCAGTGGAAGTGCAAGGTTTGTCGAAAGCATACGACCGCCAGATTTTCAAGAACTTCAACATCATGGTCGAAGCCGGAGAAAAGATCGCGATCATCGGAGCCAACGGCGCCGGTAAGACGACCTTGCTGCGTTCCATTGGCGGCGAGTTGTGCGGATTAATAGCAGATAACGGTATGGTGAAATGGGCTGAAAACGCCAATGTCGGTTACATGCCGCAAGATCCGACTGAAGATTTTGCCACCGACAAAACACTGACCGACTGGATTGGCCAATGGACCAAGGAAGGCGATGACGATCAAGCTGTACGTTCGATCCTCGGACGCTTGCTGTTCAGCGGCGACGACGTGAAGAAGCCGGTCAAAGTGCTATCCGGTGGTGAGAAAGGTCGCATGATGTACGGCAAGCTGATGCTTGGCCGTCACAACGTATTATTGATGGACGAGCCGACCAACCACATGGATATGGAATCGATCGAGTCGCTGAACATCGCGTTGGAAAAATATGCCGGTACGTTGATCTTTGTGTCGCATGACCGCGAGTTTGTATCGTCGCTGGCGACGCGCATCCTGGAAGTAAAAGACGGGCAGATCATCGATTTCAGAGGCAGCTATGAGGATTATTTGACAAGCCAGGGAATCGTTTGATTCTTGTGGAATAAAAAAAGCGCGGCAAGTTTTACCTTCCCGCGCTTTTTTATAAAACTTTGATTTTTATTTGGCTTCAGTCAAATCATCTTCCAGATTAAACAATTGCTCCAGGCGCAGATGCAGATCACGTGCAATAACATCGCCTCTGGCTTTTAGTACAGCAGCAATGTAAGGCTCATGCAATGCGTGCAAATCGTCTATTGACTCAGCTTGATCCACTTTCAGCTGAAAGTTATAGCCGCGCAAACCGAGTGTAGTGCGTATGGTTTCAGTATAAAACTTGTGAATTGCCTGAAATTTGGTTTCGCCTTCGGCCAAAACGAAGAGAGCTGAAGGCGCTTCATCAGTCGTCATTTCTTCTGGAAGAGACTCTTCTTGTGCTGCGGCAGGCGTTTCGGTCTCGTCAATTTCAATTGGCATGACGGTGGTGATATCACTGATATCATCAATATCTTGAATGAATCCACCATCCAACAACTCGTTGATGCTTTGTTCGTCCAGGCCGGCAATTTTTTGCAATACCTGTCCAGTGCTTTGTCTGCCATCAATCAACAGCAACAGCGTGCGTAAACGCGGTGCAAGACGATATTTGCGCGTGGCGATTTCTTCCCGCCCTTTGTTTGTTTTGTCGAAAATGCGGTGCATGGATGGATTATTCCCTATTGAAAATACTATGCTAGCTCAGATCCAAATGAAACTTCCGGCAAGCTTGAATTTATAATGGCAGAATCACACTGTAAATAGTCGATTTCGTAACCATATACAACACTATGCAATTTTAATCAAAGTAGGCAACCTTTCTCAATAAGTATGCAAATTCAACCTATCAAAACCGTCGAATTCGAGCGCCCGCAGATGGACGCTGGCACGAGTTGCGTCTCCAATGCCTGGGCACGTGTGCCGGCAGTACCTATGCCAGCGGAAAAAACGGCGCTCAAAGAACGCATCAAGTGCTTGTTAAAAGAAAAGCAAGCCGTGCTGGTCGCGCATTACTATGTCGATGCAGACTTGCAAGATTTGGCTGAAGAAACCGGCGGATGTGTGTCCGACTCTTTGGAAATGGCACGTTTCGGACGCGACCATCCTGCCAAGACTTTGGTAGTTGCAGGCGTCAAGTTCATGGGCGAGACTGCCAAGATTTTGAGCCCTGACAAGCGCATCCTGATGCCAGACCTTGACGCGACATGTTCGCTCGATCTGGGTTGCCCTGCGGATGAATTCGCCGCATTTTGCGATGCGCATCCGGATCGCACCGTGGTTGTCTATGCCAATACCAGTGCAGCAGTGAAGGCGCGTGCAGACTGGATGGTCACATCGTCGATCGGACTCGATATCGTCGCGCACCTGCATGCGCAAGGTAAAAAAATATTGTGGGCACCTGACAAGCATCTCGGCAGCTACATCCAGAAAAAAACCGGCGCAGACATGTTGTTATGGCAGGGCTCGTGTCTGGTGCATGATGAATTCAAAGCTGTTGAATTGGAATTGTTGAAACGAGACTATCCGCAAGCCAAGGTGCTGGTGCATCCGGAATCGCCGGAAGCTGTGGTGGCGCTGGCCGATGTGGTGGGTTCCACTTCGCAATTGATCGCAGCAACACAAACGCTCGATGCCGACACATTCATCGTCGCCACTGATAACGGCATTCTGCACAAGATGAAACTGGCCGCACCCGGCAAACGTTTCATCGATGCACCGACTGCCGGCAATAGCGCCACCTGCAAAAGCTGCGCGCATTGCCCTTGGATGGCGATGAACGGATTGCAGAATCTGGCCGATGTATTGGAATCAGGCAGCAACGAGATCCAAGTCGATCCGGAAGTCGGACGCAAGGCATTCGTCTGCATCGACCGCATGCTCGATTTCGCAGCGAAAAAGAAAGCCAATGTGCGTCCCTCCAGCGATTTGGCGCAAGAACAAAAATTATTTTCAGGAATAGGCCCGGCATGAGTACGTTAAAAAATCCCTTTGTTCCATTCGATGCGGCACTCGCGGCGGCGTTTGAAACCAATATTAATCTCGCGATTGCTGAAGACATTGGCACCGGTGATGTGACTGGAAAGCTAGTGCCTCAGAATGAAATGGTCAAAGCGCAAGTCATCGTGCGTGAAGGCGCGGTGTTGTGTGGCGCGCCATGGTTCGAAGGTGTGATGAAACAGATCGATCCACGTATAAAAATCGATTGGAAATATGCGGAAGGCGCATGGATGAGCGCCGATAGTGTTGTGTGCATGATCGATGCACCTGCTCGTACTCTGTTGACTGCAGAACGCGGTGCACTCAATTTTTTGCAGTTGCTGTCCGGTGTCGCCAGCGCAACCCGTCGCTATGTCTCAGCCATTGAAGGAACGCGTGCTGCAATTCTTGATACACGCAAAACCTTGCCCGGTTTACGGCTCGCGCAAAAATACGCAGTGCGTGTAGGCGGCGGCAAGAATCAGCGGTTGGCACTCTATGACGGCATCCTCATCAAAGAAAACCACATTGCAGCAGCAGGAGGCATTACACCTGCGTTGCAGACCGCTCAAGCGTTGAATGCAGGCGTGACGATTCAAGTGGAAGTGGAAACACTGAGCGAGCTTAATGAAGCGCTGGCAGCTGGCGCGACGTCAGTGCTGCTCGATAACTTTACGCTGGATGCGATGCGTGAGGCCGTGAGTGTAACGAATGGACGCGCAGTGCTGGAAGCTTCCGGTGGCGTCAATATGGATAGCGTACGTGCGATTGCCGAAACAGGCGTAGACCGCATTTCGATTGGCAGCTTAACCAAGGATGTGCGCGCAACGGACTATTCGTTGCGGGTTATTGGCTAGGCATTTCATTTCAGCAGCATTACCTCGCTTTTCTGTTCATGAAGCATGAGAAAAAATAAAGCTCGCGCATGAATACAGAAATTTCTTCACCTCATTGGCAGTTACCAGATCGATATCTGCTGCGTATCGCTATCGCGGTGGCGGGTTCTTTGCTGTTTCATGGTTTTCTTTTGTCGTTACAGTTCGGTGTTTTTGGATTAGGACTGCCCGGATTGACATTGCCGTGGAGTGAGCATCGTGCGTTAGTGTCGGAATTAAGCATTCGGCTGGCCAATATCGAGAAATCGCCTCAATCGCTCAATCAGATAGAAGAGCCCAAGCTAGAATCAATAAAACCGGCAGTACGCCCGCGTGAAGCGGCGAGTAGTATGAAAGCCGTTCCACCAAGCCTCATTGAAACACCATTGATTATCCCAACGCCTGCTGTCACCAGCCCACAGCCTGTGCCAGTTCCAGCTGCACCTCGTGTTGCTTCACCAGACACGGATAGTAAAATTTCACTTGTGCCTGAAAAACCGATTCCCAAGGTTGAAAGGAGCAATCCGCCGGAAGCACAGCTATCCACACAAGAAATTCCCCAACCGAAAATCATTAGCAAGTTGGACGCGAACCCAAATAGATTTACAGTTCCACCTGCGGCTGTGGTTGAATCACAATCGGTAATCGGCCCTAAAGTGGAGGCCGCCATCCAGCAAGCAGATATTGTGGAAAAAGAGAAGACGGAAGAGCAAGTAGCGCTTCTCAAGGAGCAAGCGCAGGCGGCTCAAAAGCTCGTTGCAGAAAACGCCAAGCGTGACAGGGAACGTGAGCTCAGACTGCAAGAAGAAGCAAATGCCAAACGCCAGGCGATGGAATTGGAAGCGCAAAAACAAATGGAGTTAGCTGCAGCAGCGGCAAAAAAAGAAGCTTCTGCACAGGCGCTGCAAAAACAAGAACAAGCAGCGTTAAAGGCTAAAGAAGAAGCTAGTCGACAAGCACAGCAATCAGAGGCTTTGAGGCTGGAAAAAATAAAACAGCAGGAATTAGCCAAGCTGGAACTGGACAAGCAAGAGAAAATAAAGCTGGAACAGGAAAGGCAAAAACAAGAAAAAATAAGACAGCAAGCCTTGGAATTGGAAGCCAAGCGCCAAGCTGAAGAAGCCGCTCGCCAGCGCGCGCTCGCACTGGAACGCCAAAAACAAGCGGATGACCTTGCGAGCACACTGCAGGAGCAGCAGAAAGCACAGGAACTTGCTGAGCTAAAGCAGCGAGAAGCGATTGCGGCACAACAGCAGCAACGAGAACGTGAGCGTGTCGCCGCAGAGACTGCAGCAGCCGTATCGCGTAGCCAGGGAAATAACAAGCCGGCAGAACCCGTCAATATCCCGCGCAATTATTCCGGCAGCGATTTAGCCAGTAGGGCTTATGAACAGGTAAAAAAACTTGACCTGAGTGGACTCGATCCAAAGTTTCGGCCATCGGCAAGTACCTCGAATAATGCGAGAAGAAAATCAATTTTTGGCAGCGTCGATAAGGAATTCGATTTGAGAATGTACATAGAAAACTGGCGTCAAAAAATTGAACGTAATGGACGTCTGAATTACAAACAATCCTCTATCGAGAAGGCAACTAGTAATCCGCTTGTCACTGTCGCCATTCGAAGCGATGGTAGCGTGGAGGAAATTATTATCAATCGATCGAGTGGAAGGCCGGAATTGGATGAGGCAGTGAGGCGTATTGTTGGTATCAATGCGCGTTACAGCGCATTTCCGCCTAATTTGGCGCGTGAATATGACGTGATTGAGATTCGGCGTGTGTGGAACTTTGATGACACGTTAAAAGTATTGGAAGAAGGACGCTGAGCGCATAATTATTTGCTAGCTTTTATATCGGCATGGACTGAATGTCTACTGCGTGCCTTGGATTCAATCGGCCGATAGTAGACATATACAATATGGCGGCTTAGAGTAAATTATGTCTTGACAGATTGCACCAAAAGCCAAGGTTTGACTACGACAGTCCATAACGCTGCATCAGCATCCAGCCAAACTTTAGCTTGCTCATCGGTGACAAGTCCAACGCGATTATTGGCCATCCATTGCGCAACAGCCGCTTTATTATCAATTGAAATTTGAACGCCGACATCTACCAGATCAAGTTCTTCGCTTACAAAAATCACTGTGCCGGTTGCAAAGAAACGTAACAGTTCTTTCCATGGCATGCGTGCGGTTTGCGAATTGATCTCGGTGCGGAGAAATTCGATTTGTTTTTCTGAAGGCGTCATCATGTAAATATTTGTGAGGGCGCAAATAAATTATCGTCGCTCTGGCGACAACACCGTCGGCAACGCCTTAGGCAAGGTCTCAGGAAAATCCATGCTGAAATGTAGTCCGCGGCTTTCACGGCGTGATAGCGCACTATTGACGATCAACGATGCTACTTCAACCAGGTTACGCAACTCCAGCAGGTCACGTGTGATGCGGAAGTGCGCATAGTACTCATCGATTTCTTCTTTCAATAATCGAATGCGATGTTGCGCGCGTTCCAGTCGCTTGGTAGTGCGCACGATACTGACAAAGTTCCACATGAAGCGGCGCAATTCATCCCAGTTTTGTGTGATGACGACTTCTTCATCAGCATCGGTGACACGGCTTTCATCCCAGTCGGGCAGGGCGATCGTTTTGCGTTTTGTTTGCTCTTCAATATTTTTTGCTGCGGCTCTTCCAAGTACCAGACATTCGAGCAGTGAATTGCTGGCGAGGCGATTGGCGCCGTGCAGGCCGGTGTAGGCGGTCTCGCCTACTGCATATAGTCCTACCAAATCTGTGCGGCCCATCATGTCTGTGACGATGCCGCCGCATGTGTAATGCGCTGCCGGCACGACAGGAATCGGTTGCTTGGTGATGTCGATGCCGAGCTCCAGGCAACGTGCATAGATCGTCGGGAAATGCTCTTTTAAAAATTCCGGTGGCTGATGACTGATGTCGAGGTCCACATGATCCAGGCCGCGCTTTTTCATTTCAAAGTCGATTGCACGAGCAACTATGTCGCGCGGCGCCAATTCTGCACGTTCGTCGTGAGTTGGCATGAAACGTTGCCCTGCCTTTGTTCCGGCAGCTTCCGGCAGTTTGAGCACGCCACCTTCGCCGCGCACTGCTTCGCTGATCAGAAATGATTTTGCGTATGGGTGATACAGGCAGGTTGGGTGAAACTGGATGAATTCCATGTTCGCGACGCGACAACCTGCGCGCCATGCCATTGCAATGCCGTCGCCGGTCGCTGTGTCAGGATTGGTGGTGTACAGATAGACCTTGCCTGCGCCGCCGGTTGCCAGCACAGTCTGATCGGCTACCAATGTGATGACTTTGTTTGAACGTATATCCTGCACGTATAGGCCAAGGCATTGCGGCGAAGCGCCTTTTTCACCCAGCTTGCCGGTCGTGATCAGGTCGATGGCGAAATGATTTTCGAGCAGCGTAATGTTCGGATGCTTGCGTACTTTTTCTTCTAGTGTGACTTGCACCGCATGACCGGTCGCATCGGCGGCGTGGATGATGCGTCGCTGACTGTGGCCGCCTTCGCGTGTCAGGTGATAGCCGAACTCGGATGCTTCATCGCGCGTGAATGGCACGCCTTGCTCGATCAGCCAATCAATCGCTTCGCGGCCGTGCTCGATGATGAAGCGGGTTGAGCTTTCATCGCACAAGCCTGCGCCGGCATCCAGCGTATCGGCGACGTGCTGCTGGTAACTGTCGCCGGAATCGAGCACTGCGGCGATGCCGCCTTGCGCCCAATTGCTGGCGCCATCATTCAGCTTGCGTTTGGAAATGACAGCCACTTTGCGAGATTGCGCGAGGTGCAGCGCAACCGACAAGCCGGCCAGACCGCTACCAACGATGACGACATCGAATTTCATAAGATTTTGATAATAGAGATGTGCAACCGATACTATAGACGATTTGGTATTGTGCCGCAGCGCAATTTCATTTTGAAATCTTTTCTGTAGAGGGAAAAGAACGGAAGCCTCTGTGATAATCTAACGCACGATTTTGCCAGTCCAGCGAATACGCGGCGGCATGAAATGATTACAATCATGGAGCGTGCATGTCCAAAATTTTGAAAAAAGCAGGGCTTGGATTAATCATATTGGTCCTGGTTCTGTTGCTTGTCTTTGCCTGGTATCGCAGCGCAAGCCAGCCGCAAATCGATGGCACGATACACCTGGCCGGTCCCAGTGCGTCTATCGATATTGTGCGCGATGCAGAAGGCATTCCGCATATTTATGCCAAATCAACTGGTGATGCCTATTTTGCTCTTGGATTTGTCCATGCACAGGATCGTCTATGGCAACTGGAAATGAATCGCCGTATCGCGTCCGGCCGCATGGCGGAAATCCTCGGGCCGGATGCGGTCAATATCGATCGTTTTCTTCGCACAATCGGGATACGGCGCAGCGCAGAAAAGGTGTTCGCAAATTTATCGCCTGAAGCAAAAACGATTCTGGATTCTTATTCAAAGGGAATCAATGCTTATCTGGCGAAGCGCACGGGTCCGCTGCCGCCGGAATTTTTGCTGACAGGTGCGCCAGCACCTGAGCCTTGGCAACCGGTCGATTCGCTCGGCTGGCAAACGATGATGGCGTGGGATCTGGGTGCGAACTGGACGCAGGAATTATTGCGCATGCGCTTGTCGCAACGTTTGTCGCTGAATCAGATCAATGAATTCCTGGCACCTTATCCGGGTGATGCGCCAGTTAAAACACAGGATTACACGAAGCTGTATCGTGAACTTGGCGGCACGGCGCAACAGCTTGCAGCAGTCGAGAAAATTGCACCGCCCTCGGCAGTTTTTGGTGTGGGCTCCAACAACTGGGTACTCTCCGGCGCATTGTCGGAAACCGGCAAGCCATTGCTGGCAAATGATCCGCATCTGAACCTGAGCGCACCGTCAGTCTGGTATTTTGCGCATATGTCGGCACCGGGCCTCAACGTGATTGGTTCCACGTTGCCCGGCATTCCGGCCGTCGTGTTAGGACATAACGATCGTATTGCCTGGGGTTTTACCAATACCGGGTCCGATGTGCAAGATCTGTTTATCGAACGCGTCAATCCAGATAATGCCTCGCAATATCAAACGCCGACCGGCTGGGCAGACTTCAAGACAATTACTGAAACCATCAAAGTTAAAGGCAAGCCGAACGTCGATCTGGTGGTCAGGGAATCCAGGCATGGCCCGGTGATCACCGGCGCATTGCCATTGTTGGACAAGGTCGCAATCGATGCAAAAAAATACGTAATCGCTTTCACGTGGACCGCTCTGCAACCGGACAATCTGACGCTGCAGGCAGGCATCAAATTAAATCGCGCGAAAAATTGGCAAGAATTTTTGGAAGGTGCAAAGGACTTTGCCGCGCCTCAACAAAACATCGTGTATGCCGATGTCGATGGCAATATCGGTTACATCGCACCGGGTCATGTGCCGATCCGCAAACCGGGCAACGATCTCAAAGGCCTGGCGCTGGCGCCAGGCTGGGATGCACGATATGACTGGAATGGCTATATCCCCTTCGATCAATTGCCGCGCCAATTCAATCCTGCATCGCATCGCATCGTCACGGCAAACCAGAAAGTCGTTGCCGACGATTACCCATATTTTTTAACGAGCAAATGGGAATTGCCTTATCGCTTTAATCGCATCACTGCTTTACTTGATGCCAAACCCAAGCATAGTCTGGATAGCTTGGCGGCCATTCAAAAAGATGTTGTATCGTTGGCTGCGCAGGAACTGTTGCCGATTTTGCGCAAGACCAATCCTCGCTCGGATCGTGCCAACGCCGCATTGGACAAGCTGGTTGCATGGGATGGCACGATGGCGATGGATCGGGCCGAACCATTGATCTTCAATGCATGGACACGTGAGTTGTCGCGTCAGATATTTGAAGATGAATTGGGCAGCACGTTATTTGAAGAGTACTGGGACCCGGGTAATTTCCATCAAGCGATGGTAAATATTCTGAAGAACAAGGATGGGCAGGGTAAATGGTGTGCCGATTCGACCAAACCTGCCGGAGCACCAGTTCAAACATGCGACGATGTGTTATCCAATTCTCTGGAAATTGCATTGGATGACTTGGAAAAACGCTTTGGCAAGGATATGTCGAAATGGCATTGGGGCGAGCCACATATTGCGCGCTCACCGCATCGGCCGTTCAGCTCGGTTGAAGCGCTGGCGAAGCTATTCGATATACGTGTTCCGACTCCGGGTGATTCGTTCACGATTGATGTCGGCCATTACAACCTGCGCAATAAAAAAGATCTCTTTACCAGCTACGAGGCGCCAAGCTTGCGTGCACTGTACGATCTCTCCAATCTGGAAAATTCGCGCTTTATTCACTCGACCGGACAATCCGGTAATGTGTTGTCGCCGTTGTATCGCAATTATGTTCAGCGCTGGGCTGACGTGAAATATCTGCCGATGATCACAAAGCGTGAACTCGTTGAGAAAAACAAATTGGGGACGTTGACGCTGAGTCCTTGATGCTGAATTGCTGTAGGCTGTCCAGTTAATTTATACCCGTTGAAATGAGCTGGACGATCTACTAAGCGGGTAGTCAAAAGTCTTTTGATAAAAATCAGCATTAACACTGATTTCTCATACAGCGCTCAAATCACCGTCGTTCCCGCGAAAGCGGGAATCCATAAGCCGCTTGAGAAAGCAAACTCACAATGGATTCCCGCTTTCGCGGGAACGACGGTGCGAGGACAAACGATATTGTCAAAATATTTTTGACAACCTGCTTAGAGCTTATCTCAATAGGCCGAGTCAGTTGCGGCGGAGGTGATTTGCGTTCGGAACAAGGCGTAGCGACGCGTCATAGCAAGCTATGGCAAGGAGCTGCAACGCAGTGCCGGATGCAAAGCGCCCCACCGCGACGATTCGGCCTATTGAGATAAGCTCTTAGGCAAGTATGAACGGTTGAGCGTGCCGCAACAACTCTTCCGCCTCGGCAGCAGAGATGGCCTGAGAGAATGCATAGCCTTGCCCAAGGTAGCATCCCATTTTTTTCAGTCGCAGCATATGTTCCGGTGTCTCGACGCCTTCAGCGACAGTCTCGAGATTCAAGGTTTGTGCCAATGCGAGAATCAAGCGGACGATCTCCGCATCGCTCGGATTTTTGCCTAAGCCGTGCACGAACGCCTTGTCGATTTTCAAAACGTCAATCGGCAATTTTTGCAGATAGGCGAGCGAAGAATAGCCGGTACCAAAATCATCGAGCGCCAAACGCAAGCCGAGTCTTTTCAGCATTGATAGATTCTCGATGGTTTGCAACGGATTGGCCATTGCCGATGTTTCGGTCAATTCCAATTCGATTGAAGATGGCGACACACCGGTGTTTTCGAGAATGGTCGTCACATCGGACAGGAATGACGATTGCAAAAGTTGGCGCATCGAGACGTTCACCGCGATGGTCAAATCGGGAATAGGGTATTTTTCCTGCCATATGTTGAGTTGCTTGCATGCCTCCCGCAAAACCCACAATCCTATGGACACAATTACACCGGAAGTCTCTGCAATGGGAATGAATTCTGTCGGTGAGAGGGAGCCATAAACCGGGCTATCCCATCGCAACAACAATTCGAATCCTTTTACCGTGCCGTCAATCATCGATACCTTGGGTTGATACACCACACTCAATTCATTTCGTTCCAGGGCGAACCTTAGCGCGGCATCCATCTGCGCGCGCTTGGTTGCATTGTTCTGCAGCGTGGCATCGAATATTTCTGCGCGATTTCGGCCGCGCTCTTTGGCTTGATACATGGCAGCATCGGCATCGCGAATCAAATCGGATGGGTTTTTATGCTCCGGATTTTGAAGGACGATGCCGATACTGGTCTGGATTTTCACGACGATATCGTCAATGATCAATTGGCGCGACACAGCTTGCAAAAGCATCTCGGCCTTGGTGCGCGCCTCCAGCATCGAGGCATTGGTGAGAACGACGAATTCGTTGCCGCCGAATCGGGCGACAAAATCATCCGCAGGCAATTCCGCTAAAATCCGGCGAGTCAATTCGAGCAGGCATTTGTCGCCAAAGTCATGACCGTGCATGTCATTGACGCTCTTGAAAAAATCCAGGTCACAAAAGAGCAATGCCAGCCTGCTGTGCTTGTCGTGTGACGCAGCCATGGTCTCCGTAATCGCTTTAAGCAGGAAGCGCCGATTCGGCAGGCCGGTCAAGGAATCGTGCAACGCTTGATATTCAAGCCGCATTTCATACTCTTTGCGATCTGTGACATCGCGAGTGATGCCCAATACGCCGACAATATTGTCATTTGCGTCGCGCAGCGGATATTTGTTGGTGCGATACCAACTGCGCATATCGCTTTCCCAAATGCCTTGAATCTCAAGGTCTTCCAACGGTTCGCCGGTCTGGATAACTTGCAAGTCCTGGCGATGCAATTCGTCGGCAATATCGTATAGCTCGATCTCATGTCCTTTGCTTGCCTGCTTGAGGAAGACTTCATAGGCGGTTTTGCCGCGCAAGCTATCTTCTGAAGTGTAGCCGAATCGGCGCTGATAACTGAGATTGCTGATCGTAAAACGGCCTTCGGTATCTTTGGCATAGATCATCGAGGGGTTCAGATCCAGTACTGCACGCAGCAATGTATGTTCTTCCGCCAGTTTGCGCTCTGCATCTTTGCGAGCATTGATGTCTTCGATGCTGAAGACCAGTCCATTGATAGCATCGTCGTGCAGCATGTTGTAGCCTGATGTTTCAACCCATATCCAGTGTCCGTCTTTATGTTGGGTACGATGGCGCGAGAAGATGCTGCTTTGAGGCGTGTCGCGCAAGTAACGCAATTTTTTATTGTGCTCTTCGACATCATCCGGATGAATCACCGCATTGATATTGTTTGTCTTGATTTCTTCCAGTGTATAGCCGATCACTTCCTGCAACGCTGGATTGGCATACATGATTTTGTATTTTGCATCGACGATCATGAATATGTGGCGGGTTGCACGTGCAATCGCGTCAAAGCGGCGTTCGTTCTTGTACGCTTGTGACAGCGCAGTAGTATTCGTATTCAATGCTTTTGCCAGCAAAGTGGCCAAGAGTCCGACAAACAAGGTTGCATACATGTTCGGCAACCAATCGTTCAAGGGCATTCCTAACTGCGCATTCAAGCCAAGCCCGATGGCTCCAATAGATACAACTGCAGTCAGTGCGATACCGGTGCCGAGTGCAAGCGGAAAAACACCTGCCACGCCGATCAACCATGGCAGCGGGACGGACGGCAGAATCGGTCGCAAGGTTAGTAAGCCTATCACTGCAATGACGACGGCCATTTCAAACAGAATACGGCTTTGGCCGTAGGCGACTACCTGTGGCCATACATAACGGCCTAACGCGACAAAGAAAAGCAGGGTGAGCAGGCTGATCGCGAGTGCGCTTGCTGCAGTGATCGATATATGCTGTGTCGCTGCGGCAAGCACGATATGCAGCAACAATATGATGTAAAGGAACAATGACGCCAAACGAAAAATTTCGTTGGTGGTGATCGTTTCTCCGGAATGGAGCAGCGGGGTTTTCATTTTCCCATCACTGTGTCACGACCGGTTTGACTTTGCTTGCTGCCAGCTTTGCATTATTGCGTGCAGTTTGAATATCCGCGGCGGTCGCCAGCGCGACTCCCATGCGGCGCCGCGCGAATGACTCCGGCTTGCCAAATAAACGGATGTCGGCGCCTGGTACGCGCAACGCATCGGCCACACCTTCAAATGCAATGGCCTTCGCTTCATGCTGGCCGTAAATCACAGCGGAAGCAGCGGGTGCCCTTAATGCGACATTGACCGGCAAGCCCAGAATTGCCTTGGCATGCAATTCGAATTCACTTTGCACCTGGCTGGCCATGGTGACCATGCCTGTGTCGTGTGGTCGCGGGCTGACTTCGGAAAACCAGACCATGTCGTCCTTGACGAATAACTCAACACCAAATATGCCCAGGCCACCAAGATTATCCGTCACTGCTTTCGCGATTTCGCGAGCTTTGGCCAAAGCCATCGCAGGCATCGGATGAGGTTGCCACGACTCGACATAGTCGCCATTGACTTGCACATGACCAATCGGCTCGCAGAACTGCGTTGTTACGACGCCCAGCTCATTCAATGCACGCACGGTCAACAGCGTAATCTCATATTCAAAATCGATGAAGCCTTCAACAATCACACGACCGGCATCGACACGACTCCCTGCTGCGGCATAATTCCATGCGGCTTCAATCTCGTGAGCATGATCGATTTTTGATTGGCCTTTTCCCGATGAAGACATGACCGGTTTGATCACGCATGGGAAGCCGATGGTTGCACAGGCATCCTTGAGTTCAGTCAGGCTATCGGCAAAACGGTAAGGCGAGGTGGGCAAGCGCAAGTCTTCTGCAGCAAGACGCCGGATGCCTTCACGATTCATGGTCAGCCAAGCTGCACGCGCTGTAGGAATGACGGTTGCCTTGCCGGCCTTTTCTAATTCGACCAGAGTTTGCGTCGCAATCGCTTCGATCTCTGGTACGACCAGATCGGGTTTTTCCAGTTCGATCAACGCCGCGAGCGCTGCGCCGTCGGCCATGTTAATGACATGGGCACGATGCGCAACCTGATGGCCGGGCGCATCGGGATAACGATCTACAGCGATCACCTCAACACCAAGGCGTTGAAGCGAGATGATGACTTCTTTCCCCAGCTCGCCGGAACCCAGCAGCATGACTTTTACGGCAGAGGGAGATAATGGTGTACCAAGGCGATCAGGTGTCTTCATGTAAAACGAAATAAGTAAGGTAAAAACCGGTTTGTATAATTATTGTGAGTTTGAATACAAAATAGCATGCTGACCATAGCAAATCTTGATGCTTTTGGACAGTGAAAAATTGGCTAAGTTACAAAATATCGAGTCATTTTAACTCGCGCACCCCAATGGGGAGAGTCTGCGCTGGCGATCGCCTCAATTTTGGCCTTGGAAACTGGCTTTGCAATAAAAAAGCCGCAAGAGAATTCTCTTGCGGCTTGGTCTTGCAAGACGCTGGAAGCGTCGTGCTTTTACTGATTAACGCTCATCAGCGTAAATATCGTTATCTTTCGTCTCTTTTATAAACAGCATACCGACTACGAAAGTAATCATGGCAATGATGATCGGATACCACAGTCCGTAGTAAATATCGCCTTTGAATGCGACCAAGGCAAATGCTGTGGTTGGTAACAAACCGCCAAACCAGCCATTACCGATGTGGTACGGTAACGACATCGATGTGTAACGAATGCGGGTCGGGAACATTTCAACCAGCATCGCTGCGATCGGACCATACACCATCGTTACGTAAATCACGAGAATGAACAGCAGCAGCAAAACCATTGGTTTGTTGATTTGTTCAGGATCAGCTTTGGTTGGATATCCTGCTGCCTTGATTTCATCAGATAATTCTTTTGAAAACGCTTTGTCTTTTGCTGCAGCTTCTTCCTTCGGTAGTCCTTTCGCATCATAAGAAGTGATGACCTTGCTGCCGACCTTGATGGTGGCGACAGTGCCCGCCGGTGCAGCTTCGTTCGTATAGTTCACGGAAGCAGCCGACAACTTTGCCTTGGCAATGTCGCAAGACGATGTAAACTTTTTGGTTCCTGTCGGGTTGAATTGGAATTGGCACGTTGCAGGATCAGCGGTTACAACCACAGGTTCCTTTTGGAGTGCTGCTTCCAGAGCCGGATTGGCATAGTGTGTCAATGCGCCAAAAATCGGGAAGTAGGTTACTGCTGCCAACAGACAGCCTGCCATGATGATATTCTTGCGGCCGATTTTGTCAGACAACGTACCGAATACCAAGAAGAATGGTGTGCCGATTAATAGTGATCCGGCGATCAACAGGTTGGCAGTCGGGCCATCCACTTTCAGCGTCTGGGTCAAGAAGAACAACGCATAAAACTGACCTGTGTACCAGACCACTGCCTGACCTGCTGTAAGACCAAACAAGGCCAGAATCACGATTTTCAAATTTCTCCATTGGCCGAATGATTCGGTCAACGGTGCTTTGGATGTCTTGCCTTCTGCTTTCATTTTGGCAAAGGCAGGAGACTCATTCATCGATAAACGAATCCAGACTGATACACCAAGCAAAAATACGGAGAGCAGGAACGGAATGCGCCAGCCCCAATCGGCAAAAGCCGCTTCACCGATCGCTGTACGCGTGCCGAGAATCACCAGCAGTGACAAGAACAATCCCAAGGTTGCTGTGGTTTGGATCCAGGAAGTAAATGCACCGCGCTTATCATCCGGTGCATGTTCCGCTACATAAGTCGCGGCACCGCCATATTCGCCACCGAGTGCCAGGCCTTGCAAAATGCGTAGGGAAATCAAAATGATTGGCGCTGCAATGCCGATTGATGCATAACCTGGTAGCAGGCCGACTATAAATGTCGAGCCACCCATGATCAGGATCGTGACGAGGAATGTATATTTGCGGCCGATCATGTCACCCAGTCGCCCGAATACCAACGCACCGAAAGGCCGTACGATGAAGCCGGCGGCGAATGCGAGCAACGCAAAAATGAACGCTGTATTGGGATCTGTGCCGGCAAAGAACTGTTTAGCGATAATGGCTGCCAGCGAGCCATATAGATAGAAGTCGTACCATTCAAAGATAGTGCCAAGCGACGACGCGAAAATAACTTTTCGTTCCTCCGCCGTGATGCCGCCTGCAGTGGTCGGTAATGTGGCCATGCTTGTCTCCTGAAGAGGTTTATATAAATATGCAAATTCACCTGCATAACTTTTGCATGGCAGGAGTGTGCTATCTCAAACTTACGGCAGACTTGCTTGAAACTTACAGAAGCTTACGGGTTGAAAATGGCAATTTAATTTTGTGCGGTGCAATATGATGTATCTATCAAATCCGAAAACCGTCTATCTATTCAGAACGCCTCTATAATCATGCAAGCGCTATAAGAACCTATTATTCCAGTAGGCCGGGTCAGTTGCGGCGGGGGTGATTTGTGTGCGTAACGGTATCCGCTTGCAAGCGGATAGGCGCCCTGCAAGGGTGGCGACGCGACATAGCGAGCTATGGCAAGGAGCCGCAACGCAGTGCCGCGCGCAAAGCACCCCGCTGCGACGACTTGGCCTACTGGAATAGGTTCTAAGTACCTGAATGTTATTGAGGAAACAGAATATATATGCTGAAGCACATTGTCATATGGAAGTTGAAGGACTTTGCTGAAAATGCGGATAAGCAAACCAACGCACGCAAGATGAAAGAAAAACTCGATGCATGTGCAAATCTGGTGCCAGGAATATTGAGATTCGAAGTGGCAATTGCGCAACCTGGATTGGAAGCGACTTACGATGTTGTGTTGTATTCAGAATTCACTGACAAAGCGGTACTCGATGCATACCAGAATCATCCGCAACATGTTGCGCTCAAGCCTTTCTTCGGTGCGATACGCGATGCTCGTCAATGCATGGATTATGAAATCCGATGAATAAAATGGCTACCTCGACAAGCATAAAAATCATTGTGGATATCCACAATCAAAAACTTCAGTTATTAACGCCGAATGGGATGCTGCGGGAGTATTCCGTTTCCACAGGGAAGAATGGCGTAGGTGAACAAGCAGGAAGCGGATGCACGCCACGCGGTTTGCATGTGATTCGCGCAAAGATTGGCGCCGGCTGTGCCGAAGGCACGGTTTTGGTGGGACGGCGCGAGACTGGCGAAATTTATTCCAAAGAGCTGGCTGCATCCAATCCGGATCGCGATTGGATTCTGACACGCATTCTCTGGCTTTCCGGAATGGAAGTTGGCAAAAATCGTCTTGGCTCGGTCGATACGATGCGGCGATATATTTACATACATGGCTGCCCGGAAGATGTGCCGTTCGACAAACCGGCTTCTCATGGATGCATCAGAATGAAGAATGCGGATATTGTCGAACTGTTCGACCTGGTGTCGGTCGGTGCGCAAGTGGATATTTGTGATTCTGCGGAGCGCTTATCTGCTTGAATTTCCGCTTGAATTCTCACGACAATATAGACAATCAAAAAGACCAGAAATGCATACTTCGCCAAAACCATTTCCAAACGAAATTCCATTCCTGACCGATATGGGAGTGGAATTTCTCGGTATGGGAAATGGCGAAGCGACGCTTGCACTGAATTTGCAACCACGCCACATGAATAGCTGGCACGTCACGCATGGTGGCGTGACGATGACCTTGCTGGATGTGGTGATGTCGATGGCAGGCCGCTCCTTATATCCGGAAGCACAGGCAGGCGTGACCGTCGATATGAATACCAGTTTTCTGCAACCTGGCGGCATGGCTGGTTCGCGCATCATCGCCAAAGGCAAGGCATATCATCGTTCTACCACGATGTGCTTTTGCGAAGGTGAAGTGTGGCATGGCGACAAATTGGTTGCCAAGGCGATGGGAACATTCAAATACTTAAAACGCCTGGATGCCGCCACGAAATTAAAGCAGATAGTCTGATTAACCCTCACTGAATATTTCATATGCAAATTTTCAAAGACAAAGTTGCCGTGATTACCGGCGCAGCCAGCGGTTTCGGCAGAGAATTCGCCAATATCGGCGCAAAACTTGGCATGAAACTGGTGCTGGCTGATGTGCAAATGGATGCGTTGCATACGGCACAAACAGAACTGGAAGCAGCAGGAGCAAACGTATTGGCGGTTCGTTGCGATGTGCGCAAATCGGAAGAAGTCCAGGCATTGGCAGATGCGGCAATGGCAAACTTTGGCGCAGTACATCTGTTATTCAATAATGCGGGCGTAGCAGGCGGCGGGCTGGTATGGGAAAACACGCAGTCCGATTGGGAATGGGTATTGGGTGTCAATCTATGGGGTGTGATCCATGGCGTGCGCATCTTCACACCGCTGATGCTGGATTGTGCAAAAAAGGATTCCAGTTACCAAGGGCACATCGTGAATACAGCGTCGATGGCTGGATTGGTGAATGCACCCAACATGGGTCTTTACAATGTTTCCAAGCATGCGGTGGTGGCATTATCTGAATCGCTTTATCAGGATCTCAAACTGGTTGACGCGCCGATCAGTGCATCCGTGCTGTGTCCTTATTATGTACCGACCGGGATTAACCAATCTCACCGCAATCGTCCTGAAGAGATGCGCAATTCAATGCGGCCAACTTTAAGCCAACGAGTTTGCCAGGTCATGACCGATAAAGCAGTAGTGTCCGGCAAGGTGTCGGCAGCACAGGTTGCAGAATTGACTTTCGATGCGATTCGCGACGACAAGTTTTACATTTACTCTCATCCTGGCGCGCTTGAAAGTGTGCAGACGCGGATGGAAGATATCATGATGCGACGCAATCCAAGCGATCCGTTCGCCGCCACGCCGCATGTGCGCGATATCCTGCAAGCCAAATTAAAGAACCATTAATCTGCATGAGCTACCGTATCGTCCTGGGGGATTGGCCGATGCAGCGTGCCAATGCAGAAATTATACGTCGCGAAGTTTTTATCGTTGAACAGAATGTTCCGGTGGAGATGGAATGGGATGAGATGGATTCGGTCAGTATGCATGCCATCGCCATGGATGAATCAGGTCAAGCGATCGGCACCGGTCGTTTGCTGCCTGACGGTCATATCGGCCGCATGGCTGTGAAGCACGTCAATCGTAAAGCAGGAATTGGCGGAGCAATTCTTACCGCGTTAATGCAAGAAGCGAAAAGACGAGGACACAGCGAAGTGATGTTGAATGCGCAGCTACAGGTGCAGGCTTTTTATGAGCGCTATGGATTTTTTCCAGAGGGCGAAATATTTATGGATGCCGGAATCCCGCATATCCATATGCGTCTTTTGTTTTAATTCACTTACTTGACCTGCCGCTCATAGAGAACCGCATTATTGGCAGCATCCAGTTTGACGACTGTCGATACCCGCGTTCCGTAGTTGGGTGATTCAATGCAGACCGATGACAGAACTCTTTCCAGTTCCATGCTCACACCGGTTTTCGGCAACCGGCAATCCGAAGCACGTGTGGTATCGGCAAGCATGTCGAAAAAAGCTTCTTCAGGAGCGCACTGACAAAGCAGGCTGGCGAATTGTGCTTTTGTTCGTACGACTTTCGGCCAGCAGGAGTCCAGCCCGCCATTCGATATGCCGTAAATTCCTGGCGTCAATGGCTTGCCGTTGCGTGCATCGTCGCCAGCTTTGTTGGAGTACCAGATCAGCGTATCGTGGTCGCCAATCAGCAAATTGAAACCGTTGAAATCGGCAGTATGCGGATCAATCTCAGCAATGTATTCCTGCGCAGTGGATTTGCCGATTAAATAATTGGAGACGAGCATGCCGCGAGAGGGCGCATCGGCACGGTTTTCAGCGGGATTGCGTACATTCGTGATGGCGGCAAAGCGGCCATCCTTTGTCACACCCATCCAGGTGCCTCCACCTTGTAAATCGCGTCCGGCAAAGACTTGAGGATGATCTTGCCACCAGGCTGCAGGAACCGCAGGGCGATCATAAAACTCGTCGCGATTGGAAGCGGCTATCAGTGGCATCCCAGGTACAACATGCCAGGCGAATACGATTAAGCACATGCGGATAAGTCCAAAAAACGTTCTATATGACGCTCGCCATTGATCAGTGTTTTTATTCCTGCTTGTGTAACGGCATGCAGTAGTATCGTATCAAAATTTTCCGGAACGTTCCGGTAAACTTCCATCCAGGTGTGGCATTCGTCTCTTTTATCGGGTCGACGTTTGAGTTCTGTAATCAAACTGAATTCTTTGGCAAGTTTAGTTTGCATATTGAGCACTTGTTTTTGCAATTCATCTGCGCGATCGCATGGGGCAAGGTAATAAATATACCAATCCATATGGATGACCTTATTCAGAGTCCGGCAACGCATACGGCAACGCTTGAAAGTTGAGCGTCGGCCCTTGAGCGCCACCTAAATGGATCGATCCGGATTCTGCCGATGCGGTTTTGATCTCGACCAGGCAATCCATCTGGTTTGGTGAGCTGCGCTCGACGTTCACAATCATTCCACATGGCTGTTCCGGATCTTCGCTGGAGAAAACATCCATTCCTGCGGTGGCGTCCTGTGTCGCTATCGTTGCCAGCATCATTCTGCGTTTCAGCTTGCCCAGATACTGGCTGCGCGCGACGATCTCTTGTCCGGGGTAACAACCTTTCTTGAAATTGACGCCGCCGACCACTTCAAAATTGATCATTTGCGGAACGAATTTTTCCTGTGTCGCTAGCGCGACTTGTGGAATGCCTGCGTGAATATCAGTTAACCGCCAAGTGCTGGCGTCGGCTGGTGTCAGTACTTGAATTAATGCAGGCCATGATGCGATGGCAAAATCCGGTGTTGTAATCCAGATATAGCGTGGTGCGTTAAATGCATCGGCAACTCTGATTAGCGTGCCCGCATTCGACGTGACAGTTGAATAGGGTGCTGATGGCATTACGTCAAACCATTTGGATAATGCAGTCGCAGCCGGAGTGCCAGCCACACCCAGAATGACATGCTGCTCGCTGACGTCTGCCGACTTGGCTTTTGCGCGCATGACAAACATTTGCAGGCGTTTCTGGATTGCAGGCAGAATCTCGTGCGGCAATTGCAGCATGATAGCTTCAGGCGTTTTCCATACCAGCATTGTCGCCAGCAGCCGACCTTTGGGTGAGCAGTATCCCGCCAATCTGGCCTCGGTCATGTCGAGATGTTCTATATCATTGGTAAGTTGATTGTGCAGAAAATGCGCGGCTTCTTCACCGGTGAATGCAATGATGCCGAGGTCCAATAAAGGCGCGACAAAGCTTGTTATCTGGGCATCGGATATCGCCAACGTATTATTTGGTTGGTCCTGTCGACTTAAAAATTCCTGCCATTTACTCATATCTTCTTAACCACATTCTTGATGATTTGCGTTCTGTCTGTTTGCCGTCACACGTATTACTCGGAAAAATATCCATTAAGTATTATGATGATTATAGATGCGCTATTTAATTTACGTCAGAACGCACGATAAGAGATGGCATTCCTAAAAAAAGTCTTGGCTCTAATGATTGTTCTCGCACTGGTTTTTGCGGGTTTTGTCGTTTATTGGGAGCAGCAGCCGATCATCCCTCCAGAGCAGCCAGGTATTGATTTCAGCATCAAGCCGGGCAGTGCCGTCAAAAGTGCGGCGCAGCAAATAGTGGCTGCCGGCGTTCCAATGAATCCTCATCTTTTTGTTTTGCTGGCGCGCATCAGTGGCAAAAGCGCAAAAATGAAGGCCGGGAATTACGTGTTGAAGCCTGGCACGACGCCACTTCACTTGATTTCCCAATTAGTACGCGGAGAGTTTGCGCAAGAAGCAATCTCGATTATCGAGGGCTGGACGTTTAAGCAAATGCGCGAGGAAATCAATACACACCCTGCCTTAAAGCATGACACGGCACAGATGTCCGATCAGGAATTGCTTGCGCTGATCACAACCGAATTCAAGAATCCGGAAGGGTTATTTTTCCCGGATACCTATATGTTCGCGACCGGCGCGAGTGATCTGCAAATTTACAGACAGGCGCATGCCGTACTGATGAAGCGCTTGAATGAGGCATGGGCAGCCCGCAATCCCACTCTTCCATACAAGACGCCTTATGAGGCGTTGACGATGGCATCGATTGTCGAAAAAGAAACAGGACAATCGTCTGAGCGCAGCATGGTCGCGGCGGTCTTTGTGAATCGATTGAAGTTGGGAATGTTGTTGCAAACCGATCCAACAGTGATTTATGGCATGGGCGATAAATACAAAGGAAAAATCCACAAAAGCGATCTGGAGCGGGACACTCCCTACAACACTTATACGCGTGCAGGATTGCCGCCAACCCCGATAGCATTGCCTGGTGGAGCAGCACTGGCAGCTACGCTTAATCCGGCGACGACCGATGTCTTGTATTTTGTGGCGAGGAAAGACGGCAGCAGTCAGTTTTCGAGCAATTTAAATGACCATAATCGAGCGGTAAACAAGTATCAGCGCTGATGGTTGAGTCCTTATTTATAGGCTGGGAGCTCATCTGTTCTCCCGTTTGGCCTCATAATTCACCTTATTTCTAATTGATTAAATCCTCTGCCAAATGGTCGAGGAGATAAGTAAATATGGCATTTGGTAAATTCATTACATTTGAAGGAATCGATGGCGCCGGTAAATCGACCCATTTGGCTTTTATCGCTGACCTGATTAAATCGCGTGGCATACCTGTCGTCACTACCCGTGAACCCGGCGGTACGCCTTTGGGCGAACGCTTGCGCGAGATACTGCTCCAGGAAAAAATGCATCTAGAAACCGAGGCGCTGTTGATGTTTGCCGCGCGCCGCGAGCACATTGCACAGGTGATTGAACCTGCGCTCAATCGCGGCGATTGGGTCATTTCGGACCGCTTTACAGATGCGACGTTTGCCTACCAAGGCGGTGGCAGGAAACTGGATTTGCATAAGCTTGAGGTATTGGAGCAATGGGTTCATCCCCATTTGCAGCCCGACCTCACGTTGCTGTTTGACGTGCCGCTTGAAGTGGCGCGCGCACGTTTGGATGCAACACGCGAGTTGGATAAGTTTGAAAAAGAGAAGGCAGATTTCTTTGCGGCGACAAGGGCAGAGTATCTGCGCAGGGCGGCAGAATTTCCTAAAAGATTTCGTGTAATCGACTCGACACAATCTATTGAACAAATTCAAAAATTACTTGAAGAAATTGTTTTAAGTATTTGAATTTAAATGATTAAATGCAATCCCTGCCTTTAATTTAAAGTAAATTATATAGAAGAATTATAAGTATTTGAATTTAAATGAATAATAACCTTTATCCTTGGCAAAATGAACCTTGGCAACAGCTTCAGCAATTGCGCCAGCGTTTGCCGCACGCCATCTTGTTTTATGGACCGACAGGGATAGGAAAAACTGAATTTGCCGAGCATTTTGCGCAATCCTTGTTGTGCGAAACACCGCTGGCCGACGGGCATGGATGCGGCACATGCGGTTCATGTGGATGGTTTGAACAATACAGCCATCCTGATTATCGCCGCGTCCGGCCGGAAGTTCTGGATGAAGATAATGCGTCTGAAGACGCAGAAGCTGCAGAATCCGGTGATACAAAAAAAACAGCAAAGTCGGCGAAGGCGCCATCCAAGGATATCCGGATAGATCAGATCCGTGCGCTAAGCGACTTCATGAATATCTCCACGCATCGGCAAGGCAAGCGTGTGATTGTGCTGTATCCAGCGGAAGCATTGAACGGAGCATCAGCCAATGCCTTGCTGAAGACCTTGGAAGAGCCGCCACCCAATACGGTATTTATTCTGGTTTCCAATAGCCTCGATCGCCTTTTGCCGACCATCCTGTCGCGCTGCCGCAAATTTGCGTTACCGATACCGACTCAAGATGAGGCGCTGCAATGGTTAAAACACCAAGGTGTTAAAGACGCTGAATCCTGGCTGGCTGAGCAAGGTGGAGCACCGTTAGCCGCCAGTGTGTCCGCAGAGGGCGATTCGCGTGAATCGGTGGATGCATTACTACAGCATTTGTCCAAACCGGGCATTGAAGGCGCGCTGAAAACAGCCGAACAATTACAGAAAACTCCTGTCGTCGAGCTGGTCACATCGATGCAACGCTGGTTGTATGACGTATTTTCCGTTAAGCTAACGGGCAAGATTCGGTATTTCCCGCGCTATCAAAAGGAACTTGCTGCACTGGCAAAAGTGACGGATGTCGGTGGGCTTTTGCAAATGCAAAAAGGGTTGAATGAGCGACGCGCGATTGCAGAACATCCATTGTCAACCAAGCTTTTCATAGAAGATATGCTGTTGGATTACTCAAAATTATTTACTTGAAAGGATCGTGATGGCCGAAATTCCAGCAGATACCAAGGCGGTTTCTCGCCCGTCAGTGCTGTCGCTTCCGATCAAGGAAAAATCGGCACTGTATGCTGCGTACATGCCATTTTTAACGAATGGCGGGATCTTCGTGCCGACCAACAAATCGTACAAGCTCGGTGATGAAATTTATCTGATCCTCAGTTTAATGGACGACCCCAACAAATATCCAATCGCAGGAAAAGTTGCGTGGATCACACCAGCCGGTGCGCACAGCAACAAGCCGCAAGGTATCGGCGTGCATTTTCCTGCCGACGACAGCGGATTGCGCGTCAAGAAGCGTATTGAAGAAATACTCGGCGCAGCATTGGGATCATCGCGCGCGACACTGACTTTATAAAATCTGACCATAGAACAATATTTCTGAATGGTCTGGTTGTAAGCGCGATCTAGCAGTCGCGGGCAAGCGGATGTCGTAGCAACAGCCTACAATATATCCCTATGTATATCGACTCCCATTGCCACATTGATTTTCCCGAACTCGCCGTCCGCATGCCCGAGATCCTCGGCAAGATGGCTGAGAACCATGTATCTCATGCACTTTGCGTATCGGTCGATTTACCGGACTTTCCGCGTGTTCTTGAACTGGCAAAACAATATCCAAATATCTATGCGTCGGTTGGTGTCCATCCTGATTATCCCGACACAGTAGAACCCAGCGTTGAAGAATTGGTCCGTCTATCCGATCATCCCAAAATCGTTGCGATTGGCGAAACCGGATTGGATTACTACCGGCTGACCGGCGATCTCGAATGGCAACGCGAACGTTTTCGTACCCACATTCGAGCATCGCGTATTACCGGCAAACCGTTGATCATCCATACGCGCTCCGCATCGGAAGATACGATCCGGATCATGCGCGAGGAGGGCGCGGGTACGGATGCTGGTGGGGCTGGTGGCGTAATGCATTGTTTTACTGAGTCGCTGGCTGTCGCGGAAGCGGCGATGGCGATGGGGTTTTATATTTCGTTTTCCGGCATCGTGACATTCAAGAGCGCAAAAGAATTGCAAGCGGTGGCATTAGCGGTGCCGTTTGAGCGGATGCTGATTGAGACGGATTCGCCCTATCTTGCACCGGTCCCGCATCGAGGCAAAATGAATGAACCTGGGTTCGTCATGCATGTTGCGGAATTTTTGGCGAAGCTCAAAGGGGCTTCTGTCGAGCGTGTGGCAGAGCGGACCACTGAGAATTTCTTCAAGCTGTTTAAAATTTCGAAGTGATGTTGGATGAGGTGGCACATTACTCAGCCACATCGTAGCCTTCCGTTGTAAATTGCATTACACAAAATCCATGGCCAAATGGATCGCTCATTGTCGCAATTTGTCCCCATGGATAACTTTGGATCTGCCCTTCCAAATTTGCGCCGGCGTGAATTGCACGTTCCACAACAGCACAAACATTATCGACTGCAAAGTCCAGGTGTACAGGTGTCCAATGCCGTCCATACTCACGCGAGATATTCGCTAAGGAAAACGGATTCGTTCCTGCAGGTTTCAAGAGCAGTTGAATTGGAGATGAAGCGCCCACCATCTCGGCCACCGTATTTCCAAACAATCGTCTGGAAAGGCGTAGTTCAAGTGCATCCGTATAAAACTGAATGGCCTTTTCCAGATCATCGACATCGATATTGATCACTAATTGCATACCTGCTGCCTTTTCTGTAGACAAAGCCTTGTTATGGCTTGCAGTTTTTTGTCATTACCAGCACCATCATCACAACAACTTCTTCCTTCTCAACCGCAGCGCATTACTAATCACCGAAACCGAACTCAAACTCATCGCCGCACTAGCCAGCATCGGGCTGAGCAAAATACCGAACCACGGATACAGCACACCTGCGGCAATCGGCACACCCAAAAAGTTATAGACAAACGCAAAAAACAAATTCTGCCGAATGTTTTTCATCGTGTGCTGACTGAGCAAGCGTGCCTTGGCAATGCCGCGTAAATCACCTTTGACCAATACGATGCGCGCGCTATTCATCGCGACATCCGTTCCCGTTCCCATCGCAATGCCGACGTTCGCTTGAGCCAATGCAGGCGCATCGTTGACGCCATCGCCAGCCATCGCAACGATGCGGCCTTGCTGTTGCAGGGCTTTTAAATAATTTAATTTCTCTTCAGGTAGCACGTCCGCCTTGAAATCATCCACACCAAGATATTTTCCAATCGCTGCTGCGGTCGTTGCATTGTCTCCGGTCAGCATCACGATTTTCAGACCGGCTGCATGCAATTGTTGAATCGCTTCACGCGTGGTGGACTTGATTGGATCGGCGATGCTCAGGATGCCAGCCAGTTTTTCATCGACGGCCATGAATATGACTGTCTGTGCCAGTTTTCTGAGTGCCGTGACATCTGCATCCAGTGCAGACACGTCGACCTTTTCTGTTTCCATCATATGCGCATTACCGAGCGAGATGCGTTTTCCGTCGATTTCGCCATGCACACCTTTACCGGTGACGGAATCGAATTGAGCAACTGGTTTAAGCGATAAATTCTGCTCTTTAGCGTGCTGTACGATTGCTGCCGCAAGCGGATGTTCGCTCTGCGCATCCAGACTGGCGGCGTAATGCAGCACCGTCAATTCGGCATATCCTTGTGCCGCGATCACACGTTGCACCTGTGGCTTGCCTTCCGTCAGCGTGCCGGTTTTATCGACCACCAGCGTATCCACTTTTTCCATCAGTTCAAGCGCTTCCGCATCCTTGATCAGTACGCCTTCTGTCGCGCCGCGTCCAACGCCGACCATGATCGATATCGGTGTTGCCAATCCTAATGCGCAAGGGCAGGCGATGATCAGTACCGAAACCGCAGCAACCAAACCGTTGGCGAGAGCAGGAGATTGACCGAAAAGTGCCCAGCTGATGAAGGCAATGGCAGCGACTGCCATGACTGCAGGAACGAACCAACCTGAGACCTGATCCGCCAATTTTTGGATCGGTGCACGCGAGCGTCCGGCTTCATTGACCATCTGCACGATGCGTGACAGCAAAGTATCTGAGCCGATTTTCTCGGCGCGCAACAGGAATGTACCTGTTTGGTTGACCGTGCCGGCAGTCACTTTACTGCCGATTGCTTTTTTCACGGGCAAGGGTTCGCCCGTGATCATTGATTCATCGATATTGGAATGGCCATCGGTCAACACGCCGTCAACAGGAATTTTGCCACCAGGCTTCACACGAAGAACGTCGCCGACTTGCACTTGATCGAGATGGATTTCTTCTTCGGTGCCATCGGCTTTGACGCGCAGCGCGGTATTCGGTGCAAGTTCGAGCAGGGATTTGATCGCATTGTTGGTCTTGGAGCGAGCGCGCAACTCCAACACCTGGCCCATCAACACCAAGGTCACAATGGCTGCCGCTGCTTCAAAGTAAAGTGGAACCATGCCATCCACTTTGAAAGCATCGGGCAACGCGGCAGGGAACAGCAATGCAAATACGCTGAATGAAAATGCCGCTGCTGTGCCTAGTCCGATCAGGCTAAACATGTTCAGGTTCCACGTCTTGAATGACGCGATGGCTCGCACAAAAAATGGCCAGCCACCCCATACGACAACGGGTGTCGCCAGTATCGCTTGCAGCCAGCTATAGCCGGTGTTGCCTAACTTATGATGCAAGCTGATGCCAGGGATCATCTCGGTCATCGTGATGAAGAGCAATGGCACTGTCAACACCAGACTGATCCAAAAGCGCTGTGTCATATCGCGCAGTTCGCTGGTGTCTTCTTCAGCCGTTGCATCCATCGGTTCCAGTGCCATGCCGCATTTAGGGCAAGTGCCAGGCCCGATTTGCCGGACTTCCGGATGCATCGGGCAGGTGTATATCGCATCCTTGGACGCAGCTGGTTTGGCCGTCTGTGCATGCAAATATTGTTCAGGATTGGCGCGGAATTTGGTCACGCAATGCTGGCTGCAAAAATAGTAAGTGGTGCCGGCGTGCGTGACGGATTTGGCAGGATCGGCTGCTGCCTTCATGCCGCAGACTGGATCGGTGTAGGGCTTTTCGGCAGGAGCGATTGACATGGATTCGTGCGAGGACGCATGCTCGTGAGCACAGCATGCATGCGCTGAAGATGCTGCACTGGCAGCTTTGGAAATATACGCGCTGGGATTGGCCTTGAATTTCGTCATGCAGCCCGTACTGCAAAAATACCAGGTGCGCCCGCCATGTTCTATTGCTTTTTCCGGATTGGGTTTCACCGTCATTCCGCAGACGGGATCCTTAAAGGTCTCAGTATTGTCCGGTTGTTGGCCCATTCACATCCCTCCACTTGAACATTGTTGCAAAGCGATTAACTTACCATAAAGCGCATGGTAGGCCATTGGAATACTGCCGTTCTTGATCTGGATGCTTGTTTTACGTAAAAATAATCAAACAAAACGCATCTTGAAATTACGCCCTTTGATATTGCCGCTGTCGCCTGCCTTGCATAGGCGCGCAAAAGCTTGCTTTGCAAAGCGGCGATCGATGGCGACATAAGTCATGAATTCACACACATTGATCTTGCCGACTTGTTCTTTGGTAAGGCCCGCTTCGCCAGTCAACGCGCCCAACAAATCGCCCGGACGCAATTTATCCTTCTTGCCGCCCATGATGCATAAGGTCACCATCGGCGCCTGCAACGGCCCGCCTTCCGCCGATTGCAATGAGGCGAGATCACACCATTGCACCGGTGCGCCTTGATACTCCTCGATCAGCTTGACCCATTTTTTTTCATTCGGTGCGCACAGACTGAGAGCCAGTCCAGTCTCATTGCCACGGCCGGTGCGGCCGATGCGGTGGATATGGACTTCGGTATCTTTCGATACATCCACATTAATCACTGCGCCAAGTGTCTGGATATCGAGACCGCGCGCAGCGACATCAGTTGCAACCAGAACAGAACAACTCTGATTGGCAAACAGCACCAGAATTTCATCACGTTCTCGTTGCTCCAGTTCACCATACAAGGCCAGCGCGGAAAAACCTTGTTGACGCAATTCATCCGCCAATTCACGGCAATGGATTTTTGTATTGCAGAAAGCGAGTGTCGATACCGGCTTGTAATGATTCAATAGCCGCGCTACTGCCGCATTGCTTTGATCGAATCCCACTTCATAAAAGCGCTGCTCGATTTGGCCTGCGCTATGCTGCGATTCCACTTTGACTTCAACCGGATTGTTGAGAAAAGAGGCGGTCGCTTTACGTATGTCATCCGGGTAAGTTGCGGAAAACAGCAAGGTCTGACGGCGAGCAGGGCATGCGCTGACAATGCCGGAAATTTCCTCGTAAAATCCCATGTCCGTCATGCGGTCAGCCTCGTCAAGCACGAGTGTTTGCACTTTCGATAGATCAATCGTATTGCGTCCGATGTGATCGCGTATCCGACCCGGCGTGCCGACTACGATATGCGAACCATGTTCAAGAGAGGCAATTTGCGGCCGCATCGGTGCGCCGCCGCATAAGGTCAACACTTTGATGTTGTCGGTGAAACGCGCCAGGCGACGCAATTCATTCGATACCTGATCCGCCAATTCTCGCGTGGGGCAGAGCACCAACGCTTGGATGGCGAAATAGGTTGGATTGAGTTTATGCAAAATGCCGATGCCGAACGCCGCCGTCTTCCCGCTACCCGTCTTGGCTTGCGCAATCAGGTCGTGCCGTTCCAGAATGATCGGCAAGCTTTGTGCCTGAATCTCGGTCATCGTGTGATAGCCGAGGTTATTCAGATTGGCGAGCAAGGTCGGCGACAAAGGCAGTGTAGAAAAAGAGGTCATGGCCACAATAATGATTTCGCTTGGTAAAGTGGAGACAGTCTAACAGGCGAGTGACGCCAACACTCATTCTTTCGAAAAGAAAACATCTGCTATCACTGCATTTTTTATCTTCGGATTCTATCTTCGGATTCAAGATGGAAATATCCAGTTTTCACCAATGATAGGAAACTAAATTTTATTTGAAAAATCAAATGATCCGGTTAAATAAATTACTTTAAAAAATTCGTTCATTTTTTTATCACTATTTTTAAAGAAAAATGGATTCTATTTCCAATGATGACAATCAATTGCGTTTACGCTTGGCTCTTGATGCTGCCAACATGGCTGTATGGGATTCAAGCGTTAAAAATGGAAAGATAATGGATGGCGAAGTTATCTGGTCCGATAAGGGTGCTGCACTGTTAGGTTTTGAGAAGAAACCGCTGACCCATTCATTCAAGGAATTTCTTGAATGTGTCCATGCCGATGATCGAAAACATGTACACGATGTTCTTCAGAGTGCATTAGAGGGATTGGACGACTATGCTCTGGAATATCGCGTTATATGGCCGGATTCTTCAATTCACTGGTTATCGGCGAAAGCTCATGTCTTTGGAAATAACGAAGGCAAGCCCACCCGGACGCTGGGAATTATTTGGGATATTACGAAGAAAAAGCAGGATGAGCTCACGAATGCAGAACAAAAAGAGCTCGCTGAAGTAACGCTGGGGTCAATCGGTGATGCGGTGATCACCACCGACGATACCGGCAAGACAAAATATTTGAATCGTGTTGCCGAACAATTGACCGGATGGTCGCTGGAGCAGGCCAAAGACAAGAGCATCGACACGATCTTCCAAGTGGTAGATGAAGCGACCGGCGAATTATATGAAAACGTTGCACTGAAATGTTTGCGTTTAAAGCAGACCATCGGCGTGACATCGCGCAGCCAATTAATTACCAAGGATCACCGCACAATTGCCATAGAGGATTCAGCAGCGCCGATTCGATCCAAGGACGGCCGGGTATTAGGGGCTGTTTTGGTTTTTCATGATGTCAGCCATGAGAGACAATTGAATCATCAATTATCGTGGCAGGCATCGCACGATGCGCTTACCAGCTTAATCAATCGACGCGAGTTTGAAATCCATCTTGCCGGCGCGCTTGCCACTGCAAAATCCGAACATGATACCCATGCATTGCTCTACATGGATCTCGACCAGTTTAAAGTCATCAACGATACATGCGGCCACAATGCAGGCGATGCATTGTTGCAGGTACTGACAAAGATGTTGCAGGAAAAAATGCGCGACAGCGATATCCTTGCTCGCTTGGGCGGCGATGAGTTCGGCGTGCTTTTGTTGAATTGTCCGGTTGAACAGGCACACTATCTTGCCGATAACTTGCGTACTGCAGTGAAGGATTTTCGTTTCGTATGGGATAAACACACTTTTGAAATCGGTGTCAGTATTGGACTTGTGGCGATCAATGCTGACAGCAAATCCATGTCGGAATTGCTGATTGCCGCCGATCAAGCTTGTTATATAGCGAAAGAGCAAGGGCGAAACCGCGTGCATTTGTATCAGGAGTCGGATCTTGCCTTGGCGCGACGTCACGGTGAAATGCTTTGGGTTGCACGTTTGTCTGAAGCGATGGAACGCAACCATTTCAGATTGTATAAACAACCCATTGTCAGTTTGAATGGATCTTCTCATCGTCATGAGGAAATTTTAATTCGGATTGTGAATGGCAATGGGGAACTGATTTTACCCGGCGCATTCATTCCGGCTGCTGAACGCTACGACATGATGTTGCAGATTGATCGATGGGTGATACGGAAACTATGCCACCACATTCGACAGCAGCATGGCGAGATGAATTTGCTGCGGAAAGATGCCTCCACCAATGCGCTATCCACGTCTTATTCAATTAATTTATCCGGCATATCTTTAAACGATAATTCGCTGCATCAATATATCGCTGAGCAATTTCAGGAGTTTGGTGTTTCGCCGGAACACATCAGCTTTGAAATTACGGAGACTGCTGTTATTGCCAACATGGCCAATGCCCAGCTTTTTATGGAAAAGATCAAAAAATTGGGCTGTCGTTTTGCGTTGGATGACTTTGGAAGCGGTTTGTCTTCTTTTGCCTATCTCAAAGCATTTCCGGTTGATTATCTCAAGATTGACGGGCTTTTTGTCCGTGACATTGCGACCAATGCAATCAATCGCGCGATGGTGAGTGCCATCAATGAAGTCGGACATGTCATGGGCATCAAGACAATCGCTGAATATGTGGAAAACGATGACACACTGGAATCGGTGCGCAATATTGGCATCGACTATGCGCAAGGCTACGCAGTGGGTAAACTTGAGCCATTGATTTTGCCCAGCGAGAGTTTCAATGCATGAAATCAGCAGCTCATTGGCGCATTAGCTGCCCCATGCGACCACTTTGCTAATCAGTGATGGCTTGATTAATCTCGGCTTTGGTATTCATGACGAACGGTCCGTGCGCTGCAATCGGCTCATTGATCGGTTCACCACCCATCAGCAAAAGGTCGGCATCTTCCTGTGCACTGATCTTTATCGTCCTGCCTGTCAGGGAAAACATCACCAGGTCTGCGGTGCCGACATTTTTATCTTCTCCAACGGTTACTTTGCCATTGCGGATGAACAGCATCGCGTTGTGCCCATCCGGCACAGTCAATTCGGTGGACTTGCCGGCGTGTAAATGGATGTCCCACAATTCGACAGGACTAAATGTGTCGGCTATTCCTTTTGTGTCACGGAAATTTCCCGCTATGACGCGTACTGTCCCAGCATCATTGGCGAGCGATACGATGGGGATGTCGTTTTTCGTTATCGATTGATAGCGCGGCGTAGTCATCTTGAATCTGGTTGGAAGATTGACCCAGAGTTGAACCATCTCCATCATGCCGCCTTGTTTGGCAAAGGCATGAGAGTGAAATTCTTCATGCACGATGCCGGATGCTGCTGTCATCCATTGCACATCACCCGGTCCGATAATTCCGCGATTGCCAACCGAATCGCCATGTTCGATCTCACCTTGAAATGCGAGCGTGACTGTCTCAAAGCCGCGATGCGGATGGGCGCCGACACCGCGTTTTTGGGTGGTGGGTGTAAATTGCACAGGCCCGCCATAGTCGAACATCAGAAAAGGGCTGATATCCTGGGTAAATGCCAATCTGCCGAAGATCGGACGTACGGGAAAACCGTCGCCGACCCAATGGCCTTGCGCAGGTGCGGGCAGGATGGATTTAATCTGTTTCATGCGATGATTCTACCCGTTGCAGCAACACAAACGCATGCAGATGTCCTCATCAGACCATGACCGGCATCATTGCCGCTTCGATGCTTCCTTCTTCAATTTCTTGGCTTCCTTTTTTTCTTTCGGTGTTTTAGCAGGTTCTTTTTTCACTGCTTTTTTAGCGTCTTGGTTCTTACTCATGATTTACTCCTTGGTTGAAAGTTTAAATAGTATTAGTAGACCGTCCATTAATTCATATCAATCGGCACACCTTCCGGCAAGGGCTCTTCCGCCTGAACGATGCGATTGCGTCCATCGTTTTTTGCTTGATGCAAAGCCTTCTCTGCACGCTTGGTAATTGATTCTGCCGTATCTCCCGGCGCATTGGTAGTAATGCCGGTTGAAAACGTAATCGTTTGCCCTGGCGTGATATGTTCCCAGCCGCATTCTGCCACCGCTTTTGAAAGCCGGTTTATAGCAAGCACCCCTTGATCCAGCCAGGTGGCCGGCAACACGATGCCGAATTCTTCACCGCCGAGGCGTCCAAAACGGTCCAATACTCGCAGTAAATTCTTTGACGTCTCAGCGATGGTTTTCAATGCGATATCGCCGACCGGATGCCCGAATTTCTCGTTCACTTTTCTGAAATGGTCGAGATTAATAATCGCAAAACAAAATGGTTGGCCGGTGCGATATGAGCGCTGCAGCTCTGCCGTAAGAATATGGGTCATGCTGCGCCGGTTGAGTGCGCCGGTCAAAGGATCATGCCGAGACAATTCATCAACCTTGGCGAGTAAAGCCTGGATCTCCCGATCCTTTTCTTCCAATAGAGCGGTCAAGTGATCGCAATTGCTGCAAGAATTTTTTGAATCCATATTCATGAAAACTCCAATAATCGATTTGTTCTACGTTGGTGTTTTATCGTTTAGACAGTGGCGGCAGCAATAAAAGAATTGTATGACGGAAGATCATTGAGTTGGTGACAATGTGGTATCTATGTCGCGCCATATCTGCATGACGTTGCTTTATCGTTCCAATTAATGCCGGACCGATCAATTTCTTTACTGTTTTTGCGTATGCATTTTGCCAATGCTTGGCGAAATATTTTGTTGCGTAAAAGATCATAAAAATTAACAACAAAGGTTAAAGATTGTTTAGGAATGACGCATCGCATCAAACAATATTTCATGCAATTTTGCACGCTATAAGCCTTTAAAAATCCTTTATTTTTTCGAGGTTTTCACCTCAGTAGTTACATTGTCATGGCGCAAATGTTGCTGCATGCGCACATCGATTCTTTACAAAAATTTTTTAGATGTGATGTAAAACATCTCATGCCGAAAAAATACAACAAGGCAATAAAAAGAAAACGGCATTTTTCAACATGACAAAGGAGACTCACATGTCGGACGTAATTAAAAAGTACAAACCATATTTCTCATTCCCTTCTTTTATTGCAAGCACGCTTGGTATGGTGTTTGCAGCTGTTGGTTCTCTCGCGCCTGTCGCTATAGTTGGTGTAGCCGGACTTGCTTATAGCAATGATGCAGCTGCAGTGACTTGCGGAAGTTTTGATGGCAAGGTCTGCAGCGGCACTGCGTCTCAATTCGCTGGCGGGTTCTCTCCGAATGCCGGGCAGTATGGTGGTTTTGGCGGCGCTTCAAGCTGCACAATTACACATACACCTGTGATCTTCGTGCATGGGAATGGCGACAATTCAACCAGTTGGGATGCGCCGACATTTCAGGTATCAGGCTATGCGAAGGCGCCGAATTCAGTCTATCAACAGTTCAAAGCTGCGGGATATAAAGACTGCGAATTGTTTGGCGTGACGTATTTAAGTTCCAGCGAGCGTGCTGCACCACAAAACAACACGCATATCGAATCCAAGTACGCCATCATTGAAAATTTCATCCGCGCCGTAAAAACATATACCGGCAAATCGCAAGTCGATATCGTGGCCCATTCGATGGGCGTGACGATGACCATGACAGCGCTGACCTATTATGGTGATTGGGGAAGCATCCGCCGTTTTGTGAATATTGCCGGCGGTATTCGAGGTCTCGACTCTTGTCTCTATACAGGATATGCAAATCCTTATGCTGCCACTTGCGACTCAGAAAATATCTATGACCCGTATTGGTTCGGTTTCTTCCCAGATTCATGGTCGCCTGGTATAAACCCATGGACCGGTACGAGCGCATCCTATGCATTTTACAATTCCGGCACTTCACATACGGCAGTATCGTTCTATACGATCTCGGCCGGCACACATGATGAAATCCACTGCACAACAACCTCGAACTACTCAACCTGCAGCAGCGGTCCGCTCCTGAAATCCAACAGCAACGTGAAAGCGCAACTGAATGTGGGTGCAGGATCCAATGCACAGGATGTCGACTGGAGCTGGGCTGACGGCAGCATGTTCAATCTGATGGGCGGTGACACCAACGGCGTTGGACACTTCCATTCGAAAACCAACACCGGACAAATCCAGGTCAACATGCTGAATACCACTTGCACAGGAACAGGTTGTGCATCAGGCTATTCTTACGGGCCAGTGCAATAAATCGTGATGAGCAAAAAGGCAGATCACCATGATCTGTCTTCCTTTTAAATAAAGCCGGAAATTCCGGCTTTATTTTTTGTAGATGTCGTCCTGTTTTTGCGGGCGCATCAATCGCAGGAGGCAGGCGGGTACAATGACGCATCACAAGCCCATTTCAATTTGCCATGCCAGAATCAATCCGCCTTGCCAAACGTGTTGCCGAACTACAGTCATGTTCTCGCAGCGAAGCCGAACAATATATACAAGGCGGGTGGGTGACTGTTGATGGACAGGTAGTCGAAGAGCCCGGCTTTAGAGTACAGGACCAGAAGATCGAACTGCTGCCGCAAGCGAGTCTTGAGCCGTTTGAACCTATCACCATCATTTTCAATAAACCTGCCGGGTTAGATACATTCTCAGATCCTGCAGCTGCAATTCAGCAGATCACTGCAGATACCCTTGCAGCTGATAATCGATCCGACCAACGTTTTCTCAAACGCCATTTGACTGACCTGAAACAAACGGATCATTTAGAAACGAATAGCAGCGGCTTGCAAGTGTTGACGCAAGATTGGCGCGTGGCCCGCAAGCTGATCGATGATGCCGCCAAAATCGAGCAGGAATATATCGCTGAAGTCTCCGGCGATCTTGTGCCGGACGGACTCGCATTACTCAATCACGGATTAACGTTTAATGGCAAGCCGCTGCTACCCATTAAAGTCAGTTGGCAAAGCGAGCATCGTTTGCGTTTTGCGCTCAAAGGTGCGCAGCGCGGACAAATCGCTGCCATGTGTGAAAAAGTTGGATTGACTGTATCTGCGCTCAAACGCATCCGTATCGGGCGCATCCCCATGTCGAATTTACCGGTGGGGCAATGGAGGTACTTGCTAGCATATGAACGGTTTTAGTTAGTATGAATTTCGCTAGAATCCGCAAATCGATTATCGATTGCGTAACAAAGTGTGTAAAAATTTGACACGCGTTGTGATCGCTAATACGCTGTGTTTGCTGTCGCTTGGCTCAAACGGCAAGTCAAGAAATAACTCATCATCACTTTCAGGAATAAACATGCAAAACACCATTCCAAAACTGCTCACAGCACTCTTAGCACTTGGCATAACGGCAGCACATGCCGGTAACGTCAATGTGGCCGTTTCAGTCTCCGGACAAGTTCAGCCCGGCGTCTATGGACGAATCGACATCGGCAATGCACCACCGCCCCCTGTCGTGTACGAGCAACCTGTACTCATCATGCCACCGCCTCGTCCAGTGCATATGGAACCGTTATACCTGCATGTTCCCCCAGGGCATGCCAGGAACTGGAACAGGTTTTGCCACAAATATGATGCTTGTGGCCGTCCAGTCTATTTTATAAGATCGGATGAATACGCTCATGATCGCCACTACGCTCATCACGAACATGAACATGACTATGACCGTTATCGTTACCATGAGGACCATGATGAGCATCATGGCCACGACGATGATCACCACGATCATGGGAAACATAAAGGCGATAAACATCACGATCATGACGATTAATTAATCGCATCCATAACGGAACATTGGTGGTGCGGCACGGATGATAATTCTGTATCACGGCCGTATCAACCAGCGTGGCAGTACGCCACCATCTTTGACAATACGATCCAAAAAAGGCAAACATGAAAATAGCAAATGACGTCACAGAATTGATCGGCAACACACCGCTGGTTCGTATTCAGCGGATGGCAAAAGGCACAGCGGCGCAAGTCGTCGCCAAGCTCGAATTTTTCAACCCTGCACACAGTGTCAAGGATCGTATCGGCCTGTCGATGATCGAAGCAGCAGAGCAAGCTGGCTTGATCAAACCGGACACCATCATCGTTGAACCCACCAGCGGTAACACCGGCATCGCATTGGCGATGGTTTGCGCATCACGCGGTTATCGCTGCGTATTGACCATGCCTGAAACCATGAGCAAGGAACGCCGCATGTTGTTGCGTGCATACGGCGCAGAATTGATTCTGACGCCAGGTCCTGAAGGCATGAATGGCGCCATCAAAAAAGCGGAAGAACTGGTCGCATCTGATTCTCGTTATTTGATGCCACAGCAATTTAAAAACGCTGCTAACCCGGCAGTGCACCGCAGAACCACTGCAGAAGAAATTTGGCGCGACACCGACGGCAAGATTGATATTTTAGTTTCCGGTATCGGTACTGGTGGCACCATCACCGGCGTTGGCGAAGTGATCAAAGAACGCAAGCCATCATTCAAATGCATCGCAGTAGAACCTGAAGCATCACCAATTTTATCCAAGGGCACCAAAGGTCCGCATCCGATTCAAGGTATCGGCGCAGGCTTCATTCCGGATGTACTCAATACGAAAATCTACGACGAAGTCATTCGCGTCACCAACGACAACGCATTCGAAACAGCACGCCGCGCAGCAAAGGAAGAAGGGCTGTTAGTCGGCATCTCGTCCGGTGCAGCACTGTGGGCAGCATTGGAAGTCGCACGTCGTCCGGAGAGTGCAGGCAAGATGATTGTGGTGGTGATTCCGTCGTTTGGTGAGCGGTATTTGAGTACAGCCTTGTTTGCTAATTTGGCGGATTAATGTACCAAGCTTGAAAAGTTAAACGGCCAGATTTCTGAAAAAGAACTGGCCGTTTTATTTTGAACTTCGCTTTGCAATTCAAACAATGCGATCGTAATGAGCGCAATTCCTATTCATTATTTTTGCTACTTGCTTCAGAGTCGTTTTTCTTTGCGCCACGAATGTTCATTGCCGCTAGTGCGATCTGCAATGCGATCAGCGCATATGCACCGTCGTGATATCCCCAAACGATCCATAGAGCATTACTGAGCAAAAAGCACCAAAACCCGATTTCCCGTTGTTGTTTCGAAAGAGATGCGACAAGCCATGCTGCGACGACTGTTATGATCATTGCTGGCCACTGGAGCAGGTTAATCAAATTCATGTTGAGTTAAAAATAATACTTTCATATGTATATTTTGCAGATATTGAAAATGGATTAATCTGAAAATGGATTAACCAGATCACTATTTTTAATCCATGCCTTGGTTAGTTGAGAGTTTTCCGGATTGGAAAATTGTACATATGAAAATGCTTCTGTTTTATTCAATACTATTACTACATCTCCTTCCGTAACGTAACGTGTGCTAGGAGTAAATTTATGTTCTTTGTTTCGTTTAAAGAAAAATGATTTTTTTGTGACCAACCTGATATTCAATGCATTGCTTTTCCTTTTAACGATAAACGATGCAGGATAAGGGTCATCTGCAAGTGCGATAAAATTTTCGCCAGCGCCGCTAGCGCAACCTCCATGAAATTCATCCGTATGTAAAATCCATTCGTTTTCTTTGATAATCAACATGCCATTAATATCTGAATCCTTTTCACGTCTATCAAAAGTGCTTTCAGTATAAAAAGTAGATAACTGATATTTATTATTAATTTTTTTCGATGACGTAAAAAAGAATTTACAGGAAAAGCTAGGGGTGAATTGCTTGGGATGTTCAGAATCATAAAACCCATATATCTTCTGGCCATCTTGAATTGCGAAAGTTCTAGAATTATCAAATTCAAATAGCGTTTGTGCCTTGATGCTTAATGAAATGATAGAGAGACAAATAAATGCAAATCTACTTGGTCTTAAATTCATTATAATAATTCTCCATTTTCCCAGGATAATCAGGATTAGTGCTATCCCAATCATCACCATTATATGCAGCTGTAAACTTGACCCAATCTTTTCTTATTAGTGCTCTTTTGGCAGCGTGACTGACACTCGTAAGATATGCAATGAAAATCTCGATTTGATCATCAATGGATCGCATACATTTATTTGCGACCTCTGCAGCAGTTAAATATTTCATTTCCTTGTGATATTCGGCAAGCACTTGAAATGCACCCCATGAGCACGATTTGATGGCCGCTTCTTTGTTTAACTTAGCCGCTTTTATTAAACGTTCGTATTCGTGTATACCACCTTTATACCCGCCTGGAGTGGGATTGCATATATCTGGAAATTTAGTAAAAGGATGGGGGCCAGATGTTGGTTTTGTAAATCTATAAAATTTGTGGCGCTCATATAAAATTTTTGGCAGTCCATTTTCTAAATAGCCCCCGCCCCCAGTTTCTGTATAAGTTACCGCTTTAACTGCTGCAATTTCACAACCAAGTCTCTCAGCTATCGTTTGAAATTGATTTTCTGAAATTCCGCTAATTGGATAGTTTAAACGTGAGCCTAATAAATTTAATGCAATCGTGTGTGGTTTGTCTGTTTTAACGACTTTGTAATGGTGTTCAATGTCGGCGATTTTCTTTTTCTTTCCTGTTGTTGGATCGATTTCTTCGTGTGAATCTTCGACAACTTTTTTCTTTCCCGTAGTCGGATTGATTTCGACATGAGTTTTCTTTGTGGGGAAATCCTTGGTTACTTTTCCTACTTCCGTAATGATTTCTACTGCCCCGACGAACGGAGCTAATTCGCCAAATAATCGTTCCACCGTCATGATTTCCCCTTCTTTGATAGTGGGGATTTTTAAATCATCTTCTAGTTCTTGCTTCGGGGTTAATCTTGTCGTCGCTTCTAAATGAAGCTCAGGGCTTCTTATGGTATAGGCATTGATATCGCGCTGCGGTGTTACTGTTCCTTTTAAATCAAAAGTACCATTTCGCTTTCTGACATAGATGCTGATTTTTTCGCCACGTTTTGCTTCTGTAACAGTTATTGCATGGCCGTCTTTATCCGTAACGGCTGTTTGATTTATCGAATCCGATTGGATTTTTACGTTGAGGCTTTCGATAGGTAGTTTGAGCCTATCAACAAATACAAACGATGCTTCAACGACTGGGTTTGGGAGAGTTTTTTGTGGTGCCTCAGATTTTTTTGCATGCTTGCTCATTCAAACTGCTCCGTTTCATTTTCAATGGAGAAGTCGTCGATGTAGCCATCTTCAAGAATTTCCCATTTTCCTCCACCAATTTCACAACGAACTTTGACTGAAGACTCTGTTCTGACGACATCTGTCTTATCTGTGATGGTTCCTTGCAGCTTGATTACGTCACTGGGTAATACGATGCGATAGGGTTGCCCTTTTAATTCACTGTGCATTCGGTCATAATCAAGCAACGTACTAATGTTGAATGATTGGCTGTATTTGGGTACTTTAATCAGTACCTCTTTGCGCGTTTTGTTGTTAACCGGGGAAGTAGTAGACGATCCACTTTCTTTGTATTTAACTGTCCTCATCGGTGTTTCCTATAACACTTCAAGCGTTATTTTTTCAGAATCCATCGCATTAACAGTATGCGTATGCCCTTTGTCATCAGTCTTTCCGTATTCATAGGTGCCGTCGGCTCGTTTAATGCGATAGGGATGATTAATCAATAATTCCCCGGTTTCTTGGTCTTTCAAAATAAATGCCTCATCAAACAACTGGACTCGCGTATCCGGCAGTGTTGATAACGCCACACTCCCACTAGCCGCCCCCATAAAATCATGGCTCGCTCCCTTGACCGACACGCTCGATGGACAAGCAATATCAATATTGGCACCAGCCAGTTTGATATATCCACCACCTGAGGCCAGCAGAATCTCATCCTTAGCCATGATTTTGATGCTGCCGTTGCTCGATGTGATCGTCATCGCCTGATCCGCAATCACGTCCATTGCGCCGGTATGCGCCTGGAACGATACCGGGCTGTTGCCTGCAATGACTTTGGCACCGCCTTCATGCGTGAACAGTGACACGGTTTTGCCCGCTGCAATCGATACCGCTTCACCGCCAGTGACGCGCATGCCGCCGTGTGCGGTCATGGTCAGATCCTGTCCGGCAAAGGTGGCAGCGGTTGCAGGTGTCGTCACGCTGATGCCTGCTTCACTATCGATCAATGCAATCGGGCTGGTAAAGGCATGAGCGTTTTGTCCATCCGCTTCTTGCTTGTCACTGATGGTCTTGCTTAATTGTTCCAAACCCTGTGACATGGAAAGTGATGATGCTTGATGCTGGACCGATGCATCGGATAGCGCTTTAGATAAATCTCCAGCGGCTTTCAACTTGCCTTGTGCTTCGGTGGTATCGAGTTGCGTCGATGTCGCACCGCCACGCGGCGCGGTAGTGACGAACAAGCCGCGTTTGGCACGTAAGATGCTCCATGCGTCGGTCGTCAATTCCAGTCCGGAACCGCGATACGTATTGCGTTGGTTGCCGTCTTGCCTGATCAAGTAACCGACATTGAATTGGCTGGCAGCGGTGGTGGTCGCAAGGGTTTGGCGCAATTGGTTCGGCGTGTCGTCGATCACCCATTGGTTGTAGCCGCTGCCTGCATACTCCTTCGATTGGAAACCGGTCAATGCGCCCGGATGATTGTCACCACCATGGAACGGTGGTGTGTCGCTGCCGTTATAGACTTGGCCGATGATGATCGGGCGGTCGATGTCGCCGTTGATGAAATCGACTTGCACTTCCTGTCCGATACGCGGGATGAAGTTGCCGCCCCAGTTGGAACCGGCTGCCGGCTCCATCACACGCACCCAGGTGCCTGCGGTTTCATTGCCCGGTGCATTGGAAGTGGAGGGATGCAAGGCTTGACCCGATACAGCTGCGTCGCCGCGCTGCCAAGGGAATTGCACCTTGACGCGATGATCGCGTTCGGTGGTGATTTCTTCGCCTCGCACGCCAACCACGACTGCGATATGTGCACCCGGTGCAGTCGGCTTGGGTCGCCAATAAACAGGGCGGATCGGCACAGAGCGTGGCGCGCAGGTAAAGCGGTTGCGATAAGTGCCGGCTTCCATATCATGCTGCTTGCCATGCTTGGCAAGCGTTGCCATACCGGGGAAGAGGTTGTTGGCGCCGCTGTGCTCGATCGACAGCACTGCATATTGATGCGGGTCGGTGTTGCCGTTCGCAGCATTGCTCATCATGCCTAGCAAGTCATCGCCATAATTGGTCAAAGTGAACCATGTACCTACTGCCAATGCGCGTACAGAGCTTTCTGCTTGAATCACTTGTTGTGTCAGCACCAGCGATTCAACACGTGCTTTGGCAATGCGCGCGCTTTCCGCATCATCGGTGTAGCGATAGGCGCCGGCGCCCTCATACACTTCAAGCGTGGGCACATCATCAGGCTTGGTGGCGACACTGTCCTCGGATGAAGTCGATACAAGTTTCTTGTAATCCCACGCACTCATTGCAACGCTATTCGATTGCACTTGATGGCGTTGGGCGAAATGGGTGATGGTGTCGGACGATTCGGTTGGCGCGGCGCGGTGAAAACGGATCGATGCATCCGCGCCGACAGCGAGCGATTCATTGTCATCGAACACGATGAATTGGTGCTTGGCTTGCCCGCTCTTTGATTCCGGTGTGTTGGGCACTGAACGTGAAGGCAATGCGGCGGGGTCCGCGTGGTCGTCACCGTGCGTGAAGTAGAAATTCAAACCTTCTTCTGCCAGCAAGCGGGTAATGAAATCGTAATCGCTTTCGCGGTATTGCATTGTGACGGAACGTTTTGGCAGCACAGTCTTCACGTCGAAGCGGCAATTGGCAAACGGATAGTCTTTCAATACCTCTTCCACAATATCGAGCACGCTCTTGTCCTGAAACACATAATTGTCGCGGCGCTGGGTCAGTCGAATCATCCACGGTGCCAGTGACAAACGATAGCGTGTCAGCGAACCGTCGCTTCCCAATTGCATCGCGGAAGTGACGATGCCGTGGAAGGCGCGCGTGCTGCCGTTGGCCAGCAGGATCCGCAACGTGACTTCCTGATTGGTCAGTTCCTTCAGTTCGAAATGGGCTGAAGTGGCGACGCAATCGATATCGAAGTGGAATAGCTCGGACATCGCTTCATGACCGGTAAACTTTTCTACCAATAGCGCAGCGGCCGGCAGCGGCGTGTCGATGGAAAGCAGACGAGCATGTTGCGACAGGCTTTGCAGAAAGGCTTGACGGCCAACGCCAGTCAGGTCAGCCAGACTGCTGGGCAAAGGAGAGAGTTCAGCGCTGATATCACTTGGCATCGTCTAAAGATTCCGCTTGAAATTGTTGTTCGGAGCAAGAAGCGAGCGTTACGGCAAACTGATGATGATATTGGCTACTTTGGGCGATAACTTGATGATGTCGAAATACGAGCCGAGTGTGCTGTTGGTGTGTTGTGCCAGGAACCAGTTAAGCGTTCCGTACACAGCAATGCCGAACAGCAAAAAGGCTGCGCCGATGATCCACATCGGTATCTCGGCACGCATCAAGTGCTTGATGTTGTCGGGTGATTTCCAATGCGGTGCGAATTGCGCACGCTTGCCTTTCAGATGCGCAATTTCCTTGTCCAGCGTGGCGATCAGGTAGTTGAGTTTTTCTTTTGATTCGTGCATGTACTTGCCCTGGAATCCAGTCAGCAGGCACATGTAGAAGATTTCCAGCGTCTGCACGCTATCGGCGCCACGATGACGCACTGTCTCAAGCTCCGTAAAGAAATGCTCACCGGCGAGTTGATCGCCGAACAGGATCAATTGCAGCGGCGCCATTTCCCAATCGGCTCTGATGGGCGTGTCGGACGAAAGAATTGTTTCATCGACCGCTGCGCAAAACGCATATTTAGCTGCATAAATGTCGTCGACTGATGCATTCAACTGCCGTGCATTGCGCTCGAACCCATCCAAAAGGCGCCGCACCTGCGCTGCAAATTTTGCTGCATCGCTGGGTACGTAGCGATTCTTGAGCAACAACAGTAAATAAAATCCGTCATGCATCAAATCGGCCAACGTGCGCGACGCCTGGCTTGCATCCGGCCGTAATTGGGTACCTTCAGCATAGAGAGAAGGTGCTTGACTGATTGTGTTCGTAAAAGAATTGGATTTCATTAGATCACCGCGAACAATTCGAGTTTGAGGTTTTTGAAGCCGGCAGGTGCGTAGATCGTGATGGCAGATGCTGCAATCATGCGGTCATACAATGCGCCGTGCGGTTCAATGGAGAAGTAGTAGCAACCGGGGCGCACAGGGATCGATGCCGGAACCTGCGGCGCCGACATCAATCGGACACCCGGCATGGCAGAAGAAACCATACGATCAACGTCATCCGGCGCACCGATCTTGATTCGGGCCGGTACGGTTTCAACCAGATCGGCTGGAGGCATGTCTGCTGCGACCGAAATGTAATAGGCAGCGTTGCTGGTGACTTTTTCCGAGTCGAGGCGGCCAAGATAGAAAGCCGGTTTGACCTCGGTCAGCGTGATATTGAAATAACGTGACGAGATGACGGTCTCGATCAATTCGCGAATAATCTGGTCCAGCTTGAAAAACTCGGGGCCTGGATTCGCGTGGTTGTAAATCGGCAGGTCGGATAGCGAATACGCTTTTGAAAAAGTCAGCAACTGACCAGCCAATCCAAGCAATTGATGGAACAATCGTTCCGGATGCAGAGCAGGGTGATGGAACAGATGCTGCAGTGATGCATAGGCTGTATTCACGGTATGTAACAACCAGAATGATGCGATGTCACCGGACCTGAATTCGACAATATTCTGTGACGGTTCGCGATGATGTCCATATAGTGCTTGTGCTTTTGCCTGCAGAATTTCCATCAGCCTGCGCACCATCAAAAAGATGGATGAGGATGCCTTGATGGATAGAACAGGAGGTATGAAAGTGGAATCAAGTTCATATCCGCCTGAACTGGTCGCACGTATGCGTGCGACAGGAATGGAGATCGATTGCTCGCGATTATCCCGATCGGATAACAGACGCAATGATTTCTTCAGGACGGAAATTTCGGATTCAATCGCGTTTGTGTACAAGTCAGGCGCGGCCGCATCTTGTTGATAGTAGCGATGCACTTGTCCGGATGATTCGCGTTGCGTTGAAAAATTGGGACCGAAGTCACGCAAGTAGGGGAGCGCGACATGGAATATCAAACCGTTGCCAAAGTTTTCGATTGATGCGAGATTCACTGAGTCCGGCAGTTCATCATTGCCCGGAGCGCTGATAAATTCGCCGTCCGGCAAAATTGCACTAAGCTCCGTCACGCGCAGAATCCCTGCGGCTAATGCTTCCGCGTCGAATTTCAATGTGCGGATGCCCCACATATAAGGATGGACTGCACGGCTTAATTCCGCCAGGCGCGACTCATGGTAGAGATCTTGCCGCTGGAAATGTTGCGGTCGCAAGAACAAGCCTTCGCCCCACAATACTTTAGATGATCGATTCATTGGTTAACTATGTGTGTTTTCGATGTTCAAATTGGTTCGCACTTCGTCGGTGAAAGCAAAGTACTTTCACTTAACGTCATGCCGATTGGAGGTGTTGAGGTTGCTGTCATGGCGCAACGGTGTAAACCGATTGTGATGCCGGACGACGAGGCATCTGCCGATACAAATGCAAAGCGCCAACGTTGCGGACTTGGTGCGCGGAACAAGGAAACCATGCCGATATATCCTGATTCACGAGCCACTGCCTCCTTGATCTTGATGGTTTGCCCGGGAGATAAGGTGTACTCCCTTGCTTCTAAAATATCGTCTCCCATTGCTTCTTTTTCTTTTTCTGCATTGCCAAAAGTCGAATATGGTGTGGCTAAAAACGCATTCTGACTTTTTAATTTATACAGCCGGAAAATCACGGACAAACCTTTTCCATCGTCGCCGGCATTCATATCCTGTGCTGCATCCAATTGGATCGTAACTAATCTCGGCGGCAAGGGAACATCCGGTTTTTCAGGAACGGTAATACCCAGCGCACTCAGCGTCATCTCACCTACTTTATCGGTTGCCATTTGAACTGCACTACATGCTGACAAAAGCAATCCAGATAACAAAAGCACAGAAGCTCGTACTTTCCAAGGCCACTTTGCTGGACTGGACTGATCATTTCCGGCATAGGAAGCACTCAAATTGCCTTTTATTTTTTGCCAGAAAATTTGATCCACGCAATTATCTCCGCCAATGGTTTGTAGCACATCAGAATTAAACAAATTACAACAAAATAAAAATATATGCAAAAAAACCAATTGTTTTTTAGTCATTTTTTCGGTTAGTATAGCCGAGTTGTTGTGAATATGTTAATTTTTTGCGGTAGATCAAATGAAAATTTTCAATGGGTGCTGGATTTTATGGCGCACAAATAACGTCCGGGTTTGGGAAATATATTTTGTGTGGAAATTGATGTTGTGGCGTTTAAAAGGAGGAAACAGTGGATTTGCATATAAAAACTAAAAAGATAAATAAGGCGCATTACCGGATTTCGTTAATAGCAATTCTTAGTTGTTTTTTAATCGCGGGTTGTACTACAACAAGCAAAACCTCAGAAGCTGAACGTCGTGCAAGCCTGGATACCTTGATCAAGCAAGCAGATGGCGAACTTGCCAATGGCAGGAGCGAGCAAGCAATTGCCTTGCTCAATCAGGCAGCCAAGGAAAATCCGACAAGCATGCTGCCATGGCAGAAAATGTCGAATATCTGGTTCAACTCTGGAAACTATCCTTCCGCAATCCTGACTGCCAATGAAGTATTAAAGCGCGAATCAGAAAATCAAGAAGCGAAAAGCATCCTGGTGGTTGCAGGTCTTAGAGTTGCAGCAGGCGCAATTACCGGATTGGTGCAGAAGAATCCCGTGAACTTTAGCGCAAGAGACGAAGCTGAAAACCTGACCAAAGCGCTTCGTACTGCACTGGGAGAAAAAGTTCTCGTCCCAGGACCAGCTGAAACTGCACCCGCATCTGCGTCGCCTGCGCAGCATCACTACAAACACGTGGCTGCATCAAAGCGGACTTCACCAGCACATAACGCATCACCAGTGGCATCAGCAGAACCTGCCTCACCCTCAGTCAGCGCAAGTAGCAGTGGGTCGGACCCCTTTAAATCGTTGAAATAACAAGGGCCATTTCATTCCGCAATTTGGATTATTTACCTGAAAGAATATCGTCATGTCTAAAAAAGAAAGTGTGCAAAAAAAATTGCAAAGGGTTCGCCCGCCGCGTGTTCAACTTACCTATGACGTTGAAATAGGCGATGCAATCGAGCAGAAAGAAATCCCGTTTGTTGTGGGCGTCATGGGCGATTTTTCAGGAAGCTCTGAAAATCCGCAACCAAAGCTGAAAGATCGCAAGTTCGTCAATGTCGATTTGGATAATTTTGACGATGTCCTGGATGGCTTGGCACCGCGTGCCGTGTACCGCGTCAAAAATACATTAAGCGAGCAAGGTGGCGAATTTGCCGTCAATCTGACCTTCAAATCGATGGAAGATTTCCGTCCTGAGTCGATCGTTCAGCAAGTAGAGCCATTGCGCCAATTGCTGGAAGCCCGTTCAAAGCTATCCGATTTACGCAACAAGCTATCAGGCAATGACAAATTGGAAGACGTGCTGAACGACGTCTTGTCAAATACCGAGAACTTAAAACGCTTGGGCGATGAAGCCAAGCACAAGGAGAATTAATATGGGTCAGCAAGCACAAGCATTAAACGTCGCTGTTGCGACACAAGATTCTGCAAGTTTGCTTGACCAGGTAGTCAGCGAAAGCAAGGTTGCCCGTTCGGACGTTGAACGTGCACGCGCAAAAGACATTATCGGCGAATTGGTTTCTCAGGTACTGAGCGGGACTGTCGTCATTTCCAATAACTTGTCCGCTACGCTGGATGCTCGCGTCGCCGAATTGGATGCGTTGATTTCACGTCAGTTGAGCGAAGTAATGCATGCGCCGGAATTCCAGAAAATGGAAAGCACCTGGCGCGGTTTGCACTATCTTTGCAAACACACGTCAACCGGCGAAATGATGAAGATCAAGGTATTGAACGCTACCAAAAAAGATCTGGTGCGCGACTTTAATAATGCGATCGATTTCGACCAAAGCGCCTTGTTCAAGAAAGTGTATGAAGAAGAGTTCGGTACATTCGGTGGCGCCCCATTCGGCGCATTGATCGGCGATTATGACATTTCCCGCCAACCGGAAGACATGTATTTTGTAGAACAGATGTCGCATGTCGCTGCTGCATCACATGCGCCATTTATTTCCGCTGCATCCGCGGAGTTGCTGGGCCTGGAAACATTCGCAGACCTGGGCAAGCCACGTGACTTGGCTAAGGTATTCGACACTCTCGAATATGCAAAATGGAAGTCCTTCCGCGAATCGGAAGATTCTCGTTATGTCGGCTTGACTATCCCACGCTTTTTGGGCCGCTTGCCGTACAACCCTAAAGACGGCGCGGTTGTTGAAGGCTTCAATTTTATTGAAGAAGTCGATGGCACCGATCACAGCAAATACCTGTGGATCAATACTGCTTATTCTTTTGCCGCACGTTTGACCAACGCATTCGAACAATACGGCTGGTGTGCTGCTATCCGCGGCGTAGAAGGCGGCGGTTTGGTGGAAGACTTGCCAACCCATACTTTCAAAACAGATGACGGCGAAGTTGCATTGAAGTGCCCAACCGAAATCGCCATCACGGATCGTCGTGAAAAAGAGTTGAGCGACTTGGGCTTCATTCCATTGGTCCACTGCAAGAACACTGATTACGCTGCATTCTTTGGTGCGCAATCTGCTCAGCGCGCTAAAAAATACAACACGGATTCAGCCAATGCCAACGCTGTACTGTCTGCGCAATTGCAATACATTTTTGCCTCATGCCGTATCGCTCATTATTTGAAATCAATGATGCGCGACAAGATCGGCAGCTTTGCAGCAGCATCCAATGTTGAACAGTTCCTCAATAACTGGCTTGCACAATACGTAGTCATGGATGATTCCGCTTCTCAGGAAGTCAAGGCGCAATATCCATTGCGGGAAGCATCCGTATCCGTATCTGAAGTACCGGGTCGTCCAGGTGTATATCGCGCAGTGACGTTCTTGCGGCCACACTTCCAGCTGGATGAATTAAGTGTTTCGTTGCGCTTGGTAGCTGAGTTACCGCAATCGGCGAAGGCGTAATTTGTTGTTGGAAGTTGTAAACCCTCGTTAGCACGCGTAGCGTGTCATATTTTTTAAGGAGCTAAGAAGAAATGAAAGATATTTACCTGAAGTTTGAGGGTGGTGATACAAAAATAGAAGGTGAATCACGTGACGATGCACATCCAAAGTGGCTTGAAGCGCACTCATGGGTCCATTCGATCATTCAACCAAAATCAGCAACAGCCAGTACTTCAGGTGGTCATACCGCAGAACGTTGCGAACATGGCGACATGATATTTACGAAAGATATCGATTCGACCAGCCCATCGTTCTGGGCAGCTTGCAGCCAGGGCGATACTTTCAGCAAAGTCACGATCGAATTCATGCGTGCTAGCGGCAAAGACAAGGTTAAATACCTTGAGATCGTTTTGCACCATGTCATCATCGCTTCAGTCGCACCATCTGTTGTGGGCGAAGGCCTTCCAACAGAAACATTCGGCTTGAAGTATGCATCAGTGAAATGGACTTATACAGTTCAAGGCATTGACGGCAAAAAAGGCGGCAGCAATCCACAAATGTGGAGCCTTGCAAAAAATAAGGCAACTGAAGCGGTTTAATCAGTTCGCAGTATTTCGGCATGTAATTGCGGCGTCGGCAACTACGCCGCAATTTTCTTTTTAATATTTTTGAACATGCTCAATGTATTCAGCAACGACATCCAAAGCCAAGTATCCACCGACCTTGTTTGAGAGGCTGGCTGATAACGCACCGACAGAGTTGATTGAAAAAAATCCATTGAAATTGATCACCGCCGAAGAGTTGAAAGATTCAGTAGCAAAAGATCTGGAAGCTTTACTGAATTGCCGTTGCGGTTATGTCGATGACATTTTCCGCCGCTTTCCGGAAGCACTGAATTCAATGTGCAGTTACGGCATGAACGATTTTGTGGGGTTGAGCCTGGCAAATCCGGCAGATCGAAATTTTATTTGCCGTTCATTGGAGCGAACCATTTCGATACATGAACGGCGTCTCAAGCAGGTTCAGGTATCTCTTGAAGTAGAGGATGGTGCAGTGAACCGGCTCAAGTTTGCAATCAATGCATTATTGCTGGTGCATCCATCAACCGAGCCAGTCTATTTTGACGCGATGCTGCAACCATCTACGCTTCAATATTCCGTTAGCAAATCCAAACGTAGCGCGACTATATAACGATGGACACATTGCTGCCTTATTACGAGCGTGAACTGACTTTCCTGCGACGGTTATCTCATGATTTCGCCAGGCGCCATCCCAAGGTCGCCGGCAGGTTATTGATTTCCGGCGAAACCTGCGAAGATCCTCATATCGAGCGTTTGATTGAATCGTTCGCCTTTTTAACCGGCCGAATTCATAAAAAGCTCGATGACGATTTTCCGGAAATTACGGATTCGTTGTTGCAGGTTATTTACCCTCAATACTTGCGTCCGTTTCCCTCTGCGTCCATTGCGCATTTCAATTGTGCCAACGCAGCTGCGCAGTTGACGAAAGCATCGCGCATTCCACGACATACGATGCTCAATACGCGGCCGGTACGCGGATTGCCGTGCCGTTTTACGACAGCCTATGATGTCGACATTTGGCCACTGCGCATCGAGAAGTCGAGCTACGAAAATATATTCGATGCCGCAGGATTGCGCAGCGAAATGGCGCGTTCGGTCAGTTCCGTTATACGCATCGATATTGCCGCAATCTCTGAACAAACAACGCTCGATATGCTGCCTCTCGGTAAGTTGAGGTTGTTTTTGAATGGAGAACCATCGCTGGTTTCGATGATTCGCGAGGCATTGTTTTCCAAAGCAGTCGGCCTATGGGTATCCAACGCGACAACCAATGAGAAACTCGATCTGCCATTGAGCGCGATTCAACCGGTTGGATTCGCAGCCGATGAAGCGCTATTGGAACAAGATGCACGTTCGCATCGCGCTTATCAATTGATGCTTGAGTATTTTGCATTTCCCGAAAAATTCAATTTCGTCGATATTGATTTATCGGCGTTAAAAGGCAAACTTCCCAAGCAAACGCGCAACATAGAGCTGCGGATCGGATTGAATCTGGGTGTTGATAATCAGTCCGCGGCAAATCTCCTTGACCGCATTGGTAAAGAGAACTTTGTGCTCGGATGCACGCCGGTTGTGAATCTTTTCAATCAGGCACCTGAGCCGATTCGTATTACGGATATGGCGACCAGTTATCCCATTATTGTGGATAGCCGCAGACCGCAGTCGTACGAAATATACGATATCAAGCGTGTTTATAAAGTACAGAAGAACAATGATGGAGAGGAGGTCAATGAATTCCGGCCATTCTATTCATTACGTCATGGCGAGTCGCATGATGGGCCTGCGCGCTATTGGCATGCCGGCTACGTTGATGAGACGGTATCCAGCAGCTATTCGATGGAGATATCGTTAGTCGATTCGACTTTGGATCCGCAGCGCGCCGAGACCAACACTTTAAGTCTCGACCTGGTGTGCACCAATCGCGATTTGCCGGCACAGTTGCCTTTTGGACTGGCAGATGGCGACCTGTTCATCGAAGGCGGCTCGATCGCCAAGACTATCCATTTCTTGAAGAAGCCGACGCAAAGCTATCGCTTCCCTCGCGGGCGCGGTGCACAGTGGCGTTTGATTTCGCACCTATCGCTGAATCATTTGTCGTTGTCAGGCACGGGTGTGGATGCAATCAAGGAAATATTGACGCTGTACGACATTACACGTTCGATTCAAAACAATCGGCAAGTGACCGGTATTGTTTCGATAGAACAGCGTCCCGCGATGGCGCGTATCGGCGGCAATCCTTTCCCGACATTTGCGCGTGGCATGGAAATCCGTATCAAGGTAGATGAATCCCACTATGCAGGGATAGGCTTATTCATGTTTGCACAGATATTGGATCATTTCTTTGGTCTATATGTGCATACCAATAGCTTCACGCAGTTGATCATCGTATCAAATCAAACAGGACAGGAGTTGGTGGCATGCCCAGTACGAAACGGCGAGTCGATCCTAGCCTGATAGATCGTCTCAGGGACGAGCCACACCGCTTCGAATTTTTTCAGGCGGTGCGGTTGTTGATGAATCATTACAGGAAAGATGCCGGCGCCGGGCAGGATATGGACATTCTCGGACAAGTGATTCAGTTTCGTAGCTCGGTATCGCTCGCTTTCCCCGCCAGTGAAATTGAAGCCCTCGACTTTGAAACCGACCAACCTGATGCGTCTGAAAGCGCAGAAGAAATCGGCGTTATTAACCGGCGTAAAAACAAGCGCATGCGCTTCCGGAAGGTTTCGATCACGCCATCGTTTATCGGCTTGACCGGGCCGATGGGTGTCATGCCAAGACATTACACGCATTACGTGGCCGACCGCGAAATGTACCATCGCGACAAAGCGACGCGCGCGTTTCTCGATATATTCACCACACGTGCTGTCGCATTGTTTTACCAGACATGGTTGAAGCACCGCTTGCATCTGCAGTTTGAAGCAGATAGCAAAAACCGATTTTTACCAATGATTTTGAGTTTGTCCGGCATGGGATTGTCGGGCACGCGCGGACGGCTGGAAGGGGATGCCAAGGGTATTGCCGATGATACCTTGGCGTATTACGCGACTGCGCTACGTGAACGGCCTCAATCGGTCCAGTGGTTTTCTCGCGTGGTAGCGGATTATTTTGAAGTGCAATGCAAAGTGGAACAGTTCATCGGCCAATGGCTTCAATTACCGGAACGTGAACTCACCAGATTGGGAACGGCAAACTGCGGCTTGGGAACAACAACATTTTGCGGCACCAGAATTTGGGACCGGAATACCAAAGTCAGATTAACCGTCGGACCGATGCGCAGAGCACAATTTGACGGCTTTCTGCCAGGTAGCAACGCCGCTGAAAATTTAAAACAATTTTTCAAGCTAATGGTCGGCGCCACCTTCGACTGTGAAGTGCGCCTGATTCTAGACAAACGCGATTTAGCTCCGGCAAGCCTGAAGCCAGGTTTAGGTGGCACACGACTGGGCTGGAATGGATGGATGAAATCGCAGCAACATGATGCTGATTCTCACGATGTCGCGTATTTAATTAGCGCTGCAGATCCGGCATAAGCGAAAGATACTCAATAATTTTTACCTGAATTTATAAAATATGACTGCAAATCTAAAAGTGCTTATTGGAAAATTGAACTCGCCATGCAGAAAAGCGGCAGAGCAAGCTGTCAATTATTGCGTGTCGCGCGGACAATATGAAGTCGATGTCGAGCACTTGTTTTTAGCATTGTTGGATAACACGCAAAGCGATTTTTCGTTGCTGGCAAAACGATCTGGCATCAGTGCGGCTGCTCTGGAAAAAGACTTGTTGACTGAAATAGGTAACTTCAAAACAGGCAATACGCGCACGCCTGTTTTTTCTGTTCACTTGCCAAAATTATTCGAGCATGCGTGGTTATTGGCTTCTCTCGATAGCCAAACTACACGTATCCGCAGCGGGCATTTATTGCTGGCGCTGTTGACTGAACCCGACTTGTCGCAGCTTGCTTATCGCGGCTCCAAACAATTCGTCAAATTTTCTGCGGACGAGTTGAAACATAAGTTGAGTGAGATTACTGCGGATTATCCGGAAGCAGCAGAGTCGATCAGCACAACCAGCGGCAATGATTCGGCTGCATCAGCAGAAGAGATGGCTGATTCGCAAACAGAGCAGGGCGCACAATCTGCTGCGCGCGGCAAAACACCGGCACTCGATCAATTCACCAGCAATCTGACGCAACGCGCGCGCGATGGCAAGATTGATCCGGTTATTGGACGCGATGCGGAAATTCGCCAAGTCATCGATATCCTGATGCGCCGCCGGCAAAACAATCCGATCCTTACAGGTGAGGCAGGCGTTGGCAAGACAGCCGTTGTTGAAGGATTGGCGCAGCGCATTGCAGAAAAAGACGTGCCACCGCCATTGCAAGGTGTAGAGCTGCATGTACTTGACCTTGGTTTGCTGCAAGCTGGTGCGAGTGTTAAAGGTGAATTTGAAAATCGCCTAAGGAACGTGATCGAGGAAGTCAAACGCAGCCCGCATCCGATCATCCTTTTCATCGATGAGGCGCATACGATGATCGGCGCCGGCGGCCAGGCTGGACAAAACGATGCAGCCAATTTATTGAAGCCTGCATTGGCGCGAGGTGAATTGCGCACGATCGCTGCGACGACATGGAGCGAGTACAAAAAATATTTTGAAAAGGATGCAGCACTGGCGCGGCGTTTTCAGGTCGTAAAAGTCGAAGAGCCTTCTGAAACAGTTGCTTGCTCGATGTTGCGCGGCATGGCGAGCCGGATGGAAAGTCATTTCAATGTACGTGTGATGGAAGAAGCGATCGTTGAAGCAGTGCGTTTGTCTGCACGCTATATCAGTGGTCGTCAGTTGCCGGACAAGGCGATCAGCGTGCTCGATACTGCATGCGCGCGTGTCGCGTTGGGGCAATCTGCCACACCTGCAGCAATTGAAGATACGCGCAGAATGGATACAGCTTTGACGGAAGAAATTGACGCGCTCAACAAGGAATTGGCGATTGGCGGCAAACACGCAGAACGCTTGGGTGAATTGTCTGCACAACGCGAAGAAGTGCGCAAGCAATTGGCTGCGAATGAAGAACGCTGGGCAAAGGAAATTCAGCTGGTAGAGAAGATCCATGTTTTGCGTGCAGAACTTGAAAATGAAGGTGCCAAAGCAGTAGATGCACAATCTAAATCTTCGGCGAATTCAACAACAGCCAAAGCAAAACGCAATGCACCGGCAAGCGCCCAACTCAAAGAGTTCATCCTGCTGCAAGAAGAACTATTCAAACTGCAAGGTGAGATGCCGCTGGTGCCGGTATGCGTCGATGGCCAAACAGTCGGCGAGATTGTTTCCGCCTGGACCGGCATCCCATTAGGCAAGATGATCAAGGATGAGATCAAAACCGTCCTCAACCTGAAACCATTGCTGGAAGAGCGCGTGATTGGACAATCGCATGCATTGGAACAAGTCGCACAACGCGTGCGTACCGCGCGTGCCAACATCGAAGATCCTAACAAACCGAAAGGCGTGTTCTTGTTCGTTGGCCCTTCCGGTGTCGGTAAAACCGAAACGGCGCTGGCGCTGGCTGAAACACTATATGGCGGTGAACGTAATCTGATCACGATCAACATGTCGGAATATCAGGAAGCACATAGCGTATCGGGATTGAAAGGTTCTCCACCAGGATATGTTGGCTATGGCGAAGGTGGCGTGCTGACGGAAGCCGTGCGCAGAAAACCGTACAGCGTGGTATTGCTGGATGAAGTGGAAAAAGCACATCCCGATGTATTGGAATTGTTTTTCCAGGTATTCGACAAGGGTGTATTGGATGATGCTGAAGGCCGCGAAATCGACTTCAAGAATACGGTCATCATCCTGACATCCAATGTGGCGACACAAACGATCATGCAGGCATGCCTCAACAAACCACCTGAAGAGCGCCCGGACGCCGAAGCATTGAGCGAAGCGATTCGTCCTCAATTGTTTAAAGCATTCAAACCGGCTTTTCTTGGACGCATGAAGGTCATTCCTTATTTTCCGCTGGAAGACGATATTCTTGCCGAGATTATCAATCTGAAGTTGAACAGGATTGGCCGCCGCATTGAAGAGAATCATAAAGCTGATTTCACTTATGGCGACGATGTGGTGGAAGCGGTGCTGGCACGCTGTACCGAAGTCGATTCAGGTGCGCGCAATGTGGACCATATCTTGAATGGCACGATGCTGCCCGAGATAGCCGAAACTGTGTTGGCACGGATGGCAGAAGGAAAGCCGATCAAGAAAGTCAAGATTGCGGTAACAAAAGACAGCAATTTCAGTTACAGAATCAGTTAGCAAGCCGGAATAATAAGATGCTGTTTCACGCCACGTTGGAATAGCGCTGAAAGTGAATGGAGCAAGTATGAATCCAAAATTTGAAGGTATGTTTGAGGCCGTTTCCGAATCATCAATGTGTGGCGAGGATTTATCGTACTCGCCGGAATTCGATCGCATAAAGGAAGCACGGCGTGAAGATGATGCAACGATTGAGTATGGTGAATGGCAGAGCGATCTGAAGCAGGCTAATTGGCCGTTGGTGGTCGAGTCGTGCACCGATTTGCTGATCAAGCGCAGTAAAGACCTGCGGCTCTCCGCCTGGTTGACTGAAGGTCTGGTCAAAACCAACGGACTGGCCGGATTGGCCGATGGCATCGATGTCGCCGTCCGTTTGATTGAGCGCTTCGGCGGGAAAATTCATCCGCAACCGGAAGCGGGCGATCAAGAGCAACGGATCGGCAATATTTCATGGCTTGTAATGCGCATGGCTCAATTGGTGCGCCAGATCCCGATTACGCAATCCAAGGTTGGGCAGTTCAATTTGAACGATTATGAATCGGCCCGCCTGTTGCAAACGCAGCTGCAGCGCAATCCGGATGCAGTTCCTGAAGATAAGGTGACATTGGATAAATTCGCAGTGGCAGCGTCCAAAACGGATAAAACACGTTACACCGGTTGGCTGGCGGATGCAGCGCATTGCCGTTCTTCTTTGGCTGAGTTGGTGCGCGTTGCCGACACGTTGTTCGGGAATGATGGTCCATCCTTCGGGCCTTTGTCAGAAAGCCTGGAAGCGATTGAAGATCGTCTGCAAAGAATCGCAAAGGAGCTGGGCATTATTTCAGCCGCCGAAACAACATCTGAAAATGCATCAGAGGACCAAGCGGAAAACGAAGCAGGAAATGCCGCTTCCTCGATCCGTAGCGGTCCGATCAAGACACGTGCGCAAGCGCTGGACCAGTTACGCCAGGTCGCGACATTCTTCCGCAATACCGAACCGCATAGCCCGGTCGCTTATCTGGCCGACAAGGCAGCGCATTGGGGCGATATGCCTTTGCACGTCTGGCTGCGCAGTGTCATGAAGGATCAAGGCGGCTTGTCCCATATTGAAGAGCTGCTTGGGCTTGGCCAGCATTCCGAGCAAGAATAGTTGACCCAAATTGGCCAGCCGTAGCCGGCCAATTGAAAACCGAATAATAATCCCTCCAATTGCCCATTGCACCAATGCCAGGTGGAATGAGTGTCAAGCAGTGTTCGACTCAAAAGAACATACAATACGTATAATTCTTCGTTTGACATCAGAACAATACGCTTGATCGCCGGCATATCACTTGCCCGGTAATCTGCATTATCGGACTTACCATGAATAGAATCGGTCGCAACGACCCATGCCACTGTGGCAGTGGCAAAAAATACAAGCAATGCTGCATGCAACGGGAAGAGGGCGCCTCGCCAATGCAGTCATCTCAAGCGGCACCAAGAACTGTGCAAATTTCCAGAGCGTTGCAAACGGCATTGGAGCATCATCAATCGGGCCGCTTTGCAGATGCCGAGACAATCTATCGCCAGGTATTGAAAGTTGATCCGGTCAATTTCGATGCGCTGCATATGCTGGGGGTATTGGCGTATCAAGTAGGCCAGCATGCTCAAGCGATCGACATCATTAATCAGGCCATTCGGCTGGATGCCTCGGATCCGCTTGCGCATAACAATATCGGGAATGCTTATCGTGCGCTGGGGCGTCATGAAGAAGCGCTGGCAAGCTTCCAAAAAGCGCTGTCTATCAAGCCCGATTTTTATCAGGTGCAAAACAATGTAGGGGAAACGTATCGAGTGATGGGACACTTGGATGATGCGTTGACGACGTTCCAAAGTGTGTTGTCGATCGATCCAAATTATGCGGAAGCGCACAATAACTTGGGACTCGTGATGCAGGCGCAAGGCAAGCTTGATGACGCGATAGATTGCTTTAACAAGGCTCTATCTATCAAGCCCGATTATGCGAAGGCGCAAAATAATCTCGGAAACGTTTTTCGTGCAATGGGAAAAACGGCAGAAGCACAGGATTGCTATAGCAAGGCGCTGTCCCTGAATCCGGAACTTCCCGAGGCGCTCATCGCAATGGGGAGCCTGCTTAAAGAACAGGGTAATCTGAAGAAAGCGCTTCTATGTACGCAAAAAGCGCTGCAAATCCAACCAGCGGAAGCAGCCTATTGGAGCTTGTATGCAGAAATGATCAAATTACTTAGCGTTGATGCACTGGACCTGATCCATGTGCCAACCCTGCTGCAAGCATTTAAAAAAGAGAATATCGATCCGCAGAAATTGGAACATGTTTCAGTTGCGCTCATTTGCAATGAAACACAAACCAGACAATTGCTGACGATGGCAAACGATGCAGAAGATGGCCTTCAACAGATTGAGAAAGAGTTGGCCAACGGACGGCTTAAAGCGTTGATCGAGATGCCGTTATTGCTGGCCGTTTTGGAAGAAACCGTTGTCACCAATTATCGATTGGAGAAGTTGCTCGTATCAATCCGGCATGCGTTGCTTGCTGCAGTAATCCGCGCGGTAAATCCGGTAGAGGATAAATCATGGCAACGATTTATTTCTGCTTTGGCATTGCAGTGTTTTGCGAATGAATACATTTATGCCGTAACATCCGAAGAGCAGCAATGGCAACACACATTGCAAAAGCGAATCGCTGCATCGATCGATAAAAAAGAAAGCTATCCCATTCATACGTTGATGTTGCTGGGGACTTATCAGCCGCTGTACCGTCTCGGTTTTTCTGAAAATCTTCAATCCAGCTACTCGGCAGAAACCCATATTCAATCCGTGATGCAACGCCAACTGATTGAACCGGCCGAAGAACAAAAGATTAAAACGATGCTCCCCAGCCTGACAGGTATCGGCAATGCCACTTCTCAGGCAGTGCGTCAGCAATATGAAGAAAATCCATATCCACAATGGCGCAGACGCGGCGGTTCAGGGCAAGGACAGTCGGTTCAGATGGCTCTGCAACAGAGATTCCCGCATCAGAAATTTTCGGCACATTCACCAGACTCGCCTGAAATCCTCATTGCAGGTTGCGGTACAGGCAGCGATGCTGTGCAAGTTGTTAACAGCTTTAAACATGCAAAAATCCTGGCCATTGATATAAGCTTGACCAGTTTGGCGTATGCCAAGCGTGCGACACAGCAATTTGGCATTAACAATATCGAATTTCGGCAAGCCGATATTCTGGAGTTGGGCTCGCTGGATCGACAGTTCGATGTCATTGTCTGTGGCGGCGTCTTGCATCACATGCGTGATCCATTGGCCGGATGGCGTAACCTGGCAGGATTGTTACGGCCAAATGGCTATATGAATATCGGCTTGTACAGCCGGAGGGCGCGGCACGAAGTCACGAGAATGCGTCAACTGATTCAAGAAAAAGGGTATCCATCCACTCTTGAAGGCATTCGTCAATTCAGATCAGATGTGATGGCAAAAAACGCCGACATCGATATCGGCAGTCTTGCCATTACACCGGATTTTTATAGCACAAGTGCGTGCCGCGATTTGGTATTCCATGTGGAAGAGCATTTGTTTTCTCCATTGGAAATTCAATCGCATTTGAAACAGCTTGGCCTGGAATTTTTGGGATTCGAGCTTTCCAATCCGGTAGTCAAAGATATGTATCATGAGCGATTCCCGGAAAACATTGCATGCGATTCGCTAGACAATTGGGAATTGCTTGAAATAGAAAAGCCGCAAATCTTCGCAGGCATGTATCAGTTTTGGGTAAGGAAGAGTCTTGCTTGAAGCAATCCATCACAATTTAAAAAATAAACAACATGATGAAAACAACCGGGGAGATGCAAATGAACTTGCTGCCGCCAATGATTATTACCGCGATTCTCTGCGTTTGCAGTTATTTCTGGGGCGAACATGAAGAAGCAAAAAAGCTGGATCGGATTAACGCAGCAATTCATCAAGAGACCAAGCATGCGCTTGATGATATAAAAGGGGAAGTGATACGTATTGAAACAGAATACAACGCCAAGACGCTCAAAATGCAAGAGCAGTGGGATATGGAAATCACACCATTGATCGCTATTGCAAAGAGAAAGTGCAAGGATGGGAATTCCACTTCATCTTGTAATGCGGCCAATAACGCGGTTCTTGAATCCGTATTTAATCTCAAACAGAAAAATAAATAATCGAAAAATCGGAGATTACAATATGCGAAATTTACTCGCCGCTTCATTCGCAATTTTATTGTCTGCGTGCCAGACATACATTCCTATAGCAGTTCGGTGCGAACCTCCTGTAACAATCAGCACATCTTGCGCCGAACCCGATACCGGTTTTGCAAAAACCGTTCTGGAATCTACGGATCAAAACACCCGAGAGCATGCATTAACGGAGTCCGTCGCCGATCTCAAGAATAAATTGGATCAATGCGCATCCAAGCAAGCTGCACTGGTGGAGTTGCTGAACAGTTGCAATAAAATCGTGGACCGCACTGTGGACGCCGTCAAGAAAATAAAATAGAACTCATTTCATACTGAGCTGATGCCTTCAAAAGAAACAGCGAAAATGATCAACGCATCATACGGAAATAACAAACCCGCCTGGGCGGGTTTGTTGGACTTGCACATAGAGAGTTTATCTTGACGCGAAATCGTGCATCATCGCAAGCATCGACATTTCTATCTATTGAATGGAACTGAACAGTTTATTTGTTGCTGTCACTGCCAGGTGATGGATTGCTCATACTGCCGCTTGGGCTGCGTGTGGTATCAGTTGACGATCCGCTAGAACCAGTACCTGTGCTACCTGAGCTGCCTGTTCCCATTCCACTTGAGCCGGAGCTGCCACTGGGACTGCTTCCCATGCCGCTCGTTCCCGAACTGCCACTGGGACTGCTTCCCATGCCGCTTGTTCCAGAACTTGAACTTCCGCTCGAGTCGTTAGCACCGCTTGTGCCGGCAGTACCGCTTTTTCCACTGCTACCTGCACCGCTTGTTCCCGCGCTACCGCTTACCCCGGAACTGCCACTGGTATTGCTGCTTCCCATACCGCTTGAGCTGGAACTGCCACTGGTACCTGATGTGTCATTAGATTTAGCACTGGATTTACTTTTTTTATGTTTGAGATGTTTCTTGGCCGGTTTTTTATTCATGCCTTGGGAAGAGGTTGGATCTGAGCTTGGATTGGTGGTATCTCCACTGGTCGAACTTTCGGCACTGACAGCCCCGGCGATTCCCAACAAAAAAATAATGAGGGATAATTTTTTCATCGTTTAACTCCTAAAATATTATGAAACAGCATTTGCTTTTGATAATGGCAAAAAAAGCCAAGGAATGTGTGTTACGCCAATGAGACTATGCAAGTTGGTATCTGTTTCATTTTTATTCATAAATGACGCCGCGATAAAACAGATTATTGATGTGCCACAAATGCATTATATGTTTTGAAACTTTTCATTCGACATTGCGTCCAATGCATCATTTTTAAAAACGAATCAAGAATTCCGAGAGCACATTTTCTAATCAGTGAAATGGCAACACGAATAAATTTTTTATCCGCCAGATCATTGTCATTGGCAAAACTACTTTAGTTCTCTCAGCAGCTATTTAAATCAATCAAATCAGCAATCCTCTATTTTTCCCTCTCCTTGTCTCACCTTGTATATCGGATCAATTTTGTTTTGCAAGATTGATCAAGCATTTCGTAAAGCAAATATTTTTTTCCAAATGGAACTATTGCGTTTGATCTACATCATAAAGCAATCATTCATTGCGGAAAGAGAGGGAACCAATCGTGAAAACTTTTTCGTCACTGAAATAAAAAATACGGACCGGATTGCAAATTGATTTGCCATGGTGGTTACAACGTGTGTCGGTGACTCAGCAGGAATTGATTGACAAGTAGGCGCCAAGGAAATTGCAGTCCGCCTTGTGCATATGACCATTGCATTTGTAATGGCCAATCATGTCAAGACGGGTGAAGCTTGTCATATCAATTCAATCAATCATCTAACTACAATAGGGTAAAACTTCCATGTTTTCTAATTTACGTATCACTAATAATTTATGTCGATGGGGTGCTGCAGCGGCATTCTCTACGATAGCAGTGCTGCCCTGCGATGCTGCATTGGCTGCAACAACGACAGTCGTTGCTCAGAATTCCGGCAAATGCCTGGATGTGATCGGCGGCCCCTCGGCAACAGGCAATGGCATACAACTTGAGCAATGGACTTGCGTCTCTGGCGCAGGCAATCAAGCATACACTTTGCAGGACATGGGTGGAGGCCGCTACCAAATGCTTGTCAGTCTCAGTAACAAGTGTGTGGGTACAGTCAATGGAGGAACGACTGTTGGTACACGTATTGAACAGAGAGACTGCGCTGGCCTGCCACAGCAATTATGGTCGGTAAAAAATACGAGCACAGCCGGTAAATATCAGATTGCTTCAGCACCTAGCGGCTTGTGTCTCGAAGTATCCGGTGGTTCGGCAGCGGATGGTGCTTTGACCGATTTGGGAACCTGTGCAGGCAGTGCCAATCAATCATGGACAGTGGCAGTCCCGGCAGCAGCAACGCCGGTTACGATCGTTTCTCAACTTTCAAGCAAATGCCTGGATGTCATCGGTGGCGCTAGTGCGACCGGGAATGGAGTCAGATTAGAACAGTGGGCGTGCGCAGCCAATGCAGGCAACCAGCAATTCACATTGCAGGCTTCGGGGAATAGCCAGTATCAGATGGTTTCCAAGCTGAGCGGTAAATGTGTCGAAGTAGTCAATGGGTCGACTGCCAATGGCGCACCTATCGATCAGTTGGATTGCAATGGCACGCCACAGCAATTATGGAAACTGAACAGCGTCAGTGGTGGTCAGCAAATCATATCTGCAGTAAGCGGCAAGTGTCTTGATGTCACCGGTGGCAGCACGGCAATCAGTGACGGCGCATTGATGGAGCAGTGGGACTGTGTTGCTGGTGCAGGCAATCAAGCCTGGACCATCAGTGGATCGACATCGACTACGACAGGATCGTCAACAACGTCGACTTCATCCACTACCACGACGACACAAACTGCCTCATCCCCTACACCACCATCGACACCACCTCAAGCATGTGGCGCAAGCTACGTTACGCCTGCAATTGCGACCCAAGCAGCATGGGACGCAAAATACAATGCACAATTCGGCAGCACACTTCCCAATACATCGGGCGGCGCTGAAGATTATGCTTGGCAGGGGCATTACTGGGTGCGTTCGTATATCTCGATGGCCAAGACGTATGGCGATACCAAATATCTCGACACGGCGACACGCATGATCGATTTCTGGTTTGCACATACCGACGGTTCACAAGGTTGGGGCACTTCATTAGGCGCATCCCAAATGGAACTCGACACGGGTGTTATTTCAGAGGCCATCGCGCTGTTCTCATATGAAGTCTGGAAAGACTCGCGTTTCAGCGCATATCGTTCCAAAGCCGATTCGTATGTCACCAAGCTGGAAACAATTCTGCACACCTATGACGTCCAATGGGCTAACAATGCACCCTATGCCGGTTCGCCGAGTTTCTATGTGTACGCCAGCTGCGGCGGTGTTTGCAGCTCTGCATCGCTGTTGATGTATAACCAGGGTGCAGTATTGGCAAAATCGCTTCTGATGATCGATCGCGTAAGACGCCTTCAAGGTTTAACGCCTAATTCAGGATATTTGTATAAGGCCGATAAAGCTGCTGCCTACTTCAAGACCTTTGCAAGACTGAGTAATAATGCTTACAACTGGGATTACGGTGGTGCGCGTGGATCAGGAATCGAAGACGTCAGCCACGGCCATCTTGATCTCTCGCTTGTCCTCTGGGCGAAGAACTTCGGTCTTGGCGGACTCAATAGCACCGATATGACTCGTTTGACTGCGACCATGCAAAAAGTATTGAACGGGCAAGCCGGTTCGAATGATGTCTCGCACAATGTAGATGGCACGGGTCTCCCCGGTGACAATTACTTGCGCGTTTCAATCGGGTATGACTGGATTGATCTGGCAGATTATGATTCCACACTGCTCGACAAGACGACCAAGGTTTTCAATACCTATTTGCAGAATCCAAGCTCCGCACGCTTTTATCTCGGCTGGGCAGAAATTCAACGCAAGAGAAGTTGTGTAAGCCTGTATTAATGGCTGAAATAGCTCATTGAAATAACTCATTGAGGTAACTCATGGAGGTAATTTAAGCAATAAAAAACACCCCGCAATAGCGGGGTGTTTCGTTTGACGTATAGCGTTTATTTTTTGCCGATATTTTCTCAAGGCGTGAGCAGAAAAGCATGCTCGAATCCATTGATGTTACCCGATCCAACAATTTGTCCGGCGCTGTTAATTGCAAATGCGTTGGAAAGAAACCATCCGGCTTTTTTTACAGAAGGCAACGAGTTAAGATCGATCATCGCACCGTCGCTGTAAAGAAATGCGCGTGTTCTGGAATCGGTGGGAATATTGCTGATGCCAACCACTTGTCCGGCATTGTTTATTGCGAATGCGCGAGCAATCGAACCGCCGAGCGTGCCGATGTCGCGCATTCTGTTGCCTGAGTAAAGGAAAGCATGCGACGCATTATTATCCTTCATGGCACTTTCACCGACTATCTCGCCTTTATCGTTAATGCCAAACGCGCTGCTATACGAGCCGCCTAACGTACCCAAATCGATCATGCGATCTTTAACATAAAGAAAAGCATGCGAATTGCTATCGCCATGGAGCGCGCTAACGCCAACGATCTGTCCATCATTGTTGATGGCGGTGGCGCCGCTGGTTGCGCCTCCCAATGTCCCAAGCTCTTTGATTGCACTGCCTTTATACAGGAATGCACGCGTTTCACTATTCGGACCGATGAGTGCTTCTCCCACAACTGCGCCTGCATCATTGATACTCCAGGCGCGGCCGGACAACACATTGAGCGTCGTCATGACACCATCTTGATAGAGAAACGGAAGAAGCCGATCGCCTCCGAATGCGGCGGTGTACCCGACAATTTGTCCGGTCTCATTGATATCGATTGCAGAATTAACGGCAACAGCAGAATTACTCAAATCAATCATGGCGCCGTTTTTGTATCGAAAGGCGTGCTGAGCATGATCGCCTTTCGTCCCGCTGAAGCCGACTATCTGCCCTAGATTATTGATGCCATGTGCTTCACTGAATGTTCCGCCAAGCGTGCCTAGATCAGTAATTGTCCATGTCGCTGCAAACGATGGAATACTCAAGACGGTAAGCAGCGCACGCAATACGAAAATAAATAAACGCGGTTGAATAGATCGAGCCTGCACTTCACAACTGATCTGGAATGGAAATTTCATATTGTTACTCCATATAATTTCGAGCCTGCCCAGTAGTGTTGACAGCCGGTTGCACACATAATGCCGAGTTTCAAGGATTGAGAAAGATGAAACAGATATTAGTGCTGTGTTCGAAATAAATAATAGAGGTGAGTTGCTTGTAGGGAGGTGACGCTAATCAAATACACATGGCAATCGTTAATTATTGAAGATAGTAAATTCGATAAACAGCTCCTGCAAAATCGTCCGATATCAACAATGAACCGTCCGGCAATGTCAGCACATCGACTGGTCTTCCCCATGCGGAGTCATTAGTCAGCCAACCTGTTGCAAATGGTGCATACGATACAGCGTTGTTTCCATCCAGTTTCACGACACTGATACGATAGCCAATTTTTTTGGAACGATTCCATGAACCATGTTCGGCGATAAAGATTTGATTTTGATACTCTGCAGGAAATTGATTGCCCGTATAAAAGCGCATGCCTAATGAGGCAACATGTGGCCCTAGATTTTGAGCCGGTGGCGTAAATGAATCGCAAGGATGGCCGTTGCCGAAGTCAGGATCAGAAATAATCCCGCCGTGGCAATATGGGTAGCCAAAGTTCATGCCGGATTGAGTGGCATGGTTAAGCTCATCAGGCGGTGCGTCGTCGCCCAGCAAATCACGGCCATTATCGGTGAACCAGAGTTCCTTGTTTGTCGGATGCCAATCGAATCCAACTGAATTGCGAATGCCAGTTGCAAAATTCTGGAAGTCAGAACCATCGGGTTTCATACGGAATATGCCAGCGTAGCGCGCAGGATCCGGCGCACAAATATTGCAAGGCGCTCCAACACCAATATAAAGATAGCCATCAGGCCCGAAGGCAATAAATCGTCCACCGTGATGCGTTTCAGTCGGTAAATCGTTATACACAACAACTGGTGCAGGCGTGTCAGTGAGATGCTGATCGATGTTGTCAAAACGGAGGATGCGATCGACTGCCGACACGTAGAGATTGCCATCATGGTAGGCAACGCCAATCGGCAGTTTTAAATTGGATGCGATGACATCCAGTTTTTTCGCATGAAAGGCATTGTCGAGTTCCAACGCATATACTTTGCCTTCTTGCATGGACCCAACATACACGATGTTGTTTTGTCCCAAACTCATTTCCCGCGCATTAGGGACGCGTGCGACTAATTCAATATGAAATCCGGCGGGGAGCTGAATCCGGTCAATTGGAAGATCGTCGGCACATGCCGATACGATACAAGTCAATAGCAGCGACAAACAAAAGATGACATGACGCATATCTTGTCCTATTTTGTATTACATGCTCCCTTCTAGTAATCTATTCTTATTGATGTGCAGAGTTTTGAACTGATTTTGTTAGGCGCTCTAAAATTTAAAAGCCAACATTGTTTCCACCTTTGAGCGCAAGCATCTCACGCGCATCAGCCGGTGTCGCAATATCGAGCGACAGTCCTTCCAGGATACGGCGAATCCGCAGCACTTGATCGGCATTGGTCTTCGATAATTGCCCCGGGCCTTCCCACAAATTATCTTCCAGCCCGACCCGCACATTGCCGCCTTGTGCCGCGGCGGTTGATGCCAACGGAATTTGCGAACGGCCGGCACCCAGCACCGACCATACATATTCGGATCCGAACAAGCGATCAGCGGTGCGCTTCATATGTGCGACATCATCCGGGTGTGTGCCGATCCCGCCCAGAATGCCGAATACGGTTTGCACAAACAACGGACCTTTCACCAAACCGCGATCCATGAAATGGGCAAGGTTATACAAATGCGATGTGTCATAGCATTCAAATTCGAAACGGGTACCATTGTCGGAGCAAGAGCGGATGATGAATTCGATATCCTTGAAGGTATTGCGGAACACGATATCGCGCGTACTTTCCAGATACGCCGCTTCCCAATCGTGTTTGAATTCCTTGAAACGGTTCAGCATCGGATACAAGCCGAAATTCATCGATCCCATGTTCAGCGAAGCGACTTCCGGTTTCAATTGCAATGCCGGCTGCATCCGTTCTTCCACCGTCATGGTTGGTGCGCCACCGCTGGTCAGATTGATGATGCCATCGGTGCGTTCTTTGATATTGCCGACAAATTTGCGAAACAGCGCCGGGTCTTGCGATGGCTTGCCATTCTCCGGATTGCGCGCATGCAGATGAACGATCGCTGCACCGGCTTCAATGGCGCCGACCGCCGCTTCTTCTATTTCTTTTGCCGTCACCGGCAGATACGGTGACATCGATGGCGTATGAATGCCGCCTGTCACGGCGCAGGTAATGATGACTTTGCGTTGTTTGCTCATGATTTTTTTATTTAAAGTGGTCTCGCGGTTTTATGCTATCAGAAAATAACAAGCGGCCTGCACGTATTAATCTTGATCAATGTCATAACCCGATGTTGATAACAAATAAGGTCAATTGACTATATAACATTACCATATTATTGCAGCGTGTCGATTTTTCGCAGTTCAATGCACAATCAATCGCGTCGGCCAAGTTAATTTCACTTTGGAATTTAAATGACAACGTACATTTCTCTACGAACTAAATATTTACATTGCAAGTCGAATCATAAATAAAAGCCACATCATACCCATGCGCAAAACTCTGGAAATCTATCGCAGCATTGCCGAGCAAGCTGCAGATTCAATTTTTGTCACTGACAAAGAAGGGCGTGTGATATATCAAAATCCGGAGGCACGCCATGCCTTTGGCTTCTCAGACGATGAAATCTCCGGTCGTTTTATTTCAGAATCGATTCATCATCATCATCCCGATGGCACAGAAGTCACACGAGAGCAGTGCAATATTTATCGCGCCGCCGCATATGGGGAAACATCGCGTGACTTTATCTGGCTTTTGTATCGCAAAGATGGCTCCAGCTTTTATGCATCATGCACCAGTTTCCCGATTGATTTCGAGAATGAGCGTATAGGAGCTGCATTTTTTGCTACGGATATTACCGCCAGAAAAAAAATTGAAGATGAACTATTGAAAAATTCCGAGAAGCTTCAACTTGCAACTGAGGCAGCAGAAATCGGGTTATTTGATTACATGCCAAAAACCGGGGAACTGGTCTGGAACCCTATATCGAAACGCAATTTCGGTTTGCCGCCGGATGCAAAAATTACGTATGAAACATTTATACAAGGAATTCATCCGGAAGACCGGGAGCGAGTTATCAAGACATTGCAAAGTGTTCACAAGAAAAAAGGCGATGGCCGTTATGAATACGAATTTCGCTCTGTCAATCCAGTTGATGGTCGGATCCGATGGTTATCTACAAGGGGGAAAGCATTTTATGACAAAGATGGAAACGCGATCCGCATTGTCGGCACATCGATTGATATTACCGATCGCAAACTCGCTGAAATCCGCTTGCGTGAAGCATCGCAGCATGACAGTCTGACAGGACTTCCCAACCGCGAGCTTTTATTTGAATATGCCGAATACCTGCTCGCGCATGCAAGCCGTATCAATGCAAATAGCGCGGTATTGTTTATTGACCTTGATCGTTTCAAACCTATCAACGATCTTTATGGTCATGAAGCAGGAGACAAGGTCCTTCAGGAAATCGCCAAGCGCTTGCAATCATGCACACGAAAGGAAGACGTCGTCAGCAGGCTCGGCGGCGATGAATTTATCATTATATTGCCGCGCATTCTAACTGACGAAGATCCGGAAACTGTTGCACAGCACATTCTGGAAAAACTGGCGCAACCGATCGACCTCGGACCATTGGAAGTCACTGTATCGGCATCAATCGGCATCAGCCTTTTCAAGCAGCATGCCAATGACATTGCAAGCCTGATCCGCTATGCCGATCTGGCGATGTATTCTGCCAAGCAGGCAGGCAGCAATAATTTCAAAATCTACACCCCAGGACATGGCGAGCGTGCCAGTGACCGGCTACAGCTTGAAATCCAGTTGAAGCACAACCTGGAATCGAATGGCATGGTGCTTCATTATCAGCCGATCATCGATGTGGCAAGCAAGCATTTGATCGGCGCTGAAGCACTGATCCGCATGCCGATCGATGGCGCCGGCAAGGTGCTGCACCCGGATGAATTTATTCCGCTGGCGGAATCGGCTGGATTGATCAACAAGCTCGGCTATTGGGTCTGTGAGGAAGCATGCCGCCAACATCGGGAATGGCGCAACTCCGGTTTGCCGCCATTCAGTATTGCAATCAATGTATCGGCCATCGAGTTTCGACAGCATGACTTTGCTACGCATTTACTGGACGTGGTGAAACAATTTGGGATGGATCCACATTGTCTGCAAATAGAATTGACGGAAAGTACCGTCATGGCCAACGTCGCTGAAACGATTGCGACACTCTATAAACTTCGATCGCTGGGAGTCAAAGTCGCATTGGATGACTTCGGAACAGGTTACTCCAGTTTAAGTCAACTGAGACGATTGCCGCTTGATAAGCTCAAGATCGATCAATCGTTTATCAACGATGTCGACAACGACGAATTGAGCAAGTCCATCTCGGAAGCGATTATCGGGCTTGGGAGGATCATGAATCTAAAAGTGGTCGGCGAAGGCGTTGAATCATTTCAATCGATGGACTATTTAAGTCATCAGGGTTGCGACCAGGTGCAAGGTTTTTTATTTAGCGAGCCATTACCGGCGCGTGAATTTGAAAAGTGGTGCCGGCAACATGTCGCGCAATATCACTAGAACTTGATCAGTATCTTTCTATTATCAGTGTTGTCAATTCGTCGATCGATTTATTCCCTCTCCCGCATCAGCGGGAGAGGGCTAGGGTGAGGGCAGCGGTGGTTGACCGACTGTCACTGCAAATTATATAGGACTTACCCTCACCCCAACCCTCTCCCGCTGATGCGGGAGAGGGAGTTAATGCAACTTCGTATTGGCAATTCTGTTTACACTAAGATACTGATCAGGCCCTAAGCGTTTGGACGCGTTTTCGTTGAATCTTTCAGTAATCCCATCACGCGATGTGCATGCAAGGAAAGTGCTTTGTCCTTGTTGGCCGGATCCAGCAACCATAGCTTTGCTTTTTTTACTTGGGCTTTTACTGCCGTTTTCAAAATAGGGCCAGTATTGGCGAAGAAGCGCGCGCGTGACCGGTAAATCGTTAGCGAATCGAAATCACGATGCCGGCCTAGAAAGCGATATTTATATTCTTCGCGCCCCCATAGAAAGTGATAATTCTTTCCGCCACGGATAATGCACTCGGTAATTGTGAGGTAACAGCACAGCAATCCCAAACGATAGCTGTTGTATGCCGAATCGTGCGCAATGACGCGCATAAAATAGTTGTCGCCAATCTGATAACAGATCGTACCGGCACAGACGCGGCCATTGATCATTAACGTGCAGACCATCCCGCATTCTTTCACCAGCGCATGCAATCGTTCTGCTTCAGCGCTGGTGATGCCGGAAGTTTTGTTTTTGCCTGACATGCGGGCATGATTGAAAGCAATGATGGCGTGGAAGAGCTCATCGCCGCCTTCATTTTTTTCATTGACTAGAAATTGATGCGATGGAAAATCCCGCTTCAACAATTTCAAGTAGCGCTTGATATTCTCGCGGGTTGATTTTCCAAGACTTGCCTGGTATTCGAATACCGTATTGGGTAATGCCAATACGACATCATTGGTGAAATACGTGCGCTGGTAAGGGTAGGGAAAGCGGGCCAGCTGTGTGTCGACAGTTTTAAAACAAATTACCGTTGCTGTCTTATAACGGCCGAAGATATATCGCGCGAAGCGGGTAATTTCTGCTTGCGGAATATACACCTGTTCATTGAGCACATGTATTTCTTTTCCTATCAGGCGAAGAATAAAAATCGCTTTGGCGCTGCCGTCGGCATGCGCGACATAGGTGCTCACCTTATCCAACTGACCGTATGCACGAAGTTTGATCGGCGATGAAAAAAAATTGGCATACAAGCGAGTCATCTCGGCTTCAATCGAAGGCGGCAAACTATTTTCGAAAAAGGAAATGCTGTGCCCGGATGGAGTATGCGAGGGAGGCTTGGCTTGGTTATCGTAACGCGCGGACGCAGGAGATGTGACGCCGATTGGTAAGGTCGTGTATTCCATGATGCCTTCTGAAACGGATAACTCCGATATGGAAACCGATGAGGACTCATACCTCCTTAAAATGACGCTATCAAGCCAAATCAGTTTTTGAGGTTTCGGCGATTATCCGGAATATTCGACGGTTCGTCTTTGCGAATTATCATGAAAATGATTGAAGCGCAGGAAGGAGATTTCTCTCCTGCACAAGAAGAGAAAAGATATCGTCTTTTGACAAAACATAACGATCCAGCAATGCCGACTTCAATACTTCCAGCAGCTCTTTATATTGCTGCATGGCGTCCAGCGTTTGTGTATACAGCTCGTCGGCTTTTGCTTCAACCTGCTTCAACGTATCGCGTTGCGATCCTTCTTGCTGCAGTTGCGTATAGTCAAGCTTGGAGCGCGAATACATCGAGAGCCGGTTAACCATCAGGTTCAGCATCCGCGTGACTTTTTCAATATCGTTCTGACTGCCGACCGAAATGCCGCGCTCGCCGTAAAACAGTTCTTCTGCCGCGACGCCGCCGTACAGCTGCATGACGTCCTGTTCCAGCTCTTCCAAAGTGCGCAACGACACATCATCCGACGATGACAACACATAACCGAGCGCGCCCAGCTTGGATACCGATTCGGTACTGATTTTCAGCAGTGTGGATTTTTCCTTGATCTCACCGAGTGTCATGCCTTTCTTCAGTGACGGATGAATCTGCATCAGGAAATGGCCGAGTTCATGCAACGCGATACGCTCACGCTGCTTGTTTTTCTCGGCAGTGGTCGCACGATCGGTGAGGCCGATGGTCGCGCGCTCAAATGCGCGCACCAGCAGATCGGTGGTGATGACGGCTCTTTCCTGAATGGCAATCATGCTTGCGCGATCGACTACGGTTTCCAGCAATGCCGGACTGAGATTGGCGGTAACGTCAGCCACATGTTCCAGATTCAGATTGGTGCGATCAACGCAGTCCGCATCCTTCTTCGCTAGGAACACATCCAGCAGCTCGCGCCGCTCAGCCTTGTTGGGTAAGCGGAAATTGATCTTGACGGAAAAGCGGCGCAGCATTGCCTCGTCCATCGGCGTGCCGGCATCGTCGAAGTTCGAGGCCACTACCCAGATGACGCCCGTGCCTTCGTTGCTCTTGATGCCATCAAGCAGACCAAGCAATGTGTTGGCCGTGTCGTCTTCCCATTTCTTGTCGCCGCGTCCGCGCGGTGCGAACAAACCTTGTGCTTCATCCAGAAAAATCAGGCAATTGCCTTGCGCGCAAGCCTTTTTGTAAATCGAAGTCAGCGCCTTGGAGCCGCCGCCGACCAAGCCGGATTCAAGTCCGGAACCGGATGCCTGAATGAGCGGAATATTCAGTTTTTTCGCCAGATAACCTGCAAGCTTGGTTTTGCCTGTGCCGGCCGGTCCTGTCAACATGACATTAAACGGCTTGTCTATGTTGTGCGAACGGTAGATGCTGCGGTTGTGGATCATCTCTTCCAGATGCGCGATCTCTTGCTTGATGTCGGCCATGCCAACCAGATCGTCCATGCTTCCTTTCAGCGTTTCGGGCCTGATAACATTCGTATTGAAGCCCATTCCCGGCAAGCCGTTCTTCAATGTCAGAATCAGCAATACCAGCATGAGCAGGCCGACTGCATTGCGGACCAGAAACGACTTCAGATCGGCGACCATGCCATAACGGCCATCGCTATCGACAAAAATTGCCTCATGCGTTGCAAGATACTTATCCGATGCGAATGAATACGGGATGCTATTTTTCAACAGCACCTCGCGTTCGATATTGACATGCGACGCGCTCGGCACTTTCACCGCATGAATTTGTTGTGCATCTTTATACTTGAATACATATCGCGGATTGTCGGAGGTAGGGTTCGCGATCAGCAGATATTCCAGCCGCCCCTTGTTGGCGGCAATTGACGTGATCTCGGCAATGTCCTGCGACTGTAATACCGGCGTTTTGTCTTGCGCTGGTTTTTTCCACTGCTCGACGGCGAGTGCCGCGCATGCTGTCATTAACAGCACGGCGATGACAATGGCTAATTTAGGATTGGTTTTGAAAAAGCGAATAATTTTGTAGAAATAGGACACGTTAACTTTTTGGATAAGGATGAAACTACAGATATATCCAGAAACGGTTTTGCTGACTTCGCGAGAACGTTGCTCGGATCAATAGGCGTAAAGGTGATTGACCTTCAGCAAATTTCGACACGGAAATGGCGATTTTGTTCCGTCTGGAAAAATTAAATCTATTGTCGTTCCCGCGAAAGCGGGAATCCATAGAGAGGTGATGCGATTAGACGCCGCATGGATTACCGCTTTCGCGGAAACGACGGGGCGTACTTTTTGCATAAGTTCTAATAATTTCTCATGAGAGATGAATAAGGCTTTTAATAACTTTTAATAAGAATAACGAGATTTATTTTTGTAATCGTAATTACGCATTGATGTATATGGAGACGATGACATCAATTAAAAAGAGCAGGAATTTGCTTCACGTAACGTGCCAGCGATGATGTAGTGACACCGGCAATAGTGACAGATTGAATATTCAATTCACCAAGCATCAACGGCTTAACGAGAATTTTATAAGTATCGACATCAAATGATCGCTTGCGTGGTTGGATGATGGAGCTCACATCACTTATGCCATCGGTGTAGCCCAAATAAAACCAGTGATCGACGATATGCGTTTGAATCCAGCCATCCGATTCTTCGGCGATGCCGATCGCCCCTTCAAACGGCCAACTGACCACGCGCATATCGTGCAGCGCTGCTTCCAATCTGGTGAAATGATCATCCAGCGATTCCTCTCCGGTGCACGCGCCTTTGCAACGTTTTAGTTGCCGGGCAAAACACGCGCGTCCTGGTGTGACACGTTCCAGACCGGTAACGGCGGAACACAAACATTCCCGATTCACAATCTCGGTGAGTGTTTCCAATGCCGCTCGCCGCGTGGCAAACAAGCCATACAAGTCGTCAGTTTTAGCAAAATCGAAATCGCGTGCACTGACGATCTGCGGCGCACCGAATCGGATTTCTTTCTTTAACAGCAGCGAACACATTTCCCTGGTACGTCGCAATTTCTTGTTATGTACAGGTTGCATTTCCTTGATCAGCCGTGATTCAAGCAGCAATGCACCGATCTCGCCGGCAGTTCGTTGAAATTCAACATACCGGCTTTGCTGCAGCATGCGCGCTTCAGTTGGCGTACGCAGATGTGACAACACGCGGGTACGGATATTGATGCTCTTGCCGATGTATAACGGCAAACCGTTCTCATCTTTAAAAATGTAAATGCCAGGCTTGGATGGCAGGGCATCGATGTTAGCGCGATCGATATGGTCCGGATATACAAACTGATCGGCGGGCTCGGGAGCCATGATCAAACCGACAGAGGTAACGCGGACTTGCATGTGTTGCAAACTATTTGAGCATATAAAGATTCTTTCGAGTGAGGAATACTGAAGTGGTTCCATGCCATAACAAGAAATGCTGTTGGTATCGGAATATCGCCTGTCCTCGCAAATAGGGTACTCTTATGCAAATTACATTTTTGATGAAATAAGTTCCAGCTTTAGAAATGGCAAAACTACTCACCATTGACGGTCTTAATATCGTTCGCCGCGTCTACGAGGCAAACCGCGATCCCGATACGCCGGAAAAGGCAGAGGATGCTTTGCGGCACGCATCGTCATCCTTCAGAACGATTCTGAATATGCATGAACCGACCCATGCTCTTGCTGCATTCGATTATGGCGGCCATACATGGCGGCATGACCTGTATTCGCAATATCGTGCGCACAGAAAGCCGATGCCGGATGTGCTCAAGGAACGCTTGCCTGCTTTTTACGAATCCTTATCCGAGCTGGGACTCATGGTCGTGTCCGTGCCGGAAGTAGAAGCAGATGACGTGATCGCGACTGTCGTCATGCGCTGGCTGACCGAAGGAAGGGGCGATGCAATCATTGCCAGTACAGACAAGGATTTGCATGTTTTGATCCAACATGGCGCTATGGTTTGGGACCATTTCAAAAGCGAATTGCGCGATCGCAAATGGGTGCAAAACAAATTTGGCGTGCCGGTGGAAATGCTGGCAGATTATCTGGCATTGATGGGCGATGCGTCAGACGGCATACCGGGTGTATCGAAGGTCGGCGCAAAAACCGCTGCAGAATTGATGAATAGTTACAAGACGCTGGATGGTGTCATGGCGGGTGCAGGGATACTGATGACGCCGCTTGGCAAGCGGCTGCGGCAGGAGGCTGAGATGTTGAAGCTGTCGCGCAAGTTGGTGGAACTGAAGACCGATGTGCAAGTTGGTGTTACATGGAAGGCATTGCAATATTCATTTTAAGGGTAATAGGAGTTATGCAGTTACCCCCTCTCCCGCATCAGTGGGAGAGGGTTGGGGTGAGGGCAAGCAGCATTTGATTCAAACGCTTGATTCAATGCGACCGCCGTAACCCTCACCCTAGCCCTCTCCCACTGATGCGGGAGAGGGAACTCAATGCATAAGTAATGTAATAAGTAACTAACAAAAGGATAAAAAAATGAGCACAGAAGATACCAAGACATGCCCCGTCTGCGGCGAAACCATCAAAATGGCAGCAATCAAGTGCCGCTTTTGCAATACCGATCTTTCCACTTACCAGGCAAGCCAGGATGCTGAAGTCGAGAAAATGCTATATGAAGGCCATCCGGCCGTCATCTATAGCGCCTGGCAATGGATCGCAATCGTCCTTACGTTGGGAATTGCATATATCTATTACTGGATACAAAGCCTAGCCATCACTTACAAGATCAGCAGTCAACGCATCAAAATCGAACGTGGTGTCCTGTCCAAGACAATGGACAGCGTCGAGCTTTTTACCATTGAACATTTCGACTTGCATAAAACATTCGGCATGCGGTTGCTCGGTTATTCAATCCTGCGTTTGCGTTCATCCGATCCGTCATTTAACAGCGTCGCGGTTTTTGGCATACCAGGATTGGAGCAATTGGCCGATACGCTGCGCGAATGCTCTTTGCGCGAACGGACAAGGCGGCGGATTACTTCGATCATTCAACCGTGATTTGAAAATTCCTGCCTGCAATTTTTTAGAAAATGAGTTACGCACATTAATCGTGGACAATGTTGTGGATAACTCGGACTCGCCTTGATTAAGTGCATGATTTATATCCGTTAATCATGTTTGATTAAAATCAAAGCAGTTATCCGATTTGTTCACAGTGGTGTAACGAGATTTCGTTAATATGAAAAATTTACTGTAGCTCCCTTGATTGCATTAATGCTAAATAATATCCACTCTCTAAAAGGAAAAACGTCATGAAAAATAACCCTGTCGGCTGGTTTGAAATTTATGTGCAAGACATGAACCGCGCCAAGAAATTTTACGAATCCGTGTTCGAAGGCAAATTGGAAAAACTGGGCGGTGACGATTTCGACATGTGGAGTTTCCCGATGCAGAACAACGGCATGGGTGCCGCGGGTGCATTGGTGAAAATGGAAGGTGTGCCATCAGGCGGTTGCAGCACGATCGTTTATTTTATGTGCGACGATTGCGCGGTTGAAGAAGCGCGTGCGGCCGCATCAGGCGGAAAAGTTCACAAGACAAAGATGTCGATCGGGCAGTATGGATTTATTTCTTTGGTGCTTGATACTGAAGGGAATATGATTGGGTTGCATTCAATGCAATAGGTGTCATTCACCATATCAAGCCAGAAAGCCTTGCAGGTTCATTTTGATTTTAAGAAAAGCGTTGGATATACACATGACACCTTTCACTAATCCAGACGTTGCGGCAAAGTTCGACACATATCCAAAGAATGTAAAGCTGAAGCTCTTGGCGCTTAGAGATTTGGTTTTTAGAACGGCTGCCACTACTGACGGCGTTGGTGAAATCGAGGAAACACTGAAATGGGGGGAACCTGCTTACGTCACTAAAAATAAAAGTGGCAGTACCGTCCGTATGGATTGGAAGAAAAAAAATCCAGACCACTATGCGATGTACTTTCACTGCCAAACCAATCTTGTTGAAACATTCAGAACTCTTTTTCCACAGGATTTCAAGTTCGAAGGAAATCGAGCTCTCGTTTTTTCGCTCAAAGACAAAGTTCCAGAAGACTCTCTTTCAATGTGCATCGCTGCGTCGCTTACATACCACTTGAAAAAGTCGGCGCGAAATCTGTAGGGCGGAGCGCAGCAATGTGTCGGAAGGTGCTGCCTTTTTCGGCCTAGGGTACTGATCTGCATCATTTAATTCTCCGTTTCCCTTCTGTGCTGCCATGACATTTCCTATCCTATAAATTTATAGGAGAGCATCATGGCTCAACAACAATTTCAATCGTGCATCGACGCATGCAATGCCTGTTCCGAGGCATGCGACAACTGTGCAATCTTATGTCTGCAGGAACCGGACACCAAGGTAATGGCACGTTGTATAGCCTTGAATATCGATTGCGCACAGATGTGCCGTGTCACTGCAAGTTTCTTGTCGCGCGGCAGTGAACTTTCTCGCGCGGTATGTCAAGCTTGTTTGGAAGTCTGTGAAGATTGCAGGGAAGAGTGCTCGCAATATCAAATGGAGCATTGCAAGGCATGCGAAAAGGCATGTCATCTGTGCGCACAGGAATGCCAACGCATGCTGTCCGAAATGCCGGTTCCCGTATATGAAATGGATACAGTGATTTCTACCGGACGTTCAACGCCACACTAACTTCTATTCGTCGGCGGGAAATTTATTTTTGCTTACTTATCTGATGATGATCTATCGAAGATTACATGATTCGTGACATGTCGTCCCAGCGAACGCTGGGATCCAGCGTCGTTTGTAGCGCACTATCAACCCGAATAAGAGCGCATCGGCAGTTTATAAGTCAACGATAAGCCACTGGATCCCAGCGTTCGCTGGGACGACATCGGAACGACATCTACTTCAAACCGGGCTGAGGATTATCAAATTCAATTTGTCTCATTACTTGGAAAATGAAGCGGGTCTTCCTATTTCCAATTCATTGCTGCATCTTGCGTGAACCTGAAGCATGTGAGGACGATCTAAGCGAGGCTATAGCAACCATGTTCCAAGGAGCAGCGACATGACGGCGATTGTGCGAATCGATGATGAAGTCATTGGCGTAGACGACTTCGTCAGAATATTAAAGCTCACAGGACAATTCGAAAGTCTGGTTGAACAACTTGTCAGAGACAAATTGACGGTTCGCGCAGGAAAGAAGCAGGGCATTGCCGTTTCAACTGAAGAGATACAGGAACGCGCCGATCAATTTCGCCGGGTCAAGGGTCTGCACCGTGCGGCCGAGATGAACCATTATCTTGATGCGCTGGGTGTGAGTCTGGATGAATTCGAGTCTTTCATTACGGATACCCTGTATCAAGAAAAGACGATGGAAGAGGTCTGCAACGACAAGGCGATCGAACAATATTTCAAACTGAATTCTCCCAAATTCGACAGCATCGAAGTGAGCCATATTGTTCTCGATACCGAAGGCAAGGCAAAGGAAATGATTTCTTATCTGCGGGATGATCCCGACAGCTTTGCAGAAATGGCGCGTGAACATTCGATTGTCGATACCAAGGAGCAGGGCGGCGTGATCGGCAAGGTGCTGCGCGGTTCTCTCAAGAGCGATGTTGAAGCCAAGGTGTTCAACGCTGCAGTGGGTGATTTGCTCGGGCCATTTTCTGCTGCCGACGGTTCGTACCATGAAATCTTTACCGTCACTGCGAAGCATCCAGCCACACTGGATGACGAAACAAAGTCCGAGATACGGCGTCTGCTGCGCGAAGAATGGCTAATGGCAAGGGCGCAGGAACACATCATCGAGGCGCGTTAGACCTTGATGAATGACTCCTGTAGCAATTAAACATGGAAGCACCACCGAAATCGGCATCCCTGATCGATTTTCTATCGTCAGTGGAGATACTGTCTCCCTTTACGCGTCAAGAACTGACGCTTCTTGCCGAGCATACGCAATCCCGATTTTTTTCCTTTGGCGATACAGTATGCAATGCCGGCGATCCTGCTGAAGGCTTGTTTATAGTCAAGTCCGGTTCGGTCCGCATTTTTACCGAAGAGAACGGCAAAGAAATCAGCATGGGTGTGCGCAAGGAGCGCGAGGTATTTGCCGATATCGCGATGTTGCGCGAATACCGCCACGAATCTTCAGTGCGCGCGTCGGCAAAAACAGAATTGCTGTTTATCCCGCGCACAATCACCGAGCAAATCATTGCGCGCAACCCGGCTGCGCTGGCTTTCGTTACCAGTTACGTGGCGATCAGTTCTGCGGGTGGGTTGGTGACCCGTTTGTTTGATTTGCGCGGCAAGGTCAATAAAAGCGAGATGGAAGAATTCGTGCGTAGCGTCGGCGTCAAGCGCGTCTCTGCCGGCAAGGAAATCCTGCACCAGGATGCTCGCGACGACCGCAGGCTGTACGTGATACGCCAAGGCGAAGTGCGCATCGTACGCAGAGAGGAAGGCACCGAGTATTCGCTTGCAACCTTGGGTCAAGGTGAAATATTCGGTGAAAAAGCCTGCATGATGCGCCAGGAGCAATTGGCATCCGCCATATCGCTGACGGATACGACATTGCTGGTGATTCCCGAAAAAACCGTCCATCATATTCTGGAGCGCAATCCGAAATTGCGCGAAGCATTGGACGAGCGTATCCGTTTTGTCGAAAGGGAATTGCATCGCCAGAAAAAACTGGCGGAGCGGCGCAAGCAACCGATCAAACTTGACCTGCAATCGAAACCTGAACTCGGTGAAAAAGTCATCAAGCGTTTTGCGCTGGTCGAACAAGCCGAAGAAATGGATTGCGGCGCTGCTTGCCTGGCGATGCTGTGCCGACACTACAGCATTCCGATGACGCTAGGAAAATTGCGCGAATTGGCCAATGTCACCACACAAGGCGCAACGTTGGAAAGCCTCGCGCGCGCCGGTGAATCACTCGGCTTCACTGCACGCGGCGTTCAATGCACGTTTGAAGCGCTGCAAGGTTTTGAATTGCCGTTCATTGCGCATTGGGAAGGCTATCACTACATCATCGTGTATGGCGTATCGAAAGAGAAGGTGTGGGTAGCGGATCCGGCGATCGGATTCAAAAAGATGACCGTGGAGGAATTCGAGCGTGGCTGGAGCGGCACTTGCCTGGTCTTTACACCCGGGCAGAATATGGTGCAGATGGCGGCAGCGCGTTCGCCGTGGATTCGCTTCGTCGCTTACCTTAAACCGTACAAGAAAATTCTCGGCCAACTATTTCTGGCAACCTTTGTTATCCAGATGCTCGGGCTGGTGCCGCCGATGATTATCCAAAACATTCTGGACGGCGTGATCGTGCATCAGAATGTCAGCTTGTTGCATCTGTTGATCACAGGCTTGATCATTTCCAATGTATTTACGCAATTGATGTCGACGGTTCGCGCTTACCTGGCCAATTACATGGTGCGTAATCTCGATTTCACGATGATGTCGTCGTTCTTCAAGCATACGATGTCATTGCCTTTTTCTTTCTTTGCCAAGCGCAAAACCGGCGACATTCTTGCACGGTTTCAAGAGAATCACACGATCCGCGCTTTCCTGACCGAGTCGACCGTCACCACCATGCTCAATCTGCTGATGGTGTTCATCTATTTCACGATCATGTTCTTTTATAACGTGAAGCTGACGCTGGTGCTGATCGCATTCGTGATTCCGATCATCGCTTTAACCGTGCTGGTGACGCCAAGAATTAAAAACTATGCACGCGAAGTATTCACTGCATCGACCGATGCGCAAGCCACATTGATGGAAACGCTAGGCGGCGTGGAAACCATCAAAGGCATGGGAATCGAACGTCCGGTGCGTTTGAAATGGGAAAAAAAATATGCAAAGTCGCTCGGCATACAGTACCGCGCGCAGGAATTCAATATCGTGGTAGGACTTGTCAGTCAGGTGCTGAATGCCGCCACTACAATTGCCATCCTGTGGGTCGGCGCCGATCTGGTTCTGGCGCGCGAACTGTCGATCGGCCAATTGATCGCATTCAATGCGTTGATGGGTAGTGTATTGGCGCCGTTGATGGGATTGGTCGGATTGTGGAGCCGTTTGGCCGATGCCGGTGTTGCGATGGAACGCCTCGGTGACGTGCTCGACATGGCGCCGGAGCAAAAGCCGGAAGATTTGCCGTCACGTGTGATCCTGCCGGATTTACAGGGCGACATACGACTGGATGGCGTGTTCTTTCGATACGGTGGAAATGAAACGTCGTATGTACTTGAAAATATCAGCCTCGACATCAAGCCTGGCGAATTGATCGCGATTGTCGGTCGCAGCGGTTCAGGTAAAACGACGTTGGCTAAATTGCTGGTCGGTTTTTATCCGCCGACTGAAGGACGGATCCTGGTGGATGGTTATGACATGAGCGTGATCGATAAGGAATATTTCCGTGCGCAAGTCGGTTATGTCATGCAAAGCAATCTGCTGTTCTCCGGCACGATAGCCGAGAACCTTGCCAGCGGTGACGAAAGCCCAGATCGCCGCCGCATTGAAGAAGTGGCAAAGATGGCCGATGCGCATGCGTTCATCAGCAAGATGCCGCTGGGTTACGAGCAGGTCGTCGGTGAACGCGGCATCGGTTTATCCGGTGGACAGATTCAACGACTATGTATTGCACGCGCGCTGTATCACGATCCGCGCTTGCTGGTGTTTGATGAAGCGACTTCTGCACTCGATACACAATCCGAGAGCAATATCATCGGCAACATGACCGACATTCTCAAAGGACGCACAGCCGTGATCATTGCGCATCGGCTTAGTACGATCATGCGGGCTGACAAGATATTGGTGTTATATGAAGGTGCGATTGTGGAGCAGGGTCGGCATGAAGAGTTGGTGGATAAGAAGGGAATGTATTACCAATTGGTGCAGAAACAATTGAGTGCGGGGTGATACAACCTAAACGTAAAGGAATTGCGATTTTGCAGGTTGAGGTAGTTCTACAACTGACGTCATTCCAGCGAAGGCGGGAACCCATAGTGAGTCTGACAATTCGATCGCTTTGTGGATCCCCGCCTTCGCGGGGAAGACGTCGTAATTGAGGCTTGAGTATTAGAGTGTCTAACAAAATGATTATGGCAAGGCGCGCCGACGCAGACAGTACGACTGTACGGCAAGGAGGCGCAACGCCGCCAGGGACATTTTGTTAGACGCTCTTAGTGTTGAATTGCGCTCTTAACGCTGCGAGAACATATGAAAATATTCAACCAAGGAATCCAAGGCAGCTCCACCATCTCATATGCCGGACTGCTTGAGAAAATAGAAATCCTGCGCTCAACGCTGCGCTGGTCTTCCAAATTGGAACGGCCGGAAATAGAAAAGCTGTTAAGGCAATCGAACGTACTGCGCGACGAGGTGATGAGCTTGTCGCACAAGGAGCGCTTCGTGAAAGCGGCCAGCACCGATCCGATTCCTGTCGAAGAAGCGCTAGGACCGGGACAGCGGCGCAAGGCTTTGCTTGAACGCAGTTTCGTATTTGAAGGAACCTTCGGCGACAATCCAAAGCTGCTCGATGCATTGGAGATTGCCGAAAAAGCGGCGCCCACCGACCTGCCGGTACTGATCGATGGAGAGAGTGGAACAGGCAAGGAATTGATGGCGAAGGTAATTCACGCCAACGGTTCGCGTGCCGACAAGTCCTACATCTCGGTGAACTGCGGCGCAATCCCCGACAGTTTGCTGGAGTCGGAATTGTTCGGCCACATCAAAGGCGCATTCACAGGTGCGTCGAGCGACCGCAAAGGCAAGTTCGAAAGCGCGCACAAAGGCACGATCTTCCTCGATGAAATCGGCGAGCTGCCATTGCCGGGACAAGTGAAACTGCTGCGTGTGCTGCAGTCACATGAGATACAGCGCGTCGGGTCAGATCAAACCATTTCTGTCGATGCGCGCATTGTCGCCGCGACCAACAAGAATTTGCGCAAGCTGATCGAGCAAGGCACATTTCGAGAGGATCTGTTTTATCGGCTCAGTGTGATTCATTTGACTCTGCCACCGCTGCGTGACCGTAAAGATGAAATTCCTTTGCTGCTTTCTTACTACAGTGACGAAGCGGCAGAAGAACTCAAAAGACGTCCGATCAAAATGACGCCGCGGCTGCGTGATTTCATGCTGAATTATTCTTATCCGGGCAACATACGTGAACTGCGCAACATGATTTACCGGATCTCATGTTTGGCCGGCGACACGGCAGACCTGACTCATCTGCCTGAAGATATCCGCCCCAAGTCGCCAACTTCGTTGACGCATAACGGCACCAATGTGATTGCAAGCATCGCGAATGCCAGTGCGTTAGGCGATGCCAAACGTGCCGCTATGGATGAAGTGGAGAGAGCATTCCTGGAGCGCGGCTTGCAAGAAGTCGGCGGTACGGTGGCTGAACTGGCACGGCGCTGCGATATGAACCGCTCTCATTTGCAAATGCTGTTGAAGAAGCACGGATTGCATTCGAAAGACTTCCGGCATAGGGATTCACTATCTACCGAAAAAAGAAGTTGATCATTTGCACCTCTGCATGATCAATTTTTGTATTTATAAAATTCATTTCAGAGCGCGTGTCGTCCCAGCGAATGTTGGGATCCAGTGTCGTTCTCTTCAGTTTAGCCGCGCAAAAAGACTGTCTGGTTTATACAAAAAGACACTGGATCCCAGCATTCGCTGGGACGACAGCTCATGTTTTGTGTGATGCGCAATCAATATTGCTTTTAACCAGCTTTAAAAACTAATTATTGTATTGACTGTCTATTCAATATGGCACTGAATTGATTACGGGAAGCATTTCACCAGCTTTGACGATGTCTGATCTATAGATTTGAAATATTAATTACATGGAAGGACACATAATGAATAAGCACAACGGTTCAACTTCAGTATGGATGGCGACAGCCAATATTCCCGATTATCCAAGTCTGCCGGGCGATCTGCAAACAGAGGTATGCGTGATTGGTGCGGGCATCGCAGGAATGACTACTGCGTACCTGCTATCGGAACAAGGCAAGGATGTTGTTTTGATAGACGCGATGGGAATCGGCGCAGGTGAAACGGGAAGAACCACTGCGCATTTTTTTCCGCCGGATGAACGCTATTTTCAGATTGAACGGCGGTTTGGCACTGAGCAGGCGCGTTTGGTTGCGGATGCCTATATACGTGCAACCGAAATGGTCGAATCGATTGTACGCAAAGAGCGTATCGATTGTCAGTTCGAACGGTTGGATGGTTATCTTTTTTCACCAACAGCAGAAGGGCAGAGCGATCTTTTTAAAGAAGAAAATACCGCGCGCAAGCTGGGGCTGGATGTCAAATTGATCGAAGGTGTGCCCGGATTGAGTTTTAATGCCGGGCCGTGTGTGCGTTTCTCGAACCAGGCTCAGTTTCATCCGCTGAAGTACTTGAGCGGCCTGGCGCAAGCCTTTGTGGGTAGCGGCGGTCGTATCTATGCCCATACCCGTGCACTGAATGTCCATGGCAATCAGATGATGCAGACTGTGGAGACCGCTTACGGAGCAATACACGCTAACGCAGTAGTCGTCGCGACCAACACGCCATTCAACGACCGTGTGGTTATGCACACGAAGCAGTCCGGTTACCGGACTTATGTGGTAGGAATACGCGTACCAAGAGGTTCAGTGCCGCGCGTTTTAATGTGGGATACAGGTGATCCTTATTATTACGTTCGTCTGCATACACCGAGTGAGGTTGCCGATTATGACATTCTGATTGTCGGCGGCGCTGATCATAAAGTCGGCCAGGATGAGCATGCCGATAGCCGGCATGCGGTGGTCGAAGCCTGGGTGCGACAACGCTATCCAATGGCTGGAGAAGTTGAGTTCAAATGGTCGGGCGAAGTGATGGAACCAGCTGATGGCATTGCATTTTTCGGCAGGAATCCGATGGATGACAATAATGTTTTTATCATCACCGGCGATTCCGGCAATGGCATGACACATTGCACAGCGGGCGCGATGCTGGTGACCGATTTGATCATGGGGCGCAGTAATGCATGGGCGAATCTGTTTGATCCATCCCGCAAACCTGTGCATGGCTTATCCGATTTTTTCCAGGAGCAGGTCAATACGCTTGCGCAATACAAGGATTGGGCGACAGCAGGCGAAGTTGAATCGGTACAGGATATTGCGATTGACCAAGGCGCAATTATCCGGGAAGGCACGAAAAAAATCGCTGTCTATCGCGATGGCGACGGCGATTTACATGCGCTGTCTGCTGCCTGCACGCATTTGGGATGCGTCGTCTCGTGGAACCCGGCTGAAAAATCGTGGGACTGCCCGTGCCATGGATCTCGTTTTGATGTCGATGGCACGGTACTGCATGGGCCGGCGCTGAAACCATTGTCAGCTGAATCGCTATCCGGTGTGGATTTTGTTCTGCCATCCGAGAAAAATATCGGAGATGAAAGCAGACGAGATATACGCTAACAAAAACAAATCAGATGTGTATCCACGCGATCAAGATACCTCGCGTGGAGACAAAGCCTTGCTATGTTATGACAATCCATCAGTGATGCACGTACCCGTCAGTAACCGAGTTGGTGAGAACACCATCGACGTAAACGGACACCGGCTCACCGTCTGGTGACGTCAACAAGTCGGAAGTGGAAGCACGCTGAAAAGGCAGCTTCCTCATGCCACCGTGCATGGTGTCCATCGCTTTGCGGTCCAGCTCTTCAGTAACTGGCAAGTCTTTGATGATCAAGGTTTTCATAAAAATTCTCCTGGATAAAAGTAAAAAAATAGATGAGGTTGAATCGATATCGAGCAATATATTGTGCTCGCTAGACATACTGCATAGAGCATGCCAACACAACTTTGATGCGATAAAACCCTAGGCGAATAGCTGAAAAGAGCTGTTTCTCCTCTGGATATCCTTTGGATTGGATGATTTTCGGCGACTTGTATATAATGCGTGCCGGTTGGAGATGGCGGTTTTCATCCAACACATTGCAGAGCATGTTCGTCAGCTTGCAACACGTGTCATCTTTAAACTGATTTGTGGATGACAACAATTATTGATATTCGACAAATCCGTGCGAAGTTCGCTATATTAAACTTCATATAAAATAATATTTCTAGGGAACACAATGAAAAAGCTCATCGGCATTGTTGCTTTCATATTGGCATCCAGCGCATTTGCACAAAGCGATGTACAAAAGAAGCATTCAACTCAACGCACTGAAAAACAGGCAGAGAGTGGCAAGAAGAAACATAAAAAGCATCATCATCGCCACCATCATCACCATCGTAAAACCAATAACCAAAATACGAAGTAGCGATAGACATTCCCTTGGCGAGCATCCAGTTTCAGGATTGCGCAGGCAAGAGAATAAATATCTTATTTAAATGTAGTAATCGCGAGCTGATCTGACAGGATGTGTCAGATCATGAATGTCCGCTCCAGACCAAAGCAGCCAATTGGAAAATGAAAAGTGGACGTTTGGAAAGAGATCAACGCGGAGCTAACGGGCACCCTAAGGTGTCCGGGTTCAGCGCCAAGTGAAATTGGCTTTTCATACCGATTCACCAAATTTCAAAAGATTGCCATGTGGGTCGATCACGTAAAGCTCCTTCATTCCCCACTCTCGCACCACAGGCTCTTTTATATCCAGTCCATTCGATACGAACTCCTGGTACAGCTTCTGAGTATTGGCACGTATATAGCAGGAGCTGTTTTCAGCAAGGTGACGGTCATCACCACACGGCCAAAAGTGAATTTCACATCCATCACGGCTTACAATTGCATAGTTTGGATATCGGCCAACTTCCCTGAATCCAAGTTTTGCCGTGTAAAAATCAACTGACTGCTGCAAGTCTAGT
>DATBRC010000051.1:0-15978 GCA_036560485.1 Burkholderiaceae bacterium
ATCCGAAACGGATCGCTACTTTATTCTGGACTTTGCTTTTACTATTGATCGCAGCAAGCGCTCTATCGGTGACGGTCTTCCACGACAAAATGCCTCCACTCGAAATAAACAGCGATTTCAGCCGTATTAGCACAATGGGTATCGCACCCGCGATCCAGGCAATCAGTTTGCTCGCGCTTTTGCTGCTATGGCGCGCTACGCAATTTAGAAGTGAGCTGCACGTGTGGCTTGGCGTCGCATTAACCGCATTATTATTTGACGGTGCCATCACGATGATTGGCGGCAGCTTTCTTTCCATCGGCTGGTACATTGGACGATTCAATGCATTGATATCGGCTTGCGTGGTTTTGCTGGTTTATCTGATGGAGATCAACCGTGTTTATCTCAAAACCGTCAGGAGCGCGCACAGCCTGGAAAAATCCAACGCCATACTGACTGTCAAAGTCGATCAAGCGCGCCTGGATAATCTCACAGGCCTACCGCGACGCGAATTGTTCAGGGAACAGGTTGCGGGACAACACGCGGCCAGCATTGGCAATGGGACGATCGTCGCAGTATTGTTCATCGATCTGGATGGTTTCAAACATGTCAACGATACATTGGGTCACGATCACGGCGATTTGGTGCTGATCAAAACAGCCGATATACTTCGTTCCGTTTTACGAGACGCCGATATCGCCGCGCGTTTGGGAGGAGATGAATTTGTTGTTTGTCTGTTCGCGCCATTTTCCGCAGTACAGGCAATCATGATCGATATAGCAGGACGCATTGTTAGCATGGTCTCCGATATCGGTAGCGGGATTGGCTGCAGTATTGGTGTCAGCCTGTGCAGCGCAGATAGTTTAAATATTGAAACTGCTTTGCGCCATGCCGATCAGGCGATGTATGAAGCAAAAAAACTTGGCAAAAACAACTTTGTCATTCATGGTCAGCCATTGCTGCGCAAGCTGCATAGTTTTACACATCCCGTTGCTCATTTGGTTTAATCACTTTTTAATAGGACTTACGCAAAATCGTTGCAGCAAGACGTCGCATCCCTCAAAGCAGTGCTTTGAGTCCCCATCCCTCTCCACTTTCTGGAGAGGGATTGAGGGTGAGGCCGGACGGCAGTACACACGTACGACCAGGCGCGACAACGCGGTTGCGGCAATTTTGAGTAAGTCCTAGCATCGCCATGTTCTTTGCCTCATGACAATGGAGTTATGTTCCTTGGTACTTGTATTCCTTATAAGTCGTCCGCTTTTCAATACTGCAAGTCACACACGCCCACATACGAAAAGTATATTCATATGCCATATTTATGGCATGCCGCTTCCAGACTTACATGGTAAGTTTCTATCTAGAAAACTAAAAATAGTCAGATATTGAAACGCAATTATTTCAAGATTACAAGCTGATCAATATCCTTGCATTCTTCCTGATGGGTGAAACCAATGAGCTGGAATTTTCTCGCTGGAGACAAGTCCCATGACAGGTTATATTTTTTGTGGTCATGGCTCTGGACCGGCAGTCCTTTTTCTTTGCAGACAATAAGGTATGCCGCGCTTTCGATTGTCTTTGTCACACTGTCGACGTATGCCGCCGCACCTTCCGCCAATAATCTGGCCAACTTATCCTTTGAAGAATTAGCCGACATCCGGATTACGTCGGTTTCCAAGAAAGAGGAGCGCCTTGCCGATGCCCCTGCATCTGTGACTGTCATCACTAACGAAGATATACGCCGCTCCGGGGCAACGAGTCTGCCGGAAGCGTTACGTCTGGCACCCAACCTCCAGGTAGCACGAGTCGATGCCAGAAACTATGCGATTACTGCCCGCGGCTTCAACAGCCCGTTTGAAAATAAATTATTGGTGCTAATCGATGGACGCACCGTTTACTCCCCTCTTTTCTCAGGTGTGTTTTGGGATGCGCAGGATGTCATGCTGGAAGACGTCGAACGCATTGAAGTGATTAGCGGACCAGGCGGCACGCTATGGGGCGCCAACGCTGTCAATGGCGTCATCAATATCATTACTCGTTCGGCGGCAGATACGCAGGGAGGACTTGTCTCAGCCGGCGCCAGCCATCATGAGAAAAACGGTGCGATTCGTTACGGCGGCAAACTTGAAAACGATTTTAATTATCGCGTCTATGGAAAATATGCAGATAACGATGACACCAAGACCGCGAGCGGCCAGTCAACTCAAACTGGCTGGCACCGTGATCAAACCGGTTTTCGGATGGATAGGAATGACAGAAACAATCAGGTAACCATGCAAGGCGACGCTTATGATGGCGCGCTGAATCAAGCAGGGACCAGCAATATTCAAATAGCGGGAGCAAACCTGCTAGGCCGCGTCGACCACAAGATGGAGGATGGCTCAAGTCTGCGTTTTCAAACCTACATCGACCATACGGAAAGAAATCAGCCTCAAGCATTTAACGAGTATCTCGATACGATCGATGTCGAACTGCAGCATACATTGCAATTGGCCACCATGCATAACGTGGTATGGGGAACCGGATATCGTCTTGCTGTAGACCACGTCAGCGTCAACAGTGGATCGACCTTTGCATTTCTGCCGGGATCGGAAAACCTGCATTGGGCAAATATATTTGCGCAAGATGAAATTGACTTGAGCAAAACCGTACGTTTAACGGCGGGCACGAAAGTGGAAAGCAACGGCTACACAGGACACGAGTTTTTGCCAAACATCAGCTTGTCGTGGAAACCCGTACCGGATCATTTGCTATGGACGTCGGCATCTCGCGCTGTACGCACACCTTCCCGTATCGACCGCGATCTTTATTCCCCCGCAAATGCCATCATCATCAACGGTACGCCTCACTACGTTATCGGCGGTGGTCCAGATTACGAATCGGAAGTCGCGAAGGTTTATGAGGTCGGCTATCGCGGCCAGCTTGCTTCTGCGCTCACTTATTCAATCACAGGTTTTTACAGTGTGTATGACAACTTGAGAACGCTGGAACCCAATCCGAATGGATTTGGATTTCTCTTCATGAACAAAGCGGAAGGAAGAAGCCGCGGCGTTGAAATGTCAAGTACCTGGCAAGCAACCCATGCCTGGCGATTGACCAGCGGTCTGGTAAGCCAAAGGCTCGATACGCACCTGAAAGCAGGAAGCGCCGACATATCGGGTTCCACAGGTTTAGCCAACAATGATCCGCATTCATATTGGATGCTGCGCTCCACCTATGATATTTCAGAAGACAAGGAATTGGACATCGTGGTCCGGCACGTAGGGCGATTACCGAACCCCGACGTGCCGGCCTATACATCGATGGATTTGCGCTTCGGCTGGAAAATCAGGCGTAACTTGGCGTTATCTCTTATCGGGCAAAATCTGGCGGGCCCTTCTCATCCGGAATTTGGTGCCGCGCCAAATCGCAGCGAATACGATCGCAGTCTCTTTACCAAATTGGTATGGACATACTAAACCGCCACGCGTGTCATCGAGAAAAATCAGTGACGATGCGATCACTTCTACATCAATATTTCATATTGATTGCATTGCTATTCTCGTGTGGCGCACTTGCACAGACATCAGTGCAGTCTGCCAATTTGGAGCTTCAAGTCAAAGCAGCCTATCTCTATAAATTTGCCGGCTATGTCGAATGGCCTGATGGTGCATTTCCCCATCAGGATAGCCCGCTTGTTATTGGTGTCATCGGCGCCGATGCAGTTGCTGATGAGCTGGAGCATATTGTGACGGGACATACAATCAACGGCCGCACTATTACCGCTCGCAAGCTGAGACGTGGAGACCCATTGACGGGCTTGCATATGCTTTTTATCGGCCGCCTGGAAAAAGCGCATATGCTTGAACTGTTTTCTGAAGCAAAAAGCAAGCCGCTGCTAACCGTCACTGAATCGGAGGATGCACACGCACTTGGCAGCATGATTAATTTTGTCATCACGAATGACCGATTACGCTTTGAAGTCGCACTCGAACCTGTTGGGCAAGGCGGGTTAAAAATCAGTGCTCGCATGTTAGCTGCTGCATACAAGGTAACCCCAGGCGCATCATGAGATTTACCTTCCATTCGATCCGTAACAAGCTGGTAAGCATCGTCATGCTGACCACGCTGGTCGCGTTGCTTGTTTCATTGGGAGCGATCGTCGCTTATGACCTGCGCTCGTATCACAACAATCTCGTCACGGACATGACTACCCAGGCAGAACTGCTTGGGCATATGACGGCTCCTGCGCTCACGTTTGATGATAAACAACTGGCGACCGAAAATCTTAACCTGTTCCGTATACGGAAAACGGTACGCGCAGCTGCGATTTATAACGCGCGTGGCGATCTATTCGCTACTTACAAGGCATCCGGCGACGTCATGCCGTTTCCTGATCTGCCGAATGTCGATACCATACGAACCGAGGGTAGCAATCTGCTTATCTTCAAGCGTATTGTCAGTGATGGAGCCACCCTTGGCACCGTCTATTTGTGTTCCGACTACGACTTGGTTCGGCGTACTTTTGACTATATCGGCGTCGCCGCGATTGTCACACTTGGCGTGCTGGCTGTTGTATTTCTCCTGATCTCGAATCTGGAAAAATTCGTGACGCAGCCGGTTTATGCCATTTCAAAAATCGCCCATGATGTCGTTGAACAACGCGATTATTCACGCCGCGCAGAAAAAGTGAGTGACGATGAAGTAGGCATGCTGGTCGATTCATTTAACGATATGCTGGCCGAAATCGAACGCCGCACTAAAGATCTGGAAACCTCGAATCAGGAAATTGCGCGAGAAGTGGAAAAAAGAAGTCGTGCTCAAAATGAGGTCATGCGTCTCAATACCGACCTCGAAAATCGGGTACGAGAACGAACCATGCAACTGGAAGCCACCAATGAAGAATTGGCACAAGCGAAGGCAAACGCCGAGAAAGCCAACCAGGCCAAGTCTGCATTTTTGTCGAGCATGAGTCATGAATTGCGCACGCCGCTCAATGCCATCCTTGGATTTGGCCAAATCCTGGCATCCGAAACACTACCATCCACTCCTGTACAGAAAAAAGAATTCATCGGCCATATTCTCAAAGCAGGACGGCATCTGCTGACCCTGATTAACGAAGTCCTTGACCTGGCCAAGGTCGAATCGGGCGCGATGGTGTTGTCGCTGGAACCTGTCTGCATAACCACTATCCTGCGGGAATGCCATACCATGATTGAACCTATGGCCAAGCAACGCAATATTCGCCTGGCATTTCCAACGGAGAGTAACCTGCATGTGATCGCCGATCGCACCCGCCTGAAACAGGTGCTACTCAATCTGCTCTCCAATGCAATCAAGTACAACCGCGAAGCGGGTGCGGTGACAATCAGTTGCGATGCCATCAATGCTGAACACATCCGTATTTCGGTGCAAGATACCGGAGACGGCCTGCATCAGGAACAGGTCAATGCCCTTTTCCAACCATTCAATCGCCTCGGGCAGGAAGCCGGCACAGAAGAAGGGACCGGCATCGGATTGGTTGTGACAAAACGGTTAGTCGAATTAATGGGCGGGACGATTGGCGTCAACAGTACATTCGGCGTTGGCAGTATGTTCTGGATCGATTTGAAAGCGACAGTCCCCATTGCTGCGCCAAGCGCCAATAACATCAAATCGCTCCCTGATAAAGCAAAGGCCGAGGCATCTGACACCAATCATCTAGTCATGCTGTATATCGAAGACAATCCAGCCAATTTGAGATTGGTGGAAGAACTCGTCAGGTTCCGTAGCGACCTGCACCTGCTTGCCGCGTCCGACGCGCACCTCGGCATTGAACTGGCCCGCACGCATTTGCCGGATTTGATCCTGATGGATATCAATTTGCCTGGCATGAGCGGCGATGATGCACGCAAGGTTTTGCAAACGCATCCTAAGACAGCACAGATCCCGATCATTGCAGTGACAGCCAATGCGATGCCGCGCGATATTCAAAAAGGACTGGAAGCGGGCTTTTTCCGCTATATCACCAAGCCGATCAATATCGACGAATTTAACGAGGCCATTGATAGCGCCTTGGGATTAGTCGGTGCCAGACTCAAGCAAATTAAATCAGATCACTAAATCAGAGCGACGAAATACTATGACTACCTTATACGAAATTCAAAATGCAAAAATACTGATCGTGGACGATCAAGAAGCCAACGTCAAATTGCTGGAACACATACTGTCCAGCTCAGGCTACACAACCGTCACCAGCACAATGGATTCACGCCAGGTATTCGATCTTTATCGACAATATCGTTACGACCTGATTATTCTCGATTTGAACATGCCATATTTGGACGGGTTCGGCGTGATGGAATCCCTCAAAAGCATTGAGAAGGAAGGCTACCTTCCTGTACTGGTGATCACCGCAGAACCGGAAAAAAAGTTGCGCGCGCTGGAAATCGGTGCGCGGGATTTTGTCAGCAAACCTTTCGACCATATAGAAGTGCTGACGCGAATCAGAAACATGCTGGAAGTTCGTCTGCTGCATAAAAAACTGCATAGCTATAACGACATCCTGGAACAACTGGTGCAACAACGAACGGCAGATCTGAGAAATAGTTATCGTGAAGCGATTTTCACCTTGACCAATGCGGCAGAACATAAAGATGAAGATACCGGATTGCATATTCAGCGCATAGGATTTTATTGTCAGGAACTGGCTGAACTATTAGGCATGGGCAGCAAATTTTGCGATGAGATTTATTATGCGAGCCCAATGCACGACATCGGGAAAATGGCGATCCCCGACCACATCCTGCTCAAGCCGTGTGGTCTCACGCCGGAGGAATGGGACATCATGAAAACGCATACATCGTTAGGCGCTGAAATTCTCGCGGATAAGAAATCGCCTTACTTGCAGATGGGCGCGGAAATTGCACTCAATCATCATGAGTGCTGGAATGGCAGCGGCTATCCCAACAAGCTAAAAGGCGAAGCGATTCCTCTACCTGCACGCATCATGACGATCTGCGATGTCTATGATGCACTAAGGAGCAGGCGCCCATACAAACCGGCCTTTGATCACGAGCGCGCAATGAATATCATCATCAAGGGTGATGGCCGTACACAACCAGACCATTTTGATCCGCTCATTCTTAATATTTTCACGCAACATCAAGAATCATTCCGCGAAATTTACCAAAACAATATTGACCATCACTGATAAATGGCGTCATACAATTTATTTTTAGCCGCACTAATTTTGTCTGACGCCATGCAGTAGCCAATAGTGTTCAAATGCTTCACGAATATTCTGTCGCAAAGTCGATCCTTTCCATGGCTTCGTATAAAAACGATAGAGAACGTTATTGTTAATCGCGTGCATAACGTCCTGCAAGTTTGCATTGACCGATAGAAGAATACGTAGCGTGTCAGGATATAAATCTCTTGCCAAATGCAGGAATTCAATACCCAGCATCGACGGCATGTATTGATCGCATACGATGACTTGTACTTTATGGCGCGCCAATAATACAAATCCCTCGGCAGCCGATTGTGCCGTCAAAACCTGATATCCATCCTGCCCAACCAGATGCTTCAAAGCAGTCAATGCGATCGGATCATCATCCACCAGCAGCAAGGTTTGCTTTTCGCCTGTCAGATTTTCGGACATGACGGGCAAATGCGTCTCACTGATAATGAGTTGCTGCAGCTTTTGTTCATCTACAGGCCGGCTGAAATAATACCCTTGGATTTCATCGCATGAATGCCGCTGCAAAAACGTTAATTGCTCTTCCGTTTCCACACCCTCTGCAATGACGATCAGTTTCAAACTATGCGCCATTTTGATGACAGCCAGCGTAATCGCGGCGTCATCCGGATTGGTAGTCACATCTCTGATAAACGCGATATCCACTTTTAATTTATCAATCGGGAACCGTTTCAGATAAGCAAGGCTTGAGTATCCTGTTCCAAAATCGTCAATCGAAATCTGCACACCCAATTCTTTTAAATTACTCAGAATAGAAATGGTTTTTTCCACATTGGACATGACAGAACTTTCGGTCAATTCCAGTTCAAGCAAAGCGGGGTCGATACCATATTTCTTGAGCGCGTTCAGCACATCTTCTTCAAGACTCCCGGCCATGAATTGACGGCTGGCGACATTGACCGATACATGCATCGGCCCCACCGGCGATCGTAACCATTCACTGATTTGCTTGCATGCAGTCTCAATCACCCATGAGCCTACCCGTTGGATCAGACCGGTTTCTTCCAATAACGGAATAAAAACACCCGGTTGAATCAGTCCATGGCCCGGGCGTTCCCAGCGGATCAAGGCTTCTACGCCGGTAATACGCCCGGTCGTGATATTGACCTTAGGCTGGTAATGCAAAAGAAATTCATTATTGTCGATCGCACTGATTAGCGCATTTTCCATGTCCAATCGCGCTAAAGCCTGCTCATTCATTTCGGAAGTAAAAAAACTGAAAGAGTCGCGGCCCGCTTCTTTGGCCCTGTACATCGCTGTATCTGCATAGCGGATCAAGGTATTGCAATCAGTGGCATCGTTCGGATAAATCGTGATGCCGATGCTGGCCGAAACACTCACAACATGACCACTAAGATCGAATGGCTGGCGCAATGCGTCCCCTATTTTTTGCGCTACATTGACCGCATCCTGTTGACCATCCTGCAATACCAGTATGACACCAAACTCATCGCCCCCCAGCCGTCCAACCGTATCCCTGATACGCATGCATTTCATCAAACGTAACGCCACTTGATGCAAAAGCGCATCGCCGATGTAATGACCCAAGGTGTCATTCACATTCTTGAAACGATCGATATCGAGAAACAATACTGCAATGGTGCGATTGGCTTCTTGAGCATCGGCAGTAGCGATTTCCAAAGTTTCATAAAACAGGCTTCTGTTCGGCAAACCTGTAAGAGGATCATAATGCGCCAGATGTTGCAGACGCTGTTCCGCTTCCTTGCGCTCCGTGATATCGCGTATCACCATCACGATGATCCAATGCTGGTCTGTGCGCAGTTTTTGCAAATGTATTTCTGCAGGAATACGTGAGCCATCCTTGCGAATCAGTCGAACTTCGATTGCACCGACATTTTTTCCATCAGCGCTGATTTCGTCAAACAGATCCGCCAGTTGATCCAGTGAGCCGGTTCCCAAAGCACGTGGGTCGAGTGCCAGCAACTCTTCGCGCGAGTAACTGAGCATGCGGGAGGCGGTATCGTTCATATCGATAAATCGCATGCTGTCGCGATCAAGCAGCAGAATCGCATCCGCGGTGATATTCATCGCCATGCGAAAACGAAGCAAGTCCTGATCGAGGCGAACGCGCTCACTCATCTCCTTGGCCAATTGTAGATGCTTGGATTGCACCTGCTCGTACAACAGCAGGTTCTCGTAGGAGACAACCAACTGTCCTGCAAGCGTCATGACAACGCGTTCATCTATTTCGCCGAATTGGTCCGAGCCAAGCTTCTCAGCCAAGTACATCCAGCCATAGATACATTTTCTGGATTCCAAAGGAACAGCAAGAAATGAATGAATCGGTGGATGATTGGGTGGCAGTCCCACATTGGCCGGATCGCCGGACAGGCCGCTCAATCTGATCACGGGACGCCCTTCGAGCAAATTACCGAGCAAACCTTCTCGGGGTGAAATCGAGGCAAGAAGCCTTTCCTTCTCGTTATCGAGTCCTCTGCCGGCGAAATGGCTGAGACTCTGCCCGTCTTCAGCGAGCAATCCGATGCCTGCATATTTGGAAACACCAATATGCTGCACAACCCGACAGGCAATCTCGATCAGTGACGCCGGCTCACGCTCGCCGGAAAGTTCTATCCCAAGCTCGATCAAAGCGGTGAGCCGCAAACTGACAGCCTGCAAATTAGACAGAGATCTCACTAATTGCTCTGTCATCGTCTCTACATCTGCTTGCTCAACACTGGCAGATTCCTTATTCTGCGCGATCTTAGTAAGGAGATGGCTGCTCGCTTCCAACTCGACAAAATATTCGGCAAGCTGATTGTCTATTGTGCTAAAGCGCATTCCTTCTGCCGGGGGCGACACCAACGCAGGAAGGCTGATGGCATGTTCCGGCAAGCCGAGCGCCTCATGCACTGTTTCCAAAATGAGCTCTGGATCAGACGGCTTATGCAGCACCCATCGAACACCGCAAGCTTGCGCCATCACGGTCGCTTCCCGCTCGCGATAGGCTGCCGTATAAAAAATAATCGGGATGGCTGCCGTCGCTGGATCCCTTTGCATGCGCGCGACAAATTCATAGCCATCCATATTGGGCATCAAGATATCGGCAATGACAAGTTGCGGACGCTCCACTTTAACCTTTTGCAGCCCTTCCATTCCATCTGACGCCTGGATCAACCGATGTCCGCCATATCCCAGCAACGTTAGCAGGAATTCCCGGTTCAGAACGTGGTCGTCGACAATCAGAATGGTTGCCATATCAATTTCCTTTATGACCGAAGTCTACATCGCTCTTGCGTACAAACGCCTCGATCTGACTGACAAATATTTCTGGTTCTATCGGCTTCTCGATATATCCATCGAATCCGGAGGCCAGTAATTTTTCGCGGTCTCCTACCATGGCAAGCGCCGTCACCGCGACAACCGGAATGCCTGACAGTATCGGATCGGCTTTAAGCAAGGCGACAACACCATACCCATCCATTTTCGGCAAATGAACGTCGCACACGATCAAGCTGGGCAACTCTTGCCGTGCCAGCTTGATGCCTGCGGCGCCATCGTTCGCCAACAACGGCTCATATCCAAACGCCCTCAACAGATAAACCATGAGTTCCATGTTGGTGGCGTTATCTTCAATAATCAGTATGCGCGATGCCAATTTATCCTCTCTCAATTATTCAACTTCAGCTGCAGTGTGAAGGTGCTGCCTTTGCCCAATTCACTGTTAAATGCAATCTTTCCGCCTAGTAGAACGGCAAGCTTCTGGCTTAAATATAAACCAAGGCCGGTGCCTTCAAAACGCCTGGTCGAACTTGAATCAAGCTGGCTGAATGCCTGAAAAAGCTTGCTGCGGTCTTCTTCGCGGATACCGCTTCCGGTATCTGTTACGCTTATATCCAAAAATTTCTCATCGCCCGTTTGATAGCGATTGAGTGCAACCTGAACATGGCCCACATCGGTAAATTTAATCGCATTGTTGATCAGGTTAATAATAATCTGACTTAATGCGCGAGCGTCGGTCCGAATAATGACATCCCCTTCAAGTACTGCGATACGATAGTCAAGTCCTTTTTCCAGGGCCAACGGACGCAAACTTTCCGAGACGTCCTGAATGACCTTTTGACAGTTCACAGCCTCAAGCTCAAGCTCAACTTTGCCCGATTCGATTTTTGCCACATCCAGTAAATCGTTAATCAGCGAGAGCAAATGACGAGCGCTCAACTGGATCGTTTTTAACTGCTTATCCTGGTCCATCGTAAGAGGGCCGGGAAGCTTCATCAACAAGGTTCCGGTGAAGCCAAGAATTGCATTCAACGGCGTCCGCAATTCATGCGACATACTGGCGAGGAATCGATCTTTTGACTGGTTGGCATTTTGCAATTCAACATTTTTTTCTTGCAGCGCATTCTCAATGCGCTTTCTCTCCGAAATATCACGAATGGCACTGGAAACCAGCGTGCCCTCTTCTGTTTCAAGCGGGCTGAGACTGATTTCAACCGGAAATTCCGTTCCATCTTGACGAACACCATACAACTCCAAACCCGCGCCCATGGCACGCGTTCTGGGTTCGCTAAAAAAATTATTTCGGAAGGTGGGATGTTTGTCCCCGAAACGTTTTGGAATCAATACTTCAACGCCTTTTCCCAGCAAATCCGCGCGCTGGTAGCCGAATAATTTTTCCGTCTGCGAGTTCACCAAAACAATTTTTCCTTCGCGATTGACGATCACAATCGCGTCCGGCGCCGACTCAAGCAATCCACGAAATTTGTTTTCCGCTTTCTTGCGTTCACTGATGTCGCGAATCGCGCTCATCACAAACGTACCCTCTTCAGTATCAAGCGGACTCAAGCTGATCTCCACTGGAAACTCGACATCATCCTTGCGCAATCCATATAGTTCCAGCCCGGCGCCCATGGTCCTGGTGCGCGGCCGACCGAAATAATGGGAGCGATGTCCTACATGCTCACTACGATAACGCTGCGGCAATAGCAGTTCGATCAACTGACCACGCAGTTCGTCACGGCCGTATCCAAACAGGCTTTCTGCCTGCGAATTTGCCAATACAATGCGACCGGTCGAATTGGCGATCACAATCCCATCCGGGGTCGACTCCAATAAGCTTTTGTACTTTGCCTCGATCAGTTTCGAGTCACGCTGCGCTTTCAGTAGCGTGACATCTTTTTTAATATATAAAATAAATTCGATTCGGCCTTGCTTGTCATAAATCGCTTTGCCTGAACTATCGACGAAAACCAAGGCGCCGTCTTTTCTTCTGCGCAAAGAATCATAATTACAGAATCCAGCCGTGCATATCTGTTGATGGATCTCGCGCTCTTCCTCCAAACGAGCAGGCGGGACAATCAACTCTGCGAGTTTGTGTCCAACCGCTTCTTCATGCGTATAGCCGAATACTGCTTCCGCCCCTTTCGTCCAATCGGCCACCACGCCCTGCAAAGACGTCACAATGATGGCATCCGGACTTTCGTTCAGAATTAATTGCGTAAAATCAGTCTGCCTGTACTTGGTATCCATATTTTTTAATTTTTTAATTGAGACAGGAAACCGATAAATGACTTACTTTCCCAAAGAGATGGGCACGAGCACTTGAAGCCTCGGAAGAGTTGACAGCTGTTTGTTCCAAAAAACTTTTCAAATTTCAAAATCAAATATTAGAAATATATTGATAGGCTTGACGCAAAATCGTTGCAGCACATGAGGGGTAAAAAAAACCGTGATAAACAACACCCCCTATCAGACTACACAGTCACACAAAATAATGATGATGTCTAGGCCATAAATATGGCATATGCAGAAACATTTACGTAAAAAGGTAAAAAAAATGGGACTTACGCATCGTGTCCCGGCAAAGGTGTAGCAAAGAATTCGTACAGCATGCATCACGCCAGCGGAACGGTCTGCGCTTACAAGCGCTGATGCGTGCTGCAAGGATCGCGGCCGGGGCGTATTTTGCGCAAGTCTTAAAGGGAAAGCCGCCCGTTATCTCGTTAGCATAGAAGGCTTCCAATAGACAAATTTTTAGCGATTGCTTAGCTATTTTCACTATGCGGAATCTGATTATCGTGTATAAATTTGAAACTATTGGTTGGATGTAAACAGGACCAATAATTACAGATCGGCATGCAGGTAAAATTTTGAAAGTTGCCAATTGAATGCGGACATGAGAATGCGGACATGAATCCCATCCGTCAGGTCGCGCAAATTCGTGCAAGGTATGCTGCGTCAATCCGTTTATTAATTTACTTGCCGTCTATGAGAACGTAATGTTCATCATGTCCATTCATATTTCTCTTACCTGGTCTTGTTTGCAATAATTTTTGGGATACTTCAAACGTGTCATGCGCAGTCTCGGACGGCTTTAACACTCTCTTTATCTTATACGGAACTGAATTAACCGAACCAGGTAAAACAACATCAGACACCACAGGCAGTTTTGAAAACAAGCGGTCAAATTCATTTTTCACGACCCGATAACATTCACACGAATATTTTTCCAGACGTGTGCGGTCAATGACTTTGATATGTCCCCGCCTGTAATGAATCAAATCTTTGCACTGCAATTTTTGCGCAGCTTCGGTGATGCCTTCCCGTCGCACGCCAAGCATGCCGGCGATCAGTTCTTGCGTAATGACCAAATCACTGGAAGACGACCGATCAAGTGTCTGCAGCAGCCAACGGCACAATTGCTGTTCAATTGTATGACGTCTGTTACAGACCGCCGTTTGAGAAATCTGTGTGATCAGCGCCTGTGTGTATAAAAGCAGTACGCGCATAATTTGTCCATTTTGGGCAAACTCGCTTCTCAAAATTTCTGCCTTTAGCCGATAAGCTTCACCGGCGGCCTGCACAAATGCTCGACTTGGGGTCGAACTCCCTCCCATAAACACCGAGATCCCCAGCATGCCTTCATTGCCAACCCCGGCCAGCTCAGCTGATGCGCCATTTTCCAAAACGTACTGCAAAGAAAATATGCAGGTTGTAGGAAAGTACGCATAAGTCAATTCTTGCCCTGATTCGTACAATATTTCCCCAAGTGGCATTTGAATCAACTCCAAATGAGGAAGGAGCCGGTCAAATTCATTTTTATGAAGCGTAGCGAGTAGATGATTTTCTTGTGGGTTATGCAGCTTAATCATGGTCGCCCTTTCACTCTCAGTATGTTATAGCCGTCGTCTGATCGATTCTTATTCCTTGAACCTTTATCTTAAAAAGACTTCAATCAAAAATAGTTGCGCCGCGAAACTTCAAATCGATGATTAATATCTTGAAATAAAAACCGGCTATATGCCTGATATAAATCAATGAATGAAGTGAAAGAAACAAATATTGCGCTGTATTCAAGCTTCCAATGCGGAAGAACCATGCATAAATTTTTGCCGCATCAAAATTCGTTTATGCGATAAAGCCCGACAAACAATAGACGCTCGATCGCATGTGCTGACTATGCGGAGAAAACATGGCTGACACGTAGGTGATGGAGTAACTTCATTTTGCTTCTCCTTTTTACCTAACAATAGATAGTCAATAGTCAATAAAGGTTCCGCAAAAAATTAAAATGGAATTTCCATCCTGAATGCAAATTTCCTCTAAAAAATTAAATCTCTTTTCGAAGAGTGTTTACATAAAGTGCTTTTGTATATAAAGGAAAACCATGGAAATGCAAAATCAGTGCAAATGACGGCGTGTCCGGTATCTATATCATATGGACGAATAGGATAAGCATATTCGTTTCATCCTTGCGGCTTGAGTGTTGGCTCAGCATTTCTCCTGATAGCAATGTGCCATTTTTATGTTTGATACCAATCGCATCAATTTTTTTCTGCACGCTATGACCCACCATAAAATAATGCGCTGTTCGATGCCGACTGCTTTGGCAGCAATCTATAATATTTTCAAAATTGAAATCCAACAATTCTTCACGCGTATATCCCCATAACTTTAACGCAGCATCATTGGCATCTAGCAGATGCATATTCGTACTATCCAAAAATAAGATAGCGTCGCCTGCATCTTCGGATATTTTTCGGAATCGTGCCAGCCTCTCTTCCATTTGCATGTACTCTGAAACATCCACGCCAACACCGCGGTAACCGGAAAACCGGCCAGCTGCATCAAATGCCGGTTCTCCACTCACTCGTAAATATTGATGCGAGCCGTCAGGTCTGATCAAGCTATATGCAAAGTCAAGAAATGGGCGTCTCTCGGCAAGATTTGAATCCAGCATTTCCCGCTCAATCTGATTCCAATGAAATCTGTGTGCGTTATGCTCATCATTAGTGCAGTGCTCTTTCAAACCCAACATTTCCAAAACCGGGCCAGAGATTTTCGTGAATTTTCCATCGCGATCCTGTTCCCAATACCAATCCGACGACAGTTCAACCAAACGCCGAAAGCTGGCTTCACGCTCTTTTAATTCAGCAGTGCGCTCTTGTATGATCGCCTCGGCTGCACTTTTGTAATTTTCAATTTTCTTGTCCAGAAAATGCATGACCAGCATATTGTGAATGCGCGTCTTTATTTCCAGCATGTCAAACGGCTCTCTAACAAAATCTCTTATCCCTGCCGGCAGTGCATGCAACGTGTCAGTGGATTTACCGGCGATCACCAAAACAGGAAGCGAATCTTCCATGTCAATTTTTTGAAGCCCTTCAATTAGATCGGCTTCATTCATTCCTGTATTCTGAAAGTTAAGCAAGAGCAGGTCATAATGAAATTTTCGATGTAAACAGATCGCGCCATTCAAATCATCAGTGAATGAAACATTCCAATAGCCGGAATTGTTTAGCAAGCGCCTCAGCGGT
>DATBRC010000052.1:0-46595 GCA_036560485.1 Burkholderiaceae bacterium
AGACGTTGCCGTTGGAGTGCCTGATACCCCAGCTTGAGTCACATATTTATTGTCAGTAAACGAAGCGGCTGAAGGCAAGCCTGTGTAGCTGGATGCGTTGGTAGACACCATTTTACCTTCACTGCACGCTAAGCCAACCGCTGTAAAAATAGGGGAGGCAATGCTCGGACCAGATGATACCTTAGCCTTAACAGTGTAATCTTGATATGCAGGGATAGCGATTGCCGCCAAAATACCGATAATCGCGACCACGATCATCAATTCGATCAGCGTGAAGCCCTTCTGTATATTTTGCAAATTAAAGCGATGTTGATGCGTACTCATGTGAACCTCCTCATTGTTAAGTGACAAAACAATCAATTTTCGATGTGTCTAGATGATTAGAAGCAATGTTTATGCCAGTGGTCATATTCTAATTGCTGCTAAACTTTATCATGCAATTTCGATTATTTGTCTAAGGGCGCTTCAACTCCTAGTGTGATGATTTCTAATTTTGCATAGGAAAAGCAGGTGGAAATTACATTTTCGATTGTTACAGCCGACGCAAACTGCGCTCGCCTCTCATTTAAGGGGCGAGCGCTGAAATGCAAAAAATAAACCTTGGGATACCAAAAGTGTCAGGATGTGCCATTTTTTGTCAGTAAGGTAATTCCATTTTAAAACTGAAGAATGTTGACCTGAATATTTTGCTCACTATTTTGGGCATCCAGACTTTCCATTTTTTAATAGAAAACCGTGTGATCCCAAATAATGGTTTGGATAATGAACAATGCTGCAACGAACAGACAATACAAACCGAGTGGTATAGTTTTTCGCCAATCAATTGATTGTTTCTGTCGTGCCACCGCTTCGCAGTAAGCAATTAGAGCCACGGCACAAACAGGAATGAGCGGAAAACCATATCGCTCTTCAACATGCAATAAAGTATGTTGCGCCAACATAATAAGCGAGTATGCAAATAATAATACGGGAGTTATGTTACTTATGGAAAACCCGTCAGATGAAAAACCGGATAGCCGCCGGGTCGCTTTAAATGGGGTGATGAAAATCAATGCTAGGCCTATCCAAGCGAGTACATCGTAAGCGCGGCTAAGCCATAGTATCCAAAGCGGGGTCTTTAGGTCCAGGTAGGGTGTAAAGCGGAAGTGGTCAAATAGGCCCATCCATTTCTTAACCACGTAGGCTGGTAAAGCTAAAGGACGAGAGAGCAAGCATCCAGTCAGCGATGATTCTTGCAATCCGACTATCGCAGTGAGATGGCAACGGCGGTAATAATTCTTGACCATTGTGTCATCTGGAAGCGTCGGAATACCTTCGGGATCTTTATTGACCGGAACTTTGCTCCATAAAGTGCGTGTCCCTTTCAATCCGACCTGTGCGCTCAACGTTGACTCAAACGTATGTGGATTCTGCAGGCATACAGTGCTAAATTTTCCTGTGCAATTGTGCACGAATGGCATAAGTATTGCCACACATGCAAGTATTGATGCAAAGATCAAATTCGTCTTGCGAGATCCGATGAAAAAGGTGATGAGTACTATGATCGCAAAGGCTACTGCGAGCGCAATAATCGAGCCCGGACGAACAAGGATGGAAAATCCGAAAATCAACCCGGCAGTCACGGAAAATAATAAGGCGCGATATTTTTTGTTTGTCTTGAGTGAGCTATCCAGCAATATAGTTGCGCAAAGAATCAAGTCGGTGGCGAGTGTGTCGGTGAGCGGAGTTGTTGTAAGCCCTATCATCGCCGGATAACTTGCCAAAAAAACAAACAATAACAGAACGCCATTGTCTGATTTCACCAAATTTACCGTACGTGCCCAAGCCGAAAAATACCAAGCTGTAACCAAGTGAATGATCAACATTGTAGTGCAAATAATTTGAATCCATAGTACAAAATGTGCTTCTGACATGGCAACATTGATTGAAGTAAACAAGCCTAGAAACTGCCGGATCAGGTATTCAAAGAGAGGAAATCCAACTGTGCGGTCGCCGGCATAACCAAGTATGTCTGAAGGGTAGTCACTAAAATGATTTGCGATGAAGATGTATTGAAAAGCATCTCCTCTGGCTCGATCCGTAAGGGGGAAATGGATTCCAAATGTGAATAGCTTTAACGCAATCATCAATGCAATGCCGACGGCAATTATTTTCTTGAGGCGTAACTGCATATTGGTGGTTCTTTCTCAAAGAGAGTATTTCTGAGGGTAGAAATACCACCCTAAATAAAGCTGCGTGTTAAATAAGCAGCTAAATCAAAAACTTGCATAGCACTGTGTTCTTCTCTTCATTCGGCAAAAAAATAGCTAATATTGATTATAATCAAAATCGAGAGACATAATTAAGTACACGGTTGCCCGTGTTTCTTTTTCTCTACACGACAAACCATAATTAGTATTTGATGGAAAATGATACCGTCCACTTATAAATTTTGGTCCTAATGTTGCGCATTGCTATGAATATGCGACCACTGATCAAGGCGAATCTTGAAGAATTCTCTGTAAGTATTAGGCGGAATCAAATAATTTTGGCGCTATATCATTTTGGAGGAAGTATGTTTAGTTGGTTTGACGCAAGCGAGGCTCAGAAATTTGGAATTGACCTTGCCGAATTTTTTATGGAAAGAATACCGCCTGAACCAACCACACGGAAGGAAAAATCATTGGGAAAGAAAAAAGAGATTCTGGAAAAAATTTTCATGAAGTTAAAAATGTATACAACTAAGAATAAATTGAATTTTTATCAGAAAGCAAAATTGTTCAATGCTTTTAAGTGGAAGTTGCTGGATGCGAAATACGATCCGATTTTCGTAGACGATCTAACAAAAACATTGACGCGTCAGTTTTTAATTCAAGATCAAAACAAAATTACGCGATAAACGCAAAAAAATGGCGCGTTTCATTTTTAATCACCAATGTCTGTGGCATCAAATCAATGAATAAAGCATTATTGGCTCGCTGCTATTTTTTAGCGGACAAATTGCAGATATCTGAAAGATTGGAAAAGAGATGCTGAATTGGCTGAAAAAACTCAGTGCGCCCAAGGTGACGAAAGAATTGCGCAAGGAAGAACCCGTAAAAGAAGAGTCCTTCAATACCGCACAAATACGGCAATGGATTAGTGAGGGTTTTACTTTATTTCAGGCGGGTGATGCGAATCGCGCTAAGAGCTTGTTCCAGAAAGCATTAAAAGAGCAGCCCGATAATGAAGATGCATTGTATTTATTGGGGCTTATTGCAAGTGGAGAAGGGAAAAATGAAGTAGCAGTTGATTTTGTCATGCGTGCTATTGCAATTGACTCATCCAATGCGAGTTTTCATTGGACGCTCGGTAATATTTTGAATGCGCTTGGGAAAACTGATGTGGCATTGATTAACCTGCGTAAATCGGTCGCACTGGATCCGGAATGTGCGCAATCAAGAAATGATTTGGGTATCTCCCTGTATCGCTCCGGAAAAAATGAAGAGGCAGTTCAACATTTACGTTACGCGCTTCGTTTGGAGCCATCCAACGCTCCTGGTCATTGCAATCTTGGTGTGATATTGCAATCCATGAATCTTGTTGACGATGCGGTAATTAGCTATAAGATTGCATTGTCGTTGAACCCGGCTTACTCGGATGCGGAAAATAATTTGGGATCATTGCATTATGCGCAAGGTAGATTAACTGATGCTGTTGGCTGTTTTCGTAGAGTCGTCGAGAAAAATCCGTGGCATGCACAAGCCTGGTGTAATCTTGGTTGTGTGCTACAAGTCCTTGGACAGTTAGATGAAGCAGAGCAGTGTCTGCTACGTGCAATCGGTCTGCATTCGAAAGATTTTAATTCGCAAAGCAATCTTGCGCTCGTCCAACGGGCAAAGGGCAAATTAGAAGAATCAAAGAAAAATAGTTTGCTTGCATTGTCGATTCGGGAAAGCATCGGCGAGCGTATACGTATAGCGACATTATTGCCAGTAGTTGCACATTCTTCCGAGGAAATAACGGTATGGCGTAATCATTTTGACCGTGAAATCACTCGCTTGTTAGGGGAGGGTGGCGCCCTACCGGATCCGTTACGCGATGTAGGTGCTTGTAATTTCAATCTGGCCTACCATTCCGAATGCGACCGCGATTTGCAGGAAAAAGCTGCGAGGCTATATTCGGCGGTCTGTCCTTCCTTGCTTTATACGGCCCCTCATTGTTTGCCCCAAGTTCGCACAAACACGCGGCGCATCAAGATAGGATTTATCTCGAAATTTATGTATAACCATAGTATAGGCAGAACTACTCGAGGATTACTTGCAAATCTTGACCGTGACCGCTTCAATGTTACTGCCCTATTTGTACCACCTTTGGTTGACGATTTTATTTCGAATTTCATCCGCGATAGTGCCGACAATTATTCGGTATTACCTAATAATCTTGAGGAGGCACGCAAGAAAATTGCTGAAATGGAGTTGGATATATTGTTTTACCAGGATATTGGTATGGATGCCTATACCTACTTTCTTGCTTACTCCAGGTTGGCGCCAGTACAGTGTGTATCGTTTGGTCATCCTGATACCACAGGCATACCGAACATGGATTACTGGATATCCAGTGAGAATTTTGAGCCGGAAGGGGCAGAAGCTCAATATAGCGAGAAACTTTTTATATTGCGTAATATTGGGTCGCTCGCCTATTACTACCGACCAACCTTGGAACATCCGGTAAAAAAGCGAAGCGATTTTGGTCTTTCAGATCAAAAACATATCTATATTTGTCCCCAGTCTCTGTTTAAGCTTCATCCAGATTTCGATGTCATGCTTGCGGGGATATTGCGTGGCGATGTTATGGGTGAGGTTGTACTTGTCGAGGCACGTAATGCATCATGGGGCGAAATCCTGCGCGAACGTTTCAAGAAATCGATTCCGGATGTTGCATCTCGAATTCGTTTTATACCAGCCATGAGTCCAAGCGATTTCCTGGCACTGGTTGCTGATTCTGATGTAATGCTCGATACTATTTATTTTAATGGTATGAACACAAGTTTGGAGGCACTTGCAATGGGTATTCCAGTGGTAACCATGCCTACGTCTTTGCAGCGAGGGCGTCATGCGTATGGTATGTATAAGCACATAGGGATAAATGAGTGTATTGCGGTCACTCCGGAACAATACGTCAATATTTCATTGAGGCTCGGCACCGACAAGAATTTTCATGACTTGGTCAAACAGAAAATACTCGGTTCCTGTGCATCGCTTTATGAGGATATGAATGTCGTGCACGAATTTGAACGGTTTTTCATTACAGCACTTGAGTCGGCTGCTGGCCGCTAAGAGATAACTTAATTGCTCATCATTAATTAATCCTTTGCAATAATAAAGCAAACATCACATTCATGATTTTCTGTATATCAATCTTGGGGGATGTCATGTGTGCTGCCAGCGGCATGAGGAACTCCGTACATGCCTATTCTGCAGTACAAGTGTACTTGACTGTGCCGTATCAACACTGAAATCCACAGCAACAAGTGTAATCATAAGAGGGTGGCGTAGTGAGAAATCAAATCGCTGGTGCGTTTCGCGCCATGATGGCGGCAATGTGAGCGATGCCTATCAGATGGACGATGAATGTCGCAATACAAATAGCATTGACACAAGCCTACCAAAGATCCATTGCCGTATCTTTATTGATCGATGTGAACATTGCGAGTGGTTAGCGGGCTGCGTAAGCGAGAAAAAGGGAAAGCCTATTGCTCGATCGTCGGCATAATTTAATATGGACCATGGGCTCCTAAATGATTCGCAAGATGCATGTAATGAAAACATCACCTAGAATGCGGTCTTCAAATGGGTAGTAGACAGTCTTTTTCCGCCTGACTGCATTGCTCGTCGTCGCCATAGCTTCCTATGATTCCTTTCCGCGCCTTGTCATACGAAACAATCTTGTAATTTCTATTCCGCCAAATTAACTGGACGGTCTAGTAGTTCGGTCCAATTGCAAATAACTTGGGAGCAATGACTAACGTGATGCCAACTACAAGTATTCTTTTGCGGCGTAATTGCATATTATGCTGATTGCTCCTTTAGTAAATTGCTACAGTACAGAAATCTTGATTCTGTTCACTAGGGCGCACTTATTTTGGATAGGACATCAAATTAAACCGCTTGCGGTCGATTTAGAAACATTAATTTCTTTCATTCCATGTTGCAATTGATGCATATGCGCTTTGCGCGATTCTTGGCTGTTGGCCTACTCAATGCTTTTTTTGGCTATGGGTGCTTTGCTATTTTTTTATTTATAGGTTTGCATTATGTTGTTGCACTATTTCTGGCAACATGCATAGGAATTTTATTTAATTTTAAAACGACAGGTTACTGGGTATTTGAGTCGAAAGATAACCGTCGGGTACTGCATTTTATTAGTGTCTATATCGTTACCTATGGTGTCAATGTCGCGTGCTTGAAAATTTTGTCACTATTGGGCATCGCCCCATATTTTGGCGGTGCACTATTGATTTTGCCCATGGCAGCATTAGCATATCTTCTCAATAAATGGTTTGTGTTCAAAAATGACTAAATTGCTAAGTATCGTTACACCTTGCTATAACGAAGAGAGTAATGTCGAAGAATTGCACACGCGTATTGCGAGCGTCATGGCGACACTACCTTATGAGTATGAGCATATTTATATCGACAATCATTCGACGGACGGTACGGTAGCTAAATTACGTACCCTTGCTAAGGCTGATTGCAGAGTGAAGTTAATTCTTAATGCGCGGAATTTCGGCCATATCCGTTCTCCCTTTTACGGCATTTTGCAAGCGCGCGGCGATGCGTGCATATTAATTGCTTCGGATTTGCAGGATCCACCGGAAATGATTGTGGAATTTATTAAACGATGGGAGGAAGGTTACAAAACAGTTCTTTCAACTAAACCGGAAAGTGAAGAATCACCAAGCTTATTTTTTTTGCGTAAATTGTATTATCGATTTATATCAAGAATTTCAGATGTGCCGCTCATAAGAAACGCCACTGGCGCTGGATTGTTTGATAAAGCAGTGATTGATATTTTGCGAAAGATTGATGACCCATATCCTTATTTTAGAGGATTAGTTTGTGAAATCGGTTTCCCTATAGCGTTGGTTCCCTTTAAACAGCCTAATCGCAAGCGCGGTATCACAAAAAATAATTTTTATACTCTATATGATCTCGCCATGTTGGGGATTACGAACCATTCAAAGGTGCCGTTGAGATTGATTACTATGGGTGGTTTTGTGATCGCGATCTTAAGTATATTTGTCGCCTTCTTGTTTTTTATCTCAAAGCTACTATTCTGGAATGCTTTCCAACTTGGGATAGCCCCGATTTTGATTGGTATATTCTTTTTTGGGGGAGTGCAAATGTTGTTCATCGGTTTACTGGGGGAGTACATCGGAGCAATTTATACGAATGTCAGAAAGCTCCCATTGGTTATTGAGTTGGAGAGAGTTAATTTTGACGAAGCTAAATTTGAGAAAAATACCACTTTAAAGCCACGTAACGATAGTCAATAATCTAATACAACAAAATAGTTGGGATTATGTTTACTTCTCAGGCAAGTAGTGTCGGTTAGTCCTCTAACCATCTAACTTGCCTCCACTTTTCTTCACTACACGAACTTCCAGCATCACCATTCCTCGATCCACAGCCTTACACATATCATAAATAGTCAGCAATCCAACCTGCACAGCAGTTAAGGCCTCCATCTCAACCCCAGTTTTACCAACCGTCTCAACCTGCGTGGTACACGTAATGCTCGATTGCGCAGTATCGATACTGAAATCCACCGCGACACGCGTAATCGCAAGCGGGTGGCATAGCGGAATCAAATCGCTGGTGCGCTTGGCACCCATGATCGCGGCAATGCGAGCAATGCCTAACACGTCGCCTTTTTTTGCAGTGCCGGATTCAATAATGGCCAGTGTTTCCGGTTTCATGCAGATGGTGCCGGTAGCGACGGCGATGCGATGCGTATCTGCTTTTTGTCCGACATCGACCATATGTGCTTGTCCAGCTGTATCGAAATGCGTCAGGCTGTTAGGATTTTCAGGGCGTTTAGGACGATTCATTGGTAACAAAATGTTGCTGGAAAGGGGTTTGGTCTTGAACGTTCGACAGGTAGAGGTATCATAGCACCGTGAAATCAAAAACCAAATTCTACCTTCGCTGGCCTAAGCCTAGTCTGCTAGCTTCCACAGCGCTTGCCATGTTGTGCGTATTGCCGGCGACGGTCGCCCCCACCTTGACGATTGCGCAAAACCTGCCAAGCCTTGGGGATTCTGATCGTGAAGAATTGTCACCGCTGATGGAGCGCAAGCTGGGTGAGCAGATCATGCGCGATATGCGGCGTGACCGCGATTATCTGGATGATGCGCCATTATTGGAATACTTGAATAATCTCGGCGGCACCCTGGTGGCAGCACATCCCGAAGCGCGCGGCGAAGCGGGGTACGACTTTTTCTTTTTTGCAGTGCGTGATCCGGTGCTGAATGCGTTTGCTTTGCCGGGGGGATTCATCGCGGTTCACTCGGGTTTAATGTTGGCTGCGCAATCGGAGTCGGAGTTGGCTTCGGTGATGGGGCATGAGATTGGCCACGTCGCGCAGCGCCATATTGCGCGCATGCTGGGTAAGCAGCGCCAGGATTCGTTGATTCCATTGGCAGGCCTGGTGTTGGCTGTGCTGGCGGCACGTTCGAACCCGGATGCATCGAGTGCATTGCTGTTGAGCGGGGAAGGGGTTGCGTTGCAACGGCAATTAAGCTTTAGTCGCGATGCGGAGCGCGAGGCGGATCGCGTCGGCCTGCAAATTTTGCAGGATGCCGGCTATGATACTTCCGGCATGATTTCATTTTTCGAGCGGATGCAATCGACCACGCGTTCCTATTCGGATGCTGCACCTGCTTTCTTGCGCTCGCATCCAATGACGACGGAGCGTATTGCGGATATTCAGGCACGTACTCGCAATAACCGATACAAGCAGCATGCCGACAGCCTTGATTTCAGCTTGATCAAGGCGCGCGTGCGTGTGTTGCAGGATGATTCCATGCAAGGCATGCGCGAGGCAGAGACTATCTTTAATAATCAGTTGCAGCAAAACGATCAGCGTCAAATTGCATCAGCCAAATATGGATTGGCTTTTATCGCGTTTAAACGGGGTCGCTATGAAAAAGCCAGAACCTTGCTGCAAGAAGCGCGTACCGCGATCCCTAAAGTTTCTTTGCCCAATGCCATCTTATCGAGTCTGTCGATCGATATCAAGCTCGCCGCCAATCAATCTGAAGAAGCATTGAAAGAAGCAGATGCGGCGCGCGTGCAGTTTCCATTATCGCGCGGGATAGCAGGTCAGTATGCCGATGCTTTACTCGCAGCACGGCATTACGAGGATGCGATGCGATATCTGCGCGATCAGACGCAGCTGTATCGGCAGGAGCCGCGCTTGCAGGAAAGTCTGGCGCGGACCTATTCTGCATTAGGCAAGCAGGCTTTGCAGCATATGGCGTTGGCAGAATCGTATGCGTTATCAGGTAGTGTGCCGTCTGCATTGGAGCAACTTGCGCTTGCGCGTAAAGCGTCGGATGCATCGTTCTATGATCTTGCGGTGATCGATGCACGCGATCGAGAATTAAAGGCGCAATGGAAAGAAGAAATGAAAGAGAAAAAGAAATAAGCTTAGTCGGGCTGCGGTTCTGTGACAAAACCTAAAGTGCTCGCCAGCTTGTCGTATTGAATTCGTAAAACGGGCACGGATTTGCCTTGATAGAAAAGAGCTAATTGATTGGCGTCGGACGTGTTGCTGAGCCATTCCAACAACTCGTCATCATCGACGGTTTTCCCATTCATGCGCAATTGTGCCATGCATTGCGCCATATCGCGGTCATCGATCAGCGCAATTTTTTCTCCACTCCGAAATACCAATTGTCCGTTTTCCGTCATCCATGCGGCATCGATTGCACAGAGCGCTTCGCCAGTATGCAATACCAGACCATGTGCGGGATCGGTGTGCGCAATGTAAGGCGTGGCTTCAAGATTCACATAAACACGCTGTGGGCCATTTTGAAAATACCAGCGGCCTTGGTCATCGTGCAGGTAATTGCGATTGATGAAGCCGACAAGTGCGGTGTGGACGATTTTATCCCCGAGTAAATTCAACGTTTGCGACCGCTCGTCGCGCATGCGCCACGCACCGCGTGCATCGAGCGCCAGCCAGCCGTAGCAGTGTGGCACCTTGGGCCATTTTGCCATCGCTTGTTTGACGATTTCATCCATTCAAGAACCTTTGCGTGTTGATGATTGATGATCACAAAACCCATTACTACCAAGTGTCGTCCCAGCGTTCGCTGGGACGACGTGTAACGATTGATATGATGATCAATAATGTCGGCCTTCCAGAAACCGCAGCATCCGTTGCGGCAGCCAATTCAAACTTCCCGGTAACGAGCCGACAGCGAAACCGACATGGCCACCTTCTTCAGGATATTCCAAAGTGACGGAAGACGCTGCACTGCGGGGCAAATGATGTGCAGGCAGGAACGGATCGTTTTGCGCATTCAATACGAGTGTCGGTACGGTAATGTCGGTGAGCACATGCTTGGCGCTGGCGCGATTCCAGTAGTCTTCCGTATTGCGATACCCATGCAGCGGCGCAGTCACCACATTGTCGAATTCATACAGGTCGCGCGTGCTCAACATTTTTTCGCGATCGAACAAACCGGGGAATTGCTCCAGTTTTTTCAAACACTTGGGCTTCAATGTGCGCAAGAAAGAGCGAGTGTAAAGCATGTTCAATCCGCGCGACAACGCAGCACCGCCACCGGCCAGATCGAGTGGCGCGGAAATCGCACAAGCGGCATCGACAATTTCTGCTTGATGCTGCGATTCACCTAACCAGCGCAGCAACGCATTGCCGCCCAACGAGACGCCAGCAGCATAGAATTTGCTGGCTTGGCATTGCGTACGATAATCAAGCAGGCGCAGCAAAATCCAATCCACTTCCTGCGCATCGCCCGAATGATAAAAGCGCGGTGCATTATTCAACTCGCCCGAGCATCCGCGAAAATGCGGAATGGCGCCAGACCATCCAAGTGCATTTATTTGCGCCATTAATGCGCGGCAATAGTGACTATCGGACGAACCTTCCAATCCATGAAATAAAACGATCAATGGTTGATCAGGCTTACCGTCAACAAAATCGATATCGACAAAATCACCATCCGGCGCATTCCACCGTTCACGGCGATAGGCGACAGCAGGTTTCGCGATACACGTCGCGGGATAGATGGTTTGTAAATGGCCGCCGGGGAGCCAACGTGGCGCTAGGTAACTCATCTCGCTATGTTCCTACTTCAACGACTGTGTCGATTGATATAAATCAACAAGTGCTGAAATTCAATTAGTGCAGCATCGATGCAGCTGTGCGCTCATCAGGTGCAATGCCGGACGCGACAGAAGCGTGGTGAACGGCAATACGCCAGCCGCGCGGCGTTTTGATATAGACATTGGTGGCAAGTATGTGCAGTTCTTGCGGATCGTGTTCGGGACGCTTGATTTCTTCCACAACATTATGGACCGACGACATCATATTCTGGACTGCATGCAGTTGTACCGGATGGATGTGCACGCCACCTCGCTCGAATATGGCTTCCCAGGAAGTGCGGATCGCAGCATGCCCGACCAAACGTGGTGCGCCTGGATGGATGCAGATGATTTCATCGTCCTCAGCCCAGATCGCCATTAACGCTTCTATATCGGCGCGACTGATCGCATCATAGAAAGCCGTTTCGGTATCTTCAACCGTACCCAGGAATTTGTTTAGCTTGGCCATAATTTTTACGATCGGTTCTTGTTAATTTTTTTAAAGCACTGTGCTTTATCGCAGGTTCCAGGCGCGGGACAAAACATGAGCCATATTAGTGGCCTTTGATTACTGTGCCAGGCTTGAGTCGATATTCCGTCCCGCAATAAGGGCATTTCGCTTCGCCGTGATCCATCTCCAAAAAGACACGCGGATGCGACGACCAGACTGGCATATTAGGATTTGGGCAATAGGCGGGCAGGTCTTTTGCATCCAGTTCGACTGTAGGCAATTTCTGTTTGACTTCATTCATTTCATGCTCCCAGTTATTTTAAAAAGTAAAAATGGCGATAAAGAAAATTTCGCAGCAGTTTAAACCAGTGTCAGCCAGTGTTGATACTGCGGCGCTTTTCCGGCGACCACATCAAAAAACAATGACTGCAGTTTTTCAGTGACAGGCCCACGTTTGCCGCTGCCGATCATGCGATTATCCAATTCGCGGATCGGCGTGATTTCTGCAGCCGTACCGGTAAAGAATGCTTCATCGCAGCAGTACATCTCATCGCGCGTAATGCGTTTTTCGATGATTTCGATTCCCAAATCGCGGGCCATCGTCAATACAGCATCGCGCGTGATGCCGTCCAGACAGGAAGCCAAATCCGGTGTATAGATTTTGCCATTCTTGACGATGAAGACATTTTCGCCGGAGCCTTCCGACACAAATCCTTCAGTATCGAGCAACAAGGCTTCATCATAGCCATCGGTCAGCGCTTCCTGGTTGGCCAGAATGGAATTGATGTAGTAGCCGCATGCTTTCGCGCGCACCATCGATACATTCACGTGATGCCGTGTGAAAGAAGAGGTCTTGACGCGAATTCCCTTGTTCAAGCCGTCTTCACCTAAATATGCACCCCACGGCCATGCAGCGATGGCGACATGGATCGTATTGCCTTTGGCCGAGATGCCGAGTTTTTCCGAGCCGATCCACACCAGCGGACGCAGATAGCAGGATTCCAGTTTATTCTCGCGCACCACTTGGCGCTGCGCATCCATCACGGTTTCCAGATCGAATGGAATCTTCATCTGGAAAATCTTGGCGGAATTGAACAAGCGTTGCGTATGTTCTTTCAAGCGAAAAATGGCAGTGCCTTGCGGTGTTTTGTAAGCGCGCACGCCTTCAAAAACACCCATGCCGTAATGCAGCGTATGTGTCAACACATGGACGGTCGCATCGCGCCAATCGATCAGCTTTCCATCTTTCCAAATTTTTCCGTCGCGGTCGTCCATGGACATGTTGCTATCTCCAAATAGTGCAAAACGTCGATTTTAACGGATTCAGCGGCAGCCAAGCTTCCTCTGTAAAATACGTCTTTACCTAATTCGCGCTTTTGTTGTTGTAAAGTTAATCGATGATGCCCGTAACAAAGCTGCGCATCGATGTCAAAGCAGAAGCCAAGACAAAGCAGCATGAGTCAAGCACAACCCGCTACCATCGAAAAACAAGCCTTCCGCGAAGCCGTTAAAGTCAGTGCACCCACCATGCCCGGCATTTTTGCATGGGGCATGGTGACCAGCATGGCAATGGTCAAATCCGGTTTGACCATAGGGCAGGCGCTGGGCATGACCTTACTGGCTTATGCCGGTTCAGCCCAACTCGCCGCATTGCCGCTGATCGCAGCCAATGCTTCCGTATGGGTGGTTTTTGCCACCGCGATGCTGGTCAACTTGCGCTTTGTCATTTTCGCTGCCGCGATAGGACCGCATTTGTCGCATTTGCCATGGTACAAGCGGCTTTACTACGGCTATTTAAATGGTGACTTGATCATGGCGATATTTCCTGCGCGCTATCCTTACCATACGCTGCATCAGCCTGCCGGCAAGTTGGGCTACTATCTCGGCATTTGTTATCCGAACTGGTGTGCGTGGCAAGCGGGCTCGGTCATTGGGATCATATTGGCAAGCCAAATCCCGAATAGCTGGGGGATCGCGTTTGCGGGCACGCTCGCCTTGCTGGGTGTCATGATTCCCTTGATCGTCAACGCAGCTGCACTAGCGGGTGTGATCGTGGCCGCCGCAGTTGCAGTGGCCGCCATCAAGTTGCCGTATCGCTTGGGTTTGGTCGCCGCCGTTCTGCTCGGCATGGCCGTTGCAATGCTGGCCGATACGATAGTCGAGCAACGGCGGATACGGAGTATTGCATGAACGAATTCGATGTTTGGCTCTCCATTGTGCTGATAACGATCGCAACCATCATCACGCGCAGCTCGTTCTTCCTGTTGGGCGACCGCGTCAAGTTACCGCCGCGCATCCAGCATGCGTTGCGTTACGCGCCTGCCGCGGCACTGGCCGCCATTGTGGCGCCCGATCTGCTGACATCCAGTGGCGTATTGGCACTGACCTGGACGAATCCCAAGCTGCTGGCTGGTATCGGCGCAGCCATGTTCTTCCTCGCTACCCGGCACTTGCTGGGAACGATTGTGGCAGGCATGGGTCTTTACACAATATTGCGCTTGATATTGTGAATGGATGGTGGGTTGATGCAAGGCATTAACGATTGCAAAAACGGTTTTTCGTGACCAATCAGTGGGGTAAAATAGCGCCTTTCTTTTATTCTTGGTCAATTTAGGGATATCTATGCTATTCAAACGGTTAAGCGAACTGATTGCTCGCAAGGAACTGAAGGGCAAACGTGTTTTCATCCGTGCCGATCTGAACGTACCGCAGGATGATGCAGGCAATATTACCGAAGACACCCGTATCAGGGCCTCGTTGCAAGCTATTCAGCAATCGCTGGACGCAGGTGCGGCAGTGATGGTGACCTCGCATTTGGGGCGTCCGAAAGAAGGCGAATTCAGCGAACAGGATTCGTTGGCACCGATTGCCAAGCGCTTATCCGAATTACTGGGTAAACCGGTCCCATTGATCCGTGACTGGGTCAACGGTGTCGATGTTGCGCCTGGCCAAGTGGTACTACTGGAAAATTGCCGCTTCAATGTCGGTGAAAACAAGAATAGCGACGAGCTGGCGATCAAGATGGCCAAGTTGTGCGACGTCTACGTCAACGATGCATTCGGCACCGCGCATCGCGCGCAAGCATCCACTCATGGCATCGCCAAATACGCATTGGTTGCATGCGCAGGGCCATTACTGGCAGCAGAACTGGATGCGCTTGGTAAAGTCTTCGGCAGTCCGGAACGTCCATTGCTGGCAATCGTAGCCGGCTCCAAGGTGTCGACCAAATTGACGATCCTGAAGTCGTTGGCCAATAAGGTCGACTATCTGATCGTTGGCGGCGGTATCGCGAACACATTCATGCAAGCGGCAGGATTGAAGATCGGTAAATCGCTGGCAGAAGCCGATTTGGTTGAGGAGGCAAAAAGCATCATCGCGATGATGACCAAGCGCGGTGTCCCTGTCCCCATTCCTGTTGATGTGGTTTGTGCAAAAGAATTTACTGCAACTGCGAAAGCAACCATCAAGGATGTGGCCGACATTGCCGACGATGACATGATTCTCGATATCGGACCGAAAACAGCCGCTACGCTGGCACAGCAAATCGCCAAGGCGCGCACCATTGTGTGGAATGGCCCGGTCGGCGTATTCGAATTCGATCAATTCGGTGAAGGTACGAAAACTCTGGCGCATGCGATTGCCGAATCAAGCGGGTTTTCGATTGCAGGCGGCGGCGATACCTTGGCTGCGATTGCCAAATACGGCATCGCCGACAAGATCAGTTACATCTCGACAGGTGGCGGCGCATTCCTGGAATTCCTGGAAGGTAAATCGCTCCCTGCAGTGGCTATTCTGGAAGAGCGTGCAACCAGCTCGTTCATTAACGATCAGTAAAGATTGTAGTGTAAAAATTTCGATGTGCTTTCTGCATCCTTTGTAGTTTTCCATCAGGAATATCCGTATGCGTCGTTCTACTAAAATTGTTGCCACTATCGGCCCCGCTTCCAGCGATCTTGATACGTTGGTCAGATTGATCAAGGCGGGCGTGGATGTAGTGCGTTTGAATTTTTCGCATGGCAAAGCGCAAGATCATATCGAGCGTGCACGCCTGGTGCGCGAGGCCGCGCAACTCTGCAAACGTGAAGTCGCCATCATGGCCGATATGCAGGGCCCGAAAATCCGCGTCGGCAAATTCGAGAACGGCAAAGTTTACCTGGAACGAAATGCCAAGTTTATCCTGGACGCGAACTGCGAATTAGGCAACGAGGAAAGAGTCGGTCTCGACTACAAGGAATTACCACGCGACTTGAAGACAGGCGATGTGCTGTTGCTCAACGATGGCTTGATTGTATTGGCGGTCGACAAGGTAGATGGCGGCGAAATCCATACGACTGTCAAGATCGGCGGCCAATTGTCGAACAACAAGGGCATCAACAAGCAAGGCGGCGGTTTGTCGGCACCTGCACTGACCGCCAAGGATATGGAAGATATCAAGACGGCGATGAGCTTCCAGGCTGATTATGTCGCCATCTCTTTTCCAAAACATGCGACCGATATGGTGATGGCGCGCCAACTGGCCAATATCGCGGGTGAGCCATTCAAGCACAAGCCGTTGATGATTGCGAAGATTGAACGCGCGGAAGCAATTCCGGTCTTGCAGGAAATTCTCGATGCATCCGACGGCATCATGGTCGCGCGTGGGGACTTGGCAGTTGAAGTAGGCAATGCAGCTGTACCTGCCTTGCAAAAGCGCATGATCAAGATGGCGCGCGCTTCGAACAAAATTGCGATCACTGCGACGCAGATGATGGAATCGATGATCGTCAATGCGATACCGACTCGCGCTGAAGTATCCGACGTGGCCAATGCAGTGCTGGATGGGACAGATGCGGTGATGACGTCCGCCGAAACCGCGTCAGGCAGCTACCCGATTGAAACGGTTGAGGCCATGGCAGCCATTTGTGTGGAAGCGGAAAAATCAGAGGATTACACGCTCGATGCCGATTTCCTGAACGTGACGTTCACACGGATTGATCAGTCGATTGCTTATGGCGCACTTTTTACCGCCAACCATTTGCGCGTCAAGGCGATCGTTGCATTGACCGAATCCGGTTCGACCGTGTTGTGGATGAGCCGTCACAATGTCGATCTTCCGATTTTCGCGATGACACCAAGCCTGGCAACGCAACGCAAGGCTTCGCTTTATCGCAATGTCACTACGTTCGAATTGGCACAATCATCGGCTGACAGCAACTCTGTGATTAATGAAGCCCAGCGCTTGCTGCTGGAAAAAGGTTATGTGCAAAAAGGTGACATGATTGTGGTTACCTGGGGAGAGCCGATGGGTCAAGTCGGCGGGACGAACGCTCTGAAAATCATGCAAGTCGGCGACCATTAAATTTAGAACTGCTCGAACGAATATCAACCTAGTATCTTTGGAGAACCATCATGCCTCTCGTCTCAATGCGTCAATTACTCGATCATGCTGCGGAAAACGGCTACGGCCTGCCGGCATTCAATGTCAACAATCTGGAACAAGTCACCGCAATCATGATGGCGGCTGATGCTGTCGGCGCGCCGGTGATCATGCAAGCGTCGGCTGGCGCGCGCAAGTATGCTGGTGAAGCGTTCCTTCGCCACTTGATCGAAGCAGCAGTCGAAGCGTATCCGCATATCCCGGTCGTCATGCACCAGGACCATGGCCAATCACCGGCAGTGTGCATGGCTGCGATCCGCTCCGGTTTTACATCGGTAATGATGGATGGCTCATTGAATGAAGATGGCAAGTCAGTCGCAACTTACGAATACAACGTCGAAGTGTCGCGTGAAGTCGTGAAGTTCTCGCATGCAATTGGCGTGACGGTTGAAGCGGAACTGGGCGTGCTCGGCTCACTGGAAACGATGAAGGGTGACAAGGAAGACGGTCACGGTGCAGAAGGCACGATGACCCGCGAGCAATTGCTGACCGACGTGAATCAGGCAGCCGATTTCGTCAAGCAGACGCAATGCGATGCTTTGGCAATTGCGATCGGCACCTCGCACGGTGCATACAAATTCTCACGCAAACCGACTGGCGACATTCTCGCGATTCAGCGTATCAAGGAAATCCATCAGCGTATTCCAAACACACACTTGGTCATGCATGGTTCATCGTCCGTGCCGCAAGAATTGTTGGCCGAGATCCGCGAATTCGGCGGCGATATGAAAGAAACTTACGGCGTACCGGTAGAAGAAATTCAGGAAGGCATCAAGCACGGCGTGCGCAAGATCAATATCGATACTGACATTCGTCTCGCGATGACCGGCGCGATTCGCCGTTACTTCGCCGAGAATCCAGGCAAGTTCGATCCGCGCGATTATCTGAAACCGGCGCGCGAAGCGGCGATGAAAATTTGCAAAGCGCGTTACCAGCAATTTGGTTGCGAAGGCCAGGCTGCCAAGATCAAGCCAATGCCGTTAGAAAAAATGGCAGAGCGTTACAAAAAAGGCGAGCTGTCACAAATCGTCAAATAACACAGCAGTAAAAGCTATAAACCAGTGGGGTTGTAGTGTAACGATGGAGCGCTTGCCGCTCCATCTTTGATGGAATGTTCATGAATAGTCTTTACCAATCCAGTATCAAGTCGTTGCCATTGCTCGGCCACGGAAAAGTGCGTGACAACTATGCCGTCGGCGATGACAAGATCCTGATTGTTACCAGCGATCGCTTGTCTGCTTTCGATGTCGTGATGAATGAACCGATCCCCGCCAAGGGACGTGTATTGAACCAGATGTCGAATTTCTGGTTCGATAAGCTAGGTTCAATCGTGCCGAATCATTTGACCGGCATCGCACCGGAATCAGTCGTGCAACCAAATGAAGTCGATCAGGTGAAAGGACGCGCGGTAGTCGCCAAGCGTTTGAAACCGATTCTGGTCGAAGCAGTGGTGCGCGGTTATATCATCGGTTCGGGCTGGAAGGATTACCAGGCGACTGGTGCGATTTGTGGCGTCACTTTGCCAAAAGGATTGCGCCAGGCTGATAAATTGGCCGAACCGATCTTTACACCGGCAGCTAAGGCCGACCTTGGCGAACACGATGAGAACATCAGCTTTGCCGAAATGGAAAAACGTATCGGCAAGGAACTCGCGGCCAAGATGCGCGATGTCAGCATCAAGCTGTACCAGACCGCTGCCGATTATGCAGCCACGCGCGGCATCATCATTGCGGACACCAAATTCGAATTCGGCCTGGACGACAATGGAACGATGCATCTAATGGATGAAGTGTTGACGGCTGACTCATCACGCTTCTGGCCAGCCGATTCTTATGCGCCCGGCATGTCGCCACCATCATTCGATAAACAATTCGTGCGCGACTATCTGGAAACGCTGAAGGACTGGAACAAGACAGCACCGGCACCGGCATTGCCAGCCGATGTGATTGAAAAAACAGGTGCCAAGTATCGCGAAGCGCTGGAACGTCTGACCGGCGAAAAACTGAAAGACTAGGGGGAAGCATGGCTGAAAAAGCGCAAGCAGGCACGCCACAGGTTGGCGTGGTCATGGGCTCTTCATCTGACTGGGATGTGATGCAGCATGCAGTGGCAATGCTGAAGGAATTCGGCATATCTCACGAAGCGAAAGTGATCTCTGCACATCGGATGCCGGACCAGATGTTTGCTTATGCCGAATCGGCGCGTGACCGCGGTCTGCGTGCGATTATCGCAGGTGCTGGTGGCGCAGCACATTTGCCGGGTATGCTTGCAGCCAAAACCATTGTGCCGGTTCTTGGCGTACCGGTGCCTTCCAAATATCTGCGCGGAGAGGATTCACTGCTGTCGATCGTGCAAATGCCGAAGGGCATACCAGTCGCTACCTTTGCAATTGGTGAAGCCGGTGCTGCCAATGCTGCATTGACTGCCATTGCGATTCTTGCAGCGACCGATGACAAGCTAGCTGCCAAGTTGCAGGAATTCCGTGCAAAACAGACGCAGGCTGCGCTTGCAATGACATTGCCTCCCGCATGACTAAAAAGTTGTTTCCATTTGTTCCTTCCGCAACGCCGTCGACCTGGCTCGGTGTGATGGGTGGCGGCCAGCTCGGCCGCATGTTTGCACACGCTGCGCAAGCGATGGGTTACAAGGTTGCAGTGTTGGAACCGTCACGTGATTGCCCGGCTGGCCATGCAGCTGATCATTTGCTTTCCGCCGGCTATACCGACACGGCAGCGCTAAATGAATTGGCAGAACAGTGCGTAGCCGTCACGACCGAATTTGAAAACGTGCCGGCGCAAAGTCTTGCGCATTTGGCCAGCCGCTGCGTTGTCGCGCCGTCAGCTACGTGCGTGTCGATCGCGCAAGACCGCATCGCAGAAAAGAAATTCTTTACTGAATGTGCGGCCACCTCACATGTGTTGCCTGCGCCGCATAAAGTCATCGCTTCTAACGCCGACATCGACGCGATCGGTGACGATTTATTGCCGGGCATATTGAAAACCGCGCGCATGGGTTACGACGGCAAAGGACAAATCCGTGTGCGTACGCGTGAAGAAGCACGTGCTGCATTCGACGGTATGCAAGGCGTTGTCTGTGTATTGGAAAAAATGCTGCCGCTGGCCTACGAAGTGTCGGTGTTGGCTGCGCGCGGTGCAGACGGCAAGTCGGTGGTGTATCCGATTGCAGAAAATGTGCATCGTGACGGCATTCTGTTTTCGACGACCGTACCTGGGCCGAATGTATCGCCCGATTGCGCACGCAAGGCGCAGCAGGCCGCATTGGCGATTATCGATAAACTGGATTACGTAGGCGTGCTGTGCATCGAATTCTTTGTGCTGCAGGATGGCTCGTTAGTGGTCAATGAAATGGCACCCCGTCCGCATAACAGCGGGCATTACACAATTGATGCTTGCGTTACCAGCCAGTTTGCGCAGCAGGTACGTGCTATGGCAGGCTTGCCGCTTGGTGATGTACGCCAGCATTCACCAGCGGTGATGTTAAACATACTGGGCGACATCTGGTTCGATGGCAGCGATGACGCACGCGAGCCGGCATGGGACAAGGTGCTGGCGCTACCGGGCGCCAACCTGCACCTGTACGGCAAGGATGATGCGCGGCGTGGCCGCAAGATGGGCCATGTCACGTTCATCGCATCGACGATGCAGCAAGCACAAGCCAGTTTTGCAGCGGCTTGCAAGATTCTCGGCATTCCCGTTTAAGACAGCCGGATAATCGCCATGCCTGAATTCGTTGTCGATCAGGCTGCCATCACTGCGGCAGCAAAAAAACTCGAAGCCGGCAATCTGGTCGCCTTTCCAACCGAGACTGTGTATGGCCTTGGCGCTGATGCCGAGAATCCGCAAGCGGTTGCCAAAATTTATGCGGCCAAGGGCAGGCCATCCAGTCATCCCGTGATCGTGCATCTTGCACCGGAAGCAGATATTGGCTATTGGGCAGAATCGATTCCACCTGAAGCGCGAAAGTTGATCGGTGCGTTTTGGCCGGGTCCGCTGACGCTGATTCTGAAGCGTGCTAAACATATTCCCGATGCAGTGTCAGGTGGCCAGGATTCGATTGGATTACGTTGTCCGTCGCATCCGGTTGCACAAGCATTGCTGCGCACATTTAAAGGCGGCAAGGGTGGCATCGCCGCACCTTCCGCCAACAAGTTTGGTCATGTCAGTCCAACCACAGCGCAACATGTGCGCGATGAATTTGGCATGGATGCTGATGTACTTGGTTGCATTCTCGATGGCGGTCAAAGCGAGGTCGGGATCGAATCGACGATCCTTGATTTGTCACGCATGGATGTCAAAGGCCCGGTTCTGTTACGTCCCGGTCAAATCAGTGCAGAACAGATAGCCGATGTCATCGGCAGGATGCCAAGCCGCCCGGATGCAGCTGCACCGCGTGCATCCGGCACGCTTGATGCGCACTATGCACCGCGCACGCCGGTTGCTGTTGTCGAGTCAAATCAGTTGCATGATATTTTGAAAAAATTAGCAGCAGCTGGCCGACGGGTTGCCGTAATGCGTCGTTCAATTGAGGCGGTTTCAGAAGCTGTTGCGCAAATCAAATTGGCTGATTTGCCCGATGGTTATGCGCATGATTTGTATGCTGCGTTGCGTGCAATGGATGTTGTTCATGCCGACATTATTCTGGTTGAGGCACCGCCCACCGAAGCGCAATGGCAGGGAGTGAATGATCGTCTTGGCCGTGCTGCATTTGATTCGATCGGCATCCTAGAACGTCTGACCAATTTGCCACTTTCTCCGTCGTCCCTGTGAAAACAGGGACCCAGTGTCGTCTTGTGCTAATAACTAGCGCTTGAACGCCACTAGGCCCCAGCTTTCGCTGGGGCGACAAACAAAAGCATTCGCTTTATCCGAAACGGATTTTCATAACAAGAATAAAAAGCGTCAAGGCTAGCGTCAGCGTATTGGCAATAATCACTGGCCACGCACCAATCAGCAATCCATAAACCAGCCAGAGCGCAACGCCAATCGCGAAAATGGTGTACATGCCAAGTGACACACCATCAGCATGGCGTTTCTTCCACGTCATCCACGCTTGAGGAACAAACGCAGCAGTTGTGAGCGTGGCAGCGAGAGAACCGACCCAATCGGCAAGATACGGATAGTTAAATAAACTCATTTATTGAAATGCCTGAATCCCGGTTTGTGCGCGGCCGAGAATCAACGCATGAATATCGTTGGTGCCTTCGTAAGTATTCACGACTTCCAGATTGACCATATGACGGATGACACCGAACTCATCCGAGATACCGTTCCCGCCCAGCATATCGCGTGCGACGCGCGCAATGTCGAGTGCCTTGCTGCAGGAATTGCGTTTCATCATCGAGGTAATTTCAACCGCGGCCGTGCCTTCCTCTTTCATGCGTCCCAATCGCAGGCAGCCTTGCAATGCCATCGCGATTTCAGTCTGCATGTCGGCCAGTTTCTTTTGCACTAACTGGTTGGCAGCTAATGGACGTCCGAATTGATGACGATCCAGAACATATTGGCGAGCGATATGCCAGCATGATTCAGCTGCGCCTAACGCGCCCCATGCAATGCCGAATCGCGCCGAGTCGAGGCAGGTGAATGGCCCCTTCAATCCTCGCACTTCAGGGAAGGCATTTTCTTCAGGACAGAATACATTGTCCATCACGATTTCGCCGGTCACCGATGCACGCAAACCGAACTTGCCGTGAATGGCCGGCGCATTTAATCCTGCCATGCCTTTTTCAAGAATAAAGCCGCGGATTGTGTCAGTGTCATCCTTTGCCCATACGATGAACACATCGGCAATCGGTGAATTGGTGATCCACATTTTATTGCCCGTCAGCGCATAGCCTCCTGCAACTTTTTTTGCACGCGTGATCATTGATCCAGGATCGGAGCCATGATTAGGCTCAGTCAATCCAAAACAACCGATCAGTTCTCCGGTTGCCAGTTTAGGCAGAAATTTTTGACGTTGCGCTTCGGTGCCAAACGTAAAAATCGGCACCATCACAAGCGATGATTGCACGCTCATCATCGAACGATAACCGGAGTCGACACGTTCCACTTCGCGTGCGATCAAACCATAGCTGACATAGTTCAAACCAGCACCGCCATACTGTGCAGGGATGGTTGCGCCGAGCAGTCCGAGGCTACCCATTTCACGAAAGATGCTTGGATCCATCTTCTCATGCCGAAATGCCTGCAGAATGCGTGGTTGCAGTTTGTCCTGGCAATAAACGCGTGCAGCATCGCGCACCATGCACTCATCATCGGTCAGCTGTTGATCAAGCAGAAGAGGGTCGTCCCAGTGAAATTGGGCTTTGGCTTTCGATGCAGATTGCAACGCACTCATGGCAGCTCCTGATTATGGTGTGTTGGTTTTAACGTAATGTCCGCCATGAAAAACCAATGCAGTCTGTGGATGTACATCGCAGTGTTCTACTTCGCCGACCAAAATCACATGATCTCCTTCCGGATAGCGGCTGCGGTTCGCGCATTCAAACCAGGCAGCAACGCCTTTTAAAATCGGCAAGCCGGTGGCCGACAATTCATACTCAACGCCATCAAATCGATTGGCAATGCGTCGCGAGAATCGATCGGCCAGTGCGGCTTGATCAGCTGATAGGACATTGATCACGTAATGCGAATTCTTCGTGAACAACGGCAGGCTGCTTGCTTGTTGCGCCAGGCTCCACAACACCAGAGGCGGATCCAGAGAAACGGAATTGAATGACGTTGCAGTAAGACCCACAAACTTTCCATTATCAGCACGAGTTGTAATGACTGCGACGCCAGTGGCAAATTGAGATAACGCATTGCGGAAGTGCCGAGCGTCGAACGGTGCGGTAACTTCCAGCGGGGTAGTGGGGTGCATCAAATACCTGTTATTCATGAGATTCAGCCATTATGCCCAAAGTTGGCCTTTTATTGCTTGCCCGGTTTCATTTGATTTTATTGATCGTGGTTTTTGGAGATTCTTCACGAGCCAGCGCCTTGAATGCTTTGGGACGCCATGGACGTGCTGTCAACATGAAACTGATCGGGTATTTTTCTTCAAACGGTAATTTGGCATCTTCCTGATGTTGCTGCGAAAATTCTCGCGCTACTTGCTTCAACCGGTCGAGCAGTGCGGCTACGGATTGTTTGGACAACATGACATTAACGAATCGCATCAGTTCATGTTCGCCATCGAATTTCGAATCCAGATAATCACTGTACGCCTCTTCACGGAAATACGTCTGGATGGGGCCATCTGGTATCCAGCCGAACGTACGAGAGACTAGCAGCTTTACCCTATTATTCGGCAACAATTCCAGAAAGCCGATCTTGTCCAGACGCGTTAAACATTTGATGACATCGGCTTCAGTGATTTGATACAGCTTGAGCATGCGCTCGATATCGATCAGATTTAACACGGAGACAGCGACGATGAATAGCTTGGGGTTTTCAATGATTTCCTTTTCCTGCGCATAGGTCAAATGCGAGATCAATTTCGGCTCATCATGCACAGCACCGGCAATGTCGCGGAAGTTGAGTTCAGCTGCTTTCAGGATTTCATCCAGGCGTTGCAACGTAAAATTCTTTTGTGAAAACATGCGCTTCACGCTGGCTTCGGACATATCAATCTTCAACGCGAGATCGGCATAGGTGATACCGCGGGACTTTAGTTGCCGCTTCAGTGAATCCACGAGTGCAGTTGCTTGCAGCATGGCTTTCCTTCATTTTTCTATAAAAGTATCGAAAAATGATACACCAAGCTTATTGAATAGCTACGTTTGTTGTTTTAATTGAGCAGCGTAGCCGCTTCGACAATGATGTCTCCCGTCGCCGACTTGTTCGGTTAATTGGGGGGAATCATGAAGGACAAACAGGATTTTAGAGGGGTAAAGTTTTCAACGGGAGGATGGTCGATTTCTTCCATGTCGGCTGAAAATGTTCATTATTTGTCACGCGTTTTATCACAAGCAATTGCATATATACCAACTTTTGTGGATGAGAGAGTCAACACGGAAATAGGTGATCTGGCCGGTGCCGAGATGATTATTGTGAGAAGTGCGGAAGTGCTTGGCGATGACCTTATAGTGGAATTGCATGACGTCGCTGCCAATAAAAGCTTTATGGTGACTTTGAGTCGGCAAGCAAGTAAAAAGCATGTGCTTACCATCGGGACAGTCGTTAAAGTACGCAGTGTATCTAGCGGATTTGTATTGCAGTTGGGCGGACAAACTGCCTCGAATGAATCGAAAAACAGGATCGATCAGCCTCAGCATCATAATGTCCATCATGTAAATCAGTGATGCATGCAGCAACGGTTTGCGTTAAAGTCTAATCAATACGACTACGGCAAACGGAGTGAGCGATGGCTGCAGAAATGACAACATTGGGTGGCGGGTGTTTCTGGTGTCTGGAAGCTGTATACCAAGAGTTGACTGGAGTGCAACATGTCGAATCGGGTTATACCGGCGGAAATGTTCAAAATCCAACCTATGAGCAAGTGTGCAGCGGTAATACCGGACATGCGGAAGTGGTGCAGGTCACATTTGATCCTGCCGTGGTGACGTATCGTGAGATTCTTGAAATATTTTTCACGATACATGATCCGACCACGCTTAATCGGCAAGGGAACGATTCGGGTACGCAATATCGCTCAGTGATTTACTATCATTCGCCCGAGCAGCAGGAAACAGCCAAGCAAGTGATGGCGGAAATGGCCAATGTGTGGGATGCGCCGATTGTGACTGAATTAAGTCCGATTGGAACTTACTACAAGGCGGAAGACTATCACCAGAATTATTTCCGCCAGAATCCATTGCAAGGATATTGCGCCTTTGTCGTAGCGCCCAAGGTTGCAAAATTCAGGAAGATTTTTACAAGCAAGGTCAAGGCTGAGTAGGCCAATCTCAGCCTGCAGTAGCGAGCGTAGAAAAAATCAAGGCTGCAATCGTTGATGCAACCAGCGGCCATCGCTTAGTCGCGTATACAAAATCCGGTCATGCAGACGCGAACTGCGTCCTTGCCAAAATTCGATCGAGTCCGGCACCAAACGATATCCACCCCAATGTTCTGGGCGTGGCGGATGTTCGCCATATTGTTTCTCCACTTGGACGAATTGCTGTTCCAGTGCATGCCGATCGGCAACGGGATGACTTTGTAAAGACGCATTGGCGCCAAGCCGGCTTTGCAGGGGACGACTATGAAAGTAGGCATCGCTTTCTGTTGTCGAAACGCGCTCCACACGACCTTCAATGCGGACTTGGCGTTCCAGTTCAACCCAATGGAATAACAATGCAGCATACGGATTCTCAAGCAATTCATGCCCTTTACGGCTCGCATAGTTGGTGTACCAGACAAAACCATGTTCGTTGAATTCCTTGATCAACAAGATGCGCGACGAAGGGCGGCCCTTGGCTGTCGCTGTAGCAACACTCATTGCATTGGGCTCCGGTATTTTTGCCTTTATTGCTTCGTCAAACCATTTCGCAAATTGCTTGATTGGATCCGGGTCGACGTCCTCCTCGGACAGGCTTGCATGGCTATACTCTTTGCGCAGATGAGCTACCGACATGGTGTTTCCTTAAATATTAATGAATAGTAAATTTTCTTCATTCTGTATTGTTTCATTCTAATGGAGAGATGCCCAAAATAATTTGATCTAGGTTTATGTTGTCCTCCGTTAAAATGACGGAATGAAACCTTTAATTCAATCCGTACCAACTTCCTTTCAGGAAACTATCGATTTTGATCGCCGTTTTGGCGGCATCGCACGCCTGTACGGCGCAGCGGCACTGGAACGTTTCAAGGCCGCACATGTTTGTGTGATTGGCGTTGGCGGTGTGGGCTCATGGGTAGTGGAGGCGTTGGCGCGCAGTGCGATCGGTCATATCACAATGATAGACTTGGATAATTTGGCGGAGTCGAATGTCAATCGACAAATTCATGCATTGACAGATACGTTGGGTAAGGCAAAAGTAACAGCACTGGCTGAACGGATTGCACAGATCAATCCCTATTGTCGTGTGACTGAAATTGAAGAATTTGTTACGCCGGATAATCTCGATGAGATGATCGGTGCAAAGAAGTTTGATTACGTGATCGATGCAATCGATGATGTGCGTGCAAAGACTGCATTGATTGCCTATTGCCGTGCAAACGGTATTCGATTGATTACGATAGGCGGCGCGGGTGGGCAAATTGATCCGACCAAAATCGAAGTAAGGGATCTGTGCAGAACCGAGCAAGAGCCGTTGTTGGCAAAGGTACGCAAACGTCTGCGTGCATTGCATGGCTTTCCACGCGGGACGAAAAACAAATTTGGTATCGATGCGGTATTCTCGACGGAGCCGTTACGGTTTCCTGAAAGCGCTGAAGTGTGTGATGTGTCTGATGATAACTTGGCGGGCGTTACGGGTTTGAATTGTGCAGGCTTTGGTTCGGCAATGGCCGTGACAGCGAGCTTTGGACTGGTTGCGGCAGCACAAGTCTTACGCAAATTAGCTGAACATGAGTGATTGATTGGGAATAATAGTTATTGCCCTGAGCCAGGCGGCATAAATTTCAAACCATAATGTGATGAGCTGCCGTGCAATGACAGATTTACTTTATTAAAAACACTAAAAATGAAATCAAAAATTCTTGTTACCGGCGGCATGGGTTACATCGGCTCTCACACCGTGGTGGAGCTGATCGAAGCGGGTTATGACGTGGTCATCCTGGATAACTTGCATAACAGCAGTGAAAAGGTGTTGGCAAGGTTGGAGAAGATTTGCAAAAGGCCGATCCCTTTTGTGAAGGCCGATGCGCGCGATCGTGGGGCGCTTGATCGTTTATTCAACGAGCATCAGATAGCCAGCGTGATTCATTTTGCGGGCATGAAGGCAGTCGGTGAATCGGTTGAAAAACCATTGGAATATTTTGACAATAATCTCAACAGCACATTGACCGTCCTGCAAGCAATGCGCGTAGCAGGGGTGAAACAGTTTATATTCAGTTCATCGGCAACAGTCTACGGCGACCCGGCCAGCGTACCGATCAAGGAAGACTTTCCGCTACACGTGACCAATCCTTATGGGCGCACCAAGTTGATGTGCGAAGAGATTCTAAGGGATCTGATGGTTGCAGAACCGGATTGGAAAATTGCGCTTTTACGTTACTTCAATCCAGTTGGTGCACATGAAAGCGGACTGATCGGCGAGTCGCCGAATGACATCCCTAATAATCTGATGCCGTACATTACACAAGTTGCAGTCGGCAAGCGTGAAAAACTTTCGATTTATGGCAACGATTATCAAACTCCTGATGGAACAGGTGTGCGAGACTATATTCATGTGATTGATTTGGCGAAGGGACATGTGGCTGCATTGCGCTATATGGAAAAGCAGGGACTATCGCTGACTGTGAATTTAGGTACGGGCAACGGCATCAGCGTGCGCAACATGGTGGAAGCATTTCAAGAAGTCACCGGTATCACGATTCCGCACCAATATGTGGCACGCAGGTCGGGTGACGTGATGACTTGTTATGCGTCACCCGAACTGGCAAAAAAACTGTTGGGATGGCGTGCCGAGAAAGACGTCTATGCAATGTGCCGGGATTCCTGGCGTTGGCAGTCGATGAATCCGAATGGTTTTGAGTGATGTGAGCAGAAATAAATATCCAGTTGAAAGCAACTGGATGGAATTACGGCATTTCAAAGTTGCAATATCTGATCGTTAAAATTAACTCTAATGGAAAAATGAAGACAATTCAACCAGTCATTCTCTGCGGCGGCTCCGGCACACGTTTATGGCCGCTGTCACGCAAATCGTTTCCCAAGCAATTTGTACCATTAATTGATGGCAAGAGCTTGTTGCAACTCACGTTGGAACGCGTCAAATTACTATCGCCGAATATCATTTGCGTTGCCAGCGATGAGCATCGGTTTTTGATTTCGGAAGCGATGGATGCGGCACGCGTATCGGGTACACAAATCCTCGAGCCGGTTGGCCGCAACACAGCTGCAGCAATGGCGGTAGTGGCATTGAATGCCAAACCTGAACAATTGCTGTTGTTTGCACCAGCAGACCATCACATTCCGGATGCGGCTGCATTTGCCCAAACGGTGCGAGACGGTGTGTCGGCAGCAGAAGCAGGACAAATCGTCACATTTGGCGTGCTGCCTACTTTACCGAGTACTGCATACGGATACATTCAGAAGGCAGCTCCACTGGATGGCACGGCCGCTTTCAAAGTTGCGCGCTTTATTGAAAAGCCTTCAGTTGATGTCGCTACCAAATTACTTCTCGCCGGCGATCATTACTGGAACGCAGGCATCTTTCTGATCAAGGCATCGGTTTTGCTGCAAGCATTGGAGTCCTATGCGCCGGACATTCTTGCCTCATGCCGTGCGGCAATTGCGCAGCAAAGCCTGGACGGTCAATTCATTCGACTCGGTACGGAAGCATTTTCTGCCTGCCGCAGTGAATCAATCGATTATGCAGTCCTCGAAAAACATCCGCATGTGGCAGTCGTGCCATTCAACGGCGCATGGAGCGATGTCGGCAGCTGGAATGCAGTGGCCAATCTTTCTGAAGGCGATGGAGACGGCAATCGTATTCACGGCCAGGGCACCACGCTTTCAGCCAGCAATACATACATCCATGCGTCGCATCGTCCCGTGGTGGCATTAGGCACCTGCGATTTGCTGATCATCGATACGCCGGATGCAGTGCTGGTTGCTGCTACCAGCCATGCCGAGCAAGTGAAACAGGCTGTCGCAAAACTGGAAGCATTGGATATTCCGCAGGCTAACCAGCATCGTCGCGTCGCGCGTCCCTGGGGTGTGTATGACAGTGTCGATTGCGGCGATCGTTTCCAGGTCAAGCGGATTACGGTCAAGCCGGGGGCGAAGCTTTCTCTGCAAATGCATCACCATCGTGCCGAGCATTGGATTGTGGTGAAAGGAACCGCCAGAGTTACACGAGGTGATGAAGAATTTCTGCTGGGTGAAAATCAATCGACTTATATCCCGCTGGGCGTCACGCACCGTTTGGAGAATCCCGGCAAAACACCATTGGAAATTATCGAAGTGCAGTCAGGTGCTTATCTCGGTGAAGATGATATTGTTCGTTTCGAAGATACCTATGGTCGGTTGAAAGCGACGCAACCGACGTAGTGCAAGTCAATGACATTCTCCTGTGCCATGATCGGTAAAGGCACTGCCGGGCACAGGTAGAAATTCCCATTCATAGCTCTTCTCTTTCAATACCATCTTGAGTACGCCGTAAGTGGTGTTGGTACTGATCTCGCTATTTTCTTTGCGCAAGAACATTGGCGTCAGATATGCACCGCCTGTGCCGACAATGAATTCACGCATGCCATGCGCATCATCGCGTTGCCCATTTACATCTTGTGGCGCGAAGCGTTCGTAGTCATGATCGTGTCCCGACAAGATGACATCGGCATTTGCTGCTTCCAATACCTTCCAGGTCTCTTTCATGAAGTCGTTATTGCCATGCCCGCCTGAACTGAAAACCGGATGATGCCAATATGCGAGTGTGCATTTCGCCGGATGCTGTGCAAGGTCTTCTTTCAACCACGCCAACTGCGCTGCAAAGGCATTTTCTCTCAGGTTGCTATTGAGTGAAATTACATGCCATTGTCCAATCTCGACACTGTAATAACTGCGCCGCGAGGAATCATTTGGTTCTTTAAAATAACTGTAATATCCGATAGCCTCTGGTGTGTAATATTCATGATTGCCAGGGGCAGGGTGCGTGCGTGCCTTGAACTGTCCCCAGGTCTTGTCATAGCAATTATAGAATTCTGACAGTAGGCCAACCGGATATGTATGATCACCCAATGTTAATACGGCAGCACTTTTATCATCGGCTAAACGTGTTGCGATGAGTTCAGCTGTTTTGGCTGCAGGCGTTTCAGCAGCTTCCATTTTTCTGCAATCGGCAATATCCCCAGCAGCATAAATAGTGACGCTTCTTTCAGCGAGACCCATTGCAGTTGCATTGTGTACCACAACTAGATTAGTTGAAAACGCAATGAAAAATCCGGTAATAAAAATCGATTTTTGAATGACGGTCAGCATGGTTATGCTCCTATGTTCGATAGGGTAAAGGTTTCGATGATGAGTGGCAATGCGATCAAGTTGTAAATCAGCTTCAGGCTGCATGCATCGACAATCCACAAAAGCTTGGTTAGACCCCGCGATTTTTTTGTGCTGGAGCAGTCGCAAAATTTTGCGGAAATATTTATTAAACACAAAACCCGCAATCCTCGAAGCGAGTAGTGCGGGTTCATGTATGCTGCTGATCTTTTTGAAACATGTTTTTGGTGGTGATAGGTGGACTTGAACCACCGACCCCAGCATTATGAGTGCTGTGCTCTAACCAACTGAGCTATATCACCAAGGCAGCCGCAAATTATGCGGTTTTTGGCCTTTTTTGTCAAGAATAGAGCGGGAGCCGGATCTGAGAAGGGAGCGGCAAATTACCGGTTTTTGGATTTGTCAGAAATGCTGATTGCTTCTTCTACATGCTGTCGCACGACTGAAATGGCACCGCTATCGATACAATCGACGACGAGACGATCCGGCATGGAGCGTAACCATGTCAATTGTCGTTTGGCTAATTGACGAGTTGCCGCGATGCCTTTTTCGCGTAGTGTGTGCAAGTCATATGCGCCATCCAGATATTCCCAGGTTTGCCGATAACCGACGCAACGGATCGACGGCAAACCAGTATGCAAATCACCGCGTGAGCGCAGCGCTTTCACTTCTGCAATCAATCCGTCAGTTGAACGATTCAGCATTGCATCGAAGCGTGCTGCAATACGATCATGCAGTACGCTGCGCACGGATGGTTCGAGCGCGATCGGCACCACCGAAAACGGCAACTCCACTTTGGGTGTCTTGTTCAATAACTGTGACATTGGTTGGCCTGACAATTCGATAATTTCCAGCGCACGTTGAATGCGTTGCGTATCGTTGGGTTTAAGGCGTGCTGCGGTTTCCGGGTCGAGCGCTGTTAATTTTGCGTGCATCGCAGGCCAACCTATGCGCATTGCTTCTGTATCGAGCTGTGCACGCAATTCCGGATCTGCTTCAGGCAGCACATCCAATCCATCGCGCAATGTTTTGAAATACAGCATGGTGCCGCCGACCAGCAAAGGCAATTTTCCACGTGCGACGATATTGCCGACCAGGCGTAACGCATCATTTCTGAACTGCATTGCGGAATAGGATTCGGCCGGATCGAGAATGTCGATCAAATGGTGCGGCACACTCGCGCGTTCTTCTGCAGTAGGTTTGGCAGTGCCGATATCCATGCCGCGATAAACCAAGGCCGAGTCAACCGAGATGATTTCCGATGGAATGTGCCGTGCGATTTCCAATGCCGCTGCAGTCTTGCCCGATGCAGTCGGGCCCATGATCGCAATGGCAAGCGGTTTGTTTGACATCAGGTCTTATTGACCGCGCAAGAAAAGTTTATCCAAATCGGATAGTGCGAGCTGTACCCAGGTTGGACGTCCGTGGTTGCATTGATCTGCGCGTTCGGTTGCTTCCATTTGACGCAACAGTGCATTCATTTCCGGTAAGGTAAGCAATCGATTGGCGCGCACTGCGGTATGGCAGGCAAGTGTGCCGAGTAATTCATTGCGACGCTCCAATAAGACACGTGAGCCGCCAAATTCGCGCACGTCACGCAATACATCGCGCGCCAGTGTTTGCGCATCGGCATTTTGCAACAGCGCCGGTATCGCACGAATTGCCAATGTTGTCGGCGAGAGGATTGCAATATCGAAACCGAGTGATTGCAAGGTCGCCTGATTTTCTTCTACCGTTCCGACTTCAACTGCGTCAGCATAAAACGTCACGGGTATCAGTAATGGTTGCACTTGCACCGTATTGTCATCGAGTGCAGTTTTGAATTGCTCATACAGAATACGCTCGTGCGCAGCATGCATGTCGATCAGTGCCAGGCCATTGGCATTCTGTGCCAGGATGTAAATGCCATGCAGTTGCGCCAGTGCGAATCCTAAAGGAAAATCGCCCGATGGCAGCGATGATGTGGCTGCATTGGGTGCAGCGGAAAATGGTCTTGTATCGACATCACGCTGTTCTGCAGTCAATGCTGGATCGGAAGATGAATTCGAAAACAATGCGCCATATTGTGCAGTCGTTTGCGCAACACCGATACCTGAAGAAAATTGCGTACTGAACGAAGTTTGCTGTTGTTCACGCAGCCAAGGCAGCGCGCCGGAGCTTGATGGCACAGGGGATGGCGCTGTGCCGAACGACGTCGCAGATGTCTGTGCCAACGCGCGGCTGACCGCATGAAACACGAATTGATGTACCGACCGGCTATCGCGAAAACGCACTTCGATTTTCGCCGGATGCACATTGACATCGACCAGTGCCGGGTCGAGATCAAGCCCGAGCACGTAAGTCGGATATCGGTCGCCATGCAATACATCTTGATAAGCTGCACGTACTGCATGCGTCAATACCTTGTCGCGAACAAAGCGGCCATTCACGTAAAAATATTGTGCGTCGGCGCGTGCCTTCGATGCAGTCGGCAAACCGATAAATCCATGCAGGCGCAACGGACCTGCGATTTCTTCCAATGCCAACCGTGCTTGTGCGAATTCATTGCCGAGTATATGCGCACTGCGCTTGGCGATTTCACTGACATTCCAATGTTCGATGGTTTTGCCGTTATGCGATAACGAGAACGAAACGTCGGGCCGTGACAATGCAATGCGGCGCACGACTTCTGCACAGTGGCCGAATTCCGTTTGTTCCGATTTTAAAAATTTTCGCCGCGCGGGTGTATTGAAATATAAATCCTGCACATCGACAGTAGTGCCGACGGCACCGGATGATGGCGTGACTTGTTTGCTTGCACCATCGATTTGCCATGCGTGGTCTGCTTCTGCATCACGCGATGTCAGGGTCAATATCGCGACCGCCGCGATCGATGCGAGTGCTTCACCGCGGAATCCCAAGGTGCCGACATTTTCAAGATCGGTCAGCGATGCAATTTTTGATGTGGCGTGGCGTGCCAGCGCAAGCGGTAACTGTTCAGCAGCAATGCCGCGCCCGTTATCGGTAATTGCAATACGTTTGACGCCACCTTCTTCCAATCGTACGGTAATGTGCATTGCACCGGCATCGAGCGCGTTTTCCAATAATTCCTTGACGACTGCCGATGGGCGTTCCACCACTTCGCCGGCTGCGATTTGGGAAATGAGCTGGTCAGGCAGCGCTTGAATCGGGCGCGTCGCTGACTGTAGTGTGTCTGGAGCATTCATGACGAGATTATAGCGTGCCGCGGACTAGGCGGAAGATGGGCGCTTCGTCGCCGATATAAATAGCGATGGTGCAAGAAAAATCAGATTTTGGTCATGATTATTTGGCTGCGCGTAGTGTATGATTTCGCCGCTACCAAGGAAAAATATGGATTTCATTCAATTCTTCGACATGATATTGCATGTCGATAAATATCTCGGCATCGTTATCGAACAATACGGGACACTCGTTTATGCGGTTTTATTTGCCATCGTCTTTTGCGAAACCGGCTTGGTCGTGTTGCCGTTTCTGCCTGGCGATACACTGCTATTCATTGGCGGTGCTTTTTGTGCAACCGGCGCGATGAATATATGGATGCTGATGGCATTGATTATTGTGGCGGCGATTTCCGGGAACACAGTCAATTACTGGATCGGCAGTGCCATTGGGCATAAGGTTTTTACACGAGACTATAAATGGCTGGATAAAGCCGCTCTCGAAAAAACCCATGCATTCTATGAAAAGCACGGCGGGAAAACGGTCATTTTGTCGCGCTTCATTCCGATTGTGCGCACCTTTGCACCATTCGTCGCCGGCGTGTCGGATATGTCCTTTAACAGGTTTCAGCTTTTTAATATCACCGGCGCAGTGTTATGGGTGGTGGGCCTGGTGGCCGGCGGTTATTTCTTCGGTCACATTAATATTCATATTCCGATTATCAATATCGATGTCAATGTCAGCGATCATCTGAATGCGATCGTGTTGCTTGGCGTTGGTGCTGCGGTAATTCCACTTGCGTTAGGCGGACTCTGGAAATTTTTCCGGAAAATTACCGGAAAATAAATAGAACTCACCATAATTTAGCAATCGGCATCACCACACCGGTAAACAATGACCAGTCTGGTGACGCCGAGGTTAATCCTCTCGCAACACCAATATCAATCGTCAATCGCTTGCTCGCACTGAACGTTGCAGCCGTCAGGAATTGCGCCGTATTGGCAACGCCATTGCGATGCGTGCCCGATAGTTCTGCGGTTGCTCCCCATTTCTCCGTCACTGGTATTGAAAATGAACTCGACAGTCCGGTCTGTGTGCGTGCGGTACCGACGTCAATTGCGCCAAATCGCGTAAGGTTGAGATTGGCGTCCATATGTACTTTGTTGATGTCTTTGCTGAAAATGCTATTGATGCTGTAATCGGCTTTACCAGTGCCAAGCGTATCTTTGGCTGTTGGTATTTTGGCACCGAGTTCCAAACCGAAGGCAGTCGTGTCATCCACCAGGAATGCGCGCTTCAGGACCAATGCCGTATCGCCCAATCCACGGGCACGCATTCCTGATGCGTCATCTTTTTGAGAGATATACGCTTCGCCGCCGAGCAGGATGCCCCACTCTTTGTTGAATGCGAGTTTCAATAAATACGGGAGACTATTGCGCCGCGTGCCATCTGTCTTGCTAAACAAGCCGCCGTATTCCAGTTCAAGTTGTCCGGCAACTGGTAACTGCGCAGGATTGGATACGGATGGGCGATACGGCGTGACGCTTTCCTCATCTTCGGCGAACGCGTAAACGCTTGATGTCATGATCAAGATGGAAGTAAAAAATAGTTTTATGTTTGACATGGTTTTGGTAGTGGTTGAAGTCTGAGCGAGGCTGAGCAAGCAAGCGATTGTAATGATTGTAACTGTTTCATAATTACGTCACTCGATGAAATGCAAAAGCATCATTTTCAATAGCCGCCATTTGATGTTTGGCACATCAGAAAAATTGGGTTATCGTTAGATCGTCAATATTTTGCCTGACTAACTTATGACCCAGGAAGTCGTTCAGCTCAATTCCTTGCAAAACAGTTCCTTGTTGAATAGTTTGCAAGTCGGTGTATTGCTGGAAAAGGACCGTAAAGTAGTCTGGGCAAATCGATATTTTTTCGTGTTATTCGGGATCGATGCGCATGATGTAATTGGCAACACAATGCGCGCCTGTTTTTATACCGATGCTGATTATGCCGGCACAGTGATCACCGGCGCGGATACGTTTTCAAAGATACTCAACTTGCGCCGCATGGATGACAGCACGATCCGCTGTCGGCTGACAGGCAAAGCTGTAGTTGAAGACGATCTCACACAAGGTTTCATGTGGTCCTTCACCGCTATCGATGAACCTGCCCATATCGAAAAAACAATACCTGATGAGTACGCTGCGTTAGCCGAGAAGTACAGAAGGCAGGAAGCCCTGTTAGACAATGTGCAGATCGCTTTATTGCTAGTCAAGGATCGCAAGGTGGTGTGGGGCAACCAGTGTTTTTATGACATGCTCGCCTATCGCCCGGAAGATTTGGTTGGACAAAGTGCGCGCTTTTATTTTCATAACGAAGAAGATTTCGTCCGCATCGGTCAAGAAGGATATCCGCTGTTAAAAGCTGGAAAACCTTACGCCTCAGAGTTGCTGTTGAAATGTAGAAATGGCACGACGAAATGGTGTTTGATCACAGGTAATGCGGTTGAGCCTGAAAATCCGGAGGAAGGTTATATTTGGTCATTCGTCGATATCACCGCCCGGATTCAAGCAGAAGCACGTGAGCGAGAAGCGATCGAGCGCGAACAGGTGGAAACCGAAAAAATGGCTGCGCTGGGAGTGGTGGTTGCAGGCGTTGCGCATGAAATCAATACGCCGATTGGCGTCGGCTACACACTCGTTACTCATTTCAGAACAAAGACAAAGGAATTTGCAGTCCTGTTTGAAAGCGGCGCGATGCGGCGGTCCGATTTGCAGCAGTACGTTGAACTGTCGAGTGAAATGTCGACCCAATTGATTACCAATATCAGCCGTGCTTCTGAATTGATTCAAAGCTTCAAGAAAATTGCAGTTGATCAGAGTCGTGATGATCAGCGTGAATTTAACTTGAAAGAGTATTTGCAGGAAATTGCAGTGAGTTTGAAGCCGACTTTACGCAAAACTCCGCATAGGATAAAACTTGACTGCCCTGATGATATCGTCATGAACAGTTATCCGGGTGCACTCTCGCAAATCACGACCAATCTCGTGATGAATGCATTGTTACATGCGTTTGGTGCAGAACGAAGTGGAACGATGAATATCACCGTGCGTCTCAATGGAGAGCAAGTGCAGATCAATTTTGCCGATGACGGGAAAGGCATTCCAGCTGAACATTTACCCAAAATATTCGATCCGTTTTTTACCACCAAGCGCGGCTCTGGCGGCAGTGGTTTGGGGTTGAATATTGTGTTTAATATGGTGACGCGAAAATTGCGCGGACGTGTGACTTGCAGCAGTGTTGAAGGAGAAGGGACTGTATTCAAGATCGAGATACCATTAATCATCGATGTGAATATGGAAAAGGTTAAAGAGTCGCCGAATGATTTTATGCAGTCTTATAAAAGAACAATTAATAAAGGAAGCGCTGAATAAATAGTGAGCTGCACCGACTTATCGCTCGCTAAAAACAGAACTTCCTGGATTCAAAAGGGACAAAAAGATGGATGATGATGATTTGATTTTTGCGCCGGAAGCGGGGAGCAGTGACGGCAAACTGTCACATACGGATCGCCGCCCATGGCGGGTCGCGATCATTGATGATGCAAAAGAGGTGCACGGCGTAACGCGCATGGTATTGCGGGATGTGCGTTTTCGCGATCGTTCGATTGAATTTTACAGTGCTTATTCGGCAGAAGAAGGCAAGCGGATATTGGCAGAAGTATCTGATCTGGCAGTCGTGTTTCTCGATGTCGTGATGGAACATGATCATGCCGGATTGGACTTGGTTGAATATATCCGCGACGAATTGGGCAACAAAAATATCAGGATTATTTTACGTACCGGGCAGCCTGGGCAGGCGCCGGAAACGGAAGTGATCGTCAAATACGATATCAATGATTACAAGCACAAATCGGAATTGTCTGCGGAGCGTTTATTCACGACACTGATCGCCGCATTGCGCTCTTATCAGGATCTCATCACGATTGAAACGAGTCGGCAAGGTTTGCATGATATTTTGCAAGGCACGGCGGAACTGTTCAAGAAAAAATCGGTAACCCAGTTCCTCTCGGGTGTGCTGATGCAGATCAATGCCATTTTCCGTTTGGGAGATAATGCATTGCTCTATGTGCGGAACATCACGAACGGAATGAATGACGAAAAAGTGATGGCGGCATGCGGAAAATATAATTCTTGCCTGGGTCATCCAATGACCTATTTTGATTTTCCCGAGGCAGTGCGTCATGCATTGATGGCGACATTGGCGAAGAAAGCCAGTTCTTACGAGCCTGACGTTTTTTCGATTTATTTCTACGCAGGGAAGTATCACGAGATCGTTATTTATATCGATGCCGGCCGCGAGTTGAATTCCTTGGACATTGACATGATCGATATCTTTTGCGCGAATGTGTCGGTAGGTTTGGCAAACGTCGATTTGTTTGAAACGCTGGAAAACAAGGTGGCGGAACGCACCAAAGAACTTGCCGATGCCTATACCGTGCTGGAACAAGGCAAGCGCGAGCTTGAAGATGCAAATGCGCAGTTGCGCCAACTGGCGATGACTGACTCGCTGACCAATGTATTCAATCGCCGCTACTTGTTTGATATGGGGACAAAATTATTCAGCATGGCAAAGCGCTATGAGTGGAACCTTAGTGTTTTATTGATCGACATTGATCATTTCAAACTGATTAACGACACATATGGACATGCTGCTGGCGATGAGGTGTTGATGCAAATCGCCGGCATAGTAAAAAACCGGCTGCGTGATACGGACGTCTTTGGGCGAATTGGCGGCGAAGAATTTGTTGTGCTCGCTCCGAGTACCGATGCGGCGGCGGCAACACTCCTGGCGCAGGAATTGATGGCGAGATTGGCGCAGTCGGACGTGGTATGGGAAGGCAAGAAATTATCATTGACGATCAGCATTGGTATCGCAGTTTGTCATCCGGAAGATCCAGCCATTGAAGCAGTGGTAGAACGTGCGGACGTTGCCATGTACAGGGCGAAAGGCGGGGGGCGCAATCAGTTTGTCATTAACGATACCGCTCCAGAAAAAAAGACCAGCGCTAGTTAAGACGGTGTGCCAAGCATGATGCTTGGCACACCGGTGGTTGTAACCGATGAATTAAAACTCTTCCCAATCGTCATTCTTGGTATCGCTCCTTAATGGTACCGGCGCGCTGACTTTGGTGCCATGCGCAGGCGCAGCAATGACGGGCTTTACCGGTTTCGGGTTTGGTAAAGCAGGTGCAGCAGATGCTTTTGCGGGCAGGCGTTTGGCTGCTGTACCTGGCAAGCTGTTGTGTGCCGCGTTGTTTGCCAATTTGAATATGCTCACAGCGTGCAACAAGGTTTTTGCTTGATCTTGCATGCTTTGCGCAGCTGCTGCGGCTTGCTCCACCAGCGCGGCATTTTGCTGCGTCATTTCATCCATTTGCGTGATGGCGCGGTTGACCTGTTCGATGCCGGCACTTTGTTCCTGACTGGCTGATGTGATTTCACTCATGATGTCGGCAACATGCTGGACGGAACTGACGATCTCGTTCATGGTCGCACCGGCATTGTCGACCAGTTTGCTACCCTCATCGACTTTGTCGACTGAATCGCCGATCAATCCTTTGATTTCTTTTGCAGCACCCGCGGAACGTTGCGCCAGGTTGCGGACTTCCGCAGCAACGACAGCAAAGCCGCGGCCTTGTTCGCCGGCGCGCGCAGCCTCGACCGCGGCATTCAATGCCAGGATATTGGTTTGAAAAGCGATGCTATCGATGACGCCGATGATGTCGACGATCTTGCGTGAACTTTCCTTGATTGACCCCATCGTTGCTACCACTTTGCCGACCACTTCGCCGCCTTTGACTGCAACATCGGATGCTGACATGACAAGATGGTTGGCCTGCTGAGCATTGTCTACGTTCTGTTTGACGGTGGAGGTGAGCTCTTCCATCGAAGAGGCTGTTTTCTCCAATGAGCTGGCCTGCGATTCTGTGCGGCTGGAAAGATCCAGATTGCCGGATGCAATCTGGCTGGAGGCTGTTGCGATTGTTTCGGTACCGAGGCGGACTTGTCCAACGGTGCGCGAAAGACTGTCATTCATTTCTTTCAGCGCTTGCAGCAGCTTGGCAGTTTCATTTTTGCCCGTCGTGTCGATATGGCTGCCCAGATCGCCGGCAGCGACGGTTTGTGCAACCGTTACTGCATGATTTAACGGGACAGTAATCCAGCGGCCTATCTGATAGCTCAACCCGACGCTGAGCAACAGCGCGATAGCACCGAGTGCAATGATCCAAAGACTGGATGAATGAATATCATGTTGGGCATGTGCGCCGTTGGTTTCCAATTCCTTTTTCTGCAAATCGACGAGAGTTCTGATGTTTTGCAGTAGTGCGTCCAGAGCCGGAAAAGTTTCTTCGTTCATCATCTTGGCAGCTTGGTCGCGCTGATCGGACTCAATTAATTCGGCGACCTTGATAAATGAAGTTGAATAGCTTGTGCGTGAAGCCTGGATTTTTTCGACCAGTGCTTTTTCTTCCGGCTTGTCGATGTATTTGCTCAGTGTTGCCAACGCATTGTCTATGGCGATTTTATTCGCATCGATTTGTTCATAGCTTTTGGCGCGTGCCGCACGATCAGGCAGGATAAATAGTGCAAGGGTTCTTCTTGCATCTTCTCGTGCGATTGAATCGATCGTGCTGGCAGATGAAGCACTGACCCAGTCTTGTGTAATGATTCGGTTGTTCGCATCGCCAACCGATGAAAAACGATTTACGCTTAAAAAAATTATCGCCAGCATGAAAAGCAAAAGCGCGCCAAAACCGACTCGCAACAAAGTAGCGATTTTAAAATCTGCGAAATTCATTTTTGTCTTCCTCGAGTTGCAATGTTTTAATTTTCGCCCTGCAGGGATGAGTTCTATTATTTATGTCATCCGATTCTTCGCCAGTGGCGGGTTCTTTGCGAGATATTTTTTAATGCCTTTCAGGACAGCATTCGATATCTGCTCCTGATAATTTTCATCAGTCAGTTTGGCTTCTTCTTCCGGATTGGAGATGAATGCAGTTTCGATCAGGATGCTCGGGATATCCGGCGCTTTCAGAACTGCAAACCCGGCCTGTTCTACAGCGCCTCTGTGCAATTGATTGATGCCGCCGATTTCTCCCAATACCACCTTGGCAAGTTTCATGCTGTCGTTGATTTGCGCGGTGGTGGATAAATCAAGCAGTACGCTGGCCAATTGTCGATCTTTGGTTTTGATATTCACGCCGCCGATCAGATCGGCCGAATTTTCCTTGTTGGCGAGCCAGCGTGCAGCAGTGGAGCTGGCGCCTTTTTCCGACAACGCAAATACGGACGAACCACGCGCAGTCGATTCGATAAAGGCATCCGCATGGATCGAGACAAATAAATCGGCCTGTACTTTGCGCGCCTTCTGTACACGCATCTGCAATGGCACGAAAAAGTCGGCATCGCGGGTCAGCATGACGCGCATGTTGGGCTGTTCTTCAATCTTGCTTTTCAAGCGCTTGGCAATCGCGAGCACGACGTCTTTTTCACGGCTGCCGCCTCGGCCGATTGCACCGGGATCTTCGCCGCCATGGCCGGGGTCGAGCGCGATGGTAACCATTCGCGTGAGCTGTACTGCTTTCTCGCCTTTCATGTCGGTCGCTGAAGACTTCGGTGTCAATGCTTGCGGCGCGGAAGGCTTTATAACCGCTGGATCGTCTTTCGACCAATTGCCTTTTGCAATCAATGCTGCAATCGGATCCGGTGGATTAACCGGATAAAGATCAAACACGAGCCGATGTTGATATGCGCCGACCGGGTCGAGCGAAAATACTTGCGGACTGATTGCCTCTTTCAAGTCAAATACCAGACGCACGACGTTCGGACGATTTTGTCCAACCCTGACTTGCTTGATATACGGATCATCCGACTGGATTTTGGCGACCAGTTCTTTCAGCGTCGGGTTGAGCTCGATGCCGTCGATATCGACGACCAGGCGATCAGGGTTTTTGACGATGAAGTGGCTGACATTCAGTTTGGAATCATTTTCCAGCGTGACGCGTGTGTAATCTTCGGCCGGCCATACACGGACCGCCAGGATTTGTGCTGCGCGTGCAGTCGAGGTGAAGACGGAGACAAGAAGAGCAGCGCCGGCTTTGAGAATAGTACGGCGCGATTTGTGCATCAAAGGTTTGGTGCGAATTTTAGTCGAGCGAGGCATTGATACCCTTTGTCAGACAGTGATTGCAATTCTACATCACGTCCGTGACCTTCGACGTTCAACAATACGGCGATGTCGGGCGAGGGCAACACGCGGTCGGCCTTTTCCGGCCATTCGATGATGCAAATGCTATGTTCATTGAAATGTTCGCGAAACCCGGCGTCCAGGAATTCTTCCGAACTTCCCAGGCGATAGAGGTCAAAATGGATCACCTCGACTGGGCGGTTATCGAGGGAAATGGTATAAGGTTCAGCCAATGTATATGTGGGGCTTTTGACATGGCCGCTGTAGCCGGCAGCATGGAGCAGTGCGCGGGTCAGCGTGGTTTTGCCTGTGCCGAGATCGCCATGCAAATAAAGCGTAAGACCTGGAATGAGTATGCGCGACAAAGCCGCGCCCAATGCGTCGGTCCCGGCTTCATCATGCAGGTGGAATCTTGGATGTGGCATTTCGTCCAATTGGTTAATATGGTATCGATTCAGTTTTCTTTTGCATAAAAGACAGGATTATCGAATCGACTTGGATATTACAGGCAGGATCATCTCATTTCCATGAGCACATTACATAACAATTTAAGCGAATTGGCAGTTGCCATTAAGGTATGGGGACGCGAATTGGGCTTTGCCGACATTCGGATTGCCGATGTCGATTTGGCGCATGCGGAAGCTGGTTTGCAAGCCTGGCTCGATGCCGGATTCCACGGCGATATGGAATATATGGCTGCGCATGGAATGAAGCGCGCCCGTCCCGCAGAATTGGTGCCCGGTTCCCAGCGCATTATTACTGCACGTATGGATTACTTGCCTTTATCCGAAACAGACGTTTGGCGCGAGCGAGAAGAAGCGCGGCTGCGCGATCCCAATGCAGCCGTGATTTCACTCTATGCACGCGGGCGTGATTATCACAAGGTGATTCGCGCGCGGCTGCAACAATTGGCAGATCGTATCGAGGGTGAAATCGGCCCGTTTGGTTATCGTGTATTTACTGATTCGGCGCCGGTAATGGAAGTCGCATTGGCGGAAAAATCGGGCTTGGGCTGGCGTGGCAAACATACCTTGCTGCTGAACCGCGATGCGGGTTCGATGTTTTTTCTAGGTGAGATCTTTACCGATGTTCCGCTGCCAGTTGATACTCCAATAACGCAGCATTGCGGTCAGTGCACGGCATGTATCGATGTTTGTCCTACCCAAGCCATTATCGGCCCTTATCAATTGGATGCCCGACGTTGCATTTCGTATTTGACGATTGAGCTGAAAGGAAGTATTCCGGTCGAATTCAGGCCATTGATCGGCAATCGTGTCTATGGCTGCGATGATTGCCAATTGGTTTGTCCGTGGAATAAATTCGCGCAACGCGCGGCATTGCCGGATTTTGACGAACGCCATGGCTTGAATAGTGCACAGCTGATTGCGTTATTTTCCTGGAACGAGGAGCAATTCAATCGAAATATGGCGGGTAGTGCGATCCGGCGTATTGGCCATGAGCGCTGGTTACGCAATATCGCTGTCGGATTGGGCAATGCTGCGCGCGATGGTGGAACCAGGCCGGACGTTGTTGCTGTCTTGCAAGCGCGAATAAATCACCCTGCAGAGATAGTGCGAGAACATGTCATGTGGGCGCTCGCTCAACATAAAACTTCCTAATAAAGCCCGAAATTTATTGAAAACAAACTGATATCCAGTCGTACTTCCCTTATCAAATTTCCTCATCAAATCTTGTTGTGAGCCAATAATTTTCGCGTCGCAACGCACCATATAGTAGTAATACTAGGTCCAGAATTTGCCAGATGTTTTGCTATATTATTAACGTCTTGCGAATAACTGACATATGAATTGTGAATAACATCATGTCATCTTCGTACTGCTTTTCCTTTTAAAAAATCATTAAAAGTTTCTAAAGTAGTTGTATTTGAATTTTCATGCATTCCGCCTGTTTCATTACGGCGTTTCCTTTGCAGGGACATGCTGCAGACCAGCATGAGGAGGTTCCGAATTTTGAATATAAGAATGTAAAACTGAATTTTTATTATTAAATTGATATTAATTATTGGGAGATAGACGATGCAATTGATTAAATTATTAAAGCGCGGTGTAGCAACATCGCTTTTGGCTGGACTGTCTTTTTCGGCATTGGCACTCACCCCAGGTAGTGGTACTTGGGTGGCAGAACCAAGCGGTAACTTGAACGGCCTGCAAAATGCCTACACCTACGTACCCAAGAACACGAATCCGGCCACGATCGGCAACGGTCGTGCTTTGATGATTTCGTTACATGGCTGCGCAATGACCGCTACCAACGTTATTAATAAGGGTTTCAACTGGGAAGCCACTGCAGAACAATACGGCATGGTCGTCGTTGCACCGACCGTTCCATCCGGTACAACAGCTACTCGTACGTATTCCGGTTGCTGGGACTGGTTTGGCGGTAATCACAGCCGTACCACACGCGATGAAGTAATCCTGTTGAAATTGGTTGATATCATCAAATCACGTGCCGGCTTGGACATCGATCCGAATCAGATCTACATCTCCGGTCTTTCATCAGGCGGTGGCTTGGTTATCGATATCGGCTGCGTAGCGCCAGATTATTTCGCAGGCATGGGCATCAATGCCGGTCCTGCACTTTATACGCCAGGTAGTGCAGGCGTCGGCTCCAAAGCAACTGTAACGGCACAACAAGTATCGGATACATGCACTTCGATCGCGGGCAGCTATAGCCCATCCCTGAAAACACAAGTTGCCGCAGTAGTGAATGGCACTACCGACTCTATCGTTGATCCGACCCATGACCAGACAAATGCCGCAGGCATGAAAATCAACTATGGCGCAAGCACCAGCAACGGCACCTTCACTGACGTTCAAAGCACTGGTGAAACATGGAGAGATGCGAACGGCAACACACGCGTATCCTGGGTGCAGGCAACCGGTATGGGACATGCATGGCCGGCCGGCTCAGGCGGCAGCGGCGGCGGAACCTATGTTGACTACTCGCATATCAATTACCCGGCTTACGTTACCAAATTTTTCTTTGATAATAATCTTCGTGTAAGCCGCAGCGGTGGCACAACCACTACGACTTCAGCTACTACGTCGACCACGACTTCCTCGACTTCGACCGCTCAAGGTACAACAACGACAACGGCGCAAGCAACGACGACTACCACTAAAGCAACAACAACAACAACCGGTACGACAACAACAACGACAGCGCCAACAGGAAACGGGACTTGCTACACCTCGAGCAACTATACGCATACCCTGTATGGCCGCGCATATCTAAACTATGCCAATTTCCATGCAGTTGCGCTTGGCTCAAATCAGGATATGGGCTTGGATAGCTTGTTCGTTACAACGACGTTGAAAAAAATCGGCTTGAACAACTACGTCATCGGCACCTGTCCATAATGTCTGTTTATGTCGAAATACATGCAGTATATTTTCGATAATTAGCTGAATTAAAAGGGGGGAATTCAAGTACCCTCAGCTTGTCAAAGGCGAATCGCAGTGTGATTCGCCTTTTTTCTTTTTTGAAATCTACTGGCCGTTTGGCAGTTTGATTTACATCGAATAAAAACTGATACTATTCATTTTCTGTAGAAAAGAACACTTTCCGCTTGCTTCGGGCAGATTGGTTATTGATATGACAACGCAAACCCCTGATAAGACCAAGAAGATCCGGACGTTAACGCCCGACTTGCGCTTTGATCTCATCGAGCGCATCGGTAACGCCAATAATGATTTGGCGACGTTGCTTGACATGTTGGGAGAAGAAATCGAAAAGCTCGGCCTTGTCGATGGATATCTAATCAATTTGCGTGATGCAGAAGCTGAGAACCTTGTCAGTCTCAAAGTTCATTTAACGCCGGAATTCC
>DATBRC010000053.1:0-215380 GCA_036560485.1 Burkholderiaceae bacterium
AGACGGAAGTTGAACTGAAAGAAGTTATTCAAGATGCGTCCGGCGAATGGGTCGAGCGTAAAGCCAAGTTAGAGTTGCAGGAGACCAAAAAATGATTACCTTAAAACATCTATATAGAAACTCGACCAAAATGGCACACAAATCACTGAATGGTGTCGGCATAATTTGTATGCTGATATTTTGCGGTCATGTATTTGCAGAAGAAAATACAATCGAATCGATTACTGCGAATCAGCAAGGTGCAAATGTCATCGTAAAAGTTTCTTTAAAGAGCCCCGTTTCAAATTCACCTTTGGGCTTTTCCATTACAAGCCCGGCTCGCATTGCCCTAGATTTTGCTGGAACAAGCAATGGAACAGGGAAATCGGCACAAGACATTGGATTGGGCGATGTGCGTAACGTTAATGTAGTTCAAGCTGGAGAGCGTACACGGTTGGTATTTAATTTAAAGCGCGCATTAAATTATGCTTCAGCAATTGACGGCAATACGGTTGTGATAACAATAGATGGATCCGGCGGCGTGGCAACAGCGGTTAACGCATCTGGTTTGCCGGTTGCACAGGCGTCCAGCAGAGCTGCAGCTATCCAGGATATCCGGGATATTGATTTCCGTCGTGGTGCAAGTGGGGAAGGAAGAATTGTTGTTGATTTGCCGAATAACCAAATTGGTGTAGATGTGCGTCAACAAGGGAAGTCGATTATTGTTGATCTTATGAAAGCTGGATTGCCAGAAGTTTTGCGTAGGCGATTGGACGTTACTGATTTTGGCACGCCTGTCCAAACAGTAACCACGACACGGCAAGGCGAAAACGTTCACCTGGTAATCGAACCCAAAGGTTTGTGGGAGCATAGCGCATACCAAAGCGATTCTCAATTGGTTATCGAAGTCAAACCTATCAAGGAAGATCCAAACAAGCTAACGCAAGGTACACAAGGTTATAAAGGTGAGAAATTATCACTCAATTTTCAAAGTGTTGATGTGCGAGCTGTGTTGCAAGTTATTGCCGATTTCACCGGATTGAATATTATTACCAGCGATACAGTCAGTGGTAATTTGACGTTGCGTCTTAAAGATGTGCCATGGGACCAAGCCCTTGATATAGTGATGCAGGCTAAGGGACTTGATATGCGCAAAAATGGCTCGGTGTTGTGGATTGCGCCTAAGGATGAATTGTTAACAAAAGAAAAATTGGAATTAGAGCAGCGATCACAAATAGCCGAACTTGAACCCTTGCGGACAGAAACATTTCAATTAAATTATCAAAAGGCGGATGATTTTAAAAAATTATTAGACGCAGGCGGAACTGGTAAAAGTATGTTATCCAAGCGCGGGAGCGCCGTTATTGACTCAAGGACAAATCAGCTTTTTGTAACTGACATATCTTCAAAATTAGAAGATGTTCGGAGGTTGGTACAAAAAACGGATATAGCAAGCCGTCAGGTTTTGATAGAGGCTAGAATTGTCGAAGCTACAGATTCGTTTAGCAAAAATTTAGGTGCGAAATTAGGCTTTGGTGTTCAAAAATTAAGTAGTAATGGCAATAATATTGGTGAGGCCAGTGGAGTACAAACAGGTTCCATTGGTTCAGCAGGTGCGTCGGGACTTGCTCCAGGTTTGAACTCTACGGCATTGCAAACTGTAAATGGCAATTCTGTGAATTTGCCAGCGGGCGGTATTAATGGCAATCCAGCTGGTTCAGTAGCGCTCAGCTTGTTTAATGCAGCTGCAACGCGATTTATCAGTTTGGAACTATCAGCGCTCGAAGCCGATGGTAAAGGAAAGATTTTATCAAGTCCTCGCGTTGTAACTGCTAACCAGTTAAAAGCAATCATTGAGCAAGGTACCGAATTACCATATACCACCGCATCAAGCAGCGGAGCTACAACTATCTCTTTCCGTAAAGCAGTTCTAAAACTGGAAGTTACTCCACAAATTACACCGGACGGCAATATTGTTCTTGATGTGGATGTAAATAAGGATAGCGTTGGAGCGCCAATTTCATTTGGGGGTAGCACGGCAATTTCAATCGACACGAAACATGTTAATACACAAGTATTGATTGAAAATGGAGGTACGGTTGTTATCGGCGGAATTTACACGCAGAATGAAAGTAACACAGTAACTAAAGTTCCTTTCCTTGGTGATATTCCTATCCTAGGCAATCTTTTCAAGACTACGGCTACGGTCGACAATAAAACGGAGTTGTTGATTTTCCTTACTCCCAAAATTATTAATGACAAGGTCGTTGCTAGATAAAAAAGTTAAGATCGTTGTGTACTTAAACAGTATTTTTCTGAATCAATGGAAGATATAGCGAAAATTGTCTCGAAACATTTTTTTGGTAGGTTTAATGGGCTCGGGCAAGACCACTGTGGGTCGCGCCCTGGCCAAGAAACTCAATAAGCGGTTTGTCGATTCCGATCATGAGATAGAGGCGCGCACCGGCGCCTCTATTCCATTGATCTTCGAGATAGAAGGTGAAGCCGGTTTTCGGCAACGCGAAATGGAAGTAATCCGCGAACTGACTTCCCAGCAGGATATTGTGTTGGCTACGGGCGGTGGCGCGATTATAAAACCCGAGAACCGCGACTATCTCAAATCACGCGGCACAGTAATTTATCTGCGTGCCAGTGTCAGCAGCATCTTGCAGCGCACCAGCCACGACAAGAATCGTCCCTTACTTCAAACCGCTGATCCTCGTAAGCGCATTGAAGAACTCGCCGTAGAGCGTGAACCGTTTTATCTTGATGTGGCAGATATCATCATCGAAACGGGTCGGCCTAACGTACAATTATTGGTGCAAACTATTCTGACCAAGTTGGAAGAAATAGATGGCCGGCCAGCGAAATCCGACGCGGCAATTCCACAAAATAAATATGTAGAGCAGTCAATGATTCCACAAACACATCCGATTACATTGCAGGTCGATTTGGGAGATCGTAGCTATCCGATTGCGATAGGACAAGCACTACTGTCGAATAAAGAAATGATTGGGCAATATATTGCGGGCTCACGCGTTGCAATCGTGACGAACACAACGGTTGGCCCGCTTTACTTGAAGCAGCTGACGCAAACGTTAGCGGCTATCGGCAAACAAGTAACGCCAATCGTACTGCCTGATGGCGAAGAGGAAAAAAACTGGGCGAACCTCATGCGGATATTTGATGTCTTGCTCGCCGAAAAATGCGATCGCAAGACTACATTGATTGCATTGGGTGGTGGGGTTATTGGGGATATGACAGGTTTCGCTGCTTCTGCCTATATGCGTGGTGTTCCATTCGTCCAGGTACCGACAACTTTATTGTCACAAGTCGATTCTTCGGTAGGTGGCAAGACTGGCATCAATCACCCGTTGGGCAAAAACATGATTGGTGCTTTCTATCAACCTCAAGCAGTGATCGCCGATACGGCAACGCTGGCAACTTTGCCTAAAGAAGAGCTTTCTGCCGGACTGGCAGAAGTCATCAAGCATGGTGCAATTATTGATGCGCAATTCTTTGAGTGGATCGAAACCAATATCGCCAAATTGGTGGCCAAAGATGCGCAAGCCTTAGCCTATGCAATTCAACGCTCATGCGAAATCAAGGCGGATGTCGTGCGGCAGGATGAGAAAGAAACCGGCTTGCGTGCGATACTCAATTTCGGCCATACTTTTGGACACGCAATAGAAGCGGGCTTGGGATATGGCAAGTGGTTGCATGGTGAAGCTGTTGGATGCGGCATGGTGATGGCAGCCGATTTGTCGCAGCGCTTAGGATTTATTACTTCATCAGAAAAAATGCGTATTGTCGCTTTGGTAAAGGCTGCAGGCTTGCCTATTGTCGCGCCAGACCTTGGTCATGATCGCTGGCTGGAACTGATGCAGGTCGACAAAAAAAATGAAGGCGGCCAGATTAAATTTATTTTACTTAAACCGCTCGGCACACCGATTATCACGACGGTGCCGAACGAGACTTTGCTGGCCACGCTTAAAGCCTGCGTCGGCTAGCAATTTTGTGGTTGGATGGTGGGATAGATCAGCGGAAAATACAGTGCGCCTAATGACACATGAACGATATATTCCGTTAGACATCTATCTTTTTCAGCATCTGTATGCGTGGGCTTCAAATGGACCTTGAGTCATATCTCGCGCCGTATGCGTCGCATTCATCTGCATCACGCGGACGCCGTTATGCGGAAGTGACCGCGCCTCCGCGCACGGAATTTCAACGTGACCGCGACCGCATCATTCACTCGACAGCATTCCGTCGACTCGAATACAAGACGCAGGTATTCGTCAATCATGAAGGTGATCTTTTCCGTACACGCTTAACACACAGTATCGAAGTCGCACAAATCGCGCGCTCGATCGCACGCAATCTGAAATTGAATGAGGATTTGGTCGAGGCAATTTCACTTGCGCATGACTTGGGCCATACGCCGTTCGGCCATGCAGGCCAGGATGCGCTCAATGCCTGCATGCAAGCGTATGGCGGCTTTGAACATAACTTGCAAAGCCTGCGCGTTGTCGACTCGCTGGAAGAGCGTTACGGTGCATTTGATGGTTTGAATCTGACGTTTGAAACGCGCGAAGGCATACTCAAGCATTGCTCGCATGCCAATGCGCTTCAGCTTGGGGAAATTGGACGGCGCTTTATCGAGAAAAAACAGCCGACGCTGGAGGCGCAACTTGCCAATCTGGCAGACGAGATCGCGTACAACAATCACGATATTGACGATGGCTTGCGTTCCGGATTGTTGACTCTCGCGCAATTGGATGAGATCGACTTTTTCGCGCAACATCATCGTGACGTCCAGAAAGAATATCCGAACATCAGTGGCAGGCGTGTTATCAGCGAAACGGTGCGGCGCATGATCAATGCATTGATTGTCGACTTGATCGACACGTCGCAACAGCAAATTCAAAATGCGCAGTTAACATCGGTAGATGAAGTGCGCAATGCACTAACCTTGATTCGCTTCTCAGATGAGATGGGGGAACAGGCAGTGCAATTAAAACGCTTTCTGCGGAAGAATTTGTATCAACACTATCAAGTCAACCGCATGACCAGCAAGGCGCGCCGTATTATCAGTGAACTATTTGACGCATTCATGCAAGAGCCGGGACTGCTGCCGCCGGATTATCAAGAATCGCGTGACGAAAAAGCAGCGCAAGCACGCAAGGTGGCAGACTATGTCGCAGGAATGACGGACCGGTATGCGATGCGCGAGCATCGCCGTCTTTTCATGGTGGATTAAGAACCTATTCCAGTAGACCAAGTCGTCGCGGCGGGGTGCTTTGTGCACGGCACTGCGTTGCGGCTCCTTGCCATAGCTCGCTATGACGCGTCGCCACCCTTGCAGGGCGCCTATCCGCTTGCAAGCGGATACCGTTACGCAGGCGTGGAGCAATGCTCCCCGAAACCCCTGCTTCACCCTTGTTCCGCGCACAAATCACCTCCGCCGCAACTGACTTTGCCTACTGGAATAGGTTCTTAATCTGACCAAACCCGTGGTTAACCCAAGTCGCGCAATGGGTGTACATAGGCTGGCCACGCCGGCACAAAAAATGCCGACACCATCTCAGGCGTCACATCATCCAGCGAAGCCGGCATCCATTTCGGCGCATTGTCTTTATCAATCACCATCGCCCGGATTCCTTCAAATGCCTCGCCACGTTCAAAGCAATGCCGAATCATGCTGCGCTCCATGCGCAGGCAATCGGCAATCGTCATCAATGTACCGCGACGGATTTGTTCAAGCGTCACACACATCATTAATGGCGAGCGTGTCCGCATCAAAGCCAGCGCACTCCTTGCAAACAAACTGCTGTCATGCTCAAGTGACTGCATGATGTCAGGCACCGACGTACAGGAAAAATGCCGATCGATGGTATCGCGTTCGGTCATGAGCGTGCTTTCAACAGACTCGATCTGTGCAGTGAACGGTGCAGCAAATTCACGGATCGCAGCATGGATATCATCGAAAGCATTGGACGACAAAAAATCTCTCAGCGCCGGCAGCTCAACAGATGGTATGAAAACATCGGCAAGGTTCGCATGCAACGCATCCGCTGCACCGATCGTATCGCCGGTAATGCCAAGGTAGATGCCGATTTTTCCCGGCACGCGTGATAGAAAATAACTGCCTCCGACATCGGGGAAAATGCCGATATTCACTTCAGGCATTGCCATTCGGGTGCACTCGGTAACGATTCCGATGCGCGAAGTAGCGATACTTTGCGCCAAGCCCATGCCGCCGCCCATTACCACGCCATCCATCACGGCTATATATGGCTTTGGGTAATGATGGATCAGATAGTTCAGCGCATACTCTTCGGTAAAAAAATCCTCCAGCAGCGCGCTACCTTGCTGTGGCGAAGCTTGGCCTGCCGTGTAAAAGAAGCGTATATCGCCACCGGCACAAAATCCTTTTTCATGAGCGCTTTGAATAACGACAGAAGTGATATCCGTATCATCCTTCCACAGCAACAGTGTTTGCGTGATGGCGCGAATCATATCAAGCGACAATGAATTGAGCGCTTTAGGACGATTTAGATTGATGAAGCCAATACGATTATTGACGGCAACGTCGATACTCATGATGGAATATGCGTGTATGTGAGAAGGATATTGTAGCGATTAGTTTTTGTTCGTGTGATATCGGCTGCAGCGAAAACCAATTATTGTGATATTTATCGTGACTACCAATAAGAAAGGGCGCTTGTGTGCGCCCTTCATTTGTTTGCTGAGGTGACTCAGCAAATTTAACCGACAAATTTAAGTTGTGGCTGCCGTTGCGTTGGCTGGCTCCGGAAAGTGTTTGATCGCCATATGCTGATGATCTTGCATTTTTGTTTTGTATTTGATGACTTGACGATCAAGCTTATCGATCAATGTATCGATAGCGGCATACAAATCCTGCGAGATACTTTCTACATGCAGATCTTTTCCTCTGACATGCAAATTGATTTCAGCTTTCTGTCGTTTTTCTTTTTCGGGGAGCTTATCGACGGTCAGAATAACCGCGATATCAATGACATGGTCGAAATGGCGTTGAATTCGTTCTAGCTTGCTTTGTACATAATCGCGGATGGCGGGGGTCAGTTCGAGGTGATGTCCACTGATGGTGAGATTCATACAGCGCTCCTAAGGATAAAGTCACTGGAGGTTCACAACACGCTTTGCAGATGCACGCGCTACGGGAACACAGCAACAGACAACAACACTACAAAAAATTACAAAGACTTGCGCAGATTTACCGGAGGGATTTTCAAAGCTTCACGGTATTTGGCCACGGTGCGCCGTGCAACCACCATGCCTTGCTCTCCCAGCATCTCTGCTAATTTGCTATCTGAGAATGGTGTCTTGGGGTCTTCTGCTCCTATCAATTGTTTAATCAATGCCCGTATCGCCGTCGAAGAAGCTTCACCACCAGCCTCTGTAGCGACGTGGCTGCCGAAAAAATATTTTAGTTCAAACATTCCATGCGGGGTCAGCATGTATTTTTGAGTCGTCACACGAGAAATAGTACTCTCATGTAAACCTAGTGTATCAGCTATTTCACGCAACACAAGAGGGCGCATCGCGACAGCACCATGCGAAAAAAAGTTACGTTGACGTTCGACAATGGCTTGTGCAACGCGCAATATCGTGTCGAAGCGTTGACGCATGTTTTTGATGAGCCATTTAGCCTCTTGCAGCTGAGAAGTAAGTGACCCCTCACCTTTGCTTTGCTTCAGAATATTGGCGTACATGGCATTGACGCGCAGGCGAGGCATCACGTCATGATTAAGGTTAACTTGCCAACCATTTTTTGTACGTTTGACAATGACATCCGGCACCACGTAGTCCGAGCTTCCAGCAGAGAAAATTGCACCCGGATGCGGATTGCATTGTTTGATGACAACTTGCGCTTCGCGCAAATCTTCATCGTCACAATCAAGAACTTTTTTAAGCTTGTTAAAGTCGCGCTGCGCGAACAAGCCAAGGTGGTTTTCGACAATCGCCAAAGCCAACCGACGCGTGACAAAAGGGACATCGCGAAAAGCCTTGATTTGCAGCGCCAGGCATTCCGCTGCATTGCGAGCGCCGACACCCGCAGGGTCGAAACTCTGGATCAATTTCAAGGCCATCGATAATTCTTCAATCTCGATTTCCAATTCTTCCGGCAAGCGCGCATGGATTTCCTCAAGCGGCTCTTCCAGGTAGCCGTTTTCATCTAGTGCATCGATGATCAACTCGACCAACGCGCGGTCGCGCAACTCGCTGCACGTTACGCGCATCTGTTCAAGCAAGTGATCGCGCAACGTGCAATCCTGCGCTTCCAGCTGCGGCTTCGCGTCATCGTCTTCCGGCGCTTTCGAGGTGCGCGCCACATCGTCGAAGCTCCAGTCCGCATCGCTGGAAGAAGCGGTATCCGGGACTTCAGATGACTCGAATGATCCATCCATCTCGGTCGTTGTTGGCGTATCTTCGGCAGCGGATTTGTCAGCGCTTGTTCCGGCTGCGCTGATTGCGCCATCCGCTAACAAGCGCACTGAATGATCAAGCGGATCATCCAGCCTTTCCAGCAGCGGATTGTCAGATAAAATTTGCTCCAGCTCTTGATGCAGCTCAAGCGTCGACAACTGCAGCAAGCGAATCGATTGCTGCAGTTGCGGTGTCAGCGCAAGATGCTGTGAGGTGCGAAGTTGGAGGGATTGTTTCATGATTGATCGAATTGTTCCGCTACATGCGGAAGTGTTCGCCCAGGTAAACGCGCCGCACCGATTCGTTGGCGATGATATCGTCAGGGCCGCCGCTTGCCAGCACAGTCCCCTGGTTGATGATGTACGCACGGTCGCAAATACCCAGCGTTTCGCGCACATTGTGATCGGTGATCAGCACGCCAATGCCGCGCTCTTTCAGAAAGCGGACGATGCGTTGGATTTCAATGACGGCAATCGGATCGACGCCGGCAAATGGCTCATCCAATAAAATAAAGCGTGGATTCGTCGCCAGTGCGCGCGCGATTTCAACACGGCGGCGCTCACCGCCTGACAATGACAGTGCCTGATTCTCGCGCAGCTTTTCAATTTGCAAGTCGGCCAGCAACGCATTCAAGCGTTCTTCAATCGCCACTTTCGACAACGGCTTGTCGTTAATGCGCTGCAATTCCAGCACGGCGCGAATGTTTTCTTCGACCGTCAGTTTGCGAAACACCGATGCTTCTTGTGGCAGATAAGACAAACCCAACACCGCGCGTTTATGAATCGGCAGCCGTGTAATATCGACGCCGTCCAGATTGATTTCGCCGGCATCCGCTGGAACTAGCCCGACGATCATGTAGAACGACGTGGTTTTGCCGGCGCCATTGGGGCCGAGCAAGCCGACCACTTCGCCGCTTTTTACTTCCAGCGATACGTCATGCACGACTTGCCGTGTGCCATAACTTTTTTGCAGTCCGCGAACAATGAGAGTGCTGCCCATGTCACTTGTCTTTCGTATCGGTGCGAGGTTGAATGGTGGCACTGATGCGCCCGGCGCCCGGTTTGCTTATGCCAGCGGCCGTGTTATTGACAGAGAAAAATTCGTTGCGGCTGTCGTATGAAATAAATGCGCCTTCTACTTCATCGATGATCTTGCTGCCATCAAGACGTTTGATTTTCGCATTTGAAAACAGCTTCACCATTTCAGTCTTGCCATCATACTCAATGCGTTCGGCCTGACCTTCAATCCACAAATCGCTGGGGCCATCCCGTTTTTGCCGGAAGGTAGCGACGCTGCCCGGTTCGGCATAGAGTGTCGCAAATTGGTAGCCGGCCGGATCTTTTGTCACAACAACTTTGCCGGCTTTCATCGACAAAGAACCGCGCGTCAGCACCACGCGACCGGAAAACGTATTGACTTGCTTGACGTCGTCATACGCCATTTTGTCGGCTTCGACATTGGTCGGTTTGTCCGAGTCGGCTTTCTCGGCATGTGCACTGCCGAATGCAATCAGCTGCAGAGCAAACAATAAAATGACAGAAAAGCGATTCATCATAAATTTCTAAATATGCATTCGGTTTAAGTTAACAAGCGTTTAATGTACAAGAGACGGTTGAAAGATGCCGCGCACCTTGCTCAACAGTTTGAATTCGCGCGTCGCGTTATTGGCGTACATGCCTGTCCCGGTCAAGATGGATGTGCCAAGCACCATCTTGACCGGCTTGTCTGTTTCCACCACATCATCGTCCGGTAGCGCCAGCATATAGTCGGATGTGAATTGAAAATGTTCAGCCGTGCCAGATGCGGGTCGATCCACTATGACGTTGTCATACAGATGCACTTTGCTATTGTTTTCTTCGGACACGGCACGATCGGCACGTGCTGTGATCGGCGGCTGATTGTCGCTCAGGCTTTTGATGACGGGTTGTTGAATTTCGAAAGAGGAATTTTGAGGATTGTGCGTTAATCGTGCGCCGGATACTGCGTAATGCACGTGACCTGTATTCGTCATTCTGACAAATTTGAATTGCTCGACATAATAATCCGGCTCATTGCGCGGCATGTTGGGCATCGATTCATTGAGCCCTTTGCGTACAACTTGCAATACCCAAAAACTGCCGAGCGCCATTGCTACGACGATTGCGAGCACCATCACCAGACGAATTCTATCGGCAGAACGTTGTCCATTCATTTCAAATACGACGCCAGCGCCGCCTCATAATTTCCTTGCGCGCGCATAATCAGATCGCAAATTTCGCGTGCTGCGCCACAACCGCCGGCAGCTTGCGTCACATAATGCACGCGCGACCTGACTTCAGGATGGCCATTCGGGACGCTTGCAGAAAAACCGACGCGCATCAAGATCGGCAAGTCAATCACATCGTCGCCGACAAAGCCGCACACGTCGGCAGACAAGGATGTTTCCTTCAACAATTGTTCAAACGCATTGAACTTGTCATGTATCCCTTGTTGCACATGCCGGATACCCAAATCGGTGGCACGTTTTAAAACAATGGGAGATTGCCGGGCACTGATGATGGCGACCACGACACCGGATTGCTGCAACATTTTGATGCCATGGCCATCGAGCACATTAAATCTCTTGATGACTTCACCTTCCGGACCGAAATGAAGGCCGCCATCTGTCAAGACGCCATCGACATCAAAAATCATCAGTTTGATATGTGCGGCACGCGCGATGATTGCAGTATCGGCATCCATCAAATCACCTTGGCGCGCGTCAGATCATGGATATGCAATGCGCCAACCAATTTGCCATCGTGATCAGTTACCAGCATTTGATTGATGCGGAATTCTTCCATCACTTGCACCGCATCGACCGCCAATTGGTCGGGGCCGATCGTGCGCGGATTGGCATGCATTACATCAGCAATCGATAATTTTGAAAAATCCTGCACATGCTCGATCAAGCGACGCAAATCGCCATCGGTAAACACGCCGGTTGGACGATAGCTTTCATCGACGATGGCTGTCATGCCAAGACCTTTTTTCGTGATCTCCACCAATGCCATCGGCAACGAAACGTCAGCCGTCACGGCCGGTATCGCATCGCCGCTGCGCATGACGTCGCGCACATGCGTCAACAGGCGACGGCCAAGCGCGCCACCTGGATGCGAGCGCGCAAAATCTTCTTCGCGGAAGCCGCGCGCTTCCAGTAATGCAACCGCCAGCGCATCGCCCATCGCCAACGTGGCAGTGGTGCTTGCTGTCGGCGCCAGGTTCAGCGGGCACGCTTCCTTGTCGACCTGCACATTCAAATGGACATCCGCCAATTGCGCCAGGCTCGACGCATGATTGCCGGTCATCGCAATCAGTTTGGCGCCCATGCGTTTGATAATCGGCACGATCGCCATTAACTCCGCCGTCTCGCCTGAATTGGAAATGGCAACGAATGCATCATGGTCGGCCACCATGCCAAGGTCGCCATGTGCGGCTTCGGCAGGATGAACAAACAATGCAGGCGTGCCGGTTGAAGCAAGCGTGGCGGCAATCTTGCGCGCAATGTGGCCGGACTTGCCCATGCCGGACACGACGACGCGTCCGCTGCAATTGAGCAATAAGCCGACGGCCAGCGCGAAAGGATCGTTGGGCTGGTTGGAAATCCGATTTTTCAGCGCGATGATCGCGTCTGCTTCGATTTGCAGTGTTTCACGTGCAAGTTCTAACGCACGTTGCGCACTTTCCGTATCAAAAGTTTTCGGCAAGGTTTTAGCATAAGGTACACTCATGCCGAAAGTATAAACGAATTCGCAAAGCAAAAAACCTGCCAGACGTAACTAAAAGACTGAGATAGCGCAGGAATAAACCAGAGTTGTTATTTAGATCATGTTTACAGCATTGGAATTAACTTTATTGCTACTCGCCGCCGCCGTTTTGGCCGTGGTTGCTTTCCGCATGATGCATTTGCCGCCGATGCTGGGATACCTGATCGTCGGTATCCTGCTGGGTCCGCATGGTTTCGGCTTGGCGGAAGAGAATGAGACGACGCATACGCTGGCGGAATTCGGCGTGGTGTTTCTGATGTTCTCAATCGGGTTGGAATTCTCGCTGCCCAAACTGTCATCGATGCGGCGCACTGTATTCGGATTGGGATTGGCGCAAGTTCTGCTCACCGTCGTCATCACCACGGTGGCGGGTTATGCGATCGTCTATATTTTGCCGCAAGTGATCAACATCAGTTGGCAAGCCGCATTCGCGCTCGGTGGTGCGTTAGCGATGTCGTCCACGGCGATCGTATCCAAACTGCTGACGGAGCGGCTTGAGCTGGAAAGCGAACATGGCCGTCGCATCATCAGCATTCTGTTGTTCCAGGATCTGGCCTTGGTGCCGCTTCTGATCCTGGTGCCTGCTCTGGCGCATCCGGGCAGTGAGCTGGTTGCCACGCTCGCATGGGCTGCGCTCAAAGCGATTGTCGTGCTGGTGTTGCTGTTGGTGGTCGGTCAAAAATTAATGCGCAGCTGGTTCCGTGTTGTAGTCAAACGCCGCTCGCAGGAATTGTTCATGTTGAATTTGTTGCTGATTACGTTGGGTACTGCGTGGATCACGGAACGCGCCGGACTGTCGATGGCGCTTGGCGCATTCGTCGCCGGCATGCTGATTTCCGAAACTGAATACAAGCATCAGGTTGAAGAGGACATCAAACCGTTTCGTGATGTGTTACTGGGATTGTTCTTTGTCACGATCGGCATGCTGCTCAATGTCCGTTTGGTAGTCGAGCATTGGTGGATTGTGCTGCTGTTGCTGATCGGGCCGGTGATGTTGAAATTCGGTTTGATCGCAGCATTGGCAAAATTCTTTGGCGCGACGACCGGCGTTGCATTGCGAACAGGCCTCGCGTTGGCGCAGGCGGGCGAGTTCGGTTTCGTGTTGTTGAATCAGGCCGGCGATTTGCATTTGATGGATCCGCTGATCATTCAACTGATTCTTGCATCGATGGTGTTGTCGATGCTGGCCGCACCTTTCATTCTTGCAAAATCCGATGCGATCGTCATGAAGCTGGCCAGCAATGAATGGATGATGCAATCGATCGCCTTGACGCAAATCGCAACGCGCACAATGTCTACGCAAAAGCATGTATTGATCGCCGGCTTTGGCCGCAGCGGACAAAGCCTTGCCAAGTTGTTGGAAGAGGAAAAAATTGCCTACCATGCACTGGACCTCGATCCCGATCGCGTGCGCGAAGCGCGGGACGCAGGTGCCAATGTGTCGTATGGGGATGCTGCACGCCGCGAGAGTCTGGTTGCTGCCGGCATTCATCGCGCAGCCGCGTTGGTCATTAGCTATGCCGACACGCCATCAGCGCTCAAGGCATTGCATTTCGCGCATGATCTCGCACCGAACTTGCCGGTGATCGTACGCAGTCATGACGACACCGACCTCGACAAATTGCGCGCAGCCGGAGCAACGGAAGTCGTGCCGGAAGCGATCGAAGGCAGCCTGATGCTGGCATCGCACGCGCTGGTGATGTTAGGTGTGCCGCTGCGGCGCGTAGTGCACCGCGTGCAAGCTGCGCGTGAAGAACGCTATGCATCGCTGCGCGGATATTTTCATGGCACCAGCGATCTGGAAGAGGACGCGGAGCGTGTTCGCCTGCATTCCGTCACGTTGCCGCAAAATGCGGCAGCCATCGGCAAAACACTTCAGGTATTGAATTTGATGGAACTCGGTGCTGAAGTGACTACCGTACGGCGTGAAAAAAATCGGCTCGATGTGAACTCGCCAATTGAATTGCAGGCAGGCGATACCGTGGTGGTACGCGGCTCGACTGATCAGGTAGCGAAGGCGGAAACGCGTTTGTTGAAAGGCTGAGGAAATACGCTTCAATTTGAATCGATTTCAAATCGACGGTGCTGTTGTATTGCTCGACAACGCCGCTGCGCTGGTGTTTGTACCTCTAGGATTTAGCTTGCACTAGACTCAACGTGGCGTTCTGCGCCGTAGGCACAGCATCAGACGCATCGGTTAACGGCAAATGCTTTTGCAAATCAGCGATCAGTTGTTTGCCGATCTGGAAACCGCGATCGAACATTTGCGCACGCCGTGCCGGGAAATTGGCATCGTAGTGCGACAGCCCATTCAACTCTTCACTCAAGAATTCAATAAACTGCGGGGATGCTGCGGCATTGGTGTCGGAGGCCGGATCGAGAATCGTGATCTCGCGGCGACGGCGCAGGCTTTCTGCAACAGGCGCGTCTGCAGGCATATGCTGCACACAACGCGCGATATCGTTATTGAATTCGATGCTCTCGATTTCCTTCTGCAGCGGGATGTTGAAAATCGCATCGAGGAAACGCTCATTCAACTCCCCGTTATTGTTCGGCTGCCTATTCGCATCTTTGCTGAAGAAACGGATCAACAGAATGTGCGTCGCATCCATATCGATCAACGGCGTCAACGGTGGGTTGCAACGCATCGCGCCTTCCATCCAGTATTCTGTTTTGCCATCCACGGTGACCGGCATCGGCGCGATGTAAGGCGGACGAGCGCCACTGGCAAAGAATGATTCCGGTGTCATGCGCATCACCTTGCGTTTTTGTTTACTGCCGATCATCGCCGCATGCTGATCGGTATCGGGCGTGCTGCCGTTGTACTGATAAATTTCTTCAAAGTCGGTAGCGCGGGTCGCATTGGTAAATACGGTCGGCCCTTCATCTTTTATAAACAGCGCATCGAGCTGCGCTTTCTTCGCCTCGGTGAACAATGGATTGAATGCAATCTGCCCCGGCAAACCGGAGCTGTACATCATCACATCCTGCATCGCTGCGTAGAATGCCGCCGTCGCCGCCGCACTTGCAGTGATCGCATTGTTATCGCCAAATGACTGCGCGACGGATTCATGCAACAGTGCATTGAAACCATGCGGGTTGAATGCATGCGTGAAGAGTTTGAGACCAGTATGGATGCAGCGGCTTTGCGCTTCCAGCAAGCCGGTCAGGTAATTGCTCCAAACATCGGGGCGCACGGTCGGTGGTGCAATCCGCTGTTGCACCCAAGGTGGCAGTGCGCTGTCCTCGTTCAACACGATGTTGCGCATCGAATCCTGGGCTTGCTGGTTCGCGAGATAAAGCCACAGCGGCGTCAGCATCTCTACGCAGCCGGAAGCAGTCGAGATGTTGATCGCTTTTTGTTTGCTTGCCTCACCATGTTTTTGCACGTCGTGGTTATGTGCGCGAATCGCATCAAGCACGCCTGCCGCGTAGTAGATGTGGCCGAATGATCCTTGAACGGCGAGTGCCAGTTTGGGTGCTTTTGCGTTAGCGGTTTGCTTCTGTTGGGTGACCATGTTAGGACTCCGTCAAGATTGGTGTGTGCGGTGTTCGAATATTATGGCACTGCCGATGCTGTGGTGCAGCAAAATGGAGCAAGCGTGTTGTGATTCTGCGAAAAGTGCAGGGAAGCATCACATTGGATTGAGAAGCAATGTAAATTGGGAACGACAAGATTGATATTTCGCCGACTAAAATAAATTCTTGATTAATTTTTTATGCGCCATGCAGTGCCGTAGACAACCTTGCGAGGGAAAATGCACATGAATCGCTTTATGCTCATCTTATTTGTTGCACTCCTCGCCGCCTGCGCAACGACCGCTGGCTACGAGAAGATTCTGAATTCCTGGGTGGGCATGCAGGAGCTTGACCTAGTTCGCAGCTGGGGGCCACCTGCACAGACCTACGAAACAGGGGGGCGAAAGTTCATCGTCTATACGTCCCGACGAAACGTTTACATGCCCGGAGTTGCACCGTCGTACCAAACAACTGTTGTCGGAAACACCGCATACACGAATCAGATTGGTGGCAGTCCAGCAATGAACATCGGTATGTCGTGCGCAACCACGTTTGAACTCGACGGCACACGAATCATCTCTTGGTCGTACAAGGGTAATGACTGCAAGGCCAAGGAATGATCTATCGTTGCGGCAGACTCCCAATCCCCTCATACCATGCATACTGCTTTCTCCTTCTAAAGAAAATTATATGTATCGCCAGTCGTTATTAAGCTAGCTATGGAGCAATGATGTCCACACTAGAAATCGAACCCCTACTACTAAAACTCCTATCCTCCATCATCCTCTTCCGCGGCTTGGAACGAGAAGAGCTGGTGGCTCTGCTGCGCGGCGCTTCCAAAGTAGTATTCAACCCAGGCGACCTCGTGTTCGAAGAAGGATTCCCCGGCCATTCTCTCTACGTTGTAGTGCAAGGGAAATTCCAAGTCTTCAAAAAAGTTGAAGGCACCGAAGCGCATCTCGCCACGGTGTCAGTCGGTGAACATTTCGGCGAAATCGCATTGGTGACGGAACAACCGCGCACTGCTTCCGTGCGGGCGCTGGAGGAATCGATCGCTTTGCGCCTGACCAAATCCGCACTGTTCGCCGAGCCAAGGGTAGCGGTTTATTTGCTGAAAAATATGGCTAGTTTGATGGCCGCACACCTGGCGGAAATGAATAACGAAGTGTTGCTGCTCGATGTGACGCGACAATATGTGGTGCCAGCGGAAGAGCCGGAAGAGGATGAACTGGTGCCGGAAAATCATCAGCCCAGTTCTCGCGTTCGCCATACCAACTGACTCTCTGTTCCGTATGGTGGCGGTGCGTTTTATGAAAGGCACATGCAGGATGTGAACGGCGCATCTGCCACGCCGGCACAAGTCAAGTGCATTTACCGAATGACAGTCTTCGCATACAATCGGCCAACGTGTTGGTGAACATCTGAAGTACCGATGTTCAACCATAATCCGTACTCGCATAAGAGACGATACCAAGCACAAGAATATCGAAAATTCAAAAGCCATATTGAATAAACGGAGACACAGATGCCATTCAGGTTGAACTATGCAAATACTGCCGTAATGGCGATGTGCATGTTGTTGATAGGCGGGACGGCGAGCGCAAGCGATACTTCAAAGTCGGTGCACATACGCGGCTCGACCACGCTGCTGCCGTTAATGCAGCGCATGGGTGAGGTGTATATGAATGAGCATCCCGATGTCAGCATCGTCATCAGCGGCGGCGGAACTGCCCGTGGTTACAAGGCGATTCTGGATGGCACGGCAGACATCGCGATGGCAAGCGGCGTTGCACCTGAAGAGATTGCCGATGAAAATAATCGCAGAGGAATCAAACTGCACAGCACAACATTGAGTTATAGCGCGATTGTGGCAGTGGTTCATCCATCCAATGCAATCGGTAATCTCAGCATGAAGCAGTTGCGCAATATCTTCACCGGCCGCATCAATAATTGGAAAGAGCTTGGCGGAAAAAATGCGCCGATCAAAGTATTGATTGGACCGCCGACCGGCGGCATTACCGATACCTGGAAAAGATTGATTCTTGGAGAAGAAGATACCTATACGCCTTCCGGTATCGTCATGAGCAATACAGACAGGATTGAACAACTTGCCAAGGAGCCACTTGCGATTACGTTCCTGACGATCGGCGCAGAAAATAATCCGCATCTGAAAATCTTGAAAGTCGACGGCGTGAGCCTCAATGCCGATACGGTGCGTTCCGGCCGCTATCCTTTGCGCGCACCATTGATGATGGTGACGACAGAGACGCCATCTGCCGCAGCAAAGGCATTCATCCAATATTTTTCCGAACCAAAAAAGATGCTGCCGTTTGATGGCGTTGTGAATGTTGAAGCAAGCAATTGATGGAGACAGCATATGAATAGACGCTCTGCGTTATTTGCGTTAATTGCCAGCGCCGCTGCAGTTGTTGCCGGTTCTGCCGCAAACTTTGAAGGTTTTCGGTGGCGTTTTCCTGTGAAGGAGGGGCGCAAGTCGCTGCTCATAGGTGGCGCCGGCGCGATGGTGCCATTGAACCAGGCATTAGCCGACGCATTCATCAAGTTAAATCCGATGGTGGATGTCGTCATTGAAAAAGGCGGCTCGCTGCAAGGACTGATTGCCGTCAAGCGCGGCGCAATCGATTTGGCCGCGATGACACGCGACTTGTCGAATGAGGAGGACGATGAAAGTGCCCATGATTTTCTGATCGCGCGCGGCGACATCAGAATTGTCGTCAACAAGGCATCGTTCATCAAGACGCTCTCTGAGAAACAGGTCCGCGACTTGCTGACCGGAGAGCTGACCAATTGGAAGCAGGTGGGCGGCATCGATGCGCCTGTCAATGTGATCTCCCGTACAAAAGGTTCCACTACGCGCCAGTTTGTCGAAGAGGTGGTGCTGGATGGCGGCGAAGTGACCAGCAGCGCGAAAGAAGTGGAAACAACCAAATTGCTGGCGGCGAGCGTTGCTGCAGATCCTTACGCAATTGGTTATGTTGCATCAAAAGATAGTGAAGGCATTGCAGACGTTGTTGCGCTTGCAGTGGATGGCGTGACTGCATCACGTGCCACCGTGCTATCGGGACGCTATCCGTATACGCATTCATTTTCGCTGTTGATCTATGGCGAACAAAAAGGCTTGCGGCTTGATTTTGTCAACTTTGCGCGCAGTGCGGCAGGACAAAAAATTGTTGCGCAAAATGGGCTTATTCCGGTTTGTTAACACGTGTTTGAAAACATAGTGAGTCGACTTCGGAGCGCACACTAGAAGAACCAAAGTTTCCAGAATAGAGACAAAAAATGGCAAATGAAGCAGATAAAATCCTCACCGACTTTTTAAACCGGCTGCAAAAAAACGCGCAGATTCGAAAAGGCCTGGCATTGGTTCTGCTGCTCATCCTGTCCGGCATCGCAGGTTATTTTATTTACGAGATTTTGCCGCGGAATTATTCCTACACGATCACCGGTGGCGATATATTAAGTAACCGCCACTACCTGGCCAAAAGTTTGCAAGAGGAAGTTGCCGATAACGGCGTCGCACTGGAAATAAAACCGACTTCAGGATCACAGGAGGCATTGGCGCAGGTGGCGGCAGGCAAGCTCGACTTCGCGTTTATTCAAGGTGGTCTCGACCTTCCTTATCCCAACGTTGTGCACGTCGCCACCGTTGCGCCGGAGCTGCTGCATTTTCTGGTGCGGCCCGACATCAAGGATATTTCCGGCTTGCGTGGCAAGCGCGTCAATCTCGGCAGCAAGAAAGGCGGCACGCGCATCATCTCTAGGCAAGTGCTGGAGTTCTCCGGCTTGCAGGAAGGGATCGATTATGTCGAATCGAATATCTCCACCGAAGAGCTGCTCAGCATGCGTGCTGAAAGAATGCCGGAAGCGATCGTGATCACGTCGTTTGCGCCATCCGATGTGGCCGATTACATCATCAAGCAACGCGGCTACAAGTTGCTCGAAATCCCCTTCCCGTCGTCCTTGTCATTGCGGCTGGGCTGGGTTGCCGACAGCAAGATTCTCGCCTACATGTATAACGTGCAGCCCGCTGTGCCGGATCACGACATCAAGACCATCGGTGTCAATCTGCATCTGGTCGCCAATAAAAATGTCGAGCCGCGTGCCGTGTTCAAAGTGCTGGAAAGTTTATTCAATCCCGATCTCGAAGTCAGATTGAAAATCAAGCTGGACGAAAATCAAATCCTCACTTCTGCAAGTTATCCGCTCGCGGAAGGCACCAGGATTTTCATGGACAGGAAGAACCCGTTCTTCTCGAATGCGACACTGGACAAAATCAAGGCGCTGTTCGGTGTGCTGCTGTCTGTAGGTTCGACTTTGCTGGTGATCTTCAAATGGTTTAAAGGCGTGCCGATCGAACCGGAAAAGCCGCCGACTGACGATCAGGCATTCTTGGGCTATATCGGACAAGTCACTGCGTTGGACCACGCGCTCAACGAACGTACGTCGCAAGGAAATTTGACTGCAAAGGACATAACCGATTTCGGCGTGAAACTGTCTGCGATCAAGAAAGAAGCATTGGATCGATTGAGCAAGGCAAGATTCGATAATGCGCAATTGCCGAACAATTTGTTGATGGCGATTGCCGATACGCGTACCAGATTGGATCGTGCCCGCACATGATATACACACATAAGGCAATCGCATAAGAAAGAGGCTCAGATGCTGACATTCAATAAAAACTTAAAATCGACCGTCATTCTGTTCACTGCTACAGGATTGCTCGGTTGTGCTTCAATAGGTCACGACGATCATCCGCAAAAATTCTATGACGCTGCCATCGCCGATGCCGCAATCGTCAGCCCTGAAAAAATCATGCCATTGCTGCCCATTCCGGCGGGGCCATCTGTGACGGTGGTTTCATGGGTGACCGAAAATCGCCTGCCATGCCGCGCGGATGAATCGCAATGCGCTTTTACAACGGGGAGCGACCGCATCTGGGTCACGCTTGCCGGTGAAGTACAAGGCCTTTGCCGCTCGTGGAATTTGAATGGCGACCCGTTGCGGCGCAGGCTTGAACAATTGCTGGGCTTGCCGATGGACCCGCCGCCACAATATCGCAAAGCCAAATTTGTCATCATGGATGTGCCGCAAGGACGACTCGAAAGAGCCTGTCTCGGTGTCAATGACAGTGACGCAGCACATCCGCAATGTACGCTCGATGTGCAGGCAAACACGCCGACGGAATTGCGTCAGTACGTACAGCAGCAGATGGCAGGCTCTTACATTCTGCGCAACCCAAAAGGGCCGGGCTACCCCTTTACACGACTCGGCTATACCTATGACTGGAGTCCCATTGCCAAAGCACCCAACCATTACGGCGCTTCCGAATTTTTGCTGATGCCTGGCACAACAACCAAAGTCGCTGCGCAAATAACGACGGACGATTATTGCAAATAGCATTAACATTGAGCGGAAGCTTGAGCTACTCAAAAAGAACAGACATGACAAGCGAAGATCAAAAGCGACCGGACGATGCAGTGAGCGCGGAATTTCCGGAAGACCGCGGCAAGCTGGTGAAGCGCGTCCATGCATTGTCCCAACTGAAGCCATCGGCTGCGCTGGATGCAGCCATGCGGGCCAGTCACAAATCTGCACTATTGAAAGGCAAAACCATACGGCGGGCGGCTGCCAGTGATCCGGCATTGCTCACGAAGACAAGTATTCATCGATCGAGCTTTCTCACGCGACTGCGTATACCAATGGCCATGCTGATGATTGCCGTACTTGCCGCCGTGATGTGGTATCGATCGGATGATCTGTTAGCCCTATTCGCGCAAGTATCAGAACCGACACCTGCAACTGCACCCCAGCCTGTGCAAGCAGCTGCCAACTCTTCTGATACGGCGCAGAAGGCAGAGCAAACCGATGTTACTGTAAAAGAAAAAAGCCTTGCCGATGCAGCGGACAAGAAGGTTTTAACATCCGCAACGGTGGCGGCGCCAACTACACAAGCGCCTGTTGTTGCTGCCAAACCAGCTGCGCCGCCAGCCGAGAGCCGAAGCTTGACGACTGACAAGAATATGGGCTTGCCAGTGGCTGCCAGTGCAAATGCAGCGAACGATGCATTACATCACAATGCTGAACGCGCTCAGCCAGAACCAACGCAGACTGTGGTGTCTCAATCGAAAGCCAAAGCAGTTGACAAGAAAGCGGTTACGGCGCCGCCTCCAGCGCCTGTGGCCGTTGTTTCGGAACCCGCCGCTCAAACGGCAGTGACCGCTATAGATAAAGCCAAAGCCTGGCTTGCCGCAATAGAAGTAATGAGCAGCTATGAGTCTCGAAGAGAGGCAGCATCGGCCCAGTTGGAAAGATTCGAAAAATCCTATCCGCATTACCCTGTGCCGCAAGCACTGAGGGCCAAACTCAAGGCGGCGAAGAACTGATAAATTACTTTTGCGGCTTATTCTTGCTCTTTAGGCATAAGGGGTCTGATGTGGCCAAAGGAATCCTTGGCAAAAGAGAGTTCATCAGGGATGCCAGATAATACATCATTCGTGCGGACTCGTTACCGAACTAAACCAGGTGTTATAGGACTTGCTATTCCCATGTTAAAGCGTTGGTTATTGATTGCCGTGTTTTTAATGCCGTTAATTATATGGGCGTATTTAAAGCCTACTCAAGCCATTTCATCAATGCCGGGAATTTCGTGTGTTTCGGCTTTTGTGTGTACGAATGACCCATCTACCAATTCCGAAGCAATTCAACTTTATGACGAGGGCTTCAAGTTTGTATCTTCTAAAGTTGGAACCCTCTATCAAAAACCTATCGTTGTTTTTTGCAAATCAGAGATTTGTTTTCAAGCGTTTGGACCCAGCCGGGCGACAGCAAAATCCCTTGGTACTTTTTGCATAGTGATCGGACCAAAAGGATGGAAACCTTACTACGTTCGCCATGAGATGATCCATTTTTTACAAGAAGAAAGGCTTGGATTTATTGGCACCATGCTTTCTCCAACATGGTTTAGGGAAGGAATGGCATACAAGCTAAGCGAAGACCCTCGTCCAGTACTTGCCGAACCGTGGCAGCAACATCGATTGAAGTTTGAATCTTGGTATCAAAAAATTGATAAAGCGCACTTATGGGAAGAAGCACGCAAACTATAAAACCAAATCTCTTACTTGGAGGAACTTATGCGGCAATGCATCCATAGACAGGCACGACTTGTTCAGAGAACATTGCTTATTACATGCCTTCTCCTTTCCCCCATTTCCGGATTGGCGCTTTCCTGTTACGGCTTAAATGATCACTTTTTCATTAGCTGTGATGCAGGAAGTTGCAAGGGAGAATTTCGAGCACAAGAAATACACAGTGGCGGCGCTTGCGGTCGAAGAGTAATTGTCGAATCCGTTTCTGATGGCTCCACTGGGCTCCTGATGAGTCAATTGAAAAACACTTCATCAATGGAAATGTCGAATGGTATTTTTCAGGTGACACTAATTCATCGGTTTTACGGGAAAACACCATCGAGCACAGATGAACTGGCGCAGGCTTTTAATGCTGCTGAGTTCCGCAAACCGAGAATGCAGGTACAGAAACTTGATCCAGGATCGGACATCCGGAAGATTCGTCAAGATTGGCAGTGGCAATCAGAAAAGGAACTTTACCGCACAGTGTTTTATTGGAGCATGGAAGTAGGAAGCCTGTTGGTTGCTCTCATCTTAGCCTACAAATCTACAGTACTTTATCGGCAACGGGTGGTGGCCTATTTGATGAAGAAAGAAAGCCATATAAAAGTAGCGGGGCCATTGTTATTACAGGTAGCGTTGTTTGTTGCTGGTGTGTTAGCACTAGGGTCAATGATGGGATTGTTTTTAATTGAACTCATCATTCCCATCATTCTGATGATTTGGATTTCTGAGATTATTATCTATGTTGTGTTCCGATACAAATATTCAAAGAAAATCAAGGAGGATGCCCAACTGAAAGGCTAATAGGAGAGGGGGTAAGGCTTCCTTGGTCGACGACTTTTACGAGCACGATTATTCCGTAGCCCGCATCTCAAATTCCTCATCACTCACCAAAGCATCATCCACATCAATCACCACAACGTCACTCACTTGCGCACTAGACGGCCCGCGCCAAGCCCAATCAATAATCGCCTGAACAGCTTGCGCATCGCCGGATACGATCGCCTCCACCGACCCATTAAAACGGTTGCGCACCCATCCCGATAAGTGCTGTGCGCGTGCCTGATACATGAAGCTGGCGCGATAGCCGACACCTTGGACGATGCCGGTGATGATCAAATGTTTTGCCATTTATTTTTCCTGTGCAATGCAATCCGTCCAGCATACATCAATGCGGTTTTGACGTTTTGATTCTCATGCAAAAATCAATTGGTTACTTATCTGGCATATTGTGAAAGTTAACCCGGGCGGGCTTAAATTTTCTATACTGACTTCTCTTTATTCTCAGAAAAATTTAAGGAGAGTTTTGTGAAGACTCCTAGAAATCGTTTTGCCAAAGCGCAAGCCAAGTTTACTGCGGTGTTTGGCCAGAGTCTCATCATGTCCAGCAGCTTGGCGCTGATCATTGTTGTGACGATAGGCATTGCTGTTTTCATGTTTTTTCAATCCGGTGCGCCGACCACGGTTACGATAACCAGCGGGCCGGAGGACAGTACATTCAGAAAGAATGCTGAAAAATACAAGGCGATTCTCGCAAAGCAAGGAGTCAAGCTGAAGATATTGCCATCGGCAGGTGCCGATGAAAATCTGCAGCGTCTAGTCGATCCCAAAGCGCATGTCGATGTCGGTTTTGTCTTGGGCGGCAAGCATGAAGGGATCAATACCGACAACCTGGTTTCGCTAGGCAGCATCTCGTATCAGCCATTGATGATTTTTTATCGTGGCGCAGAAAAAAAACTTCTGTCCGAGTTCAAAGGAAAGCGGCTCGATATCGGACCGGTAGGTAGCGGCTCTCATACTCTCGCGCTGGTGCTTTTGAAAGCCAATGGCATCGAGCCCGGCGGCGACACGCAGTTTGTCGATCTGCCTGACAGTGATTCGATAAGAGGATTGACCGATGGCCGGATAGATGCGCTCTTTATCATGGGCGATTCGTCTGCGACGACCTTGATACGCGAATTGCTGCGTGACCCGGATCTGCGCATGTTTAATTTCACGCAGGCCGATGGTTATGTCCGCCGCATTGCATACTTGAATAAACTGGAACTGCCGAAAGGTTCGCTGGATTTTGGCAAGGACATTCCACCTGAAGATGTGCATTTGGTGGCGCCCACGGTGGAGTTGATCGCACGCCAAAATCTGCATCCGGCCATTTCCGATTTATTGTTGGAAGCGGCGAAAGAAGTGCATGGCACGCCCGGCATTTTCAGAAAGCGTGGCGAATTCCCGGCGCCGCTTGAACACGAATTTCGCATCAGCCCGGATGCTACGCGTTACTATACATCCGGCAAGAGTTTTCTCTATCGCACTTTTCCATTTTGGCTCGCCAGTTTGGTCAATCGCATCCTGGTCGTGATCGTGCCGGCTATCTTGCTGTTGGTGCCGGCACTCAAGATCATTCCGACTATTTATCGCTGGCGCATGCAGTCGCGCATCTATCGCTGGTATGGCGCATTACTGAATCTGGAACACCAGGCAAACCAGTCCGCATTAACGGCAAAAGAGCGTGAGGATCTGCTGCGGCGCTTGCGCCATATTGAAAATACGGTCAGCAATATCAAAATGCCGGCGGCGTATGCTGATTTGCTTTATGGGTTGCGAGGGCACATTGGTTTTGTGCGTAACCGTTTGCTGGAAGAAGAGGTGGTTGCGGCGGATGGAACGAGCACAGAAAATACTCGCGAAGGAAAAATGGGCGCAGCAGTTCAGTAGGGCGCGAAGCGCGCCCTACATTATTTTTTTTTCTTCAGCATCGGCGCCAAATACTTGCCGGTAAAGCTGGCCGGATTCTTTACCACTTCTTCCGGCGTGCCTGCCGCAATAATTTCTCCGCCACCTGCGCCGCCTTCCGGTCCCAGATCGATCAGCCAATCAGCGGTCTTGATCACATCAAGGTTGTGTTCGATGATCACCACCGTGTTGCCCTGATCGCGCAAACGGTGAATCACTTTCAGCAGCAAATCGATATCGTGGAAATGCAAACCGGTGGTCGGTTCATCCAGAATGTAGAGCGTGCGCCCGGTATCGCGCTTCGATAATTCAAGCGACAGCTTCACGCGTTGCGCTTCGCCGCCGGACAAGGTGGTCGCGCTCTGGCCGAGTTTGATATAACCGAGGCCAACGTCCAATAGCGTTTGCAATTTGCGTGCAATCACCGGAACCGGTTTGAAGAATTCATGCGCGTCTTCCACCGTCATGTCGAGCACTTCGGTAATGTTCTTGCCCTTGTAGTGCACTTCCAGTGTTTCGCGGTTGTAGCGTTTGCCGTGACAGACATCGCACGGTACGTACACATCCGGCAGGAAGTGCATCTCGACCTTGAGCACGCCATCGCCCTGACACGCTTCGCAGCGGCCGCCTTTGACGTTGAACGAAAAACGTCCCGCGCTGTAGCCGCGTTCCTTTGCAGCTGGTACCGTCGAGAACAAATCACGGATCGGTGTGAACAAGCCGGTGTAAGTCGCCGGATTGGAGCGCGGTGTGCGGCCGATTGGCGCCTGGTCGACTGAGATCACTTTGTCGAAATGTTCAAAACCGCTGATCGTGTCATGTGCAGCCGGTTCTGCCTGTGAGCCGTACAGGTGACGTGCGGCGGCAAGATACAGCGTATCGTTGACCAGCGTCGATTTGCCCGAGCCGGATACGCCGGTTATGCAAGTCAACAAGCCGATCGGCAAATTGAGTGTGACGTCTTTCAGATTATTGCCGCGCGCGCCGGTGATGACAAACTGCCGGTCGGGATCGTTCGGTGTGCGTTTCTTCGGAATGGCAATTTCAAACGAGCCATTCAGATATTGCGCGGTCAGTGACTTTTTGCTTTTCAGGATATCGGTCAGCGTGCCTTCCGCAATCACTTCGCCGCCATGCACGCCTGCGCCCAAACCCATGTCGACGATATAGTCGGCGCAACGGATCGCATCTTCATCATGCTCGACCACCAATACACTATTGCCGATGTCACGCAAATGTTTCAGTGTCGTGATCAAGCGATCATTGTCACGCTGATGCAAACCGATCGATGGTTCATCCAATACATACATGACGCCGGTCAGGCCGGAACCGATTTGCGATGCCAGGCGGATGCGTTGCGCTTCGCCGCCAGATAGCGTGTCAGCGCTGCGCTCTAGTGACAAATAATCGAGACCGACGTTGCTCAAAAACTGCAAGCGCGCGACGATTTCCTTGATGATACGATCGGCGATGTCTTTCTTTGCGCCTTTCAGTTTCAATGTCTGGAAGAATTCCAATGTATCGCGCAGTGGTGTGGCAGCGACTTCATAAATCGCACGTTCCTGTTTGCCGGTTCCGACCTTGACGAAGCGCGCTTCGACACGCAGACGTGCGCCGTGGCATGAAGGACATTCCTTTTCATTGATGAACTTGGCGAGTTCTTCCTTGACTGCCATCGAATCGGTTTCGCGATAACGGCGTTGCAGATTGTTGACCACACCTTCAAACGTGTGTTCACGGACGACAGCGCGGCCGCGCTCGTTGATGTAGGTGAACGGAATTGTTTTGCGGCCGGAACCGTACAGGATCACTTCTTGCGCAGCTGCCGGCAATTTTTCAAACGGGATGTCGAGATCGAATTCGTAGTACTCGGCAAGATTGGTCAGCATTTGAAAATAGAATTGATTGCGGCGATCCCAGCCTTTTATTGCGCCACTGGCGAGCGATAAATTCGGGAATGCGACAATCCGCCTCGGATCGAAAAATTCGATATGACCCAAGCCATCGCATTCCGGGCATGCGCCCATCGGGTTGTTGAATGAGAACAGGCGCGGTTCCAATTCTTGCAGCGAGTAGCCGCAAATAGCGCAGGCGAATTTATTGGAATATAAATGCTCAACACCCGAATCCATTTCCAATGCAAGCGCACGGCCATCAGCTATGCGCAATGCAGTTTCAAAACTTTCTGCCAGGCGCTGCTTCAGATCGGCTTTGACTTTCAAGCGATCGATCACGACGTCAATCGTATGCTTCTCGGTTTTCTTCAGCTTGGGCAAGTCATCTGCTTCGACGATGCGCGCCTTGCCGGTGCCGCTCTGGATACGGAAGCGCACAAAGCCTTGCGCCTGCATTTGCTCGAACAGATCGACGTGCTCGCCTTTGCGGTTCGCTACAACAGGTGCCAGAATCATCAGCTTGGTGTCTTCCGGCATTGCAAGTACTGCGTCAACCATTTGGGACACCGATTGCGCAGCGAGCGGGTTTTCCGGATGGTCAGGGCAGTAGGGCGTGCCGACGCGCGCATATAACAGGCGCAGGTAATCGTGAATCTCGGTGACGGTGCCAACGGTCGAACGTGGATTGTGCGACGTCGCTTTTTGCTCGATCGAAATCGCCGGCGACAAGCCTTCAATCAAATCGACGTCAGGCTTTTCCATCAACTGTAAAAACTGGCGCGCATAAGCAGACAGCGATTCGACATAGCGGCGTTGGCCTTCCGCATACAGCGTATCGAACGCGAGCGACGACTTGCCGGAACCGGATAAACCGGTGATCACGATCAATTTATTGCGTGGTAAATCCAGACTGATATTTTTGAGGTTATGCGTGCGCGCACCCCGGATGCGAATTTCTTCCATTCACTGCCTTTAGCGTAAATTCTTTGCATGCTGCCGATGTGAACGGGCAACCAATGCCGATAAAACGGGTCAACCTGATACTATAGCGGGTTTTGAGGCATGTCGTTCAGGTGCTTCATCTGGCATATTCACTTCGTATCCGGTTTTGTTATTGATTTCTCATGTCCGCTGAACTTTCTATTGATTCAAGTGCCCGTATGACAAGTACGGAAATCCGCTCCAGTGCGTGGCTGGCATGCATTTTTGCGTTGCGCATGTTGGGCTTGTTTTTGATCTTGCCGGTGTTTGCCGTCTATGCAACGACATTGACAGGCGGCAGCGATGCAACGCTGGTGGGATGGGGTATGGGCGCTTTTGGCCTCACTAATGCCTTCGGGCAAATTCCATTTGGCATTGCTTCCGATAAATTCGGCCGCAAGCATGTCATCATCATCGGTCTGATCGTGTTCGCCATTGGCGCGATCATTGCAGCGGCGGCCGATAACATTTATTGGATTATTGCAGGACGATTTGTGCAAGGAGCCGGTGCCATTTCCGCCGCGATCACGGCGATGATTGCCGACTCAACCAGAGAAGAGCATCGCACCAAGGCGATGGCGATGGTTGGCGGTTCGATTGGCGTTACTTTTGCAATTTCGTTAGTGATTGCACCGCTGCTGTATAGCGTAATCGGCATGTCAGGAATTTTTGTCTTGATCGGCGTGTTGGCGGTACTTTCAATTCTGGTAGTGGCTTTTGTAGTGCCGGCAGTGCCGATGGTCGTGGCAAAGCGTGCGCCGTTTAGTGATGTATTGCGCAATACTGAATTGATGCGTTTGAATTTCGGCGTGTTTGCATTGCATATCACACAAATTTCGATGTTCATGGTTATGCCGTCTGCATTAATTAAATATGCCGGAGTGCCAGTCGCGGAGCATTGGAAAATTTATCTGCCGGTGGTACTGCTTTCGTTTGCATTGATGTTGCCGCCGGTTTTCATTGGTGAAAAGCGCGGAAAAATGAAGCAAGTTTTGTTGGGTGCCATCGTGTTGTTGTTATTGGTGCAAATTGGTTTGTGGATTGTATTTTCGCAAGCTGTAGTGAATGGCGTAACGTTAGTATTTTTACTGTTGGCATTTTTTATTGCCTTTAATATTCTAGAAGCCAGCCAGCCTTCGCTTGTTTCGCGCATAGCGCCGCCAGCAGCCAAGGGTGCTGCATTGGGCGTCTATAACACCTTGCAAGGACTTGCTATATTTTGTGGCGGGGTATTGGGCGGCGAAATGCAAAAACATCTGGGTGTTTCGTCCGTATTTATTTTAGGATCGGGCCTGACAGCCGTCTGGCTTATAATTGCATGCAGCATGAAGGATTTACAGCGCCGAGGCACCGTGCAGGCCTCGGTAACTTAATAGGAGAAACAGTATGGCCTCGGTTAACAAAGTCATCATCGTCGGCAACCTGGGACGCGATCCCGAAACACGTTATATGCCGAACGGTGAGGCAGTCACCAACATCACCGTCGCGACGACGGAAAGCTGGAAAGACAAATCCAGCGGCGAGAAGAAAGAGCTGACCGAATGGCATCGCATCACCTTCTATCGCAAGCTGGCAGAAATCGCCGGCCAGTATTTGAAAAAAGGTTCGCAAGTGTATGTCGAAGGCCGTTTGCAAACGCGCAAATGGACCGATAAGGAAGGCGTCGAGAAATACACGACCGAGATCATCGCCGACACGATGCAAATGCTGGGCAGCCGTCAAGGCATGGGCGGCGGTAGTGCATCAATGGATGATGACTACAGCAGCGCACCTGCACCACGCCAGAGTTCGGGCGGCGGTAGCGGTGGTGCTTCGCGTTCTGCACCATCCAAACCGGCGCCGAATTTTTCGGATATGGATGACGACATTCCATTTTAAGATGTCATCGCCAAATAAAAACCCCGCAATTGCGGGGTTTTTATTTGGCAGGCCTTACGCAAAAACTGTTGCAGCAAGGGTGCAACGATTTTGCGCAAGTCCTCTTTGTATGAAATGTTTAAATAATCCGATGCTGCTGTAAATACTGATGCACAATTGCCAACCGGCTTTGCGCATTATCCAGCTCCAGCAATTTTTGCCGTGCCTTGAGTGGAATCGGCAAAATCTCGCACCAGCGATTGGCGACCCAACCTGCATTGTCGAATTGCAGCGGCAAAGCGAATGGACTTTCAAACGCATTGCCATGTTCTGCTCGGCCTTTGGTATTGATATCGTCGGTCACCAGTTTTAACGCCTTTGCGCAACTCATGTGAACATCGGTAATGGTCGACGTGTCATCTTCTGCAAACATTTCAATGCGTGCTTCCAATCGATTGTCGGCTGAAACGCGCGTCGCCAGAATCCGAAAACGTTCGCCACCCTGCGTGCGCAGCATCAAGATGCCGAGGCCCTCCATATCCCACTGCACAATGTGCGCCATGCAGCCGACATCTTCAGGCTCGGCCGGTGCGCCGACTTCCTGTCCCGATTTGATCAGGACGACACCGAACGGCGTTTCCTGTTTCATGCATTCCTTGATCATGTCGATGTAGCGCGTTTCAAACACTTTCAAAGGCAGGATGCCATTCGGGAACAGCACGGCATTCAGCGGAAATAGTGGCACCCACGCATTGCTTTTGGGCGAGGACGTTGGTGTAACTAATTTGAGTTGCGGTTTGTTATTCATGTAGAGCCGTTTGTTCGTTTGTTATTCAATTGCGCCGATCAATATACTTAATGGTGGGTGAAACGAACTGCAGCGTTGCGTGGTGAAACTGATTAGTCGATGAGCTCTCGATGGCGCACGACGACACGCTCGGTAGCACGGAAATGTTGGGCAAGTTTTTCTACAAAATATACAGACCGATGTTGGCCGCCGGTGCAGCCGATGCCGACAGTCAGGTAACTGCGATTATCGCTTTTAAAAGCGGGCAACCATTTTTCGATGAACGCGCGGATATCCTGTTCCAATTCGATGGCCTTAGGTTGTGCTTCCAAAAAATCGATGACGGCACCATCACGGCCAGTCAGAGGACGCATTTTCAAATCGTAATACGGGTTGGGCAGCATGCGTACGTCGAACACCAGATCTGCATCGAGCGGCACGCCGAATTTGAACGCGAAGGATTCGAATAACAAAGTCAGCGGTGCACGTTCTGTCTCGATTAGTTCCTTGATCCAGCTGCGCAGTTTATTCGCGGTTAAACCTGAGGTGTCGATCACATCGCCCAAGCCCTCAATCGCACCCAGCATCTCGCGTTCTTTCAGAATGCATTCCAGCAGCGTCGGGCGATCGTTGGGCGGTTGATCAGGCAGCAATCGATGTGTCAACGGGTGACTGCGTCGTGTTTCGGAAAAACGTGCGATCAGCGATTCTGTCTTGGCCGTCAAAAACAATACCTTGACATCATGGCCTTCTTCTTTGAGTTGCTTGATGTCGGCCGGCAAACTTGCGAGTGAGTCAGAACTGCGCGCATCCATCGCGACGGCCAGCATATGTGCGCCTTCTTTCATGCGTGTCGCTACCAAGGCGCGCAGCAAGGCAGGCGGCAGATTGTCGACGCAAAAGTAGCCCGCGTCTTCGAGGACATTCAGCCCGACTGACTTGCCGGAACCGGAAATTCCAGTGATAAGAATAATGCGCATAGGCAATTATAATACGGTGCTAAATTAACAGGATGGTCTATTAATGTTAGTGCATCATAAAACAACTAACCTGACTTTTCTCGAGAGGAGAGTGTGCGCCTGCTTATGATGCGTTAATCGCCATCCATCGCTTTTTCTTGCCGTTCCATAAACTCTTTGAGCGTATCGATGCCGCGTAAGTGCAAAATGGTGTTGCGGACGGCGGCTTCCAGCAAGACTGCAAGGTTACGGCCGGCTTCGACCGGGATAATGACTTTACGGATAGGAAGACCGAGCACATCTTCGGTTTGCGAATGGAGCGGCAGACGCTCGTAATTTTCTTCAAGCGTACTGCGCCGCACCAGATGAACGATCAGCTTGAGGCGCATTTTGCGGCGTACCGCGGTTTCGCCAAAGATCGCCTTAATGTCCAATAAGCCGAGGCCGCGCACTTCCAGCAAATTTTGCAATAGCGACGGACAACGCCCTTCGATCATGTTCGGCGCAATGCGTGCGAATTCCACTGCGTCATCGGCCACCAAACCATGACTGCGCGAAATCAATTCCAATCCCAGCTCGCTCTTGCCCAAGCCTGATTCGCCGGTGATTAACACACCAACGCCGAGTACGTCCATGAAGACGCCATGCATGGTGATGCGTTGCGCCAGTTTCTTCGATAAATACACGCGCAGATAATCGATGACTTGCGCGGCAGGAAGCGGTGTGGAAAACAGCGGAATATTTTTTTCTTCGCAGACCGCCATGATCTCCGGTGGTGTATCCAAGCCTTGCGCAATGATGAAGGCAGGCGGCCCGCCGGCGACCAATTCACTGGTTTGATAAGCGCGCGAAGTAGGCGACAGACGTTGGTAATATTCCGTTTCCTGATGGCCGAAAATTTGAATGCGTCCGGGATGGATCAGGTTCAAGTGTCCCACCTGATCGGCGGCCGATATTGCATCACCTGAAATTAGCCGCTCGCCGCCGGGAAATCCTGCGAACCATCCTAATTGCAGGGCTTCGCGGTTTTCATCGTAAATTTGTTGAATCGACAGAGGGGTGGAAGCGGGCATGATGTGTTGGTTTGTTACGCGTTTTGCGCGCTGGGTTGCCACGCAACGATTCGTGAAAATACGGAGGCAGGTTCCGGGTCGTTGGTTACTTCCTTGCGGAAGGTATCGTCGGAAAACATTTCGGCAATTTCCGACAGAATTTCGAGATGTTGTTGCGTCACATTGTCCGGAATCAATAGAAAAATCAGCAAATTGGCCGGCTGACCATCGGGAGATTCAAATGGAATCGGTTCAGCCAAGCGCACAAAAGCGGCCAGCGGTTCTTTCAAACCCTTAATACGGCCATGAGGAACAGCGACACCGTGCCCCAAGCCAGTGGAACCCAAACGTTCGCGCGCGAACAGGTTATCCGATACCAATGACCGCGCAATGCCGTAATTGTTTTCAAAAATTAAACCTGCCTGTTCAAAGGCACGTTTTTTACTGGAGACTTCCAAGCCCAGTACAACATTGTTCTTGGAAAGTATTTTGGCGAAATTCGTCATGACGCTTACAGAAATAGTGCAGTACAGAAAGAATGCATTCGACCTAAATTATAGGCTTCTTTCGCGCGGGTGCCACAAAGACCTTGCCATTATCTGACGCCGATCTTATCGGCGTGTGTTATTGGCGTGCATTACGCAGATTCGATGGTGTCTGACTTGTGGTGAAATTGCTACGCCACGGATTGATGTCCAAGCCGCCGCGTCGCGTGTAACGGGCATAGACCGAAAGTTTCTCGGGTTTGCAGTGACGCAATATGTCCATAAAGATACGTTCCACACATTGCTCATGGAATTCGTTGTGATTGCGGAAACCAATTAAATATTTCAGCAAGCCTTCCTGATTGATTGGCGCGCCAATCGCGTGAATTTGCACACTGGCCCAATCCGGTTGACCGGTTATCAGACAATTCGATTTGACCAAATGCGAGACGAAAGTTTCATCGACAGGCGCTTCGTTGTGATTTGCTTTCAGTAGCGATGGATTGGGCGTGTAATCGGTCACGTCAATATCGAGTCGATCCAGCAGCAAGCCATCCAATTCACCCATCTTCAGTTTCGAGAATTCATCCGGTGTTGATAAGGTGATCTGCACCGGCGCACCAAATTCTGAAGACAAGTCAGCGCGCAATAATTCGAGTAGCGCATCGGTGCCCGCAAGTTTGGTTTGATTGAATGAATTCAGATACAGCTTGAATGATTTCGACTCGATGATATTGGGTGAATCAGCAGGCACGCGGATCGTCGCAATCGCAACTTGCGGTTTGCCGCGCAGATTTAACCACGATACTTCATAGGCATTCCAGATGTCGATGCCGAAAAAAGGCAATGTGCCGCTAATGCCGAGCTCATCGCGTTTTTCTTTACGTGCAATCGGAAACAACAGCGACGCATCGTACTCGGCTTTGTATGTGCTGGGTTTGCCTAACGGCGAATCACTGCCCATGTGTCTTCATCCCAAAAACAACTTGTACACTGGATTGGCGCTCTCATCCAAATGCTTGTAACCAAGTGTCGACAGGAAATCGCGGAACGCTTTCATTTCTTTTTTCGGCACTTGCAAGCCAACCAGAATGCGCCCGACATCGCCGCCCTGGCTGCGGTAATGGAACAGGCTGATATTCCAGTTCGGCGCCATGCTGTTCAGGAAGCGCATCAATGCACCCGGACGCTCGGGGAATTCAAAGCGATACAGCAACTCGTTTTGCGCGAGTGGACTCTTGCCGCCGACCAGATGGCGGATGTGCAATTTAGCGAGTTCGTCGTGTGTCAGGTCGAGCGTCTTGAAGCCGTGCTTCTCGAAATTTTTCGTGATCTTGGCAGGCTCGTCACGGTCGGCGATCTGGATGCCGACGAATACATGCGCTTCTTTTTCATCGCTGATGCGGTAATTGAATTCAGTGACTGCGCGCGGCCCGACCAGTTCGCAAAAGCGCTTGAAGCTGCCGCGTTCTTCCGGAATCGTCACGGCAAATACGGCCTCGCGTGCTTCACCCACATCGGCGCGTTCTGCGATAAACCGCAAACGGTCGAAGTTCATGTTGGCGCCGCTTGCAACCGTGATCAAGGTTTCATTCCTGATCGGTTGTTTGCTCATTTTGGCACGTTCGACATAAGCCTTGGCGCCGGCGATTGCCAAAGCGCCTGATGGTTCCAGAATACTGCGCGTATCCTGAAACACGTCCTTGACGGCTGCGCTGACTTCATCTGCATCGACCACGATGATGTCGTCTACCAGTTTTTTGGTGATGCGGAAGGTCTCTTCACCGACCAGCTTGACTGCGGTGCCGTCGGCAAACAGGCCGACATCCGATAAGGTTACCCGGCGGCCTGCTTTGACGCTGCGCGCCATTGCGTCGGAATCGGTGGTTTGCACGCCGATGACTTTGATGTCGGGACGCACTGCTTTCACATAAGCGGCTACACCGGATATCAAGCCGCCGCCGCCGATCGCGACAAAAATCGCATGGATCGGACCAGGATGCTGACGCAGGATCTCCATCGCAATCGTGCCTTGCCCTGCGATCACATAAGGATCGTCGAACGGATGAACAAAAGTCAGCTTGAACTTTTTTTCCAGCGTCAACGCATGTTGATATGCATCGCTGTATGACTCACCGAACAGCACAACTTCACCGCCGCGCGATTTAACCGCATCAACTTTGACGGAGGGTGTGGTGGTCGGCATCACGATCACCGCACGGCATCCAAGCCTGGATGCGCCGAGCGCCACACCTTGCGCATGATTGCCGGCCGATGCGCAAATCACGCCGTGCTTGAGTTGCGCCGGCGTCAGGTGCGCCATCTTGTTATATGCACCGCGCAGCTTGAAGCTGAACACGCTTTGCATGTCTTCGCGTTTGAAATAAACGCGATTGTCCATGCGCTGCGACAGCGTGGGCGCCAGCTCGAGCGGGGATTCAATGGCAACGTCGTAGACGCGTGCGGTCAGGATTTTTTGTAAGTAGTCGGTGGTCATAAATTCAATATTGGGAGCACGCAGTAACGAAAAAGCGCCGTGCAAATCAGTCGATCATTATAATGGAGCCGCGATAAAACCTTGAATAAACCATGTTGATTCCGTTGCGGTTCCCTGTATTGGCCTGTCCATGATCCAGACTTTCACCCTTTGGCTGTTAAAAACACTGGCGGTCCCTAGTGTCGGTCTGTCATCAGTCTTTCTGATCAGTTTCATCTCTGCCACCTTGCTGCCGATGGGATCGGAACCAGCCGTCTTTGCTGTCGTCAAGGCCAATAGCGCATTGTTTTGGCCCGTCATCTTGACTGCGACGCTCGGCAATACATTGGGCGGTATCGTCGATTACTGGATGGGCTATGGCGCGAAGCAGTTATTTGCGAAAGAGCGCGAAAGCCGCTGGTTCGTCTGGTTACAGCGCTTCGGGCCTAAAACGTTGTTGCTGGCATGGTTGCCGGGGATCGGTGACCCGATTTGCACATTGGCTGGCTGGTTAAAAATCGCATTCTGGCCAAGCGTTTTCTATATGGCAGTCGGCAAGTTTTTGCGCTATGTAGTGATTACCGAGCTGTTGCTGGATGTGCCGGACGGTTGGTGGCATCGCGTAGCACAATGGCTTGGATAGCAGCGCAAAGTCGGCAGGTCGTATTGGAGTGTTGAACTAGGCGAACTCAACGATCGTTGGATCGTTATTCACCCTTCTGGTATTTTTGCGGACGATGCAGAACGCGCTCAATGACAGCTTCAGGAACATTTTTTTCTCGTAAAAACTCTGCCGTTTTGCTCACGCCCAGCGTGGGTGCGTATTGAATGCCTATGTCGACCAGCATGCGGGTGGCCATATCCTTGCGTCTTGACGCGAGACGAGGCTGATGCTGGTATTGTTGCTGGCACTTTTTCTTTCGACTTCTATTTCCGGCACGATGCCTCCTATCGGTTAGCGGGAGATTCATGTATGAAGTTTAATACGGTTCGGCAACTAAATGGATTTTTTAAGGAGTCCCTATTCAGCCTTCAGGCATCCGTCTCATGTTGATTTCAGAATAACATTTTGCCAATAGTGTGCTGTGTAGTACTACTGGCTGATGATTCGCGTGTTGGGTGCTGGATTGTCCTTGCAAAAGTAAGGCTGTTGCCGCATCGTGCGACGCAATACGCTAAAATGCTGCTTTAGCGTTAGATCAACACTTATCGATGAACGCCCCAGCACAAATTCAAGCCCTTTTGTCAGACGCGCCCGCAGGCGCTGTTCCCACGCGGTTGCGTGAGATTCCGTATAACTACACATCGTTTTCCGACCGCGAAATCGTGATCCGCCTGTTGGGCGAGGACGCGTGGCGTTTGCTTGATGAACTGCGTGGCGCGCGTCAGACCGGCCGTTCCGCTCGCATGTTGTATGAAGTGTTGGGCGATATCTGGGTAGTGCGGCGCAATCCGTATCTGCAGGACGACATGCTGGACAATCCGAAGCGCCGTCAGGCATTGATCGATGCGCTCAACCATCGTTTGGGGGAGGTCGACAAGCGTCGTTTGACGACCGATCTGGCGGAAGCTGGCGATGCCGTTGCGGTACGCCGTAGCGCCAACGTGGGCGCATTGCTGCAGGCCGCAAAAAAAGCGGTCGCGAAATTTGGCGAGGAATTCCGCCAGGTCTATGACTTGCGCAAGCGTACCAACAAGGTGCTTGGTCGTTACACCGCCAAAGACAATATCAAGTTCGACGGTTTGTCACGTGTGTCGCACGTGACTGATGCGACCGACTGGCGCGTCGAATATCCGTTTGTCGTGTTGACGCCGGATACTGAAGACGAAATGGCCGGCTTGGTCAAAGGTTGTATCGAACTGGGCCTGACCATCATTCCGCGCGGCGGCGGCACAGGTTACACCGGCGGCGCGATTCCATTGACGCCGACTTCGGCCGTCATCAACACCGAGAAACTGGAACAGCTGGGCGCGGTCGAAATGACGCGCTTGCCGGGTGTCGATCGCGATTACGCGACCATCTATTCCGGCGCAGGAGTGGTGACCAAGCGTGTGTCGGATGCGGCGGACAAGGCCGGTTTCGTGTTCGCGGTTGATCCGACTTCGGCAGAAGCATCGTGCATCGGCGGCAATATCGCGATGAATGCGGGCGGCAAGAAAGCCGTGTTGTGGGGCACTGCACTCGATAATCTGGCGAGCTGGCGCATGGTCGATCCGAATGGTGATTGGCTCGAAGTCACGCGGATCGAACACAACCTCGGCAAGATCCATGATGCGCCGGTCGCGAAGTTCAAGCTGGAATGGACTCATCCGAGCGAGAAGGGCAAAAAGAATGCGCCTTTCAAGACCGAGACATTGGAAATTCCGGGACGCATTTTCCGCAAGGAAGGCTTGGGCAAGGACGTCACCGATAAATTCCTTGCAGGTTTGCCCGGCATTCAAAAAGAAGGCACCGATGGCTTGATCACATCGGCGCGCTGGATTTTGCACAAGATGCCCAAGCATACGCGCACCGTTTGTCTGGAATTTTTCGGCCAGGCACGCGATGCGATTCCAAGCATCGTCGAGATCAAGGATTATCTCGACAGCGAAACCAAAAAAGGCGGCGCGATCCTCGCGGGCCTCGAGCATCTGGATGAGCGTTATTTGCGCGCAGTCGGCTACGCAACCAAATCGAAGCGCGGGGTGTTGCCGAAGATGGCATTGTTCGGCGATATCGTCGGCGATGATGAAGATGCCGTGGCACGCGCAGCATCCGAAGTGATCCGCATGGCCAACACGCGCGTCGGTGAAGGCTTTGTCGCCGTCAGTCCGGAAGCACGCAAGAAATTCTGGCTCGATCGCGCGCGCACTGCGGCGATTTCCAAGCATACCAACGCGTTCAAGATCAATGAAGACGTCGTGATCCCATTGAACCGCATGGGTGAATATACCGACGGCATCGAGCGCATCAATATCGAGTTGTCGATCAAGAACAAGCTGCAATTGGTCGGTGAGTTGCGCGCGTTTTTTGCCAAAGGTAATCTGCCGGTCGGCAAGAGCGAAGATGCAGACACCGATGACGTTTCAGCGGAAGAGCTGCTGGAAGACCGCGTCAATCAAGCGTTGCAATTGCTCGACGCGACGCAAGCTCGCTGGTCGTATTTGCTGAATCAGCTCGACAAGCCGCTCGTCGATGCAATAGCGGAACTGTCGGCGCTGGGGTTGGACCGGCTCGGCGTGGTTTTCGAAGAGCGCTTGAAGCGGCAGCCTGACGCGACCGTATTCCATGTGCTGCAAGACCGCACGGTGCGCGTGTCGTGGAAAACTGAAATCCGTGCGCAGTTGCGCCAGATTTTCAATGGCGGCGCATTCAAGCTGATCCTTGATGAATGCACGGCGATCCACAAGAAGGTATTGCGTGGTCGCGTGTTCGTTGCGTTGCATATGCATGCGGGCGACGGCAATGTGCATACCAATATTCCGGTTAATTCGGACAATTACGAAATGCTGCAAGTCGCGCATGCTGCGGTCGATCGCATCATGGTGCTGGCGCGTTCGCTCGACGGCGTGATTTCGGGCGAGCATGGGATCGGCATTACCAAACTTGAGTATTTGACCGATGAGGAAATGCAGGATTTCCGCGCGTACAAATTGCGCGTCGATCCGGAAGGCCGCTTCAACAAGGGCAAGCTGCTCAATCAACCAGATCTGAGCGCCGACTTGCGTAACGCGTACACGCCATCATTCGGTTTGATGGGCCATGAATCGCTGATCATGCAGCAAAGCGATATCGGCGAGATTGCCAACAGCGTCAAGGATTGCCTGCGCTGCGGCAAATGCAAACCGGTTTGCGCGACCCACGTGCCGCGCGCGAATTTGCTGTATTCACCGCGTAATAAAATTCTGGCGACGTCGTTGCTGGTCGAAGCTTTCCTGTATGAAGAACAAACCCGGCGCGGCATCTCGATCAAGCATTGGGAAGAATTTGAAGACGTGGCCGATCATTGCACCGTTTGCCACAAGTGCGTCACCCCTTGTCCGGTCGATATCGACTTTGGCGATGTATCGATGAACATGCGTAATTTGTTGCGCAAGATGGACAAGAAGTCGTTCAATCCCGGCTCGGCATTCATGATGTTTTTCTTGAATGCGAAAGATCCGGCAACCATCAATGCGGCGCGTCAGGTGGCGATCAGCTGGGGTTACAAGGCACAACGCCTCGGTAACGAGGTTCTGAAGAAATTCGCGAAGAAGCAAACCAAGGCGCCGCCTTCGACTCACGGCAAGCCGGCGATCAAAGAACAGGTGATCCACTTCATCAACAAGAAGATGCCTGGCAATTTGCCGAAGAAAACGGCGCGCGCGTTACTCGATATTGAAGATGATAAGGTGATTCCGATCATTCGTGATCCGATGACAACCACGGCGGATACCGAGGCGGTATTTTATTTCCCGGGCTGCGGTTCGGAACGTTTGTTCTCGCAAGTCGGCTTGGCCACACAAGCGATGTTGTGGAATGTCGGCGTGCAAACGGTGCTGCCGCCGGGTTATCTATGTTGCGGTTATCCGCAACGCGGCGCCGGTCAGTACGACAAGGCCGAGAAAATGATGACCGATAACCGCGTGTTGTTCCATCGCATGGCCAACACGTTGAATTATCTCGACATCAAGACCGTCGTGGTGTCGTGCGGCACTTGCTACGATCAGCTCGAAAGCTATGAGTTCGAAAAAATCTTCCCTGGCTGCCGCATTATCGATATTCACGATTATCTGCTCGGTAAAGGCGTCAAGCTGGAAGGCGTCAACGGCACACGATACATGTATCACGAGCCTTGCCACAACCCGATGAAGATGCAGGATTCAGTGAAGACCGTGAATGCATTGATTGCGACAGTTGACAACGTGAAGATTGAAAAAAATGAACGTTGCTGCGGTGAGTCGGGTTCATTGGCTATCACACGGCCGGATATCTCGACCCAGGTACGTTTCCGCAAGGAAGAAGAGATGATCAAGGGCGCAGATAAATTGCGTGCTGATGGCTTTGCCGGCGATGTAAAAATTCTGACGTCCTGCCCGTCTTGCCTGATGGGGTTGAAGCGTTATAACGACGATTCAGGTACCGATGCTGACTACATCGTGATTGAAATGGCGAAGCATTTGCTCGGTGAAAACTGGATGCCTGATTATGTCGCCAAAGCCAACAACGGCGGCATTGAACGCGTACTGGTATAGCGACAATGGCTACGGCAATGACCACGCAATCAACTTGTGAATTGTGCACTCAGGATGGCGGCGATGTGGTGCACAAAAATGCAAAATTGCGCGTCGTGTTGGTCGATGATGCGCATTATCCGGGCTTTTGCCGCGTCATCTGGAACGAGCATGTAAAAGAGATGACCGATTTGTCGCAGGTTGACCGTATCGTATTCATGAATACGGTTTGGCAAATCGAAGCTGCTTTGTGCGAGATCATGCATCCGGACAAAATCAATCTCGCCAGCCTTGGCAATATGACGCCGCATCTGCATTGGCACATCATTCCGCGCTATGTCGATGATGTGCATTTCCCGGGGCCGGTTTGGGCCGACAGCCAGCGGACGCCTGTGCCATCAGTTTTGGAAGAGCGCAGGGCAAAGCTTCCTTTGTTGCGTGATGCGATTGTCAAACACCTGGGCCACACTGTTTAGTTTTTTACGTGTGGGCTGAAGCAATAAAGGTAAATAAATATGGCGGGGCCTAAACCAGCAACACCGAATCCGACCGCGCTGACTGTGCACAAGCAATCCCGTGTGTTGGAAATGGCGTTCGACGATGGCGCTGCGTTTTCCTTGCCGTTCGAATTGTTGCGCGTGTATTCGCCATCGGCGGAAGTGCGCGGTCATGGCAAGGGGCAAGAAGTTTTGCAACTGGGCAAACGCAATGTCCTGATTACAGCGCTCGATCCGGTAGGCAACTACGCAATACAACCACATTTTTCCGATAGCCATAACACCGGGATTTACACATGGGATTACTTGTATTGGCTGGGTAAAAACCAGCAACAATTGTGGGAAGATTATTTATCCCGATTGGAGGCAGCAGGTTTTACGCACGAGACCGGGCGCGACGCCACCGTCAATGCATCCAATCCTGACGCATCTTCTTGCGGACATCACCATTAATTCTTCTTGTTAAATTTTCCTGTCATGCCGCTTGTATAATGCAATTTCCTTAACGAGTTCGCCGCCATGACCAACACTACCCATTTCGGTTATAAAACCGTTGCCGAAGAAGAAAAAGTTCGCAAGGTTGCAGAAGTCTTTCATTCAGTCGCAGACAAATACGATGTCATGAACGATGTGATGTCGGCCGGACTGCATCGTATCTGGAAGATGTTTACCATCGCACAGGCAGGCGTCAAGCCGGGGTTTAAAGTGCTCGATATTGCAGGCGGTACAGGCGACTTGGCCAAGGCGTTCGCCAAGCAAGCCGGCGCCGGCGGCGAGGTCTGGTTGACCGATATTAACGAGTCGATGCTGCGCGTCGGACGTGATCGTCTATTGAATAAAGGCTTGGCCACCCCAACCTTGTTATGCGATGCAGAAAAATTACCGTTTCCCGATAACTACTTTGATCGTGTGACGGTTGCATTCGGTTTGCGCAACATGACGCATAAAGATCTGGCGCTGGCTGAAATGCGGCGCGTGTTGAAGCCTGGTGGAAAATTGCTGGTGCTGGAATTTTCCAAAGTATGGGAGCCGTTGAAGAAGCCGTATGACGTCTACTCATTCTCTGTATTGCCTTGGATGGGACAGAAGATTGCAGGCGATGCCGACAGTTATCGTTATCTGGCCGAATCGATTCGCATGCACCCGGATCAAGAGACATTGAAAAAGATGATGCAGGATGCAGGCCTGGACAGCGTTCAATACTTTAATTTAACGGCAGGTGTGGCCGCACTCCACACTGGTATCAAACTTTAGGATCGCACATGAAAAAAATCTTTGTCACATTGATGATTGCCGTCAGCGCCTTGTCGATGATGGCTTCCAATGTAGAAGCCAAGCGTTTGGGTAGTGGTAGTTCGATCGGCAGGCAATCAACCAATGTGACTCGCCAAGCACCGACGCAATCTTCTCAATCGACCAATACGGCAACCAATGCCGCCAAACCGGCTGTCGCGCCCAGCCCGACGCCATCCCCAACACCCGCAGCGCCAGCACCATCCAGTCCGTGGAAAGGTGTTTTGGGCGGTGCGTTACTTGGCTTGGGTGCAGGCGCATTGCTGTCGCATTTCGGCATGGGTGGCGCAATGGGTGGCATGCTCGGCAGTATCCTGATGATTGCGTTGCTGGCGTTTGTCGTGATGTTTATTGTTCGCCTGTTCCGCGGCAGGAGCGACGGTGGGTACACACCTGTTTATGACGGTGGCTATTCCACAGCATCCAGTTCAACATCGACGATCGGTTCGCGTATTGAGCCGACCGTGCAACCGACTTCGCTCAAGTCGCTTCCGCTTGCGGGTGAAGCAAGAATGGCGCAATGGAGTGTGCCGACTGATTTCGATGTACCGGCTTTTCTGCGCAACGCAAAAACCTACTTTATTCGTTTGCAAGCGTCATGGGACAAGGCGGATATCAAGGATATCCGTGAATTTACCACGCCGGAGATGTTTGCCGAGTTGAAGATGCAATTGCAGGAACGTGGCGCATCCCCCAATGTCACCGATGTCGTTACCCTAGGCGCAGAGTTGATGGGCGTCGAAGTCGTTAATGACGATTATCTGGCCAGTGTGAAATTCAGTGGCATGATCAAGGAATCGGAAACTGCCGAAGCAGCGCCGTTCGAGGAAGTGTGGAATATGTCGAAACCGACGTCCGGCCAAGGCGGCTGGGTTTTGGCAGGTATTCAGCAGCTAACTTAGGTGTATCGTCATGTGTCACGTAAATAAGCATTAGGGCGTGCCGTCCATTAATCTGGGAGTGCGAACCAGCAGTATGCGTTGCAGGCCTAGGCGCAGCGACGCGTCATAGCGGGGCTATGGCAAGGAGCTGCAACAACGGCATGCGGCGCATACGGCTGGTTCCCTCCGGGTTCCTGCCAAAGCGTGCGCTGGCGGCGTTGCATGGTTAGCAAAGGGACTACCCTTTGCGTCGCCACGCGCCTTGCCACCACACGCTTTGGCAGGAACGCATCTCCCAAATTAATGGACGACACGCCCTAAGCCCCGGCAAACTGATAAACTTGAAACCGCTCATGAATTTTCATGGGCGGTTTTTCTTTGTGACCATGCGCTTGCCTCTGTCTATACTACCCGCCGCCATTAATCATTTGCTCTCCCAGGAATCCTGGGCGCGTGACAAGCTGCGTGCGCATGCCGGTAAAATTGCCTGCTTCGACGCGGAATGGATGGCGGTGCGTTTGCAAGTGTCCTCGGACGGCATGCTGGAATCGGTGGGTGCGGCGACGCCTGCCAACGTGACGATTCGTATTAAATTATCGGATCTTCCTTTGATTGCGCAAAATCGTGAACGCGCGTTTTCTTATGTCAAGGTGGAAGGGGATGCGGATTTCGCCAATACCATTTCGCAATTGAGTCAATCATTGAGATGGGAAGCGGAAGAGGACTTGAGTAAATGGGTCGGCGATATCGCTGCGACGCGCGTTGTGGCGGGCGCCAAAAGTGCGGCAGAATCGATTAAAACTGTACAGCAAACTCTGGCAGAGAATGTGGCAGAATATTTTCTCGAAGAAAATCCGATGCTGCTGCGTCCGCAAGCTGTCGCCGATTTTGCCGGTGACGTATCGAAGTTGCGTGATGATGTTGAACGCCTTGCCAAACGTATTGAGAAACTGAGCGCTAAATGATTGTTAAATTCTTGCGAGTGTTAAAAATTGCGCGCGTCTCAATTCGCTATGGACTGGACGATATCGCGATGGCTAATCTGGACAAGCCACGCACAACCAAACTGTTGAATACACTGTTTTTCTGGCGCGATATTTCTGCGTCGCGCGGCGAGCGTTTGCGCAAAGCACTGGAAGATCTCGGACCGATCTTTGTCAAGTTTGGACAGGTTCTCTCGACGCGACGCGACTTGATGCCGACCGATGTTGCGAATGAACTGGCCAAGTTGCAGGATCGTGTACCGCCTTTCGATTCCGATATCGCGATTGCGCAAATCGTCACCTCATTGGGCGCGCATCCTGATCAGTTGTTTGCCGACTTTGATCGTGTGCCGGTTGCCTCTGCTTCGATTGCACAGGTGCATTTTGCCACGCTGAAAAACGGCAAGAAGGTCGCGGTCAAGGTGCTGCGTCCCGGCATGAAAAAATCGATCGATGACGATGTCAGTTTGATGTACATCGTCGCCGGATGGGTAGAAAGATTGTGGGTTGATGGCAAGCGTCTGAAACCCAAGGAAGTTGTCGCCGAGTTCGATAAATACCTGCATGACGAATTGGACCTGATGCGCGAGGCAGCCAATGGCAGTCAGTTGCGCCGTAACTTTGCCCAATCCAAATTGCTGATCGTGCCCGAGATGATTTGGGATTACTGTTCAAGCAGTGTCATTGTGATGGAGCGGATGCAAGGCATCCGGATTTCGCAAACCGATCGCTTGGTGGCTGCAGGTGTCGATTTGCAAAAACTGTCGAGAGATGGCGTTGAGATTTTTTTCACGCAGGTTTTCCGCGATGGTTTCTTCCATGCCGATATGCATCCGGGGAATATCCTGGTATCGACTGAGCCGGAAACTTTTGGATGTTACATCGCGCTTGATTTCGGTATCGTCGGTACGTTGACCGATTTCGACAAGGATTATTTGGCGCAGAATTTTCTGGCATTTTTCCGGCGTGATTACAAGCGCGTGGCCGAGGCACATATCGAATCAGGTTGGGCGCCGAAGACAACGCGTGTCGACGAATTGGAATCTGCGGTGCGCGCATGCTGCGAGCCAATTTTCGATCGCCCGTTGAAAGATATTTCATTCGGCCAGGTTCTGCTGCGTTTGTTCCAGACATCGCGTCGTTTCAATATCGAAGTGCAACCGCAACTTGTGCTGCTGCAAAAAACCTTGCTGAACATTGAAGGCTTGGGCCGCCAACTCGATCCGGATCTGGATTTATGGAAAACAGCCAAGCCCTATCTGGAACGCTGGATGAATGAACAAGTCGGATGGCGCGGCCTGATTGATCGCTTCAAAAAAGAATCTCCTCACTACAGCCACTTGTTGCCGCAATTGCCACGTCTGGTACATCAGGCACTGACGCAGGCAGCGCAACCGCAACAACAAGAACAGATCTTGCTCAAAGAGCTGGTGGAAGAACAAAGACGTACCAATCGGATGTTGGGCATCGCGTTTTATTTTGGTGCAGGGTTAGTTGCAGGTCTTTTGGTGGTACAGATTTATTTGCGCTGGCCTAACCTGCATTTTTAATCAGGCGCGAATGACGTGCTTGGTATGGATTTCGCTCTGTTTCGGCAGCCGCTTCAAAAAAGAGCATAGCATCGTATTCATGTTCCTTTTTGTAGAAGCACGCTAATTTTTGATCAATTTTTATTATAATCAGTCAAATTTTTCATCGGGGGCAGATAATATGAACTACACGCTTATTACCTTTGTCGTTCTGTATTTGTTGGGCACGCTGGGAATTGGTGTATGGGCAGGTACGCGTATCAAGAATACGGGCGACTTCGCGATTGCCGGTCGCAGTTTGCCGCTGATCATGGTTGTGACAACGACGTTTGCGACGTGGTTCGGTGCCGAGACGGTCATGGGTATTCCGGCCAAGTTTGTGCAGGGCGGATTGAATTCCATCATCGAAGATCCGTTCGGTGCAGGCACTTGCCTTATCTTGGTGGGTCTGTTCTTCGCGGCTCGTCTTTACAGGCTTAACCTCCTGACCATCGGTGACTTCTACCGTCAGCGCTACGGCAAAGGCATTGAGGTGTTTTGCTCGGTTGCGATCATGATTAGTTATCTGGGTTGGGTAGCGGCGCAGATCACCGCGCTTGGGTTGGTGTTCTCCATACTGACCAACGGCGCGATGACGGAAAAGATTGGCATGATAGTCGGTACACTTGCGGTGCTGGTCTACGTCGTGATCGGTGGTTTCCTCGCCGTGGCCTGGACCGATTTCATTCAAATGATCGTGCTGGTGATCGGCTTGACCATTATTGCTTTCTTTTCCGCGAACTTGGCTGGTGGCACTGACCAGGTATTTGCGATGGCGTCCAAGGCCGATCTGTGGAAATTTTTACCGCCGCCTAGTTTCACCGATATTGCATTCTTCATTGCGTCAGGCGTGACGATGATGCTTGGCAGTATTCCGCAGCAGGACGTGTACCAGCGCGTCATGTCGGCCAAGAATGCACCAACCGCGCGCAATGGCGCCGTCATCGGCGGCGTCAGCTATATCCTGTTTGCCTTCGTGCCAATGTTTATTGTCTCGTGCGCTGTCATTGTCATGGGATCGAGTGCACTGGATATCGCGAAGAACGATTACCAGCGTCTGCTGCCCACGTTTGTAATGACCAAGATGCCGCTCGTGATGCAGATCCTGTTTTTCGGCGCGCTGCTCTCAGCTATCAAGAGCACGTCGTCAGCTACGCTGCTGGCGCCTTCCACCAGTTTCGTCGAAAACATTCTCAAGAACCTGCGTCCGAACATGACCGATCGGCAGCAATTGTTCGCAATGCGTTGCACGATCATCATTTTTGCTGGGCTGGTACTGGCGTATGCAATGGAGATGCATGGCACGCCTATCTACGACTTGGTGTCGGCAGCCTATCAGGTGACGCTGGTCGGTGCCTTTGTGCCGCTGGTAATGGGTTTGTACTGGAAGCGCGCGACGACGCAAGGTGCGATTCTGTCTCTTGGCGCCGGTGTGGGCGTTTGGATTTTGTACTTCCCTCAGGTGGGTGGCGAGGCGCTGAGCAAGGCTTTTCCCGGTCAGCTGGCCGGTTTGCTCGCTGCATTTGCAGGCATGTTGCTGGGGTCGCTTGTGCCGCAAGTGCTGAAAAATCGTCACGAGTCGGTGCATGCGGTGAAGGGTGTAGGCGTATAACTTGAACGGCAGTTAATCGTCACGCCCCGGAAGTCTCAAAAATAGATCAAAAACCTTTATAATTCAGGGTTTTGTATGAATCTAGAAACGGCAGTCGGGTAGGCATGATTGCACAATTTTCCGGCTCCCTGGCGTCGTTGATCCTCCTAGTGGAATGCAGTCCACGTTGTCGTCTCGCCTAGCCAGAAAGCCGGAAAACCGCACACTCACACCGGCCCGGCTGCCGTTTCTAGAATAATTTTTGCTGGGGTTTTACATGCCGATTTACGCGTATCGCTGCGAAGCGTGTGGTTTTGCCAAAGATGTGTTGCAAAAGATGTCGGATCCGCAACTGACCGAGTGCCCGACTTGCGGCAAAGCCACCTTTAAAAAACAAGTAACCGCTGCCGGTTTCCAATTAAAGGGAACTGGCTGGTATGTGACCGATTTCCGCGGTGGCGCTGCAGCGACATCTGCACCTGCAGTGGCCGAGCCATCACCCGCTGCACATGCTGCAGGTTGTCCTGCGGCTGCATCAACTGAGACGGCAAGTACATCCACAACTGCAAGCACGTCCACTCCATCCAGCACATCCGGTTCATCGGATGGCGGCACCTCATCCACCAAGTAGTCAGAGAAAATGTTACGTAAATATTTCATTACCGGCCTGCTGATTCTAGTACCCCTGTCGATTACGTTGTGGGTGCTGGATTTGATCATCGGTACGATGGGACAATCGTTGCTGTTATTGCCACCGGAGTGGCGGCCTGGATCAGAAATCATTTCAAATTTGCTCGGCACTTTTCTGACGCTTTTGATCGTGTTGCTGACCGGTGTGTTGACGCGCAATTTTCTGGGCAAGCAAGTGGTGCGGATGTGGGAAATGTTGCTGGCACGTATACCCGTCGTCAGCTCAATCTACACGAGCGTTAAGCAAGTGTCCGATACGCTGTTTTCATCTTCAGGCAATGCATTCCGGAAAGCCGTGCTGGTGCAATATCCACGTGAGGGTTCCTGGACGATTGCGTTCTTGACTGGTGTGCCTGGTGGTGATGTCACGAATCATTTGAAGGGCGATTACATCAGTGTCTATGTGCCGACTACACCCAATCCGACTTCAGGTTTCTTCTTGATGGTGCCGAAAGCAGATGCAATCGAACTCGACATGAGTGTCGATGAGGCATTGAAATACATTGTATCGATGGGTGTCGTAGCGCCGCCAGCTACGGAGAAAAAAATAAGCTAAGCTAAGGATAGAACATCATCCGAAACATGGCAGGTCGATTCCTCTCGGAATCAAATACGGATTTAAAACTGGAAATTAATTATGTCAATGCGAACAAATTATTGCGGCCTTGTTACCGAGGCACTGTTGGGCCAAACAGTCAGCCTGTGCGGTTGGGTCCATCGTCGGCGTGACCACGGCGGCGTGATCTTCATCGACCTGCGCGATCGCGAAGGTTTGGTGCAAATTGTGTGCGATCCTGATCGCGCCGATGTGTTTAAAACTGCTGAAGCGGTGCGCAATGAATTCTGTTTGCGCGTTACCGGTGTCGTACGCAACCGCCCTGAAGGGACGACGAATCCCAACCTGACTTCCGGCAAGATCGAAGTATTGTGCCAAGAGTTGGAAGTGTTGAACCCATCGGTGACGCCGCCGTTCCAGTTGGATGACGATAACCTGTCAGAGACCACGCGCCTAACACACCGCGTGCTTGACCTGCGCCGTCCGCAAATGCAAAACAATTTGCGCTTGCGTTACAAGGTTACGATGGAAGTGCGCAAGTTCCTCGACCAGCACGGCTTTATCGATATCGAAACACCGATGCTGACTAAATCGACGCCGGAAGGTGCGCGCGATTATCTGGTGCCGTCGCGTGTCAATGCCGGTCATTTCTTCGCGTTGCCGCAATCGCCGCAATTGTTCAAGCAATTGCTGATGGTCGCCAACTTCGATCGTTACTATCAAATCACCAAGTGCTTCCGTGACGAAGATTTGCGCGCTGACCGTCAGCCTGAATTTACGCAAATCGATTGCGAAACATCGTTCATGTCCGAGCAGGAAATCCGCGACATGTTCGAAGGCATGATGCGCTTGGTATTCAAGAACACGATCAATGTTGATTTGCCAAATCCGTTCCCGGTGATGGATTATGCGACGGCGATGGGCAAATACGGCTCCGACAAACCGGACATGCGCGTCAAACTGGAGTTCACCGATCTGACAGCGGTGATGAAAGATGTTGACTTCAAAGTGTTCAGCGGCGCAGCCAATATGGTCGGTGGTCGCGTAGTCGGCTTGCGCGTGCCAGGTGGCGCGAAAGAAGGCACCGGCATGCCGCGTTCCGAGATCGATGCCTATACGCAGTTTGTTGCAATCTACGGCGCCAAAGGTTTGGCGTACATCAAGGTCAATGAAAAAGCCAAAGGCCGTGATGGCTTGCAATCGCCAATCGTCAAGAATATTCATGACGCAGCATTGGCGCAGATCATCGAGCAAACCGGTGCGCAAGATGGTGACCTGATTTTCTTCGGTGCCGACAAAGCGAAAATCGTCAACGATGCGATCGGTGCATTGCGCGTCAAAATCGGCCATAGCGACTTCGGCAAGAAGAATGGTTTGTTCGACGATGTGTGGAAACCATTGTGGGTTATCGACTTCCCGATGTTCGAATTCGACGAAGAAGGTCAGCGCTGGTCGGCGACGCACCATCCGTTCACTGCGCCGAAGGATGGTCATGAAGACTTGATGGAAACCGATCCGGGCAAGTGCATCGCCAAGGCTTACGACATGGTGCTGAACGGTTGGGAACTCGGCGGCGGCTCGGTGCGTATCCATCGCGCCGACGTGCAAAGCAAAGTGTTCCGTGCATTGAAGATCGATGCAGAAGAAGCGCAACTCAAGTTCGGCTTCCTGCTCGACGCGTTGCAATATGGCGCGCCTCCGCATGGCGGTCTTGCGTTCGGCCTGGATCGCATCGTCACGATGATGACCGGCGCCGAGTCGATTCGCGATGTGATCGCTTTCCCGAAAACGCAGCGTGCGCAATGCTTGTTGACGCAGGCACCATCGGTCGTGGATGAGAAGCAATTACGTGAATTGCATATTCGTTTGCGTAATGTTGAACCGGCAGTCAAAGCCTAAATTGTTTTAATTCAGGGCATAATAAAAGGCGCGGATATCCGCGCCTTTTATTTTTGTAGAAAAATTTTCATTTCATAAGAATGAACCAACCCCACAAAATTCCCGAATCAGTCCTCGTGGTGATTTACACCGCTGATCTTGACGTGCTGCTGATCGAGCGCGCCGACAAGCCGGGTTACTGGCAATCCGTCACAGGTTCGAAAGACACATTGGATGAGCCGCTGATGGAAACGGCAGTGCGTGAAGTGGCGGAGGAAACCGGTATCATTATTGATGATGACAAATCATCATCCGTGCCACGAAAAAATTTACGCGATTGGTATCTTTCCAACATCTACGAAATTTATCCGGTCTGGCGTCATCGCTATGCGCCCGGCATCACGCACAATACCGAACATGTATTCGGTTTGCTGGTGCCGCGCGATATTCGGATTACCTTGAGTCCGCGAGAACATGTGCAATACCAATGGCTGCCGTATCGTGAGGCCGCAGATCAATGCTTTTCCCCCTCAAATGCCGAAGCAATTTTACAATTGCCGAAATATATAGAACGTACTCCATAAATTGTAGGGCAATGCTCTCTACTCAAAAATGAGTTCTAACCGTTAGAGTTCAGTGGTATTGTTTGAACCAAACACTTCTACTTTTGCCTAATGGAATTTAGTCGTCAAAGACACATACATGAAACTCAGCATCGCAACCTATAATATTCATAAAGGCGTGACGTCCATCGCTAGCCGGCCACGCATACACGCATTGAAGCAGGCGTTAAATGCAATGAAGGCCGATGTATTTTTTCTGCAAGAAGTGCAAGGCCGCCATGATCGGATGGCAGCGCGGCATGCGGCACATTGGGCAGATGCGCAGCATCATTTTTTGGCGGGAGACACGCACACCGCTGTCTATGGCATGAATGCGGTCTACGATCATGGCCATCATGGCAACGCATTATTAAGTTGCCATCCGATTGCTTCATCGACCAACCAGGATATTTCCGATCACGCGTATGAGTCGCGTGGAGTCTTGCACTGTGTGATACAGACACCCGAGGTCGCAGTGCATTGTTATGTCGTGCATTTGGGCTTGTTTGCCAGCAGCAGGAAGCGTCAAGGTGACGCATTGATCGAGGCGGTCAACAGTTCGGCGCCGCATGATGCGCCGGTCATCATCGCGGGGGACTTCAACGACTGGGAAAATAATTTGAGCGACACGTTACGCAAACGCTTGAACGTGACAGAAGTATTTGACGAGAAATCGGACAAGTACGGAATAGCCGCTTTTATCCGTACGCTCAGCGGGCGTGCCGTGAAAAAAATGAAGCCGGCGCGTACTTTCCCGGCTGCGTTGCCGTTCTTGCGGCTGGACCGAATTTATGTGCGCGGCTTCGAAGTTGAATCGGCAGAAGTATTGCATGGTGCGCAATGGGCCAGGTTGTCCGACCATGCGCCGATCGTGGCGACCTTGCGTTTAAAGTAAATATGATAGGCGTCATATTGAAATCCAATGAGCAGTCCAAAATGCGGAGTCGATTAGTCGTTCCCAACAATCATCCCGTATGCGTCCGGTAAATTTTACTGCCGATAATAATCTGATACTGCTGCAGTGTGGCGCAGAATATTTTCCCGCGCTGGTGAAAGCACTGGACAATGCCAAGCTTGAAATTTATCTGGAAACGTATATCTTCGCTGCCGATGAAATCGGCGATTTGGTCAAGGCGGCGTTAAAACGTGCTGCAGCGCGTGGCGTAGTAGTGAATGTGATTGTCGATTGGCTTGGTACGGGAGACGCTTATACCAAGGTGCTGGCAAAGGAATTTTCTGAAGCGAAGATTCAGTACAGGATTTTCAATCCGTGGTTCAAACGCGGTATGACGCGCTCGCATCGCAAGATGTGTGTGGTGGATCGCCAAATCGCTTTCGTTGGCGGATTGAATATCAATAATGATATACGCGCAGATCATGATTTCCACATGATCTTGCCGTTGCCGCGCTGGGATTTTGCTGTCCGCATCATGGGGCCGCTGGTAGCGAAGATTCATTTGGAATCCGAAGCGCAGTGGATGCGGATCGGCCACTTGAAATTGCGCACGCGTCTGGAATTATTTCGCGAAGTACGACAAGTGCCGGTGATAGGCAGCGGCGCGCCGGCACATGCCGGTTTGGTGGTGCGCGACAATTTTCGTAATCGCCGCACGATCCAGAAGACGTATTTGCACGCATTAGGCCATGCGCGAAAAACTGCATTGCTGGCGAATCCTTATTTCGCACCCGGCCGCAAGATGCGCGATGCGTTGGCATCTGCCGCAGCGCGCGGCGTTGACGTGACCTTATTGCTCGGTGTCGGGCAGTTCCGTTTGCAGGATGCGATTGCCCATGCGTTTTATCCCAAGCTGTTGAAAAGCGGCGTCAAAATTGTTGAATATCGCAAGACACAACTGCATGCCAAGGTCGCCGTGGTGGATGATCACTGGTCAACGGTCGGGTCGAGCAATGTCGACGGCTTCAGTTTGTTCGTCAATCAAGAGGCCAATGTCGTGGTGCAGGATTCGGCATTCTCGATCAAGTTGCGAGAAAAAATCGAGCAGGGAATCGTCGAAGGCGTGCCGATCAAGCTAGAAGACTTTGCCAATATCCCTTGGTATAAGCGCGTGTGGTACGACGCGGCATTCATGCTGTATCGCGTCACGATTCGCATTATCACATGGGGAAATTATGCGTGATTTCTCCATGTATCAAGTTAGATTCGCACCCACGCGCCTTTAAACACGATCGGTCCTGTCGGTCCATTTGGATTGGGCGAACCGCCTTTCGGCTCCAATGTCACAGCCAGCAACGGAACCGATTCCGGCGTCGCATTTTCCGGCAGCCGCAAGGTGATGATGCCATTGTCCGAGACCAATCCAAGCGAGCGCGGATTACCGGTTTTCGGCACCGCCCATAATTCCAGACTCTTGTTATCAGCAATGCTTTGCCGTGACAGAACCTTGATAATCAATTGATGATGTTTGATATCACCCGTCACGATTGCAATGGGCTGTGACTTGTCATCGGTTAGTGTGGCGACATAGTTTGCGATCGGGCCGACCTGTTCCGGCTGCCTGGTCACCAGTACTGAAATCAAAATGACGGCAAGCGCGGTCGATGCCATGCCAAGGCCGCGCCAGAAACTTAAATCTTCACGCAGGGCAAGCCAGAATGCGCGCCTGCTGTTTACATTCAATTGCTTTTCAATGGCACGCCAAACATGTGGAGAAGGTTGTACGGCCGGTGCGAATTCGCCAAGTGGATGCAAGCGGTCTTGCCATTCTGCGACAGCACGTCGAAGCGCGGCATCATTTTTCAACCATGCTTCAAAGCGTCGCCGTGCGCCGCCTTTCAACGTGCCGAGCACATACTCGGATGCCAGTTTTTCGCGCAATGTATCGTTGTGCCGGAGATTCATGCGCCCTCCAATTTTGTCAGGCACAAGCGCAAGCGTTCCAGTCCGCGCCGTATCCATGTTTTGATGGTGCCGATCGGCAGCTTCATTTGTTCCGCTACTTCGCTATGCGACAGGTCGTGGTAAAACGCGAGTGCAATCGCTTGCCGATGCAGCCCTTCCAACCGCGTGAAGCAATGCGCCAACGCCTTCGCATCAGCACCCAGTTGCAGTGCTTGCAATGGTGTCGGATCAGGGCTTTCCAACGCGTCAATGACATTCTGCATGCCGCCATCCTCAAAAGTATCGGCATCGATTTCGACCAGATGCTCGGCGTGATCCGCGCGGCGTAGCATGTCAAATGCCTTGTTGCGCACGATCGTTGTCATCCATGTCATCGGTGCAGCGAGGCTGGCTTGATAACCGGCTGCGTTATTCCATATGCTGACGAAGCTTTCCTGCAACGCTTCTTCCGCCATTTCCCGCTTAATCAATATACGCAGCGCGAAGCCAAACAGTTTCGGCGATGTAAGGTCATAAAGCCGGCGAAAGGCTTGGGCATCCTTGCGCGCAACCGCTGCGAGCCATGTTCTTAATTGTTGCGGATCGACTGTCGACAATTTTGAATCCATTTGAAAACGGTTTGCGTATCAGTTGTTGTGGGTGCCAATTGCCGGCGCCTTCAACCAACTTCATATGGAGATTACATCATGGATGAATTATACGCAGCAACCAAGCAAACGGATTCAAATATGTCAGAAGTGACCGCGGAAGGTAATTCACGCCGCAATTTTTTCGCCAAAGGCAGCTTGTTCTCGCTCGGTGCATTGGCAGCAGTCACATTGGGTCAGTCCTCTTCCGCATGGGCACAAACGTCATCGAAATCGACCAGTGACGATGTGGCGATCCTGAACGTCGCACTTGGCCTTGAATACCAGGCAATCGCAGCGTATCAAGTCGGTGCGGAATCCGGTCTGCTGGAAAAGCCGGTATTGGATGTGGCAGTGAAGTTCCAATCGCAGCATAAAGCGCACGCACAAATTCTCGATGCCACGATTAAACAGCTCGGCGGCAAGCCGGTAATGGCAAAGAAACCGACTGAATATGGTTTTCCTGTTTCTCAATTGAAGTCGCAAGCTGATGTGCTGAAGTTCGCAGCCGGCTTGGAAAAAGGCGCTGCATCGGCTTACTTGAGTGTGTTGCCGAGCTTCCACAACAAGGATTTAGTGAAGGCTGCTGCCAGTATTATGGGTGACGAAACAATGCATTGGGCGATCTTGTTGAATGCATTGGGGGAAGATCCGGTGCCGGCGGCATTCATCGGGTAATTCTTCGGCGATATTTTTTTATTGAATTTTATTTGAATATCAGTTCATGGCAACAGGTAGATTCTGCTCATGGGAATCTGCCTGTTGTTTTATTTTAGGAGCGCTACAATAAGAAAATTACCAGTTTACATTTTTAATGCATATGAGTGACGGCGTTCGTATTGATAAATGGCTGTGGGCTGCGCGGTTTTTTAAAACACGCACGCTGGCCGCCGATGCGGTGGATACCGGCAAGGTGCGCTTGAATGGCGATCGCGTCAAACCTGCTCGCAGCGTAAAAGTTGGCGATACACTTGATATCGACAACGGCGCAACAGAATGGGAAGTTGTGGTGCGTGATCTGTCTGAAGTGCGCGGGTCGGCGCCGGTAGCGCAAGCGCTGTATGAAGAAACACACGCCAGCATCGCCAAGCGTCAGAACGTAGCGGAACAAAGAAAGTTTTTTCGCGAGCCCGCTACAACAATCAAAGGGCGGCCGACCAAGAGGGATCGCCGCCTAATCGATAAAACGCGAGGCTGAACAGGGCTTCCGCATATCAGTAAGCCCTAATCAGAAATTTCTGGGGGATTTTTCTGAACGTTTTGCAAATGCGCCGGCGTAAAATCATCCATCGATGCGCCTTTCTTGCGCAACGCCACCTTGCAAAAACTACGTCCCGGCGTAGCCTGCGATTCCAGTACAACCAACTCGCCGCCAATTTCACGCAATACTTCACGGTCATATTCCATCATGCGATGACACGCCATGACATCGCCGTTTCCCCGCAATGCACATTCACTATGGATTTCTGCAAACACGGTCTCTTGCTCAATCTTGATGAATTTATAGTGCGCCATTGCGGGTGAATTACGTTCCCATTCGGCATGCAATTCTATCAGGTTGCTGGCGGGTTTTGCCTGCGCTTTTCGCATCGCCATGCGCGCCAATTTGCGCATGAGCCAGGCAGAGAAAAAAGTAAGTGATGCGTGGCGGTTTGGCCATGCGACTATCTTCCTGGCAATTTTAACGATTTGTCGATTTTGGGAGATTTTCATGCGCAGCTACCTAATGGAAAGGATGGCGTCGCAACATTTATTTGTGTGGTAGACCGGCGATAAATTATCCATGCCATCGTCCAAAATCCGAATACAAAGAACAATGCACGCGCAAGAAAAAATGGTTTCACAATTTCTGCGGGGAGAACGAAGATTGCCACACCAACTGGCGCTTGCATCCATCGCAGTACAAATGCAAAACACTTTTCAATAAGTGATTCTGTTGGCAGGTAAAACGATAATAAAAATAATCCAAAATAACTTGATACAAATTTCAACTGACTTTCAGCGACCTGCCACGTAATGCTATCTGACGTTAGTGGCAATCCTTTTTCAGTCGCTGTCAGCATAGACAGGATATGAGCGTTTTCTGTGGCGTCGAGTACAGCAGTCAGCAACAATGCGCCCAACCAAATACTGCTGCCACTGAATGAAGCATATTTTTCTGCCGTGTCTCGCTGGAACGAGCGCAACGTTGGAACAAGCATCACAAAGAACGCCGCATAGGAACATAGATATAAAAAGTCGATCGCAAGATCAATCCGCAGCGCAGTCGCACGAGCAATTAATAATGCGGAGTACTCGGCAATCGGCCGGTTCAGCTGAAACATGCCTTGCGAGCCGTGCGTCGCAAGTGCGAGCAGTAATAAAGTGAGTGTCAGTGATCCGCATAGGATGGCTAGTAAAATACTGGAGCGATGTAGTGATTTGATCATGTTGAGCTTTCGTAAAATGAGGTTGGTCTCGGTCAATTCGAGGTATACTAGACAAATATATTAAAAATGTAAACATGTAAAATATGACAACGAACACAAAAGACAAAAGGATTGAGTCGATCCTGGACGCCGCAGAGCGTGTTTTTTCGCGCTACGGATACCCGCAAACGAATATGGAATTGCTCGCACGCGAGGCAGAACTGTCGCGGCAGGGGCTTTATTTATTCTTCCGCAGCAAGAGCGCTGTCTTCAGTGCAGTGGTTGAGCGCATTCAGCGGGAATCGTTGGATGAGGCGATTCAAGCGGCTGATCAAGCGCGCCGGCGTGGTAATGGCGCTGTGGAGATTTTGATAGCGCAGATCAATGCACGTGCTGGAGCGTATCTGACGCGACTAAAAGAATCGCCTTACGTGCTGGAGCTTAATGAGGAAAGCAACCGGCAGTGCCCTGAAATCGTGAATGAATACAGCCGCAAATTTGTCACTAGCGTGGCCGACACCATCACGGTTGAGGATAAGGCTGGACGGCTTAATTTGCCAAAAGGAGTGAATGCAAAAAAGGCTGCTCAATTGATTGTGGCGTCTGCGCGTGGATTGAAACTGACGAGCCCGCCTCCCACGCCATCTGAATTCAAACGTGATCTTGGGCTCATCGTTTCTTTGGTTTTAAATGAAGGTTAGAAACTTTCCGTGCTGCATCCAATCTACACTATCGCAGTCAAGGTAAAACAATTCATTGATGCTGCGCTATTAAACTGGCATCCCATATTTATGGGATTTATCTTTACTGCATCTCATGGTACGGTCACGCCACGTAATTTATATTGAGAATCACTGTAATTTCAATGGAACGGGACGAGCATGTTATCGATAACTGATCAGGCAAATGGCGCTGTTGATGCCACCAATCAAACCATCGTTGCATCAACGTGTAGACATGCGCTACTGATGGTGTTTTCGGTATTGTTCATTTCCGGTTGCGGCGGTGGCGGCAGCAGCGGGTCAGGATCATTTACAGTGGGAACCAGCACCACGACCGCAACCACGACTACGACAACCACTTCTGTTGCAGTTACCGGAGCGCCCTACGTACTTTATACGGATATCGTTTCCGGCCCGACTTCGGGTGGAGAAAACAATCAAGGTGCTTACCTGTCGATTTTCGGGCAAAACTTTGGCAGCAGTGGATTAGGTACGACGACCAAGGTCTATATTGGTGGCAGCGAGGTGGCGAACTATCGCACGCTTGGCGCTGCCAAGGTCTCTAACTTGCAGCAAATCACGGTGCAAGTCGGTTCGCTTGGCGGTGCGGCACAAGGCACAGCATTGCCAATCAAGGTGGTCGTGAGCGGTGTCGATTCCAACACCAATGTGATGTTCATGCCCAATCCTGGACGCATGCTGTTTGTCGATAATGTCGTGGGTAACGATGCGACCGCTGTTGCCGGTGATATTGCCCATCCTTATCGCTATGTGCAAACGCCGGCGCTGTACACAGGTGGTGCATGGGCAGTGGCGCAGCCGGGAGACATGATCGTGTTGCGTGGACATGGCAATGCCAATCCGTGGGTCGATGTCGGTTTTGAAAATTATTTCATGCGTTATCGTAACAAGTCGGGCAGCGCACCGACTGGTGCTTCAGGCACGGGAGCAATCGTGTTGATGGGATATCCGGGTGAAGATGCCTATATACATGGCACAGTGGCCGGTGGCATGACGGGCGGATGCGTGTCGGCTATCAATGGTCAATCGTTTCCCGGCATGGGGCAATGGGCAGTTGTTTCCAATTTGCGCATGGATTGCGAAGGTTATGACGGACCGATCAGCCAGGAAATTTACGGCGACAACTGGCGCGTCATCAATAACGAATTGAGCGCATCCACCGCGCAGCGGAGCGGCACCGGTGTTGTTCCAAAAATGGCCGGCATCACAGGCAACGGCAATAATGCGATCTGGTACGGCAATCACATCCACGACATTCAGGGCAGCAGTCAGGAATGTCATGGCATCTACATTGACGGCGATGGATCATATGACATAGCCTACAACCAGATCCATGACATCCGGGATGGCAATGGTTTCCAGGTCTTCGTGAATGGCGGCAATGGTTCCACTGAAGCTAACAACATCAGCTTGCATCACAACCTGATCCACGACGTATCCAAGCACGGCATTAACATCGGCGATGGAACAAAAAACAATGTAAAAGTGTGGAACAACATTGTCTATAACGTGCAATTTGCTGCGATACGATTTAACACCATCGACCTGCATGGTGCGAAGTTTTATAACAATACGTTCTATAACACGAATTTGAACGGTAACAGTTTGTATGGCGCTCTCACAAACGATTGGACTTTGCCGGTTGGGGCGCTGGACGTCGAAAACAATATCTTCTATGTCGTTACCGGGACGCCATACAACTCTGGTTCGGTTGGTGTTCCGGCAAGCGCCGGCACGTTTGCACGCAACATATGGTTCAATGGTTCAGGCAGCCCCAGTATCGACAGTACTGCCATCATAGCCAATCCGCAGTTCGTTACGGCCGGCTCGGATTTTCATTTGCAAGCAACAAGTCCGGCAATCGGAGCAGGTTCACATACTGCGGCAGTGACTTCGCTGGTCGTCAATGACTACGACCTGAAAGCGCGTAGTACGACGAGCATGGATGTCGGCGCACTGAAACATTGATCGCAAGGAAAGGCTTGACCAGCATTGGTAAAACAGGGAGATGCGATGTTGTTAAAAGTAGGCGAGCTTGCCAAACGCACCGGACTGACTGTTCGTACGTTGCATCACTACGATGCGATCGGATTGCTGACGCCATCGGCGCGATCCGATGCCGGATACCGCTTGTACAACAATGCGGATATCGCTCGCTTGCATTGCATTCAGGGATTGCGCAATCTTGGATTGCCATTGAGTGAAATCGACAACATGCTGGCAGTGAACGGCGCATCTTTGCCGAATATCATTACGCGCCAGGTGCATGCGCTCGATCAGGAAATTGCCCGTGCCACCGATTTGCGCAGTCGCCTGACCATGTTGCAGGACAAACTATCGGAAGGCGGACAACCAGAGACAACTGATTGGCTGGCTGCCTTGGAATTGATGACGACACACGGTAAATATTTTACAGCTACAGAGCTTAAATTCATCACGGAAAGCTGGAAAAAAATAGAGCCGGAGTGGCAGCCTTTGATCAAGGATATATGTGCTGCAATGAAAAAAAATCTTGCAGCTGATGGTCATGAGATGCAAGTGCTGGCACGCCGCTGGATGGACTTGTCGATGCGATGGATGAAAGATGATATTAGTTTGCTGACACGATGGAAAGAGATGTGCCAAAAAGAACCTGCTGCACATGGGCGCAGCGGTGTCGATCCTGAGCTATATCAGTACATAGGCAGAGCCATCGAACTACGTGTGGCGGTTTATCAGAAATATTTGAGCATCGAGGAAATAAAACGGCTGAACAAGAACATGGATGCCCAATGGGCCGATCTTGAAAAAGCAGCGAAGAAAGTGCTGACGCAAAAGCTGCCGGCGGAAAGCGAAGCTGCACAGCAGCTTGTCGCGCAATGGAGTGTGTTGATTGATGAGGCGACTAACTATGAGCCGGTTATTCGTGAAAAATTATTGAACGCAATCCGAAGCGAACCGTTGATCCAGGCTGGCGCACATTTGAGTGTGGAAGTCGGGGATTTTATTCGGCGCGCATACTTTGCGAGCCAAGCCGCAACAGTGATCGATGAATGGCAATAAGGTGCTTATGCAAAACCGTTCCTTGCCGTAGGTCGGTACTATCTTCGTCGCGACGTCTTGTCGGGGCAGTTTTGCGTAACTCCTAGCTTTATTCTTTTTCCGTATTTTTTACGATAAGCATTTGATAAAAATGTGTTGACCCTCACGTTACGTCAGACTTTATCCTGTGTTTTATTGTTTTGGAAAAGGCGAGAGCAATGAACACGAATAGCGAAAATATCATCCAGACAGGTGTGCCGAGCCGCTCTGCAATGCGTGTTGCCACGCTGCGCGCTGTGCATCATTTATTGGACGAACCCATCATATTGAATGATCCAATTGCCTTGCCGATTCTTGGCGCGCAAATGGCAGCGACTATTCAGGGCGATCCCTTTCAGTTCAATGATCCAATGGGACGCGGACTGCGTGCTGCACTGGTTGTGCGCAGCAAGTTTGCCGAAGATCAGTTGTCCAAGGCAGTCGAGGCAGGTGTAAAACAATATGTGATACTAGGTGCCGGGCTCGATACGTTTGCATACAGAAATCCATATGCGAGCAAGGGATTGCGTGTGTACGAAGTCGACCATCCGTCTACGCAAGCCTGGAAAAAAACATTGCTTCAGAACGCAAACATCCCGGTTCCGGACAGTTTGACTTTTGTCGCTGCCGATTTCGAAAAAAAGGCGCTGGCAGAAAGCTTGCGGGAAGCAGGTTTCCGGTTCGATCAGCCTGCCTATTTTTCGTGGCTGGGCGTTGTGGTCTATCTTACGCAAGAAACCATCTTCGACATGCTTCGCTTTGTCGCGTCTCTACCAAAAGGCAGCGGGATTACCTTCGATTATTGCTTGCAGCGTTCATTGCTCAATCCGATCGAGCGCGCGATCAGCGAAACCATTGGCAAAATAATCGCCGAGCTTGGAGAGCCTTGGGTATCTTTTTTCGAACCGGCCACCTTCAAGGAGGAGATCGGGAAACTTGGCTTCACGCATATTGATGACCTTGGACCGGATGAATTGAATCCCCGCTATTTTTTCCAGCGCAAAGATGGCTTGCGCGCGGGCGGAGGCGTGCGCCTGATGTGCGCGAAGACTTAGTGTAGTGCATCGGATTTGAAGTGCAAAAATTTTTCTATCGCTGACATACTCAACTATGGAATGAAAACATGAAAGACTTTAAAGATCGTGTAGCAGTCGTGACCGGCGCAGCAAACGGCATCGGCCGTGCCATTGCAGAACGTTGTGCAGCAGAAGGCATGAAGGTTGTACTGGCTGGTATCAATGAAGAAAATTTAGCCAAAGTCGAACGCGATCTCAAAGCGCGTGGCGCCACCGTGATGAGCGTGCGCACCGACGTCTCAAAAAAAGAGGATGTAGAGGCGCTTGCGCAAAAGACGCTGGATGCATTCGGCGCAGTGCATCTGCTGGTCAATAATGCCGGTGTCGGCGCCGGTACGACTGCATGGGACAGCAGCTGGAACGATTGGGAGTGGGTGATCGATGTCAACCTGTGGGGCGTGATCCATGGCGTCAAAATTTTCACGCCGATCATGCTGGCGCAAAAGGACGCCTGCCACATCGTCAATACATCGTCGGTCGCTGGCTTGCTGGCATATCATCCGAGCGCCACTTACCATATGACCAAGCATGCAGTTGTCGCGCTTTCAGAAAACATGCAGCTATCGCTAGAGCAGCAAAATGCCAACGTAAAAGTTTCGGTGTTATGTCCTGGCTGGGTCAAGACCGGCATTCTGGATTCTGCCAGGAACCGTCCTGCGCATTTGCAAAACCCGCCAGTCACACCGACACCGGAGCAGGTCGCCGCATGGCAATCGATGGTTGAAAAACTGGAAGCCAGCATGCCGGCAAGTGAAGCGGCGGATCATGTATTCAAGGCGATCGTGGAAGAAAGGTTTTACGTGCTGACGCATCCGGAATATACGTCGATGATTGAAGAGCGGATGGCTAACTTGGTCAACGGTAACAATCCGAAAAATCCATTGAGACAATGAGGTATATGCTCATCAGGAATCGCAATTCATGATTCCAGAACTAACACGAACGACAAGCATCTAAAAATACTGGCTGACGTTTTACAGGAAATATTTTATGGGCAATCATCACAGGCATTTTATGAATGAGGCGGATATCGGAAGTGGCGACAAAACGCTTGCCGATCATGAAACGGAAAAATTAATCGAGGAAGTTGGCAAGGAAAAGCAAAAAGCCGATGCACAAAGAGGTGTGAAGCAGAATGTCGGCAACCAGCAAAATGCCGGTTCAGAACAAAAGCATTAAATTTGGAGGGCAAGCGAGGCAATATACTTGTTTTGCTTTTCTGGTTTCCGTGAACTGGTGTGAAACTTTTAATATTGGCGTATTGGATTTTTGATGCGCGCAATCCAATACGCCGTAGACTTCCATCGTTCTTGCTACCACTTCACCACAGCCGTGTATTCCAGTACCGCTTTTCCGTCAGCCGGCACCTTCACTTGCCACACCGCCGATCCGGAACTTTCCTTGAGGTGAGATTGAGTTTCGTTGGTGATGTTCCAATCACCCTGCAGCGGTTCGCGCACGGTCACCACGACAGGTTTGCTGTCGGCATTGCGAATTTCGATTTTGTATGAAGATTGCGATGCATGCGATGACAATGATTTGTAATCGGTTTGCACGCGATCCGCTGTAATGTCGAATGCCTCGCCAAGACGCAATCCAATTTTTTCGTTCTTCGCTGTGTGCGCGATCGCATCTTCACCTACCAGTTGCGCGCCGCCGTTCGCATCTTTCATATACACACGCATTGTGCCGGCAGGTAAAGGAATGCCGAGATCGCCGCCCTTGTTTTCAAAGCGCAGGTAGACGCTGGGTTTCAAGCCCTTTTGGATTTCGGGATGCGAGCCTTGATACCACCACCAATACATATTGTTGCTTTGCAAGACATATTCGCGCTTGACCGGGATCTCGGCAGCGGACAGCAGCGCGACTTGCTTGGTTTGATTTTGCAGGATCGTGGTTGGGCGATCCAGTGTGTAGAGGTGGTAGTCGCCAAGTTTTTCTTCTTGCATAGGCTGCGATGCTGGCGCGCCAGCAAGAAGACGAATGCCGCTCTTCATTGCAATATCACGTTGCTCATGTACGCGATTCAATGTGCCGGCCACCAACTGCAATCGCGCATTTTCAAATGCAGTGCCGCTTTGATTGGTCAGCGTGACCCAACCGTTCAATTGCATGCGATCACCGCTGGCATTCACATTGGCGATGTAGTCCGCTTTCCAGCTCATTTGGTTGGCAAGATACATCAACTCAACATCCTGATTGCCGCCGCGTTGACTATCAAGCAGCAGCGACAGCGTAGGGCGATCGCGCAGTGTCGTTGGCACACTGCCGAATGCGATGCGGCCGGAAACGCCGGTTTCAATGCGGTCCGCATAGCGCAGCACGACACCTTCATTGGTTGACAGCACTGTGGCTTTTTCTACGGACTCGCCACCTGTGGCCTGGTTGGTGTGGATTACGGTAATTTCTTTTCCAACGTATTTATTCAACAGTGCAGTGGGCGTGAGCAGATCGAACTCGTAGTTCTGTTCCAGCAAAGTAAAGCCGGTACCGGACAGTGCGCGCACGCTGGTAGTTTCTGGACGAATGCTTGCAGCGACATCGCGAAATGCGATCTTGTTGTGTCCTGCATGCAGCGGCAGCGTGCGCGTGTCGCGCACCAGCGCTTGCCCATCGTTGTAAATGGTGACGGCGATTGAGGAACGCGCTGCAGCGCTGACGCTGGTCTCATCGGCGGTGACGGGTTGGGCGGTACAGATGCCACTGACAAAACAGCAAGCGACGGCAATGGTCAAGTAACGAATGCGCACGATGATCTCCTTAATATAAGTGATGAATAGCACGTTAAACGCTATTCCAGCAAGAATGGGGTTAAGCCGGGGAAAATATTTATACGTTTGAGCTGTTGTCACATACAGACACAAAACAAGTGCATCGTTCGCCGTTTCATTGTAAACCCAACATTGAGCATAAAAATCAGGCCGTCTTTGAACCCGCCTGCTAGAATTAATTTCCCCGACGCATCGTTCGGTAAACTCTCTTTATCCATCTTGGAAATGAATATGCGAAAAATCTTGATCAGTATAGCCATTGCTGCAGGTGCAATCGGCGTGACACCTGCAATGTTTGGATAGTGCGACATCTTCCAATCCAGCGGTTGAAATGGCTTTCTGGAACAGCGTCAAAGACAGCAGCGATCCAAATGAACTTCAAGCTTACTTAAACAAATACCCAAGAGGGCAATTTGCTGAATTGGCTGTAATACGTAAACAGCATCTGGAAAAATCAAAGTCTGCATATGTATCGACAGCAAACAATTTGAAGAATCGTTCAACCCAAACCGCCGTTGCAGAAGTGAGGTCCGGTTCGACGGACATTGATCCAAGATTTGATCAATATCTAACGGAATTAAAATCAGCCCTGAGTGAACAACGGCGCCCCAACATTGCAAGCGTCCTGCCGGTCCTGCTACCGGTAAATGAACGCAACTCGAGGAAAGTTGAGGCTGTGGCGACGCAAATCTTCAGGGGCTCGTTTCCTAGCGCTGCAGCGATTTCAATCAGCCCGACAGGCGCGGTTGTGGTCGGGACGTCACCAGTAGTCGTCAGTATTTACGCTAACGCGGATGCTACTGCACTGTCTGATTGCGAAAGTAAAAGGAAAGGTGCGGAAGCCGTTCTTCCAAAATGTGAAGTCTTTGTCAGGTCGAGAACAATAGACGCGAAGGCTCTTATTAATATGGTCGAAAAAGTGCGCGGTCCAGACTTTGATATATGGATCAAAGGCCTCAATGAATCTGTGGCCGCTTGGAGGAAATAACAAACCTTATCAGGCCGGAAGTTGTGACCTGCGCTTAGAGACGGCAGTCACCTGAATAAGAGGAGATATTTAGATAGCTCCTCTTTTTTTTGATTTGACTTTGATGGCTTAATTCAAGTCATGCCATTATGGTTTTTGATAGAGCATACCTTTCTTGCAATTCCAGAATGGTAATACGCTTAAAGTCGTTGGATCTTTCCGATCCGGAATCTGGCGTTAGAGCCGCGTCCCAATATATCTGTTTGACTTTTGCGCTTTTATGCATAATAGTACGAGCGTACGATTATTTTATGAGTCGCCGCTTCAATTGTTGACAAGACAACTGCGACAACCGGCATTATTAATATGACATCGAAATCAATGCGCAAAGGCGAGCAAACTCGCGCCGCCATACTGGACGTCGCTCTGGAAATGGCCAGCCGCGATGGCCTGGAAGGGCTGACGATCGGCTTGCTGGCCGACAGAATGGGCATGAGCAAATCTGGTGTGTTTGCCCACTTTGGTTCGCGCGAGGATTTGCAGATTGCCGTGCTGAAGTTGTACAACCATTTGTTTGAGCAAGATGTGTTTTATCCGGCTTTGAAAATGCCGCGCGGCTTGCCTCGCTTGCAGGAAATGTTTTCACGCTGGATTAAACGTGTGTCGGTCGAGATCGCATCAGGCTGTATCTATATAAGCGGCGCAGTGGAATACGATGACCGTCCCGGTGCGATCCGCGATGAATTGAACAAGATGGTCAGCGCCTTGCAAAACGCGTTGCGGCGTTGCGTGCAGATCTGTGTGGAAGAAGGACACCTGCGTGACGATACCGACCCGCAACAAATGGTATTTGAAATGTATGGCCTGGTGTTGGCATTGCACCACGATGCGCGCTTTATCAAACGCCCCGGCAGCGTTGAGCGCGCGCATAATGGCTTTGAACGTTTAGTCGCAAGTTATCAAAGCGCACCAGCAGCCAAGAATTTAAAATCGGTTGCAAGCGAAAAATCAAAACACACTGTCAAAAAAACGGCTTAACAAGCTTCATCTTCAGGAGATTGCATCATGGGTCAATACATTGCGCCATTACGGGATATGCAGTTTGTGCTGCACGAGTTATTGCATGTCGAAGAAGAATTGAAGCAATTGCCCAAGCATGCAGAGATTGATGCCGACATCATCAATCAGGTGCTGGAAGAAGGCGGCAAGTTTACTTCCGAGGTATTGTTTCCGCTGAATCACAGCGGCGATCGCGAAGGCTGCCATTACGACAAAGCGACCAAAACCGTGACGACGCCGAAGGGATTCAAGGAAGCGTACAAGCAATATGTCGACGGCGGTTGGGCGGCATTGTCATGCGATCCCGAATATGGCGGTCAGGGTTTGCCGATCGTAATGAACAATTCATTTTACGAAATGATCAATTCAGCCAATCAGGCGTGGACCATGTATCCGGGTTTGTCGCATGGCGCGTATGAATGCTTGCTGGAGCATGGCACGCCGGAGCAGAAAAAGTTTTATTTGCCGAAACTGGTATCGGGCGAATGGACCGGCACCATGTGCTTGACTGAAGCGCATTGCGGTACCGACCTCGGTTTGTTGCGCACAAAAGCCGAGCCGCAAGCAGACGGTACCTACAAAATCACCGGCAGCAAAATTTTCATCTCGGCTGGTGAACAAGACATTACCTCCAACATTCTGCATCTGGTATTGGCACGTTTGCCGGATGCACCGGCAGGATCGAAAGGCATTTCCTTATTCCTGGTGCCGAAGTTCTTGCCGAATCCAGATGGCTCGGTTGGTGCACGCAATCCAATCACTTGCGGCGCGATCGAAGAGAAGATGGGCATTCACGGTAATGCCACATGTCAGATGAATCTGGATGGCGCAGTCGGATCGCTGATCGGCGAACCGCACAAGGGTTTGAATGCGATGTTCGTTTTCATGAATGCTGCGCGTCTCGGTGTCGGCATGCAATCTCTTGGTTTGACTGAGGTCGCCTATCAAAACGCATTGATCTATGCAAAAGACAGATTGCAAATGCGCAGCCTGTCCGGCCCGAAAGCACCGGACAAACCTGCTGATCCGATTATTGTGCATCCCGATGTGCGCCGCATGTTGTTCACAGCCAAAGCGTATGCGGAAGGCGGCCGCGCTTTCAGTTCGTACGTCGCTTTGCAAATCGACAGAGAGTTGAATCATCCCGATGAAGCAGTGCGCAAGGATGCCGCCGATCAAGTCGCGTTACTGACGCCGATCATCAAAGCCTTCCTGACCGAGAATGGCTGGATTGCGACGTCGGAAGCGTTGCAAGTCTACGGTGGCCACGGCTATATCGCCGAGTGGGGCATGGAGCAATACGTGCGCGATTCACGCATCAACATGATCTATGAAGGCACCAATACGATTCAGGCGCTCGATTTATTGGGCCGCAAAATTCTGATGGATAACGGTGCCAAGCTGAAAAAATTCGGCGCGCAAGTGCAAGCGTTTGTGGAGGAGCACGGCACCGATGAAGCGATGAGCGAGTTCATCACACCGTTGGCTGATTTGGGTGACAAGGTCACAAAGCTGACGATGGAAATCGGCATGAAGGCTTTCCAGAATCCGGATGAAGTCGGTGCAGCAGCAATGCCGTATCTGCGTGTGGTCGGTCATTTGGTGTTTGCCTACTTCTTTGCACGCATGGCAAAGATTGCGTTGGATAAGCAGGATTCCGGCGACAATTTCTACAAGGCGAAGTTGGCAACTGCACGTTTTTATTTCGCACGTCTGTTGCCGGAGACGGCGATGTTGATTCGTCAGGCGCGTTCCGGCTCGGTCAATTTGATGGCGCTTGATGCAGAATTGTTTTAGTTGATGTTTTGCGCCTCCCCTTTCAAGGGGGAGGTCGGGTGGGGGATGGGTTTATTGCAGTTAGCCCATCCCCACCCTGCCTTGCAGGCCGCATTTGCGCTAGTACGCGCAAACCGTTCCGCAAGCGGACAGCATGCTGTCCGGATTCCTTGCTATACCCCTTCCCTTGAAAGGGAGGGAATCCATATTACGAACGTAAAGGTAAATTCATGTCCAATTTCATCGTCAAAAAAGTTGCGGTCCTCGGCGCGGGTGTGATGGGTGCGCAGATTGCAGCGCATTGCGTCAATGCCAAAGTGCCGGTCGTGCTGTTTGATCTGCCTGCCAAGGAAGGCCCGAAGAACGGCATCGTGCTGCGCGCGATTGAAAACCTGAAAAAACTCAGCCCTGCTCCGCTCGGCAACAAGGATGATGCAGCGTTGATCGAAGTTGCCAACTACGAAGACAATCTTGATCTGTTGAAAGACTGCGATCTGATCATCGAGGCGATTGCAGAGCGCATGGATTGGAAGCACGACCTGTACAAGAAAGTCGCGCCGCATATCGGGCCGAATACGATCTTCGCCACCAACACATCAGGCTTGTCGATCACCGCGTTGTCTGAAGGATTCGATGCAAATTTGAAAGCGCGTTTCTGCGGCGTGCATTTCTTCAATCCGCCGCGTTACATGCATCTGGTTGAATTGATTCCAACCGCTGCAACACAAGCGCATATTCTCGATCAACTGGAAGGCTTCCTCACGACGACCTTGGGCAAAGGTGTAGTGCGCGCAATCGACACGCCAAACTTCATTGCAAACCGTGTCGGCGTGTTCGGCATGATGGCAACGATGTATGAGGCGGAAAAATTCGGCTTGTCATATGACGTGGTTGACGATTTGACCGGTGCTAAATTGGGCCGCGCCAAGTCCGGGACGTTCCGCACTGCCGACGTGGTTGGTCTTGACACGATGGGGCATGTGATCAAGACGATGCAAGATAATTTGAAAGACGATCCGTTCTACAGTGTCTACGCGACACCTGCTGTACTCACGCAATTGATCACAGCCGGCTCATTGGGGCAAAAGTCCGGTGCCGGTTTTTACAAAAAAGTCGGCAAGGATATCTTGCGTTTCGATCCAGCGAAGAATGACTATGTCACTGGCGGCGGCAAGGCCGATGATTTGATCGGCCGTATTTTGAAAGACAAGGATCCTGCCAAGCGGATGAAAGCGCTGCGTGACTCGACCAACCCGCAAGCACAATTCCTGTGGGCGATTTTCCGCGACGCGTTCCATTACATCGCCGTGCACCTGGAAGCAATCGCCGACAATGCGCGCGATATCGATTTCGCGATGCGCTGGGGTTTCGGCTGGAATGTCGGCCCGTTTGAAACATGGCAAGCAGCCGGTTGGCAGCAGATTGCAACGTGGGTGAAAGAAGATATCGATGCAGACAAGGCTTTGAGCAAGGCGCCGTTACCTGCCTGGGTATTCGAAGGCAAGGTTAAAGAAAATTCGGGCGTGCATTCAGCACAAGGCTCTTACTCGCCGAAGAAAAATGCCTTCGTGCCACGTTCATCGCTACCGGTCTACCAACGCCAAGTGTTCCGCGCACCGTTGGTTGGCGAAGGTGTCGCCGATGGCAAGACAGCGGGCACAACGGTATTCGAAGATGACTCGATTCGCATGTGGCATCAGAACGATGATGTGCTGATCCTGTCGTTCAAGACCAAGATGCATGTGATCGGCCCGGGTGTAGTTGATGGCTTGTACAAGGCGATTGCCGAAGCGGAAAAGAATTACAAAGGATTGGTGATCTGGCATAGCGACGCAGCGGAGGGTGGCGCATTCTCTGCAGGCGCGGATTTGCAATCGATGCTGCCGTTGTTCATGTCAGGTGGTGTGAAAGCAATCGAGCCGGAAGTGAGCCGATTACAGAATGCACATATGGCGATGAAATACGCGAATGTGCCAGTGGTCGCTGCCGTAGCAGGCCTGGCGCTCGGTGGCGGTTGCGAAATGCTGATGCATGCCGCCAAGCGTGTCGCATCACTGGAATCGTACATCGGCCTGGTCGAAGTCGGCGTAGGATTGATTCCTGCAGGTGGCGGGTTGAAAGAAATCGCAGTGCGTGCAGCAGCAAGTGCGCAAGGCAACGACATCCTGCAATTCCTGAAAAATACCTACATGAATGCTGCTACCGCAGCCGTGTCGAAGTCGGCACTGGAAGCACAGAAGATGGGTTATCTGTCTGCCAATGACTTGGTGGTCTTCAACGCATACGAATTGCTGCATGTGGCCAAAGTCGAAGCGCGCGCGATGTTCGATGCCGGTTATCGTCCGCCATTGAAAGTGCAAGTGCCGGTGACAGGGCGCTACGGCATGGCAACCATCACTGCGCAATTGATCAACATGCGCGACGGCGGTTTCATTTCTGCACATGACTATAAACTCGGCAGCATGATTGCCGAAGTTGTTAGCGGCGGCGACATCGAACAGGGTAGTGTGGTCAATGAACAATGGTTGCTGGATCTGGAGCGTAAAAATTTCATGGAATTGCTCAACAACCCGAAAACGCAAGAGCGGATCATGGGCATGATGCAGACCGGCAAGCCGGTGCGTAACTAATCGAATCAGGAGCAGATAATGAGCAAACAAACGAATAGACAAGTGCAGGATGCCTACATCGTCGCTGCCACCCGCACGCCAATCGGCAAGGCGCCGCGCGGCGTTTTTAAAAATGTGCGGCCGGATGATTTGCTGATACGTGCAATTCAATCCGCAATGTCGCAAGTGCCTAATCTCGATCCGAAATTGATCGAGGATGCAATCATCGGCTGTGCATTTCCGGAAGCAGAGCAAGGTTTGAACGTGGCGCGCATGTCGGTGCTGATGGCTGGGCTGCCAAACACGGTCGGCGGCGTTACCGTCAATCGTTATTGTGCATCCGGCGTAACAGCGATTGCGATGGCGGCTGACCGCATTCGCGTCGGTGAAAATGATGTGATGATCGCAGGCGGCCTTGAATCGATGTCGATGGTGCCGATGATGGGGCATCATCCATCGATGAATGCGCGCATCCTGGCTGACCAGAATATCGGTATTGCATACGGCATGGGATTGACCGCCGAGAAAGTGGCGCAGCAATGGAAAGTATCGCGCGAAGCGCAAGACCAATTTGCGTTGAACTCGCACATGAAAGCCATTGCAGCGCAACAGGCAGGCGAGTTCAACGATGAAATGACCTCGGTCGAAGTTGTCGAGAAATTCCCGGATCTGGCGACAGGTCAGATTGATGTGAGAACGCGTACCGTCAATCAGGATGAAGGCGCACGTGCCGATTCCAATCTGGCAGCTCTATCCAAATTGAAGCCGGTGTTTGCAGCAAAAGGTTCCGTCACTGCAGGCAATAGTTCGCAAATGTCGGATGGCGCAGGCGCCTTGATTCTGGTCAGCGAAAAAATCCTGAAGCAATTCAATTTGACGCCGCTCGCACGCTTTGTATCGTTCGCCGTACGCGGCGTGCCGCCGGAAATCATGGGCATTGGTCCGAAAGAAGCGATTCCTGTCGCGTTGCGCGCAGCAGGTCTCACGCTGGATCAAATGGATTGGATTGAATTGAATGAGGCTTTCGCTGCGCAGTCATTGGCAGTGATTCAAGATCTCGGTCTTGATCCTTCCAAGGTCAATCCAATGGGCGGCGCGATTGCATTGGGCCATCCGCTCGGAGCGACCGGTGCAATCCGCGCTGCGACGGTGGTGCATGCACTGCGTCGCAAGAATTTGAAATACGGCATGGTCACGATGTGCGTTGGCACGGGTATGGGCGCTGCCGGAATTTTTGAGCGGATGTAATTTACTCAAGCCAAAATAGAAGCCGTACGGTGCCACGCTGTACGGCTTTTTTTATGTGTAGCGCATTAAAAATAGAGGGCGGTGATATGGATATTCTGACCGGCATCGAGAACGGCATTCTCACAATCGAATTTAATCGACCTGAAAAAAAGAATGCAATTACCGCTGCCATGTACCAGGCGATGTCCGATGCACTCACTGCAGCGGAAACAGACATGCGGGTCCGCGCCATTTTATTTATTGGCAAACAAGATATTTATACGGCTGGAAACGACCTCGAAGATTTCATGAACAATCCACCGAATAGCAAAGATCATCCGGTGTTCAAGTTCATGCAAAGCATCAGTCATACAACCAAGCCTGTGGTTGCAGCAGTTTCCGGTGTGGCAGTCGGCATCGGCACCACGATGCTGATGCATTGTGATCTGGTCTATGCGGCGGATAACGCAAAATTTTCGATGCCGTTTTCGCAGCTGGGTTTATGCCCGGAGTTGGCATCCAGTTTGTTATTTCCGCAAATCGTCGGCTACCAACGTGCTGCGGAAAAATTAATGCTGGGTGAACCGTTCTCTGCCGAAGAAGCGCATCACATGGGCTTGATCAATAAGGTGCTGCCGGTTGATCAACTGGTGCCATTCGCACGCGCGCAAGCAGCAAAGCTGGTCGCGTTGCCCGCAGCATCGCTACGTGTCACCAAGCAGCTGATGTGTGCTGGCCAGATCGCCGCAATCGAAGCGAAGATAGAAGAAGAGAATAAATATTTTGCGGCAATGTTGGTCGCACCAGAAGCAAAGGAGGCGTTTGCTGCATTTTTTGAAAAGCGGAAGCCCAACTTTGAAAAGTTTGAATAAAGGGCATATCAGATGTTGCGACGACTTACCTACTTAACATGTATGCTGGGAATTTTATTGCACCTACAGGGGTGTGATGGATACGGGAAAATATTATCCATCCACGACCCATTAGACAAACCAGCTCCTTGGTTGCTGACCGTAATTGAAAATCACAGCGACGAAGACGTTTCTCTAGTTGTTGCGCAAATTGCAAAAGAACTTGGACTGCAACCGTCACAAGATATGAAGAATTCTTACTACATAATTCTTGAAAACGGCTTTAGCTTTCGAATCACTGTGCGTAGAGATGATCGTCGCAATATTTGGGAAGTGCTGTTAATTGATTGGCCAACAATTCAGCGTAGTGAGGTATCAAAGAAGGCGGAACAACAATTACGAACGGCATTGAATGCCCCTCACTAAGCACCTATAAGAAGAAACATAGCCATGTAGGGTGCGTCCCACGCACCATTTCAATCTCTCTAAAATACAGCCTGCTTATTTAGTTTGAATGAACAATACGCTACTGGCTTGTTGTGCCATCCAACTCCAGCAAGCCACGAAGCGGACCAACAAATTGTTCATAGTTTCGCCAGCGCTCTTTTGAGCTCGTGTAAATCTTCTGCCGCACTTGCCACTTGCTGCTGGTTGCTACCTTGCGCTCAGTCTTGTGGAAATCCAGGCAGCGATCATCCCACTCCAAACCCATGAATTCAATGATCTTGCGGCTCCAGTTTTGTTGATCATCGATTAGCGCTTCGTAAGGCACATCCATGAATATTTCGGCGGGCAACGTCGCGCGCCAGTGCGCTATCAACCGGTGATACTCGCGGTAATAATGTGCCAGATTCTCAAGGTCGTTGGCATAGGTATAGCTGGGGCCAAAATTCTGGAAATAGATGGATAGGCAAGTGTCTACCGGATTGCGCTGCACATGAAGAATCCGGGCATTCGGAAACACTGCATGAATCAATCCCAGCATGCTGAAATTGACAGGCATCTTGTCCACTACACGCAATGCATCAGCAGAAAAGTTCGACAGATTGTGCAGGCAATCTTCTGCCAGCTGGCGAATGAATGTTTCATCGAGTTTGCCTGCGTACACTGCCGATCTGTGCCGTGCAAGTGCCTGTGTCCAAAACGTAAGTTCACCTGCGCCGAATATCGCCGGGTGTGAAGCCATGATTTGTTCGATCAACGACGTACCTGAACGCGGCATGCCGACGATGAATACCGGTCTTGCGGAAGCGGATGCGCCGGCGTGTGGTCGGCATACCCGCTCGCGATGGTAAGTCTGGCATAACTGATCGACATCACGCATGTGCTGTTGCCGGTCGTATTTGCCCCCATAGGCTTTCACTAATTCATTGGCACGCTGATAGTGTTTGAAGGCTCGATCAAAATTCTGCAGATCATCGCAAAATTTGCCCATTGCATAACGCATCGTTGACTCTTGCCGTTTCGGCAGGCCACGCTCAACGATCACTTCGGCGCATTTCATCCAATCGGCATCATCCGCAGTCATTTTGCGTATGCCGGCAATAGCGGCCCACGCAGTGCAGAGTTGCGGCTCAATAGTGAGTGCGCGCCGATAAAAAACCTCTGCATCGGCAAAGCGTCCCTGTCCCGCTCCTACGTCCCCCAAGCCAACCAACGCATCTACATAATTCGGTTTTATTTCCAATGCGCGCTGATAACTGCGTTCGGCTTCCAGATGCCGGCCTTGTTCATATAACGCATTGCCCAATATGTAATGCGCTGCGGCGAATGCCGGATTGAGCAGCACCGCATGCCGGCAGCAAGCTTCGGCTTCGGTTAGTTGGCCGCACTCCTTGAGGGCATTCCCCAAGCTGCAATGTGCTTCGACAAACTGTGGCGTTATTTCGAGCGCGCGGCGATAGCTGGCTTGCGCTTGAGGCAGCTTGCCTTGCGCCATCAGGCTATTGCCAAGATTGTGGTGCGCGATTGCGAAGTCGGGCTTGAGGGACAACGTGCGCCGAAAGCTTGCTTCTGCGTCTGCCCAGCGTCCTTGTTCATTGAGCGTGTTCCCCAAATGGTAATGCGCGTTAAAAAAATTCGGGGCAATCCTGACTGTTTGCCGAAAACAGGCTTCTGCTTCCATCCAGCGTTTTTGCGCATTGAGGGTGTTGCCCAGGTTGTAGTGGGCGCCGGCAAAATCCGGTTTGAGTTTTAGTGCGTGGCGAAAACTGGCTTCAGCTTCATGCGAATTGTTGAGCATGCTCAGGGTGAATCCCAGATTATTATGGGCATCGGCATCGTTAGGCGACAATTCGGCCGCTTTTTTCGCGGGATGCAATGCGGCCGCGCAGTTCCCCCTTCGTACCAGCACTGCACCCAGCATCATCCAGCCAAACCCATGTTGGGGGAAACGCACTGTCATCGATCGGGCAATTTGTTCTGTTTCGATAAAGCGCTGTTGATTGAACATTGCCATCAGCATGTTCATATCGTGTGGGGAGGGGTAATTCACAGAAAGTCCCATCGTTTCAACGCCATTACGATGGGATATTTTTTGTGCCGATTTGGCAGTCTTGGCCTGCATCGCCTTGTGTTGTTTCACGAGCCGACAGCTTTCAATAAATTGATCGGATGGTCTTTAAGACTAGTGAGCTATCCTGTCAAAATACTGAATGTAAACTGACGATTTACTGACAATGAAACGCATTCCTCCGCATTGATTTTTTGTAAATTTAAAAATACATCATCTGTATCAACTTGCGAACATCACGCCGTCTTTGTGCAAAAAAATCAATAACAAATATCAATTTGCCGGCAATTCAAGGAAAATCCCTTTAATTAAAAGCGGCCTTAATTTGAAAACGAAGCACGATGCACGTTCTACTTGTTGAAGATGATGCAGTTCTGGCGGATGGGATTTCTCGCATCCTGACCGGGCATGGCATGGCCGTCGATGTCGTCCATAACGGCGCTGATGCCGACGCCATTTTGCAACGTGAAAATGTCGGCATGCTGGTATTGGATATTGGTCTGCCGGGTATCGACGGTTTTGAAGTTGTGCGGCGCCTGCGTGGGCGAGGCAGCAATCTCCCTGTGCTGTTACTGACGGCGCGTGATGCTGTGCACGATCGTGTGCATGGACTCGAACTGGGCGCTGATGATTATCTGGTCAAACCTTTTGCATCACCCGAATTAGTGGCGCGGATAAAAGCGCTGTTACGCAGAAGCGCGCCGACGCCGCAAGGCCTGATTTTAGGAGGGTTGTCTCTGGATACGTTTTCCAAGCGTGCAGAAATCAATGGCCGTTCCATTGAGCTGTCCGTGAGGGAGTGGTCCATTCTTGAATATCTGATGCTACAGGTTTCTCGAGTCGTCTCCAAGCAGCAAATTATCGACGCTATCCTGCCTTGGGGAGAAGAGATAACGGTGAATGCAGTGGAAGTCTATATTTCCAGAATCCGTTTGAAAATTGCGGATGCCGGTGTGTTGATACGCACTATCAGAGGATTCGGTTATGTGCTTGAGAAATCAGATCCATGATTTCCAGCATTCGAGGAAACCTGCTGAAGCGGTTAATTGTGCCGCTCTTAATCATCAACTTGATGGGTGCAGGACTTACTTATTGGCTCGCATGGATTCCTACCCAAATCGCTTTTGATCAAGGTTTGGCTGATGCAGGCTGGGCATTGATATCTCGTTTGCATGCAGTCGGAGACCAGATCCAAATCGATTTATCAAAACAGGCTGAGCAAATATTGCGCGTCGATCACTTCGATACAATTTATTTTGTTGTGCGTGACGAAGAAAGAAAAACAATCGCGGGTGACAAGGATTTTCCGCATTTAAATCATCATCCATCACAATCAAATAATCCCCTTGCCTATGATGGAACAATTCGTGGTGAGCCGGTACGGATCATATCGTTTCAGACGCAAGCTGGAGACGCACCGGTTTTCATCGGCGTAGCAGAAACGCTGCGAAAGCGAAATGATTCGAGAGCCAAGATCTTTGGGGCTTTTTTATTATTGGAAGGATTGCTCACAATCATATCGATGGTCATTAGCTGGCGCGCCGTGACCAAGGGATTGCTGCCGCTTCAAAAAATGCAATCCGATTTGGGATCGCGTAACCATGATGATTTATCCCTGATTAAAGATGAACAGCTTCCGTTCGAGTTGTTCCCTGTCGTCAAAGCAATCAACGGATTGCTTGAAAAAGCGCAAATGGAGGCATCGGCACAGCAGTATTTTCTCGCCAATGTGGCGCACCAGCTGCGCACGCCACTAGCCGGATTAAAAGCGCAATTGGAATGGCTGAAACAAAAATATACGGCTGAAAATGAAACAGTACGTTCTGCCGATCTGATGTTGTCGTCAACAGAAAGAATGATTCGACAAACCAATCAATTGTTGGCACTGGCGCGCGCCGAACCAAGCCGATTTGAAAAAGCGCGTCTTGAACCCGTCGAGCTGAACAAGTTGATCGAAGAATCGGTTCAATATTTTGTGCAAGAGGCCGATAAAAAACATATTGATCTTGGTTTCGATTTGCATTCAGCACAGATGATGGGCGACCATTTTCTGCTGCGTGATTTGATTGACAATCTGATCGACAATGCGATTCGGTACTCACCGCCGCATGGTGTGGTAACAGTGCGTTGCAGACGTGATAGTAATGCTTGTATATTCACAGTAGAAGATTCCGGTCCAGGGATACCCAGCTCACAAAGTGAGTTGGTTTTCAATCGTTACTATCGTATTGATGGCACGACTGAAGGAAATGGCTTAGGCTTGGCAATCGTGCGGGATATCGTAAAAGATCACGGCGCCGAAATCATTTTGAAATCCGGGCCTGGTGAAAAAGGAACGATCTTTTCTGTTCATTTTCCAGTTTGATGATTGTCCTGAAATGAAATTCGCCAAGCGAAAACGAGATATGCAAAACCAATCGGATGTGCAGAAAAATATTGTATGGCATTCTTCCAGGGTCACCCGTGAGCATAGAGCATTGCGCAATGGGCATAAAGGAGCGGTGGTTTGGTTAACCGGCCTGCCGGGATCAGGCAAATCCACCATTGCCCATACTGTCGATGCAAATCTTCACCGTGCCGGATTCCAGACCGTTGTGCTGGATGGCGACAACATCCGGCATGGCTTGTGCGCAGACTTGGGATTTTCAACCGAAGACCGGAACGAGAATATCCGCAGGGTTGGCGAGGTTGCGAAGCTTTTTATGGAGATGGGAACGGTTGTGCTGGTCGCTTTGGTCTCTCCCATCCGGGATGCGCGCGAGAAAGTCAGGCAATTGCTGCCTGATGGGGATTTCATCGAAATTCATTGTGACTGCTCTGCCGACATTTGTGAGGAGCGCGATCGCAAAGGATTGTATGTCAAGGCTAAAAACGGATTGATCCCTGATTTCACGGGAGTTTCATCTCCTTATGAAGCGCCGCTTGCGCCGGCACTAAGACTGGATACCGCGAATGAAAGCATTGAGGAATCTGCCGGGCGAGTCACCTTGTTTTTGGAGGGACGACTGAAGACTGCCATTGTGCCAAAAATGAACGTGGAAATACCTGGTCAGGATTGATGCGATAGAGCTTGGAACAGTTTCTTGGGCTGCTGCTGCCTTTTAAATACTAATTAAGTAAATGGCAATCAAGATAAGCGACAAAGATTCGCGCAGAATTGTCAATTCATCGTTTTTAGCGCTATGCTGTAGTAATGACTACCTATTTGCCCAGCCAAAGCTTGCCGGATATCGGTTCGATCCCCAAGGGACGGATTGGGCGATTCATTGTCGAACGTGAAATCGGGAAAGGCTCTGTCGGCACCGTTTATCAATTCCGCGATCCGCTGATCGGCCGCAAAGTCGCGATCAAGATACTGCACCCGCAATTGCCGCCGGATCAGCGCAAGTTATTTGAAAAGCATTTCATTCAAGAGGCGCGTGCAGCAGGCAGACTGAATCATCCCAATATTGTCACTGTCTACGATGCAGATACAAGCGATGATTTTCTTTTCATCGCGATGGAATATCTGGAAGGCAGTGAGCTGCGCGAGATTATCAGCAACGGACATCAATACAGCTACAAGCAGATCGCAGACATGATTGCGCGGGTTGCGAATGCGCTCGACTATGCGCATCAAAACGGCGTGATACATCGCGACATCAAGCCGGCCAATATTTTTATCATCGGCAAAAACACGCCCAAGGTGTTGGATTTCGGTATCGCCAGCGCATCGCGTCAATTAACCGATCCTGAAGCAACGCTTGGCATGGCAACGGTGTCCGAGCGATGCGTGCTGGGGACGCCGAGCTACATGTCGCCGGAACAGACGCGCGCTGAAGTTGTCGATGCGCGCACCGATATTTTTTCACTTGGCGTCGTGTTGTATCAATTGTTGTGCGGCGAACTGCCATTCAAGGGCGACACGATTCAAGACCTGCTGGAAAATATAGAATACGAATCGCCTGTTCCGCCGCACGATATTCGCCCGGATGTGCCAATCCGTCTCGCATACATTGCAGGCAAGGCGCTGTCAAAGAAACCGTCCGATCGTTATGCGACGGCAGCGGACATGGCGAAAGATTTGAATCGCTACATCGCGAAAGAGCATACCAATCAAATCATCGCGACATTGCGTAACCCTGATAAGACAAATACGTCAGGAGATGACAATGGCAGCAATCAAAAATCCACTGAGATTGCACGGAAAAAGGATCCTAACCGCCTACCGGTCTTTGCCAGCGTTATTGTACTGGCGATATTTATCGTCGGCAGTAGTGCTGCTTTGTTTTTACATAAAGCCGAGCCGAAAAAAATAGCCTCACAACAAGCGATACAAGTAGAGAGCAAAACAGAAGCGGCGAAAAATATTGGGCAACCGATTGCTGCAATACCAAAATCGGCAGAACAACCTTCAGCAAATGCCGCATCTGCAAACGAAGAACATGCGGAAAAAAAATCAATCGACAAGATCGCTGCGGTGGACAACAAGACAACTGCCAAGACGACAACTCTGGAAAAGAAAAAATCAACCGCAGTGAATGCAGGCAAACACTCTTCCGCCGCCCTAGGCACAGTGCAACTTGCTGTGACTCCTTGGGGAGAAGTATTTGTCGATGGCACATCAAAGGGCGTCACCCCCCCGTTGTCGCACCTCAGTCTGCCGATAGGCGCACATAACGTCGAAATCCGAAACGGCGATGATCGATATGCCGTTAACATTCAAGTCACATCTGCTAATGAAACCAAAATTGCCCACCATTTCTAAATCATTTCGCAATGCGTTCGCAGGTATGTTGCTGATGTTGTTATCGGCATGCGCGACACAACCGCCTCAACCGCAGATCGGATTGTCCGATTTATTGAATCGCCCTGGTGAAAGGGCGCTGTTGTCCGGCATTCATTTGTACGAAGATGCGCAATATGCAGACGCTGAAAAATCCTTGTCTGACTCGTTGGAAAAAGGCTTTACGGTCAAGAAAGATGCGGCGCTGGCCTACAAGTATCTGGCGTTCATTTATTGCACATCATCGCGTATCGATGCGTGCAAAAAAGCCTTCCGCGCAGCGCGTGTCAGTGATCCTTCCTTCATGCTGAGCAAGAGCGAGAGCGGGCATCCATTATGGGGACCTGTGTATCGGCAGGTGATTGCGGAATAGACGTCGGGCATTCCATTTTTAAACAGACTATCCGTATTTGTGGTTGGATGCATGCGTTGGATTTATTGAATGTCTTAGTTCGGAATAGGCACTGTGCTGACATTCAAAAAGGTTCTCGTCAGCAGACAGTTGGCAGTAGCTATAAGAACATCTATGTTAAATTGGTTCTCTTCAATACTCGATATCAGGCATCCGAATGCTCAGGACTCGACTTGACAGCGCTTTGACAAAATTCGCATCAAGGAAACATAAGAATATCGAAATCGGACCGATCTCCTCACATCCGCTCAAAACTTCACGCGCGACCGTCCAGTTGTACGATTCCGGATCAGAAAAGCCCTGTGTTATTTTTGTGCCGGATGGCCCAAACGTCATCGCGAACTATGAAAGACTGATTGGACTGTTGAAAGATAATTTTCGCGTGGTGTGTTTTGATATGCCCGGATTTGGTTACTCCACGCCTGCACATGACTACGACCATTCATTAGATCAGGGCGCTGCTACAGTCATTTCGGTAATGGATGAGTTGAAAATCCGTTCGGCCACACTTGCGTTTAGCTGCGCAAATGGTTTCTACGCACTACGCGTTGCCCAACTGGCTCCCGATAGAATTTCCAGACTTATCCTTTCACAGACACCTTCTCTTGAGGCAATGCATGCTTGGTCGAAAAGGAATATACCCTACGTCATGCATCTGCCTGTATTTGGCCAAGCCGTGGCGTGGGCAGTTCGCCAGAAAGCCGCAAATAGCTGGTACGCCCGTGCATTACCGAAAGACACAGATATTGACGCTTTCAAAAATCCAGCTATGCACGCACTAGCCCATGGTGGTTGTTTCTGCCTAGCAGGTGTAGTGCAGGGATTGGGGCGTGAAGACGTCAATTTTGGGGGAGGCATATCAACGCCCTGCACGATTCTTTGGGGGTCTTTGGATCGATCCCATAAATTAACGGATCCAAAGTCTATCTTGGAGCTTGTGCCTCATGCCGAAGTCATCCGCTTCGAGGCCAGTGGGCACTTCCCTGACATCGAACAACCAGAACGATTTATGCAAGTCCTTGTTGAACGTGCCAAGATTGATGCCCTGCCATCAGAAAAATGTTGAAGTTGAATGTCTGCTTCCTCAGAAGATCTACGACCGCTTGGGGCACTGAACGCTCACTCAATGCTTGATTGAAAATGAAAATATCAAAGACTGCAAACCATGGCCGGCAACCATGCATCAAAAAAAATACGTCCCCACAACCTGAACAATTCGCTGCTGAAACAACGCGCCAAACTCACTCCCCGCATTGCCGCTATTAAGCTGCCATTGCAATGCCAGATCGGCATGATCCCAATGGTAACGTCCTTCCAGCCATGACATGCGGCTGTGGTCTGCATCGTTAAAACGCTGCATCGCTGATATGTCCAGATGATTGATCAATGCATCCTGCCATGTGCCGAAGAAAAACAACGACTGCCTGGTAACCGGATCCTGGATGTTTTGCGCGTATAAGCGGTACTGCCCGTATGCCAGCGGCGACCCGCGGCGCAGTGCATCCCAATCGTGCTGATTCAGTCCTGCGCCGTTGTAGTCGTATTCCAGCGTTAATGTAATTTTGTTGGTAGTCGTGTACGTGAGTCCGGTAGCCAGGCGCGAGCGGAATGCGTAGTCATCTGCTGTGTTTAACGCTTGGTAGCGCAGCGAACGGCTGCGTCCGCCTGACCATTCTGCAAAGGCAACGGTCGAGTCGTTGAGCACGCCGGTCAGATTGGCGCCAAGTTGCGGCGCATGATGTGCCTCACCAAAAATCATCCATTGCGGCGTCAGATTGTCGGACAGTTTTTTACTGGTGCTGAGCAGCCAGCGGTTTTCATTATTGGTCGCACCGAGATCGGCATTGAACGGTGCAGTGCTCGGTTGGCTCTCAAGTTTCGGCGAGTACAAAGCCGTCAACGATCCGCCATCCCATAATTTTTGACCGCGCATCATCACGCTGCCCAGCCGGTTTTTTTTCAGGCTGATCGGATCGACCGACACGACCGAGCGCAATGCGTTGGTGCGAAAATAATCAGTCGGGTTATAGCCGGTCGCGACGCCATTGCGCACGTTGATGCGTCCAAGATCGACGATCTGATCGTCGGACTGTTGCCAGCTCAGGTAGGATTCTTTCAGCGTATTAATTGTGTCGTGGTGATCGAATTTATCTTGCGAAGTGATATCCAGCCGATCCGATAGCAATAATCGCCAGCCCGGCGCGAGTGCCTTGTCGTATTGCGCATCGAGCGACCAGCGTTCGGTATGCAAGGTCGGCAAGCCATAACGCTGTTCGCTGGTGCCGAGCGCACCTTCAGTGAAGATGTGCCAGTTGCTGGCTGTTTCCACCGAGGCGGGCGCTTTGTCGGCTAGTTGCAAGGCATCTGCATCATCAGCCAGAGCCGGGATCGATGTAACTGCGACAAAGATAAAGAGCAGACTACGCATCAATCACTCCGGTTTAAAACGCGGCAAATATTCGCGCTGCAACCATGCCTCCGGCACTTCGCGCTTGGCCCAATTGGAAAAGCGCATCACGGTGACCCAGTTCGGATCCAGTCCATCGATGATCACCGTTTCAGTCGGGCGTTCGACACCGAGCTGCTTTTCATACTTGCGGTAATAGGCCGACTTCAGCATCTTTCCACTCTCCGAATAAAAGCGTGCCTTGACCGGATGGCTGTCATCAGTCTTGATCCACATTTCGATGTGATGGTAGGTGGCATCGGGCGTCTTTGCGTTCAGCGACAGCTTGTAACAATGCCGCATTTGCCGCTCGCCATCCTGTACGTCTTCTTCGGTCGCCGACACGGCTTGATAGTCTTTGGCGAAGTTGACGGTCACGACATCGCCATTGGATGCTTGACCCAGCAGGCGCTGTTGCGGCGACATGCGGACGCTGGCCTTGCTGGACGGATCGTAGAACCACAGGTCCTTGCCGTTAAATAAAATCAGCTTGTTGGCATCGCGTACCGGCGCGACAAAACGGATCAGGCTGCGGAACTGGCCGCTGTTCGGATCGGCCTTGGAATAAATTGCCAGCGTACTGCCATCCGTTTGCTTGCCGTTGCGATATTCGGTCAATGCGTTAGTCAGTCCGAATGGATAGTCCGGATTGCGCACCAGGTCGCTGGCGCTCAGGATTTCCTGTGGTGTAGCGGCGTAGGCAGCTACCGCAGTGCATGCGCTGAATGCCAGCATGAACAATGTTTGTGTGAATCGTTTCATTGCAATCTTCCTCTTATTGGTTTTACACAATTTGTGACAGCAAATTATGTCTGTTCTCACCCTCTACCTCTGGGAGAGGGCCGGGGTGAGGGATTGAGCGTTCTGATTGCCCTCAATTATGTAACGCTCAATAATGCGTTTATACATGGCGCAATGCGTCAACGATCATGAGTTTGGATGCACGGTTGGCTGGCCACCATGCGGACAGGACCGTCACGATAATCATGCCGATGACGCTGCCGATCAACAATGGCATGTCTTGCCAGACGCGGACCAGGATCAGGAAAGCGTAGGAATAACCAGGCGGGATCCATGATAGGCCACTGTGGTTGATCAAGTAAGCGATGAGCAATGCAGCGAGGACACCGATGATCGAACCGATCACGCCCAATAGAACGCCTTCACACATGAACAAAAATCGTATGCCGGAGCGACGCAAGCCAATCGCACGCAAGGTACCGATTTCGACTGTGCGTTCTACCACCGCCGTGCTCATGGTGTTACCAATCGTGAACAGTACGATGACGGCGATCAGAATAGCGATAAAGCCGAACATAGAATTCATGAATTGCGCTGTTTGTCCATATATTGGATTGAGCTGGCGGAAATCCAATATTTCCAGAGGTTGATTGTTGAAGTCGGCCGCCAGCAGTTCGGTTAGTCGCTTTTGAGCAGCAGGGATCTGCTTGGTATGTTGAAGCTGGATTTTGATTGCAGTCACCTGCGGTGTCGCTGATCCGTAGATCAGTTTTTGCGCCTTCTCCAAATGCATGGCCAGATACACGTCGTCAAACGCCTTGATGCCCATATTTTTAGCCTGGATCACGCTCAAGCTCGCAACGTTGGGTGCACCATGTGCAGTTGCCGCCAGCATTTCGATGCGTGTTTCAGATTGTTTTGGATCGTTGGTTTTTTCCTGCGCAGACAGTGCTGCAAGATCGGGGGGTTCCTGCTTGCCATCGTTGACAGTGGTTGTGGAAGATTGGGCGCAATTAGGAACCTGTAGTGCGTTGCACAATTTCAGCTTGCGTGCGACGCCGGTGCCGATGACCACATCGTCCGGATTCGATTTGCTCATGGGCAGCGGGATCGCGTAGTTTTTCGTGCCGTAATCGTTCCACAACATCATCTTGTTGGTTTCATCAACGACGACACCATATGCCATCACGGAACGCGAAACACCTTCGGAAAAATTGCCGGCGATGCCGCCGAGTTGCAAGCTTGGCGTGACCACGATGACCATCGGGGCCAGCACAGGGTCGCGCTTGATGACATCGACAATCCGCTGGTAATCGGCTATGCCGTAGGCAGTCGGATTGTCGCCGCCTTCCGCGAAATAATCCTTGTATTGGATTTGCAAATGGCCCGACCCTTGTACAAAACCTGTTTCCGATCCATACGTGATATTCGAGCGATAGCCGCCGAAGATCAGGATCGCCACCAGGCCGATGACCATGGCCAGCAAGGTTGTCAGTGAGCGGCGGCGATTGCGCAGCAGGTTGCGCATCGCGAGTGAAATGGTTCTCATGCTACGGCCTCTACTTTCTCGTCGCGGCGTTCAATGGCAGTGATGCGTCCATCACGGATCATGACGGCATCGTCAGCTTCTGCCATCACTTTGGGGTCATGCGAAGAAAAGATGAACGACACATGCATCTCGCGCTGCATCTTGCGCATCAACGCAATGATGGCGTCGCCGGTATGGCTGTCCAGGTTAGCCGTAGGTTCATCAGCCAGCACCATCTTGGGCTGGTGTGCCAGTGCACGGGCGATGGCGACGCGCTGGCGTTGCCCGCCGGACAATTGGCCGGGGCGGTTTTGCGCGCGATCGGATAAGCCGACCGCATCGAGCATGGCGAGCACTCTTTTTTTGCGTTCTGCAGCCGGTACACCTGACAGAATCAATGGGTACTCGACATTCTCGTAAGCCGACAGAACTGGCAACAAATTGAAGTTCTGGAAAATAAAGCCGAGATGACATGCGCGGAAATCCGACAGCGCATTATCCGACATGGCTTGCACATGCTGGCCCGCCACGATGATTTCACCGCTGTCCGGCCGGTCGATGCAGCCGATCAAATTCAATAATGTGGTTTTGCCGCTGCCGGACGGGCCGGAGATGACGGTAAAGCGATTGGGGCGAATTTCCAGACTGATGTCGCTCAAGGCCGGCACATCGACTGTGTCAAGTCGGTACACCTTACCTACATTCTTCAGGATGACAGGTTGCATGATGACCTCGCAAAATTTAAGAACTGCCAATATAACAACATGATGCGGCGTGTGCGACAAAAATGCGATAAAGCGTTGTCGGCACGGACGAGCTGTCTAAAAAAGTGGGTGAAACGATATTTCCGGAAAGTTTTATTTCTCAGGGAACTCTGCCGGTATGCGCCGTTCTAAGTGTGCCTGCCACTTCTGGCCTCTGCTTGTGCCATCAACTTGTATGTCAAAAATTCAATCCAAAAAGCTCATCGAGATAAAGATCTCCACAGTGGTGGCAGTGTCGGCAATTTTGCATGAAATCGATCCGATACGGTTGGATGCAGCGATGCGTGAAATGACTGGTGGGTCATCGGATTATTTTGATGGCGAGCTGGTGGTCATCGATGTCGGCGCTTGCGATAGTTCCAATAAGGCGATCGACTGGGCTGCCTTGATCCAATTGTTCAAGTCATATCATCTCAATCCGGTCGCAGTGCGCAATGCCGCACCCGAGATCGCGCCTGACATTCTCGCGCACGGATTAAGTCTGGATGTGATCGCCAAGCCGCGACAGCAAATCGAAGAGCCGGAAATCGTTGAGATAGCGGCACCTGTAGTTGCTTCAATTGCGGCGGCGCCTGAAGTGCAGGTACATTCCGTCTCCACCATGATCATCGACACACCGGTGCGCGCTGGTCAGCGCGTCTATGCACGTGGGACAGACTTGATTGTTACCGCCATTGTGAACAACGGTGCCGAGTTGATTGCAGACGGCAGCATTCATGTTTATGCGCCGCTGCGTGGACGTGCGCTGGCGGGGGCGAGCGGCGATGCCTCGGCTCGAATTTTTGCATTAAGCATGGAAGCGGAGTTGGTGTCGATTGCCGGCGTCTATCAAACTTTTGAAAGCGGCTTGAAGCCCGAGATAAAGCAGCGTGCCGTGCAAATCAGTTTGGCGGGTGATCGTATCGATGTGCAAACAATCAATCGATGACACATATTTAGAGCGCCTAACAAAATGCGTCTGGCAGCGTTGCTTCTCCTTGCCAGACGCATTTTGTTAGGCGCTCATAGTTTTGTAATTTTTAAAGGGAGCATGTTTTGGCAAAAATCATTGTTGTCACATCAGGCAAAGGAGGCGTCGGCAAGACGACTTCCAGCGCCAGCTTTGCGTCGGGCCTCGCTTTGCGCGGACATAAAACTGCTGTCATCGACTTCGACGTCGGTCTGCGCAATCTCGATTTGATCATGGGATGTGAACGGCGCGTTGTATATGATTTGATCAACGTGATCAATAAAGAAGCGACGTTGAATCAGGCACTGATCAAGGACAAGCATTGCGACAATCTGTTTGTGCTGCCGGCATCGCAGACACGCGACAAGGATGCGCTGACTGAAGATGGTGTCGAGCGTGTATTGAAAGATCTTGCAGAGATGGATTTTGAATACATCATTTGCGATTCTCCCGCTGGCATCGAACGCGGCGCAGTGATGGCACTGACCTTTGCGGATGAAGCGATCGTGGTGACGAATCCGGAAGTATCGTCGGTGCGCGATTCCGATCGTATCCTTGGCATCATCCAGGCGAAATCGCGCCGCGCGCAAAATGGCGGCTCGCCGGTCAAGGAGCATTTGCTGATTACTCGTTATGTACCGAAGCGTGTTGAAGCAGGCGAGATGCTTTCTTACACCGATGTGCAGGAAATCTTGCGCATACCGCTGATCGGCATCATTCCTGAATCGGAATCGGTTTTGCATGCGTCCAATCAGGGTAATCCTGCAATCCATATGGAAGGCAGCGATGTGGCGGAAGCGTATCAGGATGTTGTGTCGCGTTTTCTTGGACAGGAAAAAACACTGCGCTTCATCACCTACGAAAAGCCGGGTTTGTTCCAGCGTATGTTCAGGAGCAAATAAGATGGCATTGCTCTCATTTTTATTTGACACCAAACCAAAATCGGCGAGCGCTGCCAAGGAGCGATTGCAGATCATCATCGCGCGTGAACGCAATGGCCGATCCGGCCCGGATTTTTTGCCGGAGCTGCACAAGGAATTGATCGCAGTGATTTCCAAATACACCAAGGTCAATGCCGATGACATCAAAATTTCGCTCGATCGCCAGGGCAATCTGGAAGTATTGGATGTGAACGTTGTGTTGCCGGATGCGATCGCGGGAAAATAAATGACTTGGACGGTTGCCGATATCGATCGCAACCGTTTTCCAATGTGTGCACAGTGCGCATTTCAAGACACAATTTTTATCAATCTTGTGAAAATACTCTCGGAGTATTTAATGGTTTCATGCAGATGAATTGACATTCCTGTTCGTCTATCGGCTGTTTGCTTCCTTACGTCGGCAACTACGATTTCCTCCATTGCAAAAAAACAGAAGCGTGCAATGATGAATCAAATAGTTTCCGGGAGGAATCATCATGAAACGCTTATTCATACTATTGATAAGTCTGGTATTGGTTGCATGCGGCGGTAGCGGCGGTGGATCGTCCGGTGCATCGTCAGGTCCGACGATATCGGGTGTTGCCGCAACCGGTACTGCGATCGTCGGTCGCATCTATCTCAAGGATGCCGCTTCACATGAACAGTATGTCGATACGACGGATGGCAGCTATTCTTTTTCGCTGACTGGCCTAACGCCGCCCTACATGTTGAAAGCGGAATGGTCTGCTAATGGCAGCGTCCAAAAGCTGTATTCTTTTGCATCTGCAAGCGGCACGGCGAATATCACACCGCTGACCAATATGGTAGTGACTGCTGCTGCAGCTGGCGGTGTGCTCGATTCGATTTACGCCGCACCGACCGTTAATACCTACACGGCAATCGGAAATGCATTGCCTGTCGCGACTACATATCTGAAGAATTCGTTGGGTCCATTGCTGGCGGCTTTTTCGGTATCCAATCTCGATCCGATTTCAGGCGTGTTTGCGCCAGACCACACCGGCATGGATGGATTGCTCGATAGCGTTACCGTCACTTATGCATCCGGTAACGTGACTGTCGCAAATAAAACGACCGGCAACGTGATACTTGATGCACCAAGTGCAGATATTTCACACGGCCTGGCGATTGGTGATTGGACGACGCAAGATGCAACGATCGCGAATGATCCGGATGTTGCGGTCGATGCCAACGGCAAGGGTTTGGTTGTATGGTCCGAACAGATTGCATCGCAATACGTGATTCGCGCCCGGTTCATGACGGGAACCAATGCATCGGCAGTCACGCTCAGCAATGCAGGTGATTCAGGCTTTCCACGCGTTGCTTATGATGGATCGGGCAATGCGATCGTGGTCTGGGCACAGTATCAAAACAACCGCAACGAGATTTGGTCGACCCGTTACATCGCGTCGAATAATACATGGAGTACACCGGTCCGGTTGTCGGCACCCAATGCCGTCTCCGATGCCTATCTGCCCGACATCGGCGTCGATAGTTCCGGCAATGCGATCGTGGTTTGGTACCAAGGCGATGGACGGAACAATCATTTCGATGTGTGGTCGGCTCGGTACGCAGCAACATCAAACACATGGGGCGCTCCGGTTTTGATCAGCGATGGCGTCAACACTGCAGCGATCGTCAAGGTCGCAATCAACGCTGCCGGGCAAGGCATCATTGCATGGGTGCAGGGACAAGATGACGGAACGGTGGTATCCAACGGGCCGCAGGATATCTGGGGCCGCACTGTAACTTCAGCGGGTGTATTAGGCGTAAGCGCAAAACTGAATGCGGTAGCAGGCAATGTGAATTGGGTCTACGGACAAGTAGCGGTCGCAGTTGACAGCAATGGCAATGGTGCCGCGCTGTGGGTGCAAAGCGGAACCGGATTGCCGTTTGTGATCCAGGCGGCCATGTATTCAACGGCTAACGGTTGGCAAGCGTCAACTGTCATCACCAACAATGCACTCGATAATTCTTATGGCCCGCATGTCGCATTCGACAGTGCAGGAAATGCAGTGGCTGTCTGGCAGCAGCAAGATGGTGTCGGTGCTTCCGGTGGCACAAATCGCTATGTGGCGGGATCGGGTTGGGGTACTTCACAGTTATTTGCCGATGCAACATTGGGCGATGTCTACGATCCACATGTGGCAGTAGATGGCGCCGGCAATGCCACTGCTGTTTGGTATCAATGGGCGCCATCGGGAGCCGTCGATGTCAGGATCAATCGCTATCTGGCCGGCAGTGGTTGGGGTACCGCACGTGTACTCAGCGCTACTGCAACTGATGGCTGGTCTTCGTATCCAGTGCCAAGGGTTGCGGCAAATGCGGTAGGGCAAACTCTTGCGATATGGGGTGTCGATTCTTATTGAACTGATTTGATGTAATCAGCCTGAGCGTTATGCAGTGTCATGCTATTGCGTGCACTACGTTACAATGTCATCTGAAGCAAGCCAGACAGCCGCTGGTCAGCGAAAGCTGACGGGAGGAAGGTCCGGACTCCATAGAGCAGGGTGACGGTTAACGGCCGTCCACCGTGAGGTGAGGAATAGGGCCACAGAGACGAGTCTTCACGATGCTTGCATTGTGAAGGGTGAAACGCGGTAACCTCCACTCGGAGCAATTCCAAATAGGCACGCGTTGATGTTGCTCGCGGAGCGTGCGGGTAGGAAGCTTGAGCCGTGGAGCAATTCACGGCCTAGAGGAATGGCTGTCATAGCGCACGGGTCCGCTCGTGCGCCGTAACAGAATCCGGCCTATCGGCTTGCTTCATTTTTAATTTGCAATCATCAATGCAATGTTTTCCGATGGTCGGTGTCCGAATGAGTCGCAGCTTGTATTGATGGTGACACGCTTGCGCCGTTTCCCGTAGGACGTGCCAATAATGTCGGCGGTACGTCAGGCTGTTCCATTGTCTCGAGTGTTTGTATTGCAGTGACGATTTCATCGGGACAAGCATAATGGATCATGTGTCCTACATTTTCCTTCATCCACAACAGACTGTGCGGCAATTCTTCATGCAGCCGCTCGGAATTGTGCTTGGGATTGGCGATTTTATCTTTCGTGCCGGCCATGATGAGTATCGGCATTTTTAATTCACGATAACGTTTGCTCAGTGTTTTTGCAGATGGCACCATCATGCCGCTTTCTATCGCACTTGCCCGCAATTGTGACGGGCGCAAGGACAACCAGACCGGAAAAGAACGGAAGCGCTCAGCCACTTCGGCAGGCCTGAAGATTTGTTTGGTAATCGCAGGCCATAACAAACGGCTCGACAATGGTGAAACGGTATAACGCATCAGTGTGCCGATTATTGGCAATGCCGGGGTCGCGAGTAATTTTGTGTCCGGCCGCATGCTCGGATAATAGTATCCGGACAGTAGAACCAGGCCACCCACATCCTCCGGGAATTCAAGTGCCCATGCAATGGCAACCAGTGTGCCCCATGAATGTCCCAGCACGATAGGGCGATCAATGCCTAGTTGCTGCGATGCCTTGTGCAGCAATCTGGCTTGTTCCAGCGGTGTCCATTTCCTGTCTTGTGGCCGGTCGCTGTAACCATAGCCCGGACGGTCAAATATGATCACACGATGCTGCGCGGCAGCTGCTTCAGGCAAACCGCTGATTTCGAAATCCTCTGCCATCGCGCCATTGCCATGTAATAACACGAGTGGTGTTCCTGTTCCATGCTCAACATAGTGCAGACGTATGCCATCTACTTCAATGAATTTTCCCATCGGTGGATGATCGCGTTCTGCTTGTTGTATTTTCTTGCGAATTACCCAGGACGAGATTGCCATAGCAGCCAACGTAAGCAGGACTGGCCCGCGCCATTTTCCGGATTGATTGGAATTGTCTTCATGCATCGGATTAATCATTTTGGCGCCTGTAAAAAAGTTAACCAAGAAGCTGATGCGACTACGCGAATCAGAACTTGGTTCAATGTTTTATCAATAGAAATGGATACGTGTCAGCGCACTTTTATCAGTTGTATGACTTTGACTTTTATCAGTTCGGTATAGAAGAACATAAACTTATTCAGAGGATATGTGCCTATTAAGCATTCGGCACGCGTAGATATTTTCAAGCGTGAATGTGTTGCATGCGTGCGTCCATCAGCTCAGGATTTGGAGGAATTATGCAAGCGCAAATTACCGAGTGGAGTTCTGCCATGATGACTTCGTTGGCGTCGGCCATGGCATTGTTTTTTTCCGCAATCCCGAAAATTTTGGGGTTTGCCATCATCATTATTGTCGGTTGGATTATTGCGGCGCTGATAGAAAGAGCGGTTGCCGCTATTCTTCGCGCAATCAAATTCAATGAATTGTCACGGCGATCCGGCTTTGCGGATTTCGTTGAAAAAATGGGCAGCAATACTGATTCTTCCGGCATGATCGGCGCAGTAGTCAAGTGGTTCGTACGCTTGATCGCGCTGGTAGTCGCATTTGATGCGTTGGGTTTGCCGGCTGTGTCGGATGTATTACGTCAACTTTTGTTGTGGCTGCCGAATGTGGTGGTAGCACTGGTCGTGTTAGTGATTGCCGGCTTGGCGGCAAATGCATTAAGTAACATCGTGCGTGGCGCTGCTGCAGAAGGCGGAGTGGAAAATCCCAATCTATTGGCCAGGATTGCATCGGGATTGATATGGGCTTTCGGCATCGTGGTTGCTGTGAACCAAATTGGCATTGCCACTACCTTGGTCAATACTTTATTTATGGCGGTGGTCGGCGCATTGGCCTTGGCTTTGGGCTTGGCATTTGGATTGGGTGGTCGCGATACTGCTTCACAGATTGTGCGCAATTGGTATAGCAGGGGGCGGCAAAATGCGGACAAGTTGGAGCGAACAGCAAATGCCGCCAGTGACAGAACGGCAAATTATGCAGCCAGCGCGGCGAGCAACATGGACACCAATACCGTTGGGTCGATCAGCGAAAGACGCTCGATGCAACGCAGGGCCAGTTAGGGTGGCGAGATTTTATTGATGCAGCAACGCCGTTTGTTGTGGTGTTGCTTGCCGGAGAGTGGCTTGCGTTGGCTGTGTGACAAAAGGCGCGCGAGCCATTCGAAGCAATAACTTCTGTCCCACATGGTCAGTCCAATTGAAACTGTTTTGCAATACAACCACGGCCATGTTTCGTTCCACATCCAAGCCCAGATAGCTGGAGAAGCCGCTTACCATGCCAACCTGATAGGTAATGTGCTGGTCTTCAACATCATCGGCAAACCACGCGATTGCGTGCGCATCAATTGGACGTGCGTAGCGTACTTGTAAAGTATCGGCCAAAGTATGGTTCAGATGCGATTTCTCTGCATGTAAATGTGCGGCAGCAAGCGTGAGCAAATCTTTTGCATTGGAATAGACACCAGCCGAACCTTTCATCAAATCAGAAAATTGCCAGTCAGGCATACGCGCTCCCCGCAATTTGAATTTTGGCTGATCACCGACATGACCATATGCGCGATTGGCATGGTTTGGCAAATCATCCGGTACGTAACCTGTATTTTTCAAATCGAGTGGGCGTAGTAATTTTTGTTCCAGTAATGTATCGAGCGATTGGCCTGTGCGACGTTGTATGACATAACCGAGAAGGCCATAACCGACATTGGAATATTGAGGATTTACTTGAGCGGGTGCTTTGAAGTCGGATAAATAATTAAACACATAATTGGTATCAAAATGGCGATAGAAATTTTCACCGGTAAATAAATATTCCACAAAATAACGGAAGGTTTGGAATGTTAGCGGTTGTAATGGCAAACCCGATGTGTGCGTTGCCAATTGCAATACCGTGATCTTTTTTGCGTCCGAACTTAATGGAGCATTAGAGGGAAGCAAATCACCTAATGTATCGTTCCATGACAGCACGCCTTCGTCAACCAGCACGGCGGTGAGATTGCCCAGGAATCCTTTGCTGAGAGACCCTACTGCAAAGAGCGTATCGGCATCCGGCTTCTGGTTGGTATTTTGATCGGTTACGCCATAACCGAAGAATTTCATGCTGCCGTTTGGCAAGAGCACACCTACAATCATGCCGGGAGTTTCGCCTTGTTTAATAAGCGGTAATGCGAGCGAATCGACTTCCATTTGAAGATTGGACGCGTCCGCATATTGTTTGGTTTGCGCATTGTCCGTATCGCGCTCTCTATGCGACAACGTTCCACATCCTGTCAGAAGAATGCAGAGCGAACAAACAGCCAGCAACGTGGAGGATGACCAAGGTAATTTTTGGATTGCTTGATTGGTCATCTGCAAGAATTTAAATTGGTGAAAATAGATTCCGCGTATTGCACCACGGATTTGTCATTCGAGCCTAATTGAGATGATAGGTCGATGAGAAGTTGGAATTATGCATTAATAGTTTGTGTAATGGCAGTAGTGCGTGGCATTTCCTGCACACTAGACTATCTAGACTATCAACGCAATTGCTGCGTTGAGCTAATGCAATATTCCCATGACGTAACGGATGTAATTCCACCATCCGCGTTTTTTTACGCCATGAGCGATATATTGACGTACCAATGCGCGAGACTTATCGTTCAGGTTTGTAAAATGGACGCCGAATGAATGATTGCGCACATGGCGAATCATGCCTTCGACCCGAAAAAATTTATTGATGGGTTGCGGTAGATGAATGACAAAGATGGCCGGTTGATCGACATGGCATCCATGAAATCCATGCTGAACAATAATGCCGACTCCATTTTCACTGATGTCGACTGCCTTGATGGTTTCGATAAAATCCGCGCCGCTAATATCGACACGAATCGGTGCATCGGGCTCGGGCGTCACGCGAATATATTCACGCCTATCCTGACTAGGAGCGTTAATTGTTTTGTTCATGTCTCCCTCTTCTTTCTGCCTCGCTATTTTGCGAGGTCATTGCATGATTGCCGTAAGTCTTTCTGAAAACGTGTCGAGACTATTTCGGTAAATCATTCCTTGTGTCTGGACATTATGCTCCTCTCATCTTGCAGCTGTAGGCTCGGTTGTTTTCTGTGCACGTAAACAATGTTAAATTTTGTTAAATTTAATTTTCATTGTTTAATTTGCTAGTGATTTTCGCTTCATTTTAAAATTAACAAGTTATGTACGACCAAGCAGTGCGGCTGTTTCTCAAGGTCGTTTATTTCTTGTTGATTCTGCGGTCATAACCGATACGATTGGCGTTGGTGGACTTTATTTGTTGCAGCAATAATTGCACTGATGTTGTCGAAAAAAATGGAGCTGTCGGGCTCCATTTTTTATGCCTTTAATTTGACCATCCATTCATTTAACGCACCTCGCAATCGACTGTCCCACTTTTATTGCTGCTCGTACTATTTGAGCTGGGTGGGGCGGAGAATGCAGGCGGGGGTGTGAATTGCATTCCCGGATTGGCTGGCAAAACTATCGGCGGTTTTATGAAGCTTGCCGTGTAACCAAATTGACCAGCTGTGAAAGATTGTGAGCCCCCGCCATTGCTCAGGTTGATTATGCCGTCCAGTACTTGCACGTACAAGCCGGGGCTCTTTGCGCCTGGGACAGGTGTCGTAAGGGCCAGTTGCAGTGGCGGAAGCATGCGTATCGGCCAAAATTCCTGCGGCGAATCGCTTCGAATAACATCATCACGTGCATTTGCCAAGTCCAATGCCGCCATGCTGGCAGCACGGTAAGTCGCTACCTTGGATACTTCATCAGGAATATATTGGGCAATGAAGCTGGCGTCGCGTACGTTGATTGATGAAGTCGGCGTATCGATGACAAAGCGGTCTTGGCTACGCTTGCCTATCAAACCGCTTGCCACACGCAAGCCACCCTTGATCAGTCTGATGTTGGCATGATCGTTTTCTTGATAGGCTTCATTAAACGAAAATTTTTCGATCTTCATTTGCGTGTTCGGACGCAAGGTGATCTCGCTCTTGTCGATGAACTTGATGCGCGCATAGGTATCCTGTTCGCTCACCAGCGTGTCGCCGGGTTCCACACTGGACTGCTGCGCCAGTATCTTGATACCCCCATTTGCCGTCCTGAGAAATAGCGGACCGTTCAAATCGGTGACGGTGCCGACCACTTGGGCAGCGAATGCCGTTGCGCAGCCCGACAGCAGAGCTAGCGCAAACAGCTGTTTAATTGCAGTACATTTTTTTTGCGGCGTCATCATTTTTTGCTCCTGGTTTGTCTGAGGCTACGACGGTATCTTTTTTGTCGTCTTTTTTCTCATCATTTTTTGCATCTGGCGTATTTGAAGTACTGGTTCCTGAACTAGTGCTGGCGAGCGTGCTAGTGCTGGTGTTAATAAGATTGATCGTTCTGTTGATCGCTTGCGTAATCGGTGTATTCGAAGGGGTCTGTGTTGCAATAGGTGGCAGCACTACTGCGCAACCGGCTGCAGACGGGTTGGAGACACAGCTCGACACTGGTGGCAATACGACAGAGCAACCTTGCAGAGTTGGTATACCTGTGCACTGTGCAAGCGTTGGCAACACAACGGAACAACCCGCCGCTGTTGGTGTAGCGGTACATTGCGACAACGTTGGCAGTACTGCAGCACATCCTGGCGTTGCAGGGTTAGTCGTGCAAGTCGCTAACGATGGCAATATGGCGGAACAACCAGCAGTTGAGGGAGATGCCGTGCAGGTAGCCAACGATGGCAACACAACCGAGCAACCAGCGGTCGATGGACTTGCTGTGCAGGTAGCCAAGGATGGCAATACGGCAGAACAACCGGCAGCCGACGGTGTTGCGATACAGGTAGCTAGTGATGGCAATACGGCGGAACAACCAGCGGTTGATGGAGCCGCTGTGCAGGTAGCCAACGATGGCAACACAACCGAGCAACCAGCGGTCGATGGACTTACTGTGCAGGTAGCCAAGGATGGCAATACGGCGGAACAACCAGCGGTTGATGGAGATGCCGTGCAGGTAGCCAACGATGGCAACACGACCGAGCAACCAGCGGTCGATGGACTGGCTGTGCAGGTTGCCAATGATGGCAGTACAACCGAACAGCCGGCGGTTGTCGGTGCGCTGATGCATTGGGACAGTGTTGGCAATACAGAGGCGCAACCGGCCAGTGCGGGATTGGCGATGCATTGCGACAGTGTTGGGCCATTGATGTTGGCCACTTGTGTCACTGTGCCGCCAACAACGGAGCCGTTGATGACGATGGCGTCACCGGCTTGTAGGGCAACTGTGCCGGCAGTATTCACGACGCCGGTGGAGGCGATCGTCAGTTTGTCTGCACTGCTGCCGGTGGCGCCGGCAGTCAGATTGATGTTGCCGCCGCTTACGCTTTGAACTGTCCCATTGATCGTCAATGGGCTGTGTGCCGTCAGCGTGATGCTGCCTTGCTGGCTCGTGACGGATGTGCCGCTCGCCGTTGTCAGCGCGCCGGTATTGTCGATGTTGATATTTCCAGTGCTGCCACTGGCACTTTGCACGACATCATTGAGAGACAGTGCGCCGGTATTGACAATGTTGATGTCGGTATTCATGCCGCTATTGTTTGCGGTCAGCGAGCCAACATTTGTGATAAGCGGTGTGCCATGACCGATGCCGTTGTTGGAAGTCACGTTGAGCGTACTGCCGGTGATTGTGCCACCGCTGCCGATCACAGATCCGGCATTGAGATTGATGTTGCCGCTGCCAGCGTTGATCGGCGCGGCAACGGTGAGGCTGCTGCTGGGGTCGACGAACAAGGTGATATCGCCGCCTGCTGTCGTGACGCCAGCAGAGGCAATCGTCACGTTGCCGGCGACGTTGGCGATATTGACCGGGCTGTTGTTGCCGTTAGTAGCACTGAGCGAGCTGGCCTCGACCATGACTGGCAAGTACATGCCAGGGCTGGAGGTGGCATCATTGATGCCGCCGTTTGCCGTCATGGTCAACTGGTTCGCAATGATAGGCACGTCCGCCATGGTGCTGGCGACATTGATTGCACCAGCGGCGTTCAGCGTCACGTTGCCGTTACCAGCGCTATTGCCGCGGGCGTCGATATTGCGACTGATTGCTATGTAACCTGCAGATGATGTAATCGACACGTCACCTCCGATGCCGGGAGCTGTGGGCATGGTGTTGATGTTGACGAAGGTTACATTACCGCTGCCTGCTATCGTGACTGATCCACCATCGGTCACCAGATGACCAGCCTGGATCGGTGCTGCTTGTGGGGAACTGCCGATGCCGCTCTGCAGCGTGATCGTACCGGTGCCTTGCGTCTTGAATGTCAGGTTGGTTCCGTCTGTACTGCCAACCAGATTAATACCGATCGTTCCTGTACCATCCGTCGATGCATTGCGGGTGCGCAGTGTGAGATTACTATTGATTGGCAGCAGTAGTAAATTATTGAACGTGCCTGCTGTACTGATGTAGTCAGTCGCTTCAAGAATCAGATTGGTGCCAGGCGTCAACCCTTCAATTTCAGATTGATAGATAACCGTTGGTCCTGCATCGAAGAAGTTGACAGTGCCTGCAGTGGAGGAACCTTGAAACGTCGATGTGCCATCGACGTCGCCATCACCGGAACCACCGGTAATCGTGATGGTGCTGGGGTCGAGTAGCAACGTGCCGTTGCTGCCATGGTTTGCACTCACATCTACTTTCGCATGGAAATCCAGATTCTGTTTGCCTGAAGTTTCGACAAAGCCGCCATTGCCGCCTTGTGCGCCGCCGCGCGCGAAGATGCTGCCATACGCACGCGTCGTTTCATCCGACCACACAATCACTTTGCCGCCATCGCCATTGTCGATTGCATCGGCCTTGATCTGCGTGTCAGCGCCGACGTAGGTGCGTTTGGCATTCTGGATCGACGCATTCTCGCCGTGATAATCACCTCCAATCAATACTGTGCCGCCACCTGTATGTCCACTGGCGTCGATTTTGGCATTGCCGGTCAGCCCGACGCGATCGCCGAGTATCTGGATGTCGCCGCCTTTACCGGCACCGGTCGCGGTTGTGATACTGCCTGCTTCCAGCAACGTGTCGCCGCTGGCCTTGAAGACGATTTTGCCGTTTTCACCAACCACTGCGCTGTTGGCATTGACCGTGCCGCGCTGGTTGATCAACGCACCGTAAATGCCGATCTTGCCGCCTTGTGCAATCACTTGCCCCAGATTGATCGCCTGGTCGGTCGGCGCACTGACGACCACTTGCATATCAGGGCTGCTGGAATCCACCAGTTGCACACTGTTGCCGGCGGCAAGAATGACATCGCCTTTAGGCGACGTGATGATGCCGCTGTTTTCGATATGCGGTGCGATCAAGTAAACCTGACCACCGTTCGGCGTGGTGATGGAACCTTGATTGCTGATGCTGCCTGCTGATGTGCCAGCGTTGAAATTCAATTTCCCGGCCAGGAAATTCTCATTGCTGAGATTGAGAGTGGAGGCGACCAGGCCATTGACGTTAACTTGCGCACCCGCGCCAAATACAATGCCGTTCGGATTGATCAGAAACACTTTGCCATTCGATTGCAGTGTGCCCAGAATTTGCGATGGATCTTGTCCAACGACGCGATTCAGCACGCTGCTGTTTGCATTTTGTTGCATGAAGCGCGTGATCTCGCCGGCGTTGTTCGAAAAATTTTGCCAATTGATGATCGCACCGGGACTATTGGTGATCGTCATCACATTGCCGGAGTTGGTGATGCTGACTTGTCCATTGACGATTTGCGCGCCGCTCGGGTTGGACCATGCGGGAGCAGTGTTCAGGCAACCGGCGATCAGCATGGGCAGCAGTTTGATGCTGAGCTGGATCCGCCATCTCATTGATGTGGTTACGCTCAATTTTTTGTTGGTTTTCATATCGAGTCCCTAATAGCTGATCGCCATTTTGAAATGCACACGCTGCTTGTTTTTTGCTTGTGTGTCGGATGCATCAATCACATGCCCAAGATCCAATTGCAGTGCGACATATTTGTCGACAGTCATGCGCAAACCCACGCCGATGCTGCCGATCGATGCTTGTGCCTCTTCTCCTGGTAACGCGTTGTTGCGTGATACATGGGCATTGTCATAAAAACCGAGCAGCCTGCATTGGGCGGTGGCGTTGTGGATGCTGTTACACCAGTTAGGTGTATACATCTCAAGACTGGCAACGCGGCCGGAATCATTGGATATTTCACGTTCGTTGAAACCGCGCACCGAGGTCGCACCGCCGGCGCCGAATTGTTCGCCCGGCACCAGCGCATCACGCGTGCTTTGGCCATTGAATGCAACGCGCATTTGCCAATCGCTGAGAAGCAGGCGGGTATAGTTGGCGCCATAGCGCAGCAATGTATAAGCAGGTGACGCGCCAGATCGCACACGATTGAAGTCCGTAGTGCCACCTTTGTCGCCACCGGGAATGTTGCGCACACCGCTTACATAAAAATCAGTGGCACCTGCAATAAGCGGTTGGTTGCCACTATAGGTCAGACTGAGTGGATGTACGGTGATATCGTTACCTAATGGGACTCCCTGCAATACAATATTATTTTTGAATGCTTTGTAGTCGAAGCCACCGCTCAGTTTCGATTCGTAGTCACCGATGCGATCAAAATTGTGGTTATAGCGAGTGCCGAATGTCGAGCCTTTGCCACTGACCTGCAAGTTCAACAATCCAGCTGACACAGTACCGGAATCGACATCGGAGTAACTACCGAAAAAATCAAGTGAATCTCCCATCGCATATAAGGGAACATGGTATCCAACTCCGTAGACGCTGACTTTGCTGGGATGCTCCAAGCTGGTGGTGTATTGCACACTGGCGACATGATCCAATCCGCCGATGTTGGCTTGTTGCAGTTGCACGCTCATGCGGTTGCGTCCGGTATTGGCGTCACCTGTGTTATCGACGCTCGCGCTGGCATTCCAGGTTTTTTCGTCGACAACTTTAAGAAGGGCATTAATTTCGCCGGCTTGGTCGCTGCTTTGCAATTGCAAAGTGGTTTTCTTGGCTGGATTTTCATTGGCGACTTTGATACTGCGTGAAATCTCGGAAAGGTTCGGTGTCTCCCCCACACGCAGCCCTGGCAAGCTGTTGCGTATATTGGTTTCGTCGAAGACGCGATTGCCTTCGACCGTTACTTTTCCTAATCGCGTTTCAATTACCTTGAAGTGCACCACACCTTGATTGAGTTCCTGTTCCGGTAAAGTCACTCTTACTATGCTGTAACCCAACTTGCGGTATGCATTTTCCAGCGCCTCTTGCGCATGTTGCACATCGCCGAAGTCGCGCTGCTTGCCCGCATACGGTGCGAGCAACTGTTCCACTACCGTTGGTGTAAGCAGCGTATTGCCTTCCAACTCGTAGCGCGCGATGTTGAATCGTGTGATTGGATTGCTAAGTTCTTCTGCATGCAGTCCTGCTGCTAAAAATAATGCCTGGACAAACAGTAGATATTTGAATTTTGGAGTCATGTTTTGATTCTTTTAATTTCATTGATTGCTCGCTGTTGATGCGACCTTTGATCGATCAATCTCGTCACTCCAACCGAGATTGACGTTCAATGCGTATTTGAGATGCAGATTCTCATCATACGCAGATAATTCCACTGTGCACTATTTAGAAGTAACTAGCAGTTGTGAGATTTGGTTAATTTTTTGCATAACTTCACGAGATGCTTCAAGCGGAAAAATTTAATGTGGTTAATCGTGTTGAAAGTGTCGGCTTTTTCAAATTCCGTAATTGATACACTTTTGCGTTTTGTCGTTTTCAGCATAAACACATGTGTATATGTGAGACTCAACTTTCACTATCTACGATAAGTACTTAATTTATCGAGATATTATTACTTTAAGCCGCTTCAACGAAGTGCGCTAAGTCCTTGACTTCATTGGAAAAAATACCATTTCGCATCATTAATATTGCTTGACCACCAATCGAGCATCCTCTAAAGTGGGTGACAGTGTGAAAAAGTGTCATTTTGTGGGTGAAAATAAATTCTTGTTTTGCTGCAATTTCACACTGGAATCAATATCTAAAACAAATTTCAGGGGATTTCCATCGTGTTTCAAGGCGCGTCAGCATTAAATCTCGATGCAAAAGGGCGGATGTCGATTCCGGCCAAGCATCGTGACGCGCTTTCGATTCAGTGCGAAGGACGCGTCACGCTGACCAAGCACCCGCATGGATGTTTGTTGTTTTTCCCGCGTCCGGTGTGGGAAAGCCATCGCGAGCAAATTGCCGCGTGGCCGATGTCGGCGCGTGCGTGGCAGCGTATTTTTTTGGGTAATGCGTCGGATGTGGAGATGGATTCCGCCGGACGTATCTTGATTGCGCCGGAATTGCGTGCGGCGTCCGGTTTGTCGCGCGATGTGATGTTGCTGGGAATGGGTAGTCATTTTGAAATTTGGGATGCAGCCAAGTTGGCCGAGAGCGAGTCGCAAGCGATTGCGACCGGCATGCCGGATGTATTGAACAATTTTTCATTCTGACGTCGGATTGTGATGACTTTGCAAGCGGTGCCTGAGTTTCCGCACCGTACGGTGTTGTTGGATGAAGCGGTAGATGCGTTGGCAATTGAAGGTGCCCGCGCTGATGGCGTGTATCTGGACGGTACGTTTGGCCGTGGCGGACATAGCCGCAGGATTTTAGGTCGCTTGAGCGCGCATGGCCGTTTGATTGCGTTTGACAAGGATCCGCAGGCGATTGCCGAGGCGAACACGATTGCCGATCAGCGTTTCGCGATTGTGCATGACAGCTTTGCGACTTTGAGTGGAGTGCTTGGGTCGCGTGGCGTGGCGCAGGTGGATGGTGTTTTACTGGATTTGGGAATCTCGTCGCCGCAGGTAGATGATGCGGCGCGGGGTTTTAGTTTTCGTGCAGATGGTCCGCTCGACATGCGTATGGATACCACGCGTGGCCAGTCGGCAGCGGATTGGTTGGCCACCGAAACAGAGCAAAAAATTGAGAAGGTGATACGCGATTATGGGGAAGAACGGTTTGCTTTTCAGATTGCAAAGGCGATTGCTGCTCGCAGGGCAGTCGAGCCAATTTCAAGCACACGACAGCTTGCCGAGATCGTGGCACACGCCGTCAAAACACGCGAGAAAGGCAAAGACCCGGCCACTCGTACATTTCAGGCTATCCGGATTTTCGTCAATAAAGAGCTTGAAGAACTCGAAATAGGTTTGGAACAGGCGTACAGGCATTTGGCTCCGCAGGGGAGATTGGTTGTGATTAGCTTTCATTCATTGGAAGATCGCATCGTCAAGCAGTTCATGGCTTCAAAAGCCAATGTGCCGCAGCCTGACCGTCGCCTGCCGATTCGCGCGGCAGACCTGCCGCAACCGGAAATGAAATTGCTGTCCCGTGTTAAACCCTCTGCCGCAGAAGTGGCTGCCAACCCGCGCGCGCGTTCCGCCGTGATGCGCGTGGCCGAGCGACTGCCGTTGAATCATCCAACAGGGTTAGGTGCATGAGCGGGCGTATTAATCTAATTCTGACAGCCTTACTGGTAATGTGCGCCTTGTCGCTGGTGAAGGCGCAGTATCACGCGCGTCAACTGTTCATTCAGTTGGAAAGTGCGCAATCGAAGGCGCGCCAACTCGATATCGAATGGGCGCAACTGCAACTCGATCAATCCACATACGGCAAGCATGCGCGCATTGAAGCCAATGCGCGGCGCGATTTGAACATGATTGCGTTGACGCCGGCACGCACCCAGTATTTGACGGTGAACGCCAAATGACGCGCGCCGCACAATCATCACGCAACGTCAATACGAGCAGTCGAGTGGCTGCAGCCAAAGGCGTGCCGTTTTCGGCCAGCCCGGTATTGGCCGTCAAGCTGCCGATATGGCGTTCACGCGTGGTGCTGTTTTCATTGTTTGCAGGTTTCGTTGCGCTGGCCGGCCGTGCTTTATGGTTGCAAGGCATTTCAACCGACTTCCTGCAAAAGCAGGGCGAGTCGCGTTATGCGCGCACGCTGGAGTTGCCTGCTACGCGCGGCAAAATTACCGATCGCAATGGCCAGGTGCTGGCATCATCAGTGCCGGTCAAGGCAGTGTGGGCTATCCCTGACGATGTAATGACTGCGCCAAAATCCAAGTTGCACGAGTTGGCGAGTTTGCTCGATATGACCGATCGCGAATTGCAGCACAAGCTCGATTCGGATCGCAGCTTTGTCTACCTGAAGCGGCAAGTCGAACCGGAGACGACCGACAGGATCGTCAAGCTGGGCATTCCCGGTATCGAGACACGTAAAGAATACAGGCGCTTCTATCCGGAAGGCGAGGTGATGGCGCATGTAGTCGGCTTCACCAATATCGAAGATGCAGGTCAGGATGGCATGGAATTGGCGGCGCAGAAAAGTTTGGCCGGCATGACCGGCAGCCGTCGCGTCATCAAGGATCGACTGGGACACATTGTTGAAGATATCGAAGCTGTGCGTGAACCGCACGATGGAAATGATTTGGCGCTATCGATCGATAGCAAGATCCAGTACATCGCCTTTACGCAATTGAAAAATGCAGTCGAGAAGAACAATGCGAAAGCAGGTGCGATTGTCGTGCTGGATGTTCGCACTGGAGAGATTCTGGCGCTTGCCAATTTGCCGACATACAACCCCAACGACCGCAGGGTGTTGACTGGCGCACAATTACGCAATCGCGTCATGACAGATACATTTGAGCCCGGCTCGACGATGAAACCATTTACGGTGGCGCTGGCGCTGGAGACAAAGCGCGTCACACCTTCCACCACCTTCCAGACAGCACCTGGAAAAATGACGATCGGGACGGCAACGATTGGTGATGCAGAGCCGCATGGCATATTGACCGTTGCCCAGATTATTCAAAAATCGTCCAATGTCGGCACGTCGAAGATTGCGCTGGAAATGCCGCCGCAGGAAATGTGGGAAATGTTTACCTCGGTTGGATTCGGCCAGCAGCCCAGATTTGGGTTTCCGGGTGCAGTGGCCGGGCGCGTACGTCCATACAAATCATGGCGTCCAATTGAACAGGCGACCATGAGTTATGGACATGGCATTTCAGTGTCGTTGATCCAGCTGGCGCGCTCGTACATGATTTTTGCACGCAATGGCGATTTGATTCCGTTGTCGTTTCAAAAAGTGACTGATCTGCCGATTGGGCAAAGGATTATTTCCGAAAAGACCGCGCGGGAAGTGCGCACCATGCTGGAAACCGTGGTCAGCCCCGACGGAACGGCGCCGAAAGCGCAAGTGCCCGGCTATCGCGTTGCAGGAAAAACCGGTACGGCTTATAAGGTGGAAGGCGGAAAGTACGTCAACAAATATGTCGCGTCATTTGTCGGTTTTGCTCCTGTCTCTGATCCTCGGCTCATCATTGCGGTGATGGTGGATGAGCCGTCGAATGGATTGCATTACGGCGGTGATGTCGCAGCGCCGGTGTTTTCTACGGTGGCCGCCAATGCACTGCGTGCGCTGGATGTCACACCGGATTCGTCGGTGACCAATATCATTATTCCAAGCGGCCATGTTGGGGAGAGCATGTGATGTCGATCATGACACCAACACTGCCTGACATTCTCGCCTGGCTGCAAGTGCAGACGCCGATCGCGCAATTGTCGTCCGACTCGCGCAGCATCAAGCTGGGCGATATATTTTTTGCGTATCCGGGCGATGCGGCGGATGGCCGCAGTTACATCGATGCGGCGATTGAAAACGGCGCAAAGGCGATCGTGTATGAAGCACAGGGTTTCACATGGAATGCTGCATTGAAAGTACCGCATCTGGCTGTTACTGATTTGCAAAAACATGCAGGTGAAATTGCCGGCGCTTACTATGCACACCCTGATGCAGACATGTTTGTGGTTGCTGTTACCGGTACCAATGGCAAAACGTCCTGCACACAATGGATTGGCAGTGCACTATCGCAGCTGGGTGAACCGACTGCGGTGATCGGCACGCTTGGCGTTGGTTTGTATAACCAGGGTTTGCACGGCGAATTTCAGCCGACTGGTTATACGACGCCGGATGCCGTTCTATTGCAGCGCCATCTGGCCGAGATGCGCGATGCCGGCGCAAAAGCGTTGGCAATTGAAGCGTCGTCGATCGGGCTTCATCAAGGGCGCATGAACGGCTTGCACTGTGATGTTGCGTTGTTTACCAATTTCACGCGCGACCATCTTGATTATCATGGCGATATGGCGGCGTACGAAGCGGCCAAGACTGCGCTGTTCAATTGGCCAGGTTTGAAGCATGCAATCGTGAACCTCGATGACCCAATGGGTTTGCGGCTGGTCGAATATTTGAAGAAGACGGCGCCATCAGTTGCGATCATCGGTACAACATTGACTAATCAAATCGTGCAAGGCATCACGGTATTGTATGCAAATGATATTCGCATGAGTCAGATCGGCACGACATTCCATCTGACTTCGCCATCCGGAACCAGCATTGTGAAAACGCAATTGGTTGGACAGTTCAATGTCAGTAACGCTATCGGGATTGTCGGTGTGTTGCTCGCCAAGTCGGTGCCGTGGCGCACTGCGATTGATTCGATTGAATTGCTGACTGCGGTGCCGGGACGCATGCAGCAACTGGGGGGCAACGATGCGCCGCTGGTTGTCATCGACTATGCACATACGCCGGACGCATTGGAAAAAACATTGGACGCGTTGCGCCCGATAGCGGAAGAACGCAACGGGCAGTTGTGGTGCGTGTTCGGCTGCGGCGGCGATCGCGATCCGGGCAAGCGTGCGCAAATGGGCGCGGCGTCACTTGTCGCGGACCATGTGATCGTCACCAGCGACAATCCGCGCAGCGAAAATCCGGCCGACATCATCGCGCAAATCGTTGCAGGAATGCAGGCGACATCTGAACAGCAAGCCGATATACAGACTTATGAAGACCGCGCAGCAGCGATTCTGTCGGCGGTCAAGCACGCGGGCAAGCAAGACGTGATTTTGCTGGCCGGTAAAGGACACGAGACCACGCAGGAAATCAAAGGCAGGAAATTGTCATTCCTCGATGCGGACCATGCAGCTTTGGCATTGGCGGCACGCGCGACAATGAAAGGGGCGCACTGATGAAATCGTCATTGGCCGATTTGCAACCATGGATCTCCGGCGCATTAGTGACCGGTAATGCCGCATTTAATGGCATCTCGACCGATAGCCGCCATGTCGCTCCCGGCAATTTATTTGTCGCGTTGCGCGGCGAGCATTTTGACGCACATAATTTTTTGGATGACGTGATTGCCAAGGGTGCTGTAGCGGTCGTAGTCGAGAATGGCCCTAAAGGTTTGATCGTGCCTGCGATGGTCGTACCTGATACGCGCATTGCCTTGGCAGAAATCGCACAGTACTGGCGTCGCCAATTCACGATTCCCGTCATCGGTGTAACCGGCAGTAATGGCAAGACGACAGTCAAGGAAATGATTGCATCGATTCTGGCTGCCGAGTTCGGCGAAGGAAATTATCTTGCAACCAAAGGAAACCTGAACAATGAAATCGGTGTGCCGCTGACGGTATTCCGCATGAACCAGCAGCATAAGGCAGCAGTGCTGGAATTGGGCATGAATCATCCGGGCGAGATTGCCAAGCTTGCAGCAGTCGCGCAACCGACAGTGGCATTGGTGAATAATGCGCAGCGCGAGCATCAGGAATTCATGGGCACGGTCGAAGCTGTTGCCGAAGAAAACAGCAACGTGCTGCGTGCGCTGCCCGAGAAAGGCATCGCGATCTTTCCGGGTGATGATTCATTCATGCCGATTTGGCATCGCAGCGCGAAGAGTTCCGGCAAACGCAAGACATTGGCGTTTGGCTTGAATCCGGAATCGAAAGTGACGTGTTCATTCCGTCCCAATGAATTTGGCAGCGAATTGGTGGTCACAGCCGGCAGCAATAAATTTCCGGTGCGGTTGACGGCGGCAGGCATACACAATGTCCGCAATGCGTTGGCAGCGATCGCTTGCACGCTTGCCATCGGTGTCAGCGTCGATGCGGTAATGCGCGGACTGGAATCATTTGCGCCGGTGAACGGTCGGCTGCAACGCAAGAAGGCAGTCAACGGTGCGTTGGTGATTGACGATACCTATAATGCCAATCCCGATTCTGTGCGGGCTGCGATCGATGTGCTCGCACAAGCAGCGGAACCACAAATTCTGGTGCTTGGCGATATGGGCGAGGTCGGCAGTGAAGGCCGAAAGTTTCACGAAGAAATCGGCGCTTATGCGCGCGGCCGCGGCATTCGGCATTTGCTGACGCTGGGCGACTTGGCGCGTCACTCATGCGATGCATTCGGCGCACGCGGCAAACATTTCAGCGATATCGGCGCGATGAATACCGCGCTCGATACGCTCGTAACACCTGATGCAACTGTGCTGGTAAAAGGATCGCGCTTCATGAAAATGGAACGTGTCGTTCAACATGTAATTGGTCAAAAAGTACAGGAAGCTCACTGATATGCTGCTTTGGTTGGCACACTATTTCAAACAAGATCTGGGCGTATTGCGCGTCTTTCAATTCATTACCTTTCGCGCAGTGTTCGCGACGTTGACTGCGCTTGCGATCGGTTTGATTGCCGGACCTGCCGTGATCCGCATGTTGACGCGTCTGAAGGTCGGGCAAGCGGTGCGTACCGATGGTCCGCAAACACATTTGATCAAGAGCGGCACGCCAACCATGGGCGGCGCGTTGATCCTGATCGCGATCGGTGTATCAACATTGCTGTGGTGCGATTTCAGCAATCGCTTTGTGTGGGTGGTGCTGGTGGTGACCTTCGGCTTCGGCGCGATTGGTTGGGTCGATGATTACCGCAAGGTGGTTTTTAAAGACCCGAAAGGCATGCGCTCCGGAGAAAAATATTTCTGGCAATCGGTGATCGGCCTTGTTGCCGCCTTCTATCTGGCATTCACGGTATCGGCACCATCCAATACACAGGTGCTGGAATTATTTTATGAATGGGTGAAATCCGGTTTCAGCATGTATCTGCCGCCCAAGGCTGACTTGATCGTACCGTTCTTCAAGACGATCAGTTATCCGCTCGGCGTGTGGGGCTTCATCGCGTTGACTTATTTTGTCATCGTCGGCACCAGTAATGCGGTGAACTTGACCGACGGACTGGATGGCCTGGCGATCATGCCAACCGTTTTGGTCGGATCGGCGTTAGGGCTGTTTGCTTACTTGACCGGTAGTGCGGCGTATTCGAAGTATCTGTTCATTCCCCATATTCCTGGTGCCGGCGAATTGTTGATTTTTTGCGGAGCGATGGCGGGTGCCGGATTGGCATTCCTTTGGTACAACGCCTATCCGGCGCAAGTGTTCATGGGTGATGTCGGGGCGCTGGCTTTGGGCGGTGCACTCGGAACCATTGCGGTGATCGTACGTCAGGAAATCGTGTTGTTCATCATGGGCGGCATCTTTGTGGTGGAGACAGTATCGGTCATGGTGCAGGTGTCTTATTTTAAATATACGAAGAAGCGCTACGGTGTTGGGAAGCGCATTTTATTGATGGCGCCGTTGCATCATCACTATGAGCAAAAGGGTTGGAAAGAAACGCAGGTCGTCGTGCGGTTCTGGATTATCACAATGATGTTGGTGTTGTTTGGTTTGTCCACGCTGAAATTACGGTAACAGGTTATATAAACTTATAAATGAACTACCAGGGGAAAAACGTTCTCGTGCTTGGACTGGGTGAATCCGGTCTGGCAATGGCGCAGTGGCTCGCACGCTGCGGCGCGTCAGTGCGCGTCGCGGATACGCGTGAAGCGCCGGAGCGTTTGCCGCAATTGCGGGAAGCTGTTTTGAATGCCGAATTTGTGGCCGGACCATTGCACGCCAGTCTGTTGGACGGCATTGATTTTGTTGCAGTCAGCCCTGGTCTGGCACCGAACCGTGAGTTGTCTGAAATTATTCCCGCTGCTGCAGAAAAGAATATTCCGGTGTGGGGTGAGATCGAATTGTTCGCACAGGCGCTCGCCGCGCTGAAGGACGAGCGAAACTATGCGCCTAAAGTGATCGCAATCACCGGCACCAACGGCAAAACAACGGTTACCAGTTTGACCGGTTTGTTGTGCAAGCGTGCCGGGTTAACGGTGCAAGTCGCCGGCAATATCAGCCCTGCCGCATTGGATGTATTGCGCACGGCACTGGACCAAGACAACTTGCCGCAAGTCTGGGTATTGGAATTATCCAGCTTCCAGTTGCACACCACATACAGCTTGCAAGCCGATGCCGCGACCGTTCTGAACGTCACGCAAGACCATCTTGATTGGCATGGCGACATGCAATCGTATGCTGCAGACAAGGCACGCATCTTTGGTGCGAACACAATTCGTGTGTTGAATCGCGACGATGAAATCGTGATGAAGATGGCGTCGCCGCAAGCACCTGTTATTACCTTCGGATCGGACGAGCCGGAACATGCCAACTGTTTGGGGCTGTCCAATGAAAATGGCATGCAATGGTTGTCGGTAGCGGTACCGGATGAAGAGGGCGACACCAGAAAGACGCGCCGTAAAAAAGAGAGTGCAGTCGAATTGCCAACATCGATCAATCGCCTGATGCCGGCTGACGCGCTCAAGATTCGCGGTCAGCATAATGCAGTCAATGCATTGGCAGCATTGGCATTGGGTCGTGCAATCGGCTTGCCGTTTGCACGCTTGCTGCACGGATTGCGTGAATACAAAGGTGAGCCGCATCGAGTTGAGTTGGTGGCAACGGTTGGCGGCGTCGAATATTACGACGACAGTAAAGGCACCAATGTCGGTGCAACCGTCGCAGCGTTGAAAGGCCTCGGCGCGCAACACAGCGGTGGCGGCAAGCAGTTGATCCTGATTGCGGGCGGTGATGGCAAGGGACAGGATTTTGCGCCGCTGGCAGAACCTGTGGCGAAATATGTGCGCGCCGTGCTGTTGATCGGCAAGGATGCTGCTGCAATTCGCGCTGCTGTTGCCGATCCAGAAGTCGAAGTGATTGATTGCGCGACATTGGAAGCAGCTGTGCAACGTGCGGCTGAATTGGCCTACACAGGCAATATCGTGTTGCTGTCACCCGCCTGCGCCAGCCTCGACATGTTCAAGAATTATGCGCATCGTGCGCAAGTGTTTGTCGATGCGGTGCGGGAAGTTGCGTTGTCACGCGGCGAGGTGATCGCATGAAATTTGCGCTGCCATTTTTGTCGGCATCGGCTGCAACGCCATCCATTCCCAGCTTGGAGCAACGCTCGAAGATGATGGAATACGACCAGCCTTTAGTGTGGGTGGTGGTGCTGTTGATGTTGTTCGGCATGGTGATGGTGTATTCGGCATCGATCTCGCTGCCGGATTCGCCTAAATATGCGAACTACAAGAACTCGCATTTCCTGATGCGGCAAGCGATGTTCATCGGTATTTCATTGATAGCAGGTTTGTTCGCATTCCGTGTGCGGATCGAAACCTGGCAACAGGTCGCACCGTATTTGTTTGCAGGTGCATTGATTCTGTTGCTGCTGGTATTGATTCCCGGTGTCGGCAAAGGCGTTAATGGCGCCAAGCGCTGGCTGTCATTCAAGGTATTTAATTTGCAGCCATCCGAATTGATGAAATTGTTTGTTGTGCTTTACGCGGCAGATTACACCGTGCGCAAGCAGCAATTCATGCATCAGTTGACCAAGGGGTTTTTACCGATGGCGGCCGCGGTGGGAACGGTTGGCTTGTTCCTGTTGCTGGAACCGGATTTGGGTGCGTTCGGTGTCATCGTTTGCATCGCGATGGGCATTTTGTTTTTGGGCGGGATTAACGGCATCTGGTTTGGCGGAATTGGCGCAACGCTGGTCGGTATTTTTAGTTTGGTGATTGTGTTGTCGCCGTGGCGGCGCGAGCGGATTTTTGCATACATGAATCCGTGGGTCGAAGAGAACGCACAAGGCAAGGCGTATCAACTGTCGCATTCCTTGATCGCATTCGGACGCGGTGAATTGTTTGGCGTTGGCCTCGGTGGCAGCGTCGAAAAATTGCATTACCTGCCGGAAGCGCACACCGACTTTTTGCTGGCGGTGATCGGAGAAGAATTGGGTTTTGTCGGCGTGATGGTCGTGGTGGCGGCATTTTATTGGATCGTCAAACGCTCGTTTGAAATCGGACGGCAAGCAATTGCACTTGATCTGACCTTTGCAGGCCTGACCGCAAAAGGCATCGGCATCTGGATCGGTGTGCAGGCGTTCATCAATATGGGTGTGAATCTCGGCTTGCTACCGACCAAAGGGTTGACGTTGCCATTGATGAGTTATGGCGGTTCCGGCGTGCTGATCAACTGCATCGGACTGGCGATTTTGCTGCGAATCGATTATGAGAACCGGCAATTAATGAGAGGAGGGCGCATATGAGCCGCCTCTTGATCATGGCAGCCGGTACCGGCGGACATATTTTTCCGGGCATCGCAATTGCGGACACGATGAAATCGCGTGGCTGGCAAGTGTCGTGGCTGGGTACTGCGCATGGCATGGAAAATGGATTGGTGCCCAAACAGGGCATCGAGATGGATCGCATTCAATTTTCCGGATTGCGCGGCAAAGGCTTATTGCATTCATTGCGAGGGTTGGCAAATTTATTGACGAGTTTTGCAAGCTGTTTTCGCATACTGGGCAGACGCAAACCGGATGTTGTGCTTGGTATGGGTGGTTACGTCACGGTACCGGGTGGCGTGATGGCTAAGTTGCGTGGTATTCCTCTCGCATTGGTCAATGCTGATGCAGCGTTGTTGCTGTCGAATAAAACATTGGTGCCGTTGGCCAAGCGAGTGCTGTTTGGATTCCCTGCCAATTTCGGCAGTGCGGCAAACAAGGCGCAGGTCACAGGAAATCCGGTGCGCAAGGAAATCATGCAAGTGCCGCAACCTGCACAGCGTTATGCCGGACGTAATGGTCCGCTCAAGTTGTTGGTAGTTGGCGGCAGTCTTGGCGCCAAAGCGTTGAATGAATGTGTGCCTGCAGCCTTGGAGCGCATTCCTGCCGATGTGCGGCCAAGCGTCACGCATCAATCCGGCAAGCAGCATGTTGAAGCATTGCGCGCAGCTTATGCAAACGCGCAGGTGCAAGCGGAAGTGGTGGATTTTATCGACGACATGCCACGCCGTTATGCGGAAGCGGATTTGGTCATTTGCCGCGCCGGTGCGATTACCGTGTCGGAACTGACCGCCGCGGGTGTGCCAAGTGTGCTGGTGCCGCTGGTGGTTTCTACCACATCGCATCAGCGTGACAATGCGGAATGGATGCTGGCGCAAAAGGCAGCAATTTATATTCCGCAGCGCGAGTTGACGGAAGAGCGCCTGGCGAAATTGTTGCAATCGTTGTCCCGCGCAGATTGCCAGAAAATGGCGGAAGCCGCCTATGCGATTGGGCGCCGCGATGCGAATGATGCAATTGCCCATGTACTGGAAGAATTGGTCGCGGTAAAAAATGGTGAGGCGGTATGAAACATAAAGTCAAAAATATCCATTTCGTAGGAATTGGCGGCTCCGGCATGAGCGGTATCGCCGAAGTGTTGCTCAACCTTGGCTATATCGTGTCAGGCTCTGACCTGGGTAGCAATGCAGCGACTCAGCGCTTGGCAAAATTAGGCGCGAAGGTCACACACGGACATGCACCTGAAAACATTGGCAATGCAGATGCGATCGTCACTTCGACCGCGGTCAAATCGGATAACCCGGAAGTGATCGCAGCACGTGCCAAACATATTCCAATCGTGCCGCGCGCAATGATGCTGGCGGAATTGATGCGCTTGAAAAGCGGTATCGCGATTGCAGGCACACATGGAAAAACAACGACCACCAGTTTAGTGGCAAGCGTATTAGCTGAAGGCGGGCTTGATCCGACTTTTGTGATCGGTGGCCGTCTGACCAGTGCCGGTGCGAATGCCAAACTGGGCTCGGGCGATTTCATCGTGGCCGAAGCCGATGAGTCGGATGCATCGTTCCTGAATTTGTCGCCGGTGATTGAGGTCATCACCAACATCGATGCTGATCATATGGAAACATACGATCATGATTTCGCAAAGCTGAAGCAAGCTTTTATCGAATTCACACAACGCTTGCCATTCTATGGTGTGGCGATGTTATGTCTGGACGATAAGAACGTGCGTGAAATCATGCCGTTCATTTCCAAGCCGATCATGACTTACGGTTTTCATGAAGATGCTGATGTACGCGCGATTGATGCGCAGGCTGTCGATAGCCATATGCATTTCACGGTGATTCAGGATGACTATCCACCGCTGCAAGTGCGATTGAATCAACCAGGCATGCACAATGTGCAAAACGCATGTGCGGCAATTGCAATAGGGCGCGAATTGGGTGTGGCAGACAGCGCGACGCAAAAAGCGCTTGCTGAATTCAATGGTGTAGGTCGGCGCTTTACACGCTATGGCGAAATCAAATTGCCGCAAGTCGATGGCAAGGATGTCGGCAGCTTTGCGTTGGTCGATGACTACGGCCATCATCCGGTCGAAACGGCAGCGACCTTGGCAGCAGCGCGCGGTGCTTATCCAGGACGTCGCCTGGTGCTCGCATTCCAGCCGCATCGCTACACGCGCACGCGCGACTTGTTTGAAGATTTCGTCAAGGTATTGTCCACGACAGATGCGTTGATATTGGGTGAAGTATATGCGGCAGGCGAGCAACCGATCGTTGCAGCAGATGGCCGCTCGCTGGCACACGCTTTGCGTGTCGTTGGCAAAGTGGAGCCGGTGTTTGTAGAGGATATCAATGACATGCCCGACACGATCTTGAACATATTGAAAGATGGTGACGTGCTCATGACGATGGGCGCCGGTTCGATTAGCGGCGTGCCCGGTAAATTAATGCAATTAATAGATCAACCATGAATACAAAGAACGTAATGAGTAACGTTAGCGAATTCGGAAAAGTAGGTGTGTTGTTCGGCGGCCGTTCCGCCGAGCGCGAAGTGTCGCTGATGTCAGGTAGCGGAGTATTGAAGGCATTGCAAAGCAAAGGTATCAATGCGCATGCATTTGATCCGGCCGAACGTGGGTTGGCTGAATTGGCGGCAGAGAAATTCGATCGCGTATTTATCGCATTGCATGGCCGTTATGGTGAAGACGGAACTTTGCAGGGCGCGCTCGAACAACTCGGTGTTCCTTATACCGGTTCCGGTGTGATGGCATCTTCAATTGCGATGGATAAGGTAATGAGCAAGCGAGTCTGGCTGAGTCACGGTTTGCCTACACCGCGCTTTGCCGTGCTCGATGCAAAGGCAACATCGAATGAAGAATTGCGCAAGGTGCCGGATGAATTGGGTTTGCCGCTGATGCTGAAAGCGCCGCATGAGGGTTCAACCATTGGTATCAGCAAGGTAAATGGTTATTCGGATATGCATGATGGTTTTGATCTCTGCGCAAAATACGATGAAGTGGTGTTGGCGGAAGAATTTATCACGGGACGCGAACTGACTGTGCCTGTGCTTGGCAAGGGTCGAACCGCACGCGCATTGCCGATCGTCGAAATTCGCGCACCGCAAGGCAATTATGATTATGAACATAAATATTTTAGCGATGACACGCAATATCTGTGTCCGGCTCCGCTTGATCAAGTATTGACGCAAAAAATTCAGAATTTGGCCGTGCGTGCATTCAATGCATTGGGTTGTGCCGGTTGGGCGCGGGTCGATGTGATGTTGCGCGCATCGGATAACGAACCATTTTTATTGGAAATCAATACCTCGCCCGGCATGACAGGACACTCTCTGGTTCCGATGTCAGCCAAGGCGTCAGGTATTGCGTATGAGGACTTGTGTGTGGATATTTTGAAATCGGCGGCGTTAGATGTGATGCCGCTGAAAGTTTGATGGCGACTTGAAAGAAAAAGCATAACGATCATGTGGCATGACATAAAAATGTTGAACGCAGTATCCGGTGCCTTGTTTGGCCTGGTTGCGCTCGCATTGTTGTCGGCAGGATTGTGGTGGCTGGCGCAGCGTCCGATGTTTACGCTCAAGGTAATTCGGATTGAAGGCATGGAAGAAGAATTGCGCCACATCGACCGCTCAACTATTCGAAGCACGGCCGTACCGCGCATCAAAGGAAATTTTTTTACTGCAGATCTGGACGCGATTCGTGTGGCATTTGAAGCAGTGCCGTGGGTGCGCAAGGCAACGGTGCGGCGCGAGTGGCCAAACAAATTGATCGTCGATTTGGAAGAGCATAAGGCGCTGGGCACATGGGGTGAAGATGGCCGCTTGTTGTCGGTGAAAGGCGATGTGTTTACCGCTAACTTGGCAGAAGCAGAAGAAGATGGCGAGCTGTTGGAATTCGCAGGTCCTGAGGGCAGCGAAAAGGAAGTGGTTGCACGCTTTAATGAACTGCGTGACTGGTTTGCGCCGGCTAATTTGGCGCCCGATAGTGTGCAGTTGTCAGGCCGGTATGCATGGAGCGTCAAGCTGAATACCGGCATGACGGTGGAGCTGGGGCGTGAGCAAAGTAAAACTACATTGAAAGAGCGTGTCGCGCGGTTGGTGAGCGTCTATCCGCAATTGGTCGCGCGCTTGCAGGATCGAATTGAAAGCGTGGATATGCGTTACCCGAATGGTTTGGCTTTGAAAGCAAGCGGGATGGCATTTGGCACAACAGATTTGAAATCAGGGAAGAGAGTTGGGCATGAGTAAGCGTAGCGAGCGACTCAAGCCGGAGTCGAGAAGCGCAGCCGTACAAGGGTATGGTGAGCATCACAGGCTTCGGATTGTGTCGCGCAGTAGCTTAATCATGACCAACTAAAAATAAAGCGGAACGATATGACCAAAGACGCAAAAAATTTAATTGTCGGACTCGACATCGGAACATCCAAGGTGGTGGCAGTGGTCGCCGAAGTGATGCCGAACGGGCGGCACGAAGTGATCGGCCTTGGACAGGCGGAGTCGAAAGGTCTGAAGAAAGGCGTCGTCGTCAATATCGAGGCAACGGTCGAGTCGATTCAACGCGCATTGGAAGAAGCCGAGTTGATGGCCGACTGCAAAATTCGCAATGTCTATACCGGCATCGCGGGCAGTCATATCCGCAGTTTCAATTCCAGCGGCATGGTCGCGATCAAGGACAAGGAAGTCACGGCGACCGACGTGGCGCGCGTGATCGAAACCGCGAAAGCGGTCAACATTCCGACTGATCAGCAATTGCTGCATACCGTGCCGCAGGAATTCATCGTCGACAGCCAGGAAGATGTGCGCGAACCGATCGGCATGAGCGGCATTCGTCTGGAAGTCAAAGTGCATATCGTGACCGGAGCAGTATCTGCGGTGCAGAACATCGTCAAGTGCATTCGGCGTTGCGGATTGGAAGTGTCGGATCTGATTTTGCAACCGATGGCATCGGCTGATGCAGTGTTGACCGAAGATGAAAAAGAACTTGGCGTGGTGCTGGTTGACATTGGCGGCGGCACCACCGATGTGGCGATTTTTACCGAAGGCGCGATTCGCCATACCGCGGTGATACCGATTGCCGGCGACCAGATCACCAACGATATCGCGATGGCGTTACGTACGCCGACGGTGGAAGCTGAAGAAATCAAATTGCGTTACGGCGTCGCCAAGCAAGTGTTGGCCGATCCGGGTGAAATGCTGGAAGTCCCGGGATTGGGTGACCGCAGTCCACGCAGCTTGTCACGGCAGGCATTGGCCGCAGTGATTGAACCGCGTGTTGAAGAATTGTTTTCGCTGGTACATCAGGTCGTGCGCGAATCCGGTTACGAAGAAGTGCTGTCGTCGGGCATTGTGCTGACCGGCGGCTCCGCGATGATGCCGGGCATGGTCGAGTTGGCCGAAGATATTTTCTTGAAACCTGCCCGCTTGGGTACGCCGGATTACAGCGGTCAATTGGCAGACGTGGTGCGCAGTCCTCGTTACGCAACAGTGCTCGGTTTATTGTTGGAAGCGAAAAAGCAGTATTTGCGCGGCCATATCGTGACGCGCCAGGATGGTTCGGTAAAGGCGATTTGGCAGCGAATGAAGGAATGGTTCTTGGGTAACTTTTAATGTATTGCAGTAATCAGGTCGGATTGTTTTTTAATTTTTTTGGTTCAACTCGCAGTTTGCAATTGCTAGTCGTCACATCGCGTGATGCCTAACGATTGAAAACTGCACATTTACTAAGGGAGTCATCATGGAAATCGATATGCTCGATAACGCAGGGTTAGGCACCGTGATTAAAGTGGTTGGTGTCGGTGGTGCAGGCGGCAATGCAGTGCAGCACATGATTAACAAGGGTGTGTCCGGCGTCGAGTTCATCGCTGCCAATACCGATGCGCAAGCGCTCAAGCAATCCAAGGCGCACAACGTGATTCAGATCGGCGAGACCGGTTTGGGCGCCGGGATGAAACCTGCCGTAGGCCGTCAGTTGGCTGAAGAATCGCGTTCGCGTATCGAAGATGCATTGCGCGGTGCGCACATGGTCTTTATCGCAGCAGGCATGGGTGGCGGTACCGGTACCGGTGCTGCGCCGATCGTTGCGCAAGTAGCGAAAGAGCAGGGGGCGTTGACGGTTGCAGTGGTGTCGAAGCCATTCTCGTACGAGGGTCAAAAGTGCATGGAGATCGCTGATGAAGGTCTGGAAGCATTAGGCCAACATGTCGATTCGCTGATCGTAATCCTGAATGAGAAACTGGAAGAAATCTACGAAGACGACAGCATGATCGAATGGCTGCAACATGCCGACGATGTGTTGAATAACGCTGTGGCAGGGATTGCAGAAATCATCAATGTGCCGGGCCACATCAACGTCGACTTCAACGACGTCAAAACGATTATGGGCGAGCAAGGCAAAGCGATGATGGGTACCGCCACTGCTTCCGGCGTTGACCGTGCACGCATCGCTGCAGAACAAGCCGTTGCGTCGCCGCTGCTTGATGGAATCGATTTGTCCGGTGCGCGCGGCGTGCTGGTCAATGTGACTGCCAGCCGTAACCTGAAGGGCAAGGAAATCAAGGAAGTCATGGCGACTGTGCGTGCGTTCGCTGCATCCGATGCATCGATTGCGCAAGGGATAGCATACGATGACAACATGGGCGACGATATTCGCGTGACCGTTGTCGCTACCGGTCTCGGGCGTGCGCGCAAGAATGTGCAGTTAGTGCAAACTCCTGTGCTGCGTACCGGCACGCACAATGAGCCAGTGGCACAGAATGTCGGCGTGGCGCCAACAATGGGTCAGGCATCACCTTCGTTCGAAGGCATGAAGGCGCCGGCAGTATGGCGTCGTGAATCGGCTTCGGAGACTGTGCGTGCGTTGGAAAAGAATGGTATGGAGACCTACGACATTCCTGCCTTCCTGCGCAAGCAAGCCGACTAGTGCGGCTTTCATACGCATGAAAGGGGCCAATCTCAAGCCTGCGATGCTCGCCGTACCCTAGTACGACTGCGCTTCTCGACTCGATATTGACTCCCTTGCATGCGTAGCAAAGCCACACTAGATATGTTGTTATAGGTTTAAGCTGCGCTCTGCAGAAAAAAGCAGAACAAGGCATACTTGCAATCTGTACGCCGCGCCAGCGAGGCGCGGCGTTTTGTTTTTATCCCCAAACATTTTGCAAGGAACCTGAACATGACAATCAAGATCGGCGATCGCCTGCCAGAAGGCACACTTTCAGAATTCATCGAAGTTGAGTCCGAAGGCTGCGCCTTGGGTCCGAATACATTCAAGGTCAGTGATCTGGCTAAAGGTAAAAAGATCGCGATCTTTGGTTTGCCAGGTGCATACACTCCAACCTGCTCGGCGCAACACGTTCCCGGCTACGTAAAACATGCGGCTGAGCTGAAGGCTAAAGGCGTTGATGAAATCTGGTGCATCTCGGTCAATGATGCATTTGTGATGGGGGCATGGGGACGTGACCAGAAAGCAACCGGCACTGTGCGTATGATGGCTGACGGTAATGCCGATTTCAGCAAAGCGTTAGGGCTTGATGCGGATTTCAGCAAATTCGGCATGGGTACGCGCTCACAGCGTTATTCGATGCTGGTCGATAACGGCGTCGTCAAACAATTGAACGTGGAGCAAGGCGGCAAATTTGAAGTGTCCAATGCAGAAACATTACTGAAGCAATTGGGATAACCCAAACTGTTGTATTAAGTTGCAGTGCAATAAAAAACGGTGCCCTCAGCACCGTTTTTTTAGGATAATGGTTCCATGCTCAAACAACGTACCGTCAAACAACTTGTCACCACCATCGGCGTCGGTCTTCATTCCGGCACCAAGGTCAGCTTGACCATACGTCCGGCTGCGCCCGATACCGGCATTGTGTTTCGCCGTGTCGATCTCGACCCTCCAGTGGATTTGCCTGCAACGGCGACTATAGTCGGGGATACCCGTATGGCATCGACCTTGGATATCAATGGGGTCAAGGTATCCACCGTTGAACATTTGATGTCTGCTTGCGCAGGGCTCGGTATCGATAACCTGTATATCGACGTGACGGCAGAAGAAATCCCGATCATGGATGGCTCGGCTGCCTCGTTTGTATTCTTGTTGCAACAAGCAGGTTTGCAAGAACAAAACGCCGCCAAAAAATTCATCCGCATCAAGCGCCCGGTTGAGGTCCGTATCGGCACAGGAGAGCAGAAGAAATGGGCGAGGCTTGATCCCTACAATGGTTACAAGCTGAAATTTTTCATTGAATTCAACCATCCGGCAGTCGATGCCACAGGGCAGACGGCGGAAGTCGATTTCGGGATTGAATCCTATGTTAAAGAAATTGCCCGCGCCCGCACCTTTGGCTTCATGCAGGATGTGGAAACCTTGCGCGGCATGGGCTTGGCCCAAGGCGGATCACTAGAAAATGCAATCGTGATGGATGAGTATCGGATCTTGAATGCTGATGGATTGCGTTACGAGAATGAATTTGTACGCCACAAAATTCTCGATGCAATTGGGGATCTGTATCTGATCGGCCATCCATTATTGGCCAGCTACACCGCGCATAAATCCGGGCATGCAATGAATAACCAGTTGTTGCGTGCTTTGCTGGAGCAGCCGGATGCCTATGAAATCGTCAGCTTTGATAAGCTTGAAGCTGCACCCAGTACGTATGCTCAACAAGCCGATCTGGAGTGGGCATTAAATTAGTACGGGATTAATGTCAATTGATCAAGAATCCCGGCTGGATGTCATTTCTCCATTCGGTGTCGCCTCAACATCACACTGATTGCCTGCTTTAACGCTGCATTGCGTGGCGTTTCTTCCAATTCATTTCCCAATGTTGCTAATGCAGAAATTGCTTGCAGAGGCAGCGTTAAACTCTTGGAAACATTGATTTTTTCTTGAATATTGCTTACTTGCACTTTCAGCCGGATTGCGCTAACCTGCCATCCACACTTTGTTAAATATGTTTGCAGCTTGGGTAATTGCTGTTTTAATTTGGCAGCAATTGCAGCGTTGGGGGTGGCAAGTGTTAATTGATCAGAGTCAAACTGCAACACAGTGCAAGTTTCGAACATGGCAGGGAGTGCCGCTGCACAATCTTTTTGCAGCGCAGCCATCCGTGTCACAGTAGGCAACAGCGCAGACATCTTGTCGTGCGTGCGTAAAAAATCCGCGACGCCTTTAGCAGATCGTGTAGTACTTGTGGCTTGGGCGCCTTGTTGGTAACGGTTGAATGAGGAAGATTGCGTCATTTTTCAACCTTATCACACCTCTTCCGGATTGGAAGAGTCTGAGGAGTCAAGATGCAAATTATACTGTTACATTCCCGCTTTACCGCTAAGACGATTACCTTGACCAATCGGCATCTGGTCTTGCTGATCGCGCTTTTTGTCGGTGCGGTGATCGCATGTGCATCTTTTTTGTATTACATCACCTTGCGTCATGCCGATGATTTGAAATTTCCTTTTGTGCAGGGAATTCTTGCGTCAGCCATACATGACAATTCGAGCAAGCAAGATAAATTCGTCAAGGAAAATCTCGCTGCCATGGCGATGAAGTTGGGTGAAATGCAGGCCCAATTGATGCGCCTGGATGCCTTGGGTGAACGTGTACAGGGCTTGTCCGGTGTAAAGCCTGAAGAATTCAATTTCAAGGAAAAACCAGGCCAAGGGGGTCCTGCCCCCAGTTTGAATGGTGCAGCCGGCGAATTGAATATGAGTCAGTTTCAGCAAGTGATGGACGCAATCGCAAACGACATTGACCGTCGATCCGATTACATGAACGTGGTCGAAACCACGTTAATGACCGACAAAATCAAATCCAAGTTGTTACCAACCATTCAACCAGTGAATGTTAGTTACAATTCTTCTGGATTTGGGTGGCGGATCGACCCATTTACAGGACGTACCGCCTTTCATGCCGGCATTGATTTTCCGGGGCCGATCGGCACACCTATTGTTGCAGCTGCAGGCGGGGTGGTGATCACGGCGCAATACCATCCTGAATACGGCAATATGCTGGAAATTGACCATGGTAATGACATCACCACGCGTTACGGACATACATCAAAGATATACGTTAAGGTTGGGGATATCGTCAGACGCGGCCAGCATGTCGCCGATATCGGCACCACTGGCCGTTCAACCGGACCCCATCTGCATTTTGAAGTACTCGTCAAAGGTGTTCAGCAAAATCCCCACAAATTCTTGACTGCAGGAACCGACCACGAAAAACTCGTGGCACTTGCAAAAAAGAATTGATGCGATCTTTTCCCCTTGCCCTCCCGAATGCATTGAAATTTGGTTGATTGTCCCAATTTAGCTCGGAGTTAAGTCGATAAATAATTAAAATCGACTGAAATAAGGGGAAAACTCGGTCTTGTTTCACTGTTTTGTGTTTCGCCAAATTAAGTGCAGCTGTCTATTACAGCCAGCATGATAAAATTCGCAATTTAGCCCAAGCCAGACTTCGTACGAATTCACATCCATTGGATGTGACGTGCAGTATGTAAATGGCGTCTTTTTTAGAATTCAAGCATGTCATTACTGACCCAGATTTTCGGTAGCCGCAATCAGCGGTTGCTCAAGCAATATCAAAAAACTGTCCGCGAAATCAATGCTCTCGAACCGACGATAGAAAAACTATCCGACGCCGCATTGCAAGCCAAGACGCCGGAATTCAAAGAGCGCCTGGCGAAAGGCGAGACGCTCGACGACATCCTGCCGGAAGCATTTGCCGTTTGCCGTGAGGCCAGCAAGCGCGTTTTAAAGATGCGTCATTTCGACGTGCAATTGATCGGCGGCATGGTTCTACATTACGGAAAAATTGCCGAGATGGGAACCGGTGAAGGTAAAACCTTGATGGCGACCTTGCCCGCATATTTGAATGCGTTGTCAGGCAAAGGTGTCCATGTCGTCACAGTCAACGATTATCTGGCGCAACGCGATGCCGACTGGATGGGTAAAGTATATGCGTGGCTGGGCTTGGCCACTGGCGTCAATCTGTCGCAGATGGAACACGATGCGAAGCAGACTGCGTACGCCGCCGATATTACTTACGGCACCAATAATGAATTCGGCTTCGATTATCTGCGCGACAACATGGTGTATGAAGCGAGTGAACGCGTGCAACGCGGCTTGAATTTCGGCATCGTCGATGAAGTGGATTCGATTTTGATCGACGAAGCAAGAACGCCGCTGATTATTTCCGGGCAGGCTGAAAACCATACCGAGCTATATCACAAAATCAATGAAGTGCCGCCGCTGTTGACAATGCAAATCGGTGAAGAAACACCAGATGGCAAGGGCAAGATCGAAGTGCCAGGCGATTACACCAAGGATGAAAAAGCGCATCAAGTCTTGTTGACTGAAGCAGGGCACGAGAAGGCTGAGCAGATTCTGACGCGCATGGGCTTGCTGCCGGAAGGTGCATCGCTCTACGATGCATCCAACATCACACTGATTCATCATTTGTACGCCGCATTGCGTGCACATACCTTGTATCACAAGGATCAGCATTACGTTGTGCTCAATAATGAAATCGTCATTGTCGATGAATTCACCGGCCGCATGATGCATGGCCGCCGCTGGTCCGAAGGTCTGCACCAGGCAGTCGAAGCCAAAGAGCGTGTGCAGATCCAGAACGAAAATCAAACGCTGGCATCGATCACTTTCCAGAATTACTTCCGCATGTACAGCAAGTTGGCAGGCATGACCGGTACGGCGGATACTGAAGCGTACGAATTTCAGGAAATCTACGGGCTGGAAACCGTGGTGATTCCGCCGAATCGCCCAAGCCAGCGCAAGGATCGCCAAGACCAGGTATATAAATCCGCGCAGGAAAAATATCAGGCAATGTTGAAAGACATTCAGGATTGCTATGAACGCGGCCAACCGGTATTGGTCGGCACCACCTCGATTGAAAATTCTGAACTGCTATCTGGGATCTTGACCAAAGCCAAGCTGCCGCACAATGTGCTGAACGCAAAGCAGCATGCGCGTGAAGCGGAAATCATTGCGCAAGCAGGCCGTCCCAAGGCGATTACCATCGCAACCAACATGGCCGGTCGTGGTACCGATATCGTATTGGGCGGCAATGTCGAGAAGCAGGTTCAATTCATTGAAGCGGATGACAAGCTTTCCGATACAGAAAAGCAGTTGAAATCGCAAAAACTGCGTGACGAATGGCAATCTCTGCACGACCACGTCGTCGCTGCAGGCGGTTTGCATATTGTCGGCACCGAGCGGCACGAATCACGCCGCGTCGATAACCAGTTGCGCGGCCGCTCCGGTCGCCAGGGTGATCCTGGTTCATCGCGGTTTTATTTGTCGCTGGACGATGCATTGCTGCGTATCTTCGCCGGCGATCGCGTGCGCGCGATCATGGACCGTTTGAAAATGCCGGAAGGCGAACCAATCGAAGCAGGCATGGTGTCGCGTTCTATCGAATCGGCGCAGCGCAAGGTTGAGGCACGTAACTTTGACATCCGCAAACAATTGCTGGAATACGACGATGTGGCCAACGATCAGCGCAAGGTGATTTATACGCAACGCAATGAACTGCTCGAATCGCAAGACGTCTCCGAACTCATTACATCGTTGCGCCATGGCGTTTTCACCGAATTGTTCCGTACGCATGTGCCGGCAGAATCGATGGAAGAGCAGTGGGACCTCAAGGCACTGGAAGCCGCATTGACTAACGAGTGGCAATTGAATGTGCCGTTGTCGACCATGCTGGTTGCCGAGCCTAATTTGACGGATGAAGAGTTGCTGGCGCGCGTTTTGAAAGCATCGGATGAATCCTATCAAGCCAAGATCGACATGGTCGGCAAGGAATCGTTCGGCGGTTTTGAACGTAGCGTGATGCTGCAGAATATCGACTCGCATTGGCGTGAGCACCTTGCTGCACTGGATCATCTGCGCCAAGGCATTCATTTGCGTGGTTACGCACAAAAAGATCCGAAGCAGGAATACAAGCGTGAAGCGTTCGAACTGTTCGGTCAAATGCTCGACATGATCCGTGATAGCGTGATCAGGATTGTCGCAACCGTACGCATCCAGTCGCGTGAAGAAATGGAAGCTGCCGAACAAGATATGGCGCAATCGCATGTAGCGAATGTCAATTATCAGCACGCGGATTTTGATGAGAATGCTGCGCCGGAAGATTTGATGGCGCCTACTGCCAATCTGGATGCCGGCAAACCGCAGCCGCTGGTTAATGCGATGCCGAAAGTCGGCCGCAATGATCCATGCCCTTGTGGCAGTGGCAAGAAGTACAAGCAATGTCACGGTCGCCTTGCATAGAAAGTACTGATTAAGCTACTGCGCGGCGCAAGCCGAAGCCTGCGATGCTCACCGTACGTTTTGTACGGCTGCGCTTCTTAACTTCGGCTTGCGCCGCTCGCTACGCTTACTCAGCACTTTTGATACTGAATTATGGCGCAATCAAAAAAGGGCGGGATATCCTGCCCTTTTCTTTTGGTCACGTTTGAATGCAATTCGTTGCGATACGTTTAGTTTACAATTGCGTTTTGGTCTAACGACACTCACCATTTCAAGAAAATATTATGGCCGTCAATCTCCCACTTCCATCCAATTTGAAACCCGTTGCCGGGATTGAACTGGGTCACGCCGAGGCAGGCATACGTAAGGCCAATCGCAAGGATTTGCTGGTGATGAAACTTGCGCCGACTGCAACCGTTGCAGGCGTGTTTACGACCAATCGTTTTTGTGCCGCACCGGTACAGGTCTGCAAGGCTCATCTGGAAGATTTGCACATTTCCGGTTCGCCGATACGTGCGTTGGTGATTAACACCGGGAATGCCAATGCGGGCACAGGCGAAACCGGTTTGGCAGATGCCAATGCGACTTGCGCATCTTTGGCAGAATTGCTGGGTTGTGAGCCATCGCAAATATTGCCGTTTTCAACCGGTGTGATTCTGGAACCGCTGCCAGTCGAGCGCATTCAGGCCGGTTTGCCGAAAGCGTTGGCCAATCTTAAAACAGATAACTGGTACAACGCTGCTGAATCGATCATGACCACCGATACGCAGCCGAAAGCTGCATCACGCACGGTCACGATTGATGGGCATACCATCACATTGACAGGCATCAGCAAGGGCGCAGGCATGATCATGCCGAACATGGCAACCATGCTTGGATTTTTGGCGACTGACGCTGCAGTGGCGCAGCCGGTACTCGATCATTTGGTGAAGGAAGCGGCGGATCAGTCTTTCAATTGCATCACGATTGATGGCGATACATCGACCAACGATTCATTCATTGTGATGGCAACCGGTGCGGCGAAGCTGGAAGTCAACGAGATCGATTCGCCTGAATATGCCGAGTTGTCAAAGGCAGTGATCGGTTTGTCGCAAGAATTGGCGCAAATGATTGTGCGCGACGGTGAAGGCGCGACCAAGTTCATCACTGTCACTGTGGAAGAAGGTAATGGTGTCGAAGAATGCCGAAAAATCGCTTATGAAATCGCTCATTCACCACTGGTCAAGACTGCATTCTTTGCTTCCGATCCGAATCTGGGACGATTGTTGATGGCAATCGGCAAAGCAGGTGTGATGGATTTGGATGTATCAAAAGTAAACCTCTATCTTGACGATGTGTTGGTCGTCAAAAATGGTGGCCGCAACGCATCCTACAAAGAAGAAGACGGCCAGCGCGTGATGAAGAAAAGTGAAATCACGGTGCGCGTGAAGCTGGCGCGCGGCGATGCTGCGGCGACGATCTGGACATGCGATTTGTCGCATGAGTATGTGTCGATCAATGCCGATTACCGCTCCTGATTGGTGACATAGCGATGACGCAACTTGATCAATTTCTCAAACGCGCTGAAGCACTGTTGGCACGTCTTGAGACGATTCTGCCGCCGGCTAATCAGGTGCCAGACTGGAACGCAGGCATTGCTTTCCGTTGGCGCAAGCGTAGCGGAAAAGATAGCCCCGGTTATCTACAACCGGTGACATATATCACACCAATTGCGTTATCTGACTTGCATAACATCACGCAGCAAAAGCAGCAGATCGAACAGAATACCTTGCAGTTCGTACAGGGAAAACCGGCCAATAACGTCCTGCTCACAGGTGCACGCGGAACAGGAAAATCGTCGCTGATCAAAGCTTGCTTGAATCAATATGCGCAGCAAGGTTTGCGCTTGATCGAAGTGGATAAGAGCGATCTGGCTGACCTTGCGGACATTGTTGATTTGGTGGTGAAGCGTCCGGAACGTTTCATCATTTTTTGCGATGATCTATCGTTTGAAGAAGGCGAAGGAGGTTACAAGGCACTGAAGGTGGCGTTGGATGGCAGCATCTCTGCGCAATCGGATAATGTGCTGATTTATGCAACGTCTAATCGTCGACATTTAATGCCAGAGCGTATGTCGGATAATGATACTTACACGCACACGGATGATGGTGATCTGCATCCTGGCGAGACGGTTGAAGAAAAAATTTCGCTGTCCGAGCGTTTTGGTTTGTGGGTATCTTTTTACCCTTTCAAGCAGGATGATTATCTGGATATTGCCGCGCATTGGCTCGCGCATTTCGGTTGCGATGCCAAACAAATCAAGGCAGCGCAGGCCGATGCATTACGCTGGGCCTTGCAACGCGGTTCTCGCTCAGGGCGAGTCGCGTGGCAGTTCGCCAAAGACTATGCCGGCAAGATGAAAAAATAATACTCAGTTCAATTCCACAATCTGATTATGCATCAGCTCGACACTCATGTCTCAGCACGTACCCGCACCTATTGATGTAGCCGTCGGCATCTTGATGAAGCCGAATGGCGACGTGTTGCTCGGCCAACGGCCGGATGGCAAGCCCTATGCGGGTTATTGGGAATTCCCAGGCGGCAAAGTCGAAGCAGGCGAAGATATTCTGCATGCACTTCAACGAGAATTTGTCGAAGAACTGGGCTTGCAAATCATCTCTGCAGAACCGTGGTGCGGTGTCGAGCATGTATATCCGCACGCACATGTTCGCTTGCATTTTTACATCAGCCGTGAATGGCGTGGTGAACCGCAAAGTTTGGAAGGTCAGGCATTTGCCTGGCAGGGTAGTGTCGGTGTGGAACCGCTGCTGCCGGCCACTATTCCATTGATTGAATGGTTGGATAAATTACGTTACGGGGCAGCTGTTTGACCAGTTAACGTTGATCAGGCAGCTTGCTGTCATCATCGCTGGATTCATCATTCGTCGGTGCAGTCGGGATGCTGTATTTTTCCTCTGCCCATGCACCGAGATCGATTTGTTTGCAACGATTTGAGCAAAATGGCCGATACTTGCTTTGTTCAGTCCATTCGACTTTTTTGCCGCAGGTTGGGCAATCGACAATGGCTGCCATACTCGATAGATTAAAAATTACATAGAGTGAGTTCGAAAGGCACATCGCCCTCAAAAGCTTTCGGTTTCATATCGCCATCCTGTGAAGTAAAGCGAATCCAAAGCATATACTTGTTGGCTGAAATTTCAGGAATCACGCCAAGCGTCTCATCAATATTCAAGCGCAACATTTGGTAAACCTTGCCTTGCAACATCTGTTGATAGCTGCCGCCTTGCGCAATCATTTTAGCCGGGCGACCGGATTCGCGCAAAAGGCGCAAGACCAGCGCAATGGCATCGAATAGAGGTGCCAACGGTGCAAACCATTTGGCAATGTCCTCATAGCGTTGTTCGGCCGATTCATGCTGCCATGCATAGTAAGACGGCAAATCGAATTCACATGCGCCGCCAGGGATAATCGTGCGGCCGCGAATACTCATTAGCCATTCATTATCGCGGACGTTCTGGCCAGTCTTGCCTTGCGCAGCGATCAAGGCTCCACTGATACGGTCCACGTCGTTCAGAATCGCATCAAGCCGGTCTGCTTGTACATTGGGATTGGATTTGAATCCGAGCAGCGTTTGCTTTTGTCTTTCGAGTTCTTGCAGCAGGTCTGACTTCAAGTCGGCACGTCCGGCTACTTCCAGCATTTCAAAGATGGTGGAGAGTGCAACATGATGCTGCAGCGGGTGAGCCTGATGAAAAAAGAAGGTGAATTTTTCGTGCAGGTCTTCCAGACGCAGCAATGTGCGAATACGCTCATTGAAAGGGTATTCATAGACAATCAAAATGGCGTCCCTTTAGGGTTAAGGCTGGACAATAGTTACGTGATTCTGAACGAAGCTGCAAGAAAAGACAAATGCTGCAGGTATTTTTTTGTGTTCGTATCGATTTATTTTATACGGAGCCCATGAATTTCATTCAGATTACGCTGAATGTGGCGCGTCGGCCGCTTTTGCCAAAGAGGTATATAAAGTATGCAATCGGTCAATTTCAGGCATCAATAATGTTGCATCGCCATCATTCAAGATAATGTCATCCGCTGCCGCTCGCCGTAATTCACGTGTGGCCTGTGTCGCCATGATCGCGCGCACTTGCGACTCGGAGAGTCCGCTGCGCTGCACAACACGTTTTACTTGCAGTTCTTCCGGGCAGTCGACCACCAGAATACGTGAAACTTGGTCTTTCCATGTGCCGGACTCAATCAGTAGCGGGACCACGAAAAGCAAGTAGTTACCATTGGCTTGCTTGGCTGCATGTGCGGTTTCCATGCGTATCAATGGGTGCAGAATCGATTCCAGGCGTTTTTTAGCAGCGGGATCAGCAAACACATGCTCGCGCATTTTAGTGCGGTCCATTGCGCCTTCCGGCGTCAAAAAATCTTCTCCGAATTGCGCACGAATTGCTGGCAGCGCACTGCCTCCTACTTTGGTCAGTTGATGCGCGATCTGATCGGTATCGATAACAGCCGCGCCTTTTGCTCCAAACATGTTGGCGACCATGGTTTTGCCGGACCCAATTCCACCTGTTAATCCAACTGAGAAAGCTGTCGAGGCCATGCAAGTCAAAGCAAAAAACTTAGGTAGGTTTGTGAAATGATTTTGCCATAAAGAAGAGTAATGATACCGGCTGCAGCCAGATAAGGGCCGAACGGAATGGGGTTGTCACGCCCGAGATTCTTGAAAACGATCAGTGCGATGCCGACGATGGCTCCTACTACAGATGATAATAAGACGATGATAGGCAACATTTGCCAACCGAGCCACGCTCCAAGTGCAGCCAGCAGTTTGAAGTCACCATAACCCATGCCATCCTTGCCTGTGGCAAGCTTGAACAACCAGTACACCGACCACAAAACCAGATATCCAGCTACCGCTCCGATAACTGCATCGTTGATTGGCACAAAAGTGCCACGCAAGTTCACCAATAGTCCGCACCACAATAACGGATAGGTGAGGTCATCTGGCAGGAGTTGAGTATCGGCATCGATGAAGGTCATCGCGATAAGCAAATAAGCAAATACTAATGTGGCAAGGCCAGTCCAACCACTACCAAAGTGCCAGACCAAAAAGCTGGATAATAAACCGGACAATAATTCGATGATCGGATAGCGTGGTGAGATGGGTGCTTTGCAGGAAATGCATTTGCCGCGTAAAAAGAGATAACTAATGATAGGAATGTTTTCGAGCGCGGTGATTTGATGATTGCAATGTGGGCACGCTGATCGCGGCACCATCAAATTGTAGCGATCTGTATGCGGCAAGGGTTTGCCGCTTTCATGCGCAACATAATTATCCGATTCACGCCGCATGATTTTCGGCAGTCGATGAATCACGACGTTGAGAAAGCTGCCGATCATCAAGCCAAACAAACCGGCGATCGCGGCGCTCAAAGTATTTCCAGGCGCCGCGAAAAGAACATAGTCCAGCATCAGACGACGGAACCCAGTTTGAAGATTGGCAAATACATGGCGATCACCAAGCCACCGATCAGCACACCCAAAATTACCATGATCAAAGGCTCCATCAGACTGGATAGTGCCGCGACGGCTTCATCCACTTCTGCTTCGTAAAAGTCGGCAACCTTCCCAAGCATTTGATCCAGTGCGCCGGATTCTTCGCCGATCGATACCATCTGCGTCACCATACTTGGGAACACATTTGCATTTTGCATGGCTACGGTCAAGCTGGTTCCTGTGCTGACTTCAGTTTGAATTTTTTTTGTGGCATCAAAATAGACAGCATTACCCGCCGCCCCCCCGACTGAGTCCAGTGATTCGACTAACGGCACACCAGCGGCGAACATGGTGGCAAGTGTGCGCGTCCATCGTGCGATTGTTGCTTTACGTATCACATCACCAAAAATAGGAGCCTTTAACATGGTTGCATCCATAAAGCGTTGCATGGGTACAGAGCGTTTCCATGTTTGAAAAAAGAAATATAGGGATGCAAAAAGTCCGCCGAAAATAAGATACCAATATTTTACAAAAAACTCTGAAACAGCCATTACGAATAAGGTTGGTGCCGGCAAATCGGCACCAAAACTTTCAAAGACTGATTTAAATGCAGGAACGACCCAAATCATGATGACGGCAGTAACAATAAAAGCGACCGATAAGATTGCTATTGGATAGGTTAAAGCAGATTTGATTTTCTTTTTGATGGCCATCGTTTTTTCTTTGTAGATGGCCAAGCGTGTTAGCAGATCCTCCAAGATGCCGGCTTGTTCACCGGCGCCTACCAAATTGCAAAATAAAGGATCGAAATATAAAGGATATTTACGGAAGGCTTGGTTTAAACTGGTACCGGTTTCAACGTCTCCTCGTATGTCCATCACAAGTTTTGATACAGCTGGATTGGAGTGCCCTTTCGCAACGATTTCGAACGATTGCAGCAGAGGTACGCCTGCCTTCATCATTGTTGCTAATTGACGCGTAAAGAGCGTGATATCTTGATCGGTAACCTTTTTACCGCTCTTAAATGATTTTCTTTTGATTTTAGTAACTAAAACTCCTTGCCGGCGCAAGGTCGCACTGACTACAGCTTCCCCATTGGCACGCAATTCACCTTGGACTTTTTTGCCCGTTTTGTCTTTGCCTTCCCAAGCAAATATTGCTTCCTTTATCGGGCCTGTGTTTCCGACTTTGCGCGCTGCTGTTGCCATGCCGCCTCCTTGTTAAGCGTTTGTGCAGCCGAGAACTTCTTCCAGGCTGGTGAGTCCTTGTTTGACTTTCATCAAGCCCGATTCGCGTAAAGTTCTTACGCCTTCTCGTCTGGCTTGCGCTTCAATTTCCAGGGCTGTGCCGTGGGTCAAGATGATCCGTTCAATTTCTTCAGTGATCGGCATGATTTGATAAATGCCTACGCGACCTTTGTAGCCGCTGCCGCTGCAGCGTTCACAACCAACTGGCTTGTATGGTTGCCAAGTGCCGTCCAAGTCTTCTTCTTTAAAACCGGCTTCGAGCAAGGCTTCATCCACGATAACAGTCTGCTGTTTGCAAGTACACAGTCGACGCGCCAAACGTTGCGCAGTAATAAGGATCACTGCCGATGCAATATTAAAGGGGGCCACACCCATGTTCATTAAGCGTGTTAATGTGGATGGCGCATCGTTTGTATGCAGGGTGGAGAAAACCATATGTCCGGTTTGCGCAGCCTTGATCGAAATGTCAGCTGTTTCAAGATCACGAATCTCACCAACCATGATGATGTCAGGATCCTGACGCAAGAATGCCTTTAATGCGATGGGAAATGTCAGTCCAGCCCGGTCATTGATATTGACTTGATTCACGCCTGGCAAATTGATTTCAGCAGGATCTTCAGCAGTGGATATATTGATGCCAGGCTTGTTGAGAATGTTGAGGCACGTATACAACGACACAGTTTTACCCGAACCGGTTGGTCCGGTAACCAGCACCATTCCGTATGGACGTTCGATAGCATTCAGTAGAGTTTCTTTTTGATCGGGATCATAGCCAAGCGATTCGATACCCATTTGAGCTTGCGTGGCATCCAAAATACGCATCACTATTTTTTCGCCAAACAGTGTTGGCAACGTGCTCACACGAAAATCGATGGACTTCGTTTTTGACATAACCAATTTCATGCGGCCATCTTGCGGCACACGTTTTTCGGATATGTCGAGTTTGGAAATCACTTTGATACGCGAGGCCAATTTCTCTTTAATTGCGAGTGGCGGTTGTGCCACTTCTTTCAAAATACCATCGACGCGGAATCGAATTCGGTAAAATTTTTCGAAAGGTTCAAAATGCAAATCGGATGCGCCCAAGTTGATTGCATCGATGAGGATTTTTTGCAGGAATTTAACGACAGGTGCATCGTCAATATCGGCGGCTGCAGCCTCAGGTGTTGCAGCGCCACCGGTATCGACCTCAGAAAAATCGATTTCGAGATCGTCGCCAATTAACTCGTTAAGATTTTGTTCGGCGCTTTGTCCTAGCTTGTCGACTAACTGCATCAACGTCGTATGATCGACGATAACAGGATCAACAGTTAGCTCCGTTTGAAACTTGATCTGATCCAGGGCTTGCGTATTAGTCGGATCCGATATGGCGACAGATACTTTATTTCCGCGTTTGGATAGGGCAACCACGCGTTGTGCAGCCATGAGTTTCGCATCAATAACGTTATCGGGCCTTGTCGTTAAATTGAAGGCCGCGAAGTCGATCATTGGGTAGCCAAAAGTTTCCGAGCAGAAAATGGCTAATGCACGTGAATCTATACTCCCGCTTTGAAGCAAGTTGTCGATAAAAGGTGTTTTTGACGATATGGCCTGCTTATTAATTGTCTCTGCTTGTTGCGCAGTAAGGCGACCTGCTTGCACCAATGCACGCGCAAGGCCGGACATGGAGGCATTTGAAGCCGAGCTAGGGAGAACTGCAGCCATAAATTAAGTTACGCGAAATTAAGACAAAAACATCTAAGTAGCGTTAGATAATGCCTCTAGGCATCTGATTTGTAAAGATATTGTGACTTTTTATCCCGTTTTAATTGTTGTTTGAGAGAGGTTTCGGGGCATTAAATTCGGGTTGGTGATTTGGCTGTAGGCGATATTAGTTTTACCATTTTAATAGCTTGGTTTTGTACCTGTATGATTTCAATTATGCAATCGCCGATTTTCAAACTGACATTTGCCTCTGGAATATCGCGTAGTAATTCCAATAAAAACCCATTAAGCGTTTTGGGTCCATCAAGTGGAAAATTCAAATGAAGTTGTTTGTTAATGTCACGCAGTGTAGTTGTTCCTTCAAGTAAGCACTCACCATTATTGTCCCATCTGAATGTATCGGCGCGTGCAGCACCGGGTATCGAAGTAGTGAATTCACCCACCATTTCCTCAATAATGTCATCTAGCGTTACCAAGCCTTGAACCTCGCCATACTCGTCAACAATAATGCCTAATCGCTCATGCTTCTCCTGAAAATATTGTAATTGTGTGAACACATCCGTATCTTCAGGGATAAAGTAAGGCGGCACCAATAAATCTCGAAAGTCTTCAATTGTTAATTCATCTTTTTGATTGAGAAGGGCAACAGCTTTTCGGACATGCAGGATTCCTATAATTTGATTGATTTCTCCTTGAAAGACAGGAAGTTTATTGTGATAACAAGTAGTGAGCTGGTTTTTGATTTCTTCTACCGATACGGAAAGATTGAGTGCTTCAATTTGCGCACGAGGGGTCATCACATCTTCAACGGAAATTTTTTCCAGGTCGAATAGATTAAGCAAAATGCTCTTGTGTTTCTTGGGGATGAAATTTCCACCCTCCAAGACCATCGACCGCAATTCTTCTGGTGACAAATGATGGTCACGTGCGTGGTTGCCGGCTTTGATATGCAAAATCTTCAGTAAACCTGACACAAATAAATTAACAAACCAGATTATCGGTTTGGCCATTGCCATCAAGGGTTTCAGGACGATACTTGTGGGCAGCGCGATGCGTTCTGGATATGTCGCACCGATTACTTTCGGCGCAATTTCGGCAAATACAATCAGTAAGAAAGCCACTGCAGCAGTCGCAATAGTAATCACGCGCTCATGGTTGCCAAACGCCGATATGGCGATGGCTGTGACCAATGCAGTCGCAAGCGCATTAATGAGCGTATTAGCGATGAGTACCAGCGAAAGTACTTTATCAGTGCGGTCTAATAACCAAAGTGTTGTAGTCGCACGTTTACTGCCGCGTTTGGCCAAATGGCGTAATCGATGACGATTGGCTGCCATCAACGCAGTTTCCGCCATGGCGAAGAAGGCAGAACAAAGAATCAATAGGGCGAGCGCAAGAAGTTGCGCCCAAAATGGCACGGTATCCAAAGGTCACCGTAAAGAAGTTTGCATAGATGTTGGTTGGTCGGGGTGAGAGGATTCGAACCTCCGGCCTCTACGTCCCGAACGTAGCGCTCTACCAGGCTAAGCTACACCCCGAATGCGTGGCCATATAGAGAATTACATTTCGATGATAGACGTTTTTTAATTGGTACGAGCCACCGCGAAGTCGCACAATTGTAACAAGGAATCCTTGGGTTGGCTATGCGGCAGACCAGCAATTGAAGCGATGGCACGTTGCGCAGCTTTCTCGGCTTCTCGTCTGGTATATTCAAAAGCGCCGGAAAATTTCAGTGCTTCTAAAATCGTATGAAAATGATTTTCATCGCCGTTTTGAATGCATGTGCGCACCAGTTCGCGCTCAATATCAGAGCCATGTTGCATAAGGTAAATTAACGGCAAGGTTGGTTTGCCCTCACGTAAATCATCCCCAACATTCTTGCCTATTTCTGTCGCATTACCTGAATAGTCCAACACATCATCAATTAATTGAAAAGCCGTGCCCAGCGAGCGCCCAAATTCTGCGGCTGAATTAATTTCCGCATCTGTTGCACCTGCAATCAAGGCGCCTAACTGACAAGCTGCTTCAAACAGCTTTGCAGTTTTAGAGCGAATGACTTGCAGATAGCGCTGTTCAGTCACATCAGGATCGTGCATGTTCAATAACTGCAGTACCTCGCCTTCCGCAATGACGTTGGTCGCATCGGCCAGGATTTGCATCACACGCATATTATTAAGTGACACCATCATCTGAAACGCGCGCGAGTAAACAAAATCACCTACTAGCACGGATGCAGCGTTGCCGAACAAAGCGTTTGCAGTTTGGCGCCCGCGGCGCATAGAGGATTCGTCTACTACGTCATCATGCAAAAGCGTTGCGGTGTGGATAAATTCGATCACCGTCGCCAAGGTGTGGTGTTGGGTACCGCGATAGCCATAGGCATCGGCAAACAAGAGTACCAGTTGCGGTCTGATGCGTTTTCCACCGGCGCTGATGATGTATTCGGCAATTTGGCTCACCAAAGGAACATCAGAATACAATTGTTTCCTGATAACAGAATTGACTGCATCCATACCGGTTGCGATAGGTGGAGTCAATATGTGTTTGGAAGCGAGCAGTTGGGCGGCAGACAAGATAAAACCTGTAAATGGTCGTCAATTAACAAGATTATACGATGACCAGCAGTTTGCGCGATGGTAGGCTTCATTTGTTGATATTTACACATGGCTTGCATTTGCAAGCCATACTGGTTTTGACCTGGCATATAAGTCCATGTATAATTGGAGGTTTTCCCGATTCTCCAGGTTTATTTCAAGGGGTTCGAAGAGAGAAAAGTCCTTTAATTATTTGATGAGGTTTCACATGTACGCGGTCATAAAAACCGGTGGCAAACAATACAAAGTTGTCGCTGGTGAAAAATTTAAAGTAGAACAGATACCGGCAGACATTGGTTCCGAAATCACCATCGATCAAGTGCTCGCAGTAGGTGCGGGCGACACCATTAAGTTTGGTGCTCCTTTGGTCGCAGGTGCTACGGTACTGGCTACGGTTTTGGCGCATGGTCGCCACGATAAAGTCAAGATTTTCAAGATGCGCCGTCGTAAGCACTACCAGAAGCACCAAGGCCATCGCCAAAATTACACCGAATTGCAAATCGTTTCGATCAACGGCTAAGCCTTTATCGAACTAACCAGATACCAAGGAGTCAGAAATGGCACACAAAAAAGGCGGCGGCACTACGCGCAACGGTCGCGATTCAGAATCGAAGCGACTCGGAGTTAAAGTTTACGGTGGTCAAGCGATCAATGCAGGCGGCATCATTGTTCGTCAACGCGGCACGAAAGTGCACGCAGGTGAAAACGTCGGTATGGGCAAAGACCATACCTTGTTTGCGCTGGTGGACGGCAAGGTGCAGTTTGCAACCAAAGGCGCTTTGCAGCGCCACATCGTTACCGTAGTACCTGCGTAAAATTTTTAGATACGCATTGTAAGGCGCAAGCCTTCAATCGAAAGGCTCTGCCCCAGGTAGAGCCTTTTTAGTTTTATGGCGGCAAATCATGAAGTTTATCGACGAAGCAAAAATCGAAGTCATTGCTGGAGATGGCGGCAACGGCTGCGCCTCTTTTTGTCGTGAAAAATTCAGGCCATTCGGCGGCCCAGATGGTGGCGACGGCGGTAAAGGCGGCAGCATATGGGCTGTTGCTGATCGCAATATCAACACGCTAGTCGACTATCGTTTTTCCAAGTTGCACAAGGCGCGTAACGGTGAAAATGGACGCGGTGCCGACTGCTATGGAAAGGGTGCCGATGACATCATGTTGCGCATGCCGGTTGGCACATTGATCATCGACCAAAACGATGGTGAGATTGTGGCCGACCTGACAGAGCATGATCAGCAGGTATTGCTCGCAAAAGGTGGTGAAGGCGGATGGGGCAATATCCATTTTAAATCTTCAACCAATCGCGCACCACGTCAAAAGAGTGATGGCAAAGAAGGCGAGCGCCGCGAACTGCGTTTGGAGTTGAAAGTATTGGCAGATGTTGGTTTGCTTGGCATGCCGAATGCAGGCAAGTCGACTTTCATTACGGCAGTCTCGAATGCGCGCCCGAAAATTGCAGACTATCCGTTTACAACATTGCATCCAAATCTGGGTGTGGTACGTGTCAGTCATGAAAAAAGTTTTGTGATTGCAGACATTCCTGGGCTTATTGAAGGAGCTGCAGAAGGTGCAGGGTTGGGAATTCAATTTCTGCGTCACTTGCAGCGTACGCGGCTGCTGTTGCACATAGTGGATTTGGCGCCGTTTGAAAATGTGGATCCAGTCAAAGAAGCCAAGGCGATCGTCAAGGAACTAAAAAAATACGATGAATCGCTCTATGACAAACCGCGTTGGCTTGTGCTGAACAAGTTGGACATGGTGCCAGATGAAGACAGGAAGAAACGCGTGAAAGATTTCATCAAGCGTTTTGGATGGAAAGGCCCTGTGTTTGAAATTTCAGCACTAACACGCGAAGGTTGTGAAGATCTGGTGGTTGAAATTTATAATTACCTGGCAGAGCAACGCCAACTGGAAAGCCGTTCAGAAGAGTCGCAGATGGTTGAAGAGGCCCAAGGGATTTTGTCGATTGATCCGGATGATCCGCGGTTTAAAGTGATGGAATAAACACCGAGTAAAGTGATCACCGCGGATGTTTGATTGTTAAAGCGGCTGAGGTTTCGCAACTCCTAATATATCTATGAATTCTGCCATCCAAAAAGCCAAGCGCCTGATTATCAAAGTTGGTTCATCTCTCGTCACGAATGACGGCAAAGGAATCGACAATGCTGCGATTGCCAAATGGGCCGCGCAGATCGCGCAACTGCGATTGCTAGGCAAAGAGGTGGTGTTGGTGAGCTCCGGCGCTATCGCTGAAGGCATGCAGCGCCTTGGTTTTGACAAGCGTCCAACGGGTATTCATGAGTTGCAAGCCTGTGCAGCAGTCGGGCAAATGGGCTTGGCGCAAATTTATGAAACCAGTTTCCGCGCACACCAGTTGGGCACGGCACAAGTTCTGTTGACGCATGCCGATCTGGCAGATCGCGAACGTTACCTGAATGCGCGTTCGACCCTATTCACGCTGCTGCGCTTTGGTGTAATACCGATCATCAATGAGAACGACACAGTCGTGACAGACGAGATCAAGTTTGGCGATAACGACACACTCGGTGCATTGGTGGCAAATTTGATTGAGGGTGATGCGTTAATCATCCTGACCGATCAAAAAGGTTTGTTCACTGCAGACCCTCGTAAAAATCCGCAAGCGGAATTCGTGCATGAGGCAGTGGCAGGAGATGCAGCTCTGGAAGCGATGGCAGGCGGTGCGGGTACCAGTATTGGCCGTGGCGGGATGTTGACAAAAATTCTGGCAGCCAAGCGTGCGGCAACATCAGGCGCACACACAATTATTGCATGTGGGCGCGAGGAGAATGTGCTGACGCGACTCGCTGCTGGCGAGGCCATTGGCACACAATTAACAGCGCAGACGGCACAATTGACCGCGCGTAAACAATGGATGGCGGATCACTTGCAAACAGCCGGCAAGGTTGTGCTCGATGCGGGTGCGGTACAGAAGTTGACATCAGAAGGTAAATCCCTGCTGCCGATCGGCGTCATCGAAGTCAAAGGTGAGTTTGGACGTGGGGATGTCATTACCTGTGTTGATGAAAGCGGGCGCGCTATTTCTCGCGGCATGACAAACTATGCAAGTTCAGAGGCGCGCCGTATCATGCGGCGGTCATCATCTGAAATCAGTTCAATATTGGGTTTTGTCGAAGAACCTGAACTGATTCATCGTGACAATATGGTATTGCTTTAATTGGATTGAGTCACAATCAATTTCCGTTGAATCCTTGCGTAAAGGGTCTCTGCATCCGCATTCGATCCAGTATTTCATCCACACTGCCGGCAATCAGTTTGTTATCGCAAAAATAATCGTGAGCAAGTGCGGCATGCTGACGGTTGGTTGTCTTTTCGACGATAGGTTCCCATTTGTCGCGACGTGAACGTCCCCATGTACCGTCCTTGTGTCCAAATGCATATAGTTTTACTTCAGAAGACGAGCAACGGATTCCTTCGTAGCTGATATTTTCTGACCCTGATGTGCTTTTGCTGACCAGAACATAACGTATTACACCATCTGAACCAGCCGTCAGCGATTTTGAGTCAATCGCAAATTTCAGTGTTGTAGTGGCGCTTACATAAAAGGGAATCAAATTCTCATTTTTGGGTGCTGCGGGAAGTTGCGTCACGATTTCTTGCCATGGCTTTGCATCATCATCGAAGTCTTGTTCAAAGCGCAATTGGGCATGCGCTGTAATCAAAAATGTAAATTGCAAAGCAAGGACAAGGAAAATTTTTTGGTTTGGCATGTTGTTGCGCTATCGGTGAGAACTCGGATCGATTATTACATTCAATTTAGCGTTGTTCACATAAGCACGTCGGTGTGAGCAAATCGCAAAAATTACAGAACAGGATGTGAAGCTTTACTTGTCGTCATTGGATTTTGTTTCAGTATCCGGAGATTTTTTCTGTTCTTCAGAATTGCTCTCATGTTCTTGTCTTAAATAACGGGCAAGATGGCGATAGGGATTATTATGCGCCGGACGTGTCAGAAAACGTGATAATTCCTGCAATGCCATTTGATAGACATCGCGTTTGAATTCAATCACCACATCCAATGGGATCCAGTAATTGTGCCAACGCCATGCATCGAACTCCGGATGATTAGTCAGCCGCAGATTAATGTCCGTGTCACGCCCTACCATACGCAATAAAAACCAAATCTGCTTTTGGCCTCTATAGTGCCCGCGGATATCGCGCTTGATGAAATGATCAGGCACTTCGTAGCGCAACCAGTCCCGGGTGCGTCCGATAATTTTGACATGCTCCGCCTTCAAGCCGATTTCTTCTTCCAATTCCCGATACATGGCTTGTTCGGGAGTTTCGCCGTATTTAATCCCGCCTTGTGGAAATTGCCACGAATGCTCGCGCACCCGCTTTCCCCACCACACCTCGTTATGGGCGTTGAGCAAGATAATGCCGACGTTAGGGCGGAAGCCTTCACGATCCAGCATGTTGGTTCCTCGATACTTTCTGCAGCTAGATGCGCCTCATCATCCTATTGGCACGCACACACTCCTGCCTGTGTCGGTAAAAACGCAAGGCAGAATGGGGTTGAATCAATTGTGTGAAGAATGGGCACATCAAGCAGCTAATCCTTTAAAATTGAGTTGATTATAACTCTCTCTTTTTAAAAAGAATTCACCGATATGCGTGCTTCCCGATTTTTTATTTCAACGCTTAAAGAAGCGCCCTCCGACGCCGAGATAATCAGCCATAAATTGATGATGCGCGCCGGCATGATTAAACGCCTAGGTTCCGGCATTTATACCTATATGCCCATGGGTTTGCGCGTGATTCGCAAAGTTGAGGCAATTGTGCGGGAAGAAATGAACCGCTCCGGTGCTGTCGAATTGCTCATGCCAATTGTGCAACCAGCTGAACTTTGGCAAGAAACTGGCCGTTGGGACAAGATGGGGCCGGAGTTGATGCGCGTGAAAGATCGTCATGGTCGTGATTATGCAATTCAGCCGACTTCCGAGGAGGTGATTACCGATGTGGTCCGTACCGAGATCAAGTCGTATCGCCAATTGCCGATTAATTTTTACCATATCCAGACCAAGTTTCGCGATGAGCGCCGCCCTCGTTTTGGCCTGATGCGCGGGCGTGAATTCACGATGAAGGATGCCTACTCATTTGACCGTGATGTCGCTAGCATGCAGCGGTCGTATCGGATCATGTATGACGCATATGTGCGTATCTTCGATCGTTTTGGACTGCAATTTCGTGCTGTGGCTGCCGATAATGGTGCGATTGGTGGCTCTGGCTCGCATGAGTTTCATGTGATCGCCGATACCGGGGAAGATGCGTTGGTGTATTGTCCGGCATCCGATTATGCGGCCAACATTGAAGCTGCTGAAGCGGTTGCTCCAAAAGCGGCGCGTGGGCCAGCGACGCAAGCTCTTACAAAAACATCGACGCCGAATAAATCCAAATGTGAAGATGTAGCAGCTTTCCTGAATTTGCCTTTATCGCAGACCGTCAAATCCATCGTACTGACTGTAGAAAAAGAAGAAAAAGGAACGTTGAATAAGGAAGTGTGGTTGTTGTTATTGCGTGGCGACCATGAGCTCAATGAGGTGAAAGCCAGTAAAGTCGCAGGCCTGTCAGATTATCGTTTTGCCACAGAGTCTGAAATTGTCGAATGGTTTGGCGCGCCGCCGGGTTACCTGGGACCGATCGGCACCGCGAAACCCGTCAAAGTGGTAGCGGATCGGACTGTGGTCGCGATGAGCAATTTCGTCTGCGGCGCGAACGAGTCGGATTTCCACTATACCGGAGCCAATTGGGGACGCGATCTGCCGGAACCGATCATTGCTGACCTGCGCAATGTGGTCGCCGGCGATCCATCGCCGGATGGCAAAGGTGAATTGGCAATCCAGCGCGGTATCGAAGTCGGCCACGTATTCCAGTTGGGTACGCGTTATTCCGAGGACATGAAGGCGACTTATCTGGATGAGAATGGTAAACCGCAGTTGATGCAGATGGGCTGCTATGGCATCGGCATCACGCGTATTTTGGGTGCCGCGATTGAACAGAATTTCGATGACAAAGGAATTCTCTGGCCGGTTTCGATTGCACCGTTTGAGGTGGTGTTGTGCCCGATGGGTTATGAACGCAGCGAAGCTGTGAAAGCGGAGACTGACAAGTTGTATGCAGCATTGCTGGCAGCAGGTATTGACGTGATTGTCGATGATCGTGGTGAGCGTCCTGGCGCCATGTTTGCGGATTGGGAGTTGATCGGCGTGCCGCATCGTGTCGTTATCGGTGAGCGTGGCCTGAAGGAAGGCAAGCTGGAGTATCAGGGTCGTCGCGAAACTGCCGCAACGCCAGTGACCGTGTCCGATATGGTTGCGTTCCTCAAAACCAAGTTGGCAGCTTGATGTTCATTCTTAAAAAATATTGTGTGCTATGGACGTGTCACATACGCATCCATTTTCGTTGATCATGAAGTATCCATTGCTGTCTAAAGCCATACTGGTAAGCGCATTGTGTGTGTGTGCATATGCCAGTGCAGGCAATCAAAAAGAAGAAGCACTGGCTGACTCCGTGCGCGTTGCGTTATCGCGCGCAATTTCGGATAGCGAACCACCCAAGCCGCAATTCACCGATATCAAAGAGCGCCTCAGATATTTGTATTGGTTAGGTGAGATGTCGATTCGTTTGAAGAAGAAACTCCCTGATTTTCAAGTGCGCCGAGAATTTCTGCAAACGACTTGGTATGAAGCGAAGCGTGCCGGGCTTGATCCGGCAATGGTACTCGGCTTGATTCAAGTGGAATCGGCATTTCGGAAATACGCATTATCACCAGTCGGTGCACACGGGTACATGCAAGTGATGCCGTTCTGGACGCGTGTGATAGGTGATGGTGATCCGAGGACCTTATTCAACATGCAAACCAATTTGCGTTATGGTTGTTCGATCCTGCGGATGTATCTCGACATGGAAAAAGGCGATCTTTTTTTAGCGTTGGGGCGTTATAACGGCAGTCGCGGACAGGCAGATTATCCGAAAGCAGTGCAGGCCGCATGGAAGCAATGGAAAGATAAAGACGGGGTAGAGGAAAATAATAGAATTGCGCAGCCTGTAAATACAAAAACGCCCGCATGATGCGGGCGTTTTTGTTTGGCGCTTGAGGTTTTGTAAAACCTCAGCGTTTATTTCAAGTGGTTGGAAATGAGTTTGGTCATTTCAAACATGGACACTTGCTTTTTGCCGCCAAAGACAGCTTTCAACTTGTCATCACCGTTGATGTTGCGTTTGTTCGCTTCATCTTGAAGCTTGTGCTTCTTGATGTACTCCCAAATTTTCTTCGTTACTTCTGTACGTGGCAGCGGATTTGCACCAACAACAGCGGCCAATACTGCGGACGGTGTCAATGGTTTCATGAATGCTGCATTTGGTTTGCGTGCGGTTTTAGCTTTCTTTGCTGCTGGTTTTTTTGCAGCGGCCTTTTTAGCTGGAGCGGCTTTCTTGGCTGGAGCTGCTTTCTTTGCTGCTGGTTTCTTAGCGGCCGCTTTCTTGGCTGCTGGTTTCTTGGCTGTTGCCATCTTCAAACCTCCTTCACATAGGGTGTTGGGAATTGCGCCATATCACGCACTGCTAATAGTGGTGTGGTTTTCATAGGGATGCAAGTGTTTTTTGCGAGTTTTTATCAGAATTTGCACGCATCGTATCGTCTTAGCCTCATAGGAGAAACCGAATGACCATATACAGAGCATTTTTTCAGTGTGAATCCGGACTAAAAAGAAAGTGCAGAAGAGCGATCCAAGCATCATCATTGAATAGCTAGGTGGATTGAATCGAGTTGTGCAAACTATGTTTGGGTGAATTTTATAGAATGGATGATTGAGGCGCGATGTCAGTTGCATGCACCTTTTTAGGATGTGTGCTGTGATCGGAAATGGGTTGCAAGGATGCTGCGACGCAGCAGCTAATCGCATTATAAAAGCTGACCGCGTCGTCTATAGCATCGCTTGTAACGGAGTGGTGCAAAGAGCTGCGAAGTACTGTTAACGCATCCCAGGCAACATGCCCTTCATGCCACGCATCATCTTCATCATGCCGCCACCTTTGAGTTTTTTCATCATCGACTGCATTTGTTCGAATTGTGCCAGCATGCGATTGACTTCCTGCACCTGTACGCCGGCGCCGGTAGCGATGCGGCGCTTGCGCGATGCTTTGATTAACTCGGGTTTGGCCCGTTCCTGGGGCGTCATCGAATTGATGATGCCTTCCATGCGGCTGACCTGTTTGTCGGCTTGCCCCATATTGGCGCCGCTGGCGGCTTGCTGTAATTGGGCAGGGAGTTTCTCCATCAGATTCGACAGACCGCCCATCTTTTTCATTTGAGCCAATTGGGCTTTGAAGTCATTCAGATCAAACTTGCCGCCGCCTTTGATCTTGTGTGCGAGGTCTTGTGCGGCGGCGATATCGACGCCTTTTTTCGCTTCTTCAACGAGAGCGAGAATGTCGCCCATGCCGAGAATGCGATTGGCCATGCGTTGCGGATCGAATGCTTCCAAGCCATCCAGCTTTTCGGCCACGCCGGCAAACTTGATTGGCTTGCCGGTAATATGCCGTACCGATAGCGCTGCACCACCGCGTGCATCGCCGTCCAGTTTGGTGAGGACGATGCCGGTTAATGGCAACGCGTCGTTGAATGCCTTGGCGGTGTTGATGGCATCCTGCCCCAACATGGCATCGACGACGAACAAGGTTTCAATCGGCTTGACGGCAGCATGCAGCGCGGCGATTTCTTGCATCATCGCTTCGTCAATACCGAGTCGACCGGCAGTGTCGAGGATCAGTACGTCGTGATAGTGACGTTTCGCATAGTCGAGGGCGGCCAGTGCAATATCGACTGGTTTATCTGTAGGTTGCGAAGGGAAAAAATCAGCTCCGGCCTGACTGGTAACAGTTTGCAACTGGCCGATCGCTGCAGGACGGTAAACGTCGGCAGAAACGGTCAGGACTTTTTTCTTTTTCTCTTCGCGCAGATATTTGGCCAGTTTACCGACGGTGGTCGTTTTGCCGGCACCTTGCAGCCCGGCCATCAGGATAATGGCGGGTGGCTGCGTGGCAAAGCTCAACTGCGAGGCTTCCGGCCCCAGATCTGCGCCCATTAGAATGGCTAATTCTCGTTGCACGACGCCGACCAATGCTTGACCCGGTGAGAGAGAGCCGATAACTTCTTCTCCCAAGGCTTTTTCTTTTACGCGTGCAATGAATTCGCGCACGGCGGGCAAGGCGACGTCTGCTTCCAATAAGGCAAGCCTGACTTCACGCAGCATGTCGGCGGTATTGGATTCGGTCAGGCGGGCCTCGCCGCGCATGGTTTTAACGGCTTTGGCGAGGCGTTGAGTCAAATTGTCGAGCATGGATGGTGATATCTTTAGTAATGGTATATAACAATCAGGTTCTGCATATCGAATACAGCTCAGCATTTTAACCGATACCGTGAAGCTTTTAAGGTACGCTTACAATAGTAGAAATGTGGAAAGTTTCAGAGGCTGGTTTGTTTTTCCCGATATTAAATTCCGGCAATTGTGCGCTGGGTGGCTACCTTACTTGGTGTAAACTTAAACGATGCAAATATATTTTCTCATTCTCGCCAGCTTGCTTTACATAAGTTGCGCTTTTCTTCCTGCACGCTTGCATAAAGCGATCGCCGTGGGCACGCTCATTGGCTGGCTAATGCATGGTGTTGCGCTAGGGGCGGAGGTATTCCTGACGGATTCATTGCGCCTCGGTTTTGCCATCATGTTGTCTGCGACATTATGGATATCGGTTGCCGCGTATTGGCTGGAAAATCGCAATTTTGCATTGGATGGCTTGCGCGTACTGGTATTGCCATGTGCTGCCGTTGCAGTGATTTTGCCTATGCTGTTTCCAGGTAATGTCGTTTCGTTAGAGGGAAAGTCGCCGTTATTCTCATGGCATATCGCCATAGCGATTTTGGCCTACAGCACGCTCACCATTGCAGCTTTTCATGCTGTACTCATGACTTTGCAGGAGTCCAGATTGCACACACGGGCCGCTGTCGCGCAAAGCGGCTGGTTTGCATCGGCAATTGATCGTTTGCCTGCGTTGTTGACGATGGAAAAATTGCTATTCAGGCTGATTGGCTTTGGGTTTGTCCTGTTGACGCTGACTGTATTGTCAGGCGTGGTGTTTTCCGAGCAGTTATTCGGCAAGGCAGTCAAGTGGGATCACAAGACTGTTTTCACGATGATGTCATGGCTATTGTTTGGCGTCTTGTTGGCGGGTCGCAAATGGCGTGGCTGGCGCGGTAGAACGGCCCTCAGTTTTACCTTGCTTGGCTTTACGACACTGTTATTGGCCTATGTCGGAAGCCGGTTTGTGCTTGAAGTTGTACTGCACAGGAGTGCGTTGTGAAGTTTTTAATATGGGCTGTCATCGGATATTTTGTGGTGTCGTGGTTTTTACGGAGCAGGAATATTTCGAAGCGAATGGATGAGCCAAAGCGAAATGACAATCATGTTGAACCGATACTGCAATGTGCACATTGCGGTCTTCATGTGCCTGCATCGGAAGCGGTCGTTACACCATCCGGTGCCATATTTTGCTGCGAAGAGCATCGTGGCAAAATGAAAAAATCCGAATCTTAGTTAGGGCGACACGCCCTAAACAGGTTGTGCGTTAAATCACATTAAACTGACAACTGGCAAGCATCCAGAGCTTGATTGAGAGATTCGTTGAAAACAAATCAATATTTAACCAAAAATAAAGACTCTGCATCGCGCAGAAAAAATACGCTTCCCTCTGCTCGCCCTTCAGAAACACGCGCTACCTTATGGCGCACTCTGCTCACATTTAATGTTACTCGCGTTCTTATCACGATCGTTTTGCTGATTTATCTTGGCCTTCATGCCAAGAGCGAATTGTGGTCGTCAGATCAATTTAGTTATCTGCAAATCTGTATTTTCTATTTGGCATTGGCGATTTTTTTTACCAGTTTGGCAATTTATCGCAAGCGACGCTTTTTGCTGCAGTTGTTATCCCAAGTTCTGCTGGATATTGCGGTGATTTCAGTCTTGTATATTGCTTCTGGTGGGGCAAAAAGCGGATTGGCTATTCTGTATCTTTTTCCGCTGGCAGGCTGCGCAATTTTGGCGCCTTTGATCTGGGCCTTGTTTTTTGCTTCCAGCGTCACGCTGGTGTTGCTTGCGGAAAGCGCATATCAGATTTTCAATGATGTGCCGAATGTGTCAGTGTCGCAAGTGGGGTTGTACGGTGCTGCATTTTTTGCTGCAGTATGGGTAATTAATCGCTTGGCCGACAAGTTGATCGCGCAAGAAGATTTGGCAGCACGGCGCGGACGGGATTTGCGCATTCAGCAAGCCATTAATCGGTTGATCATTGCCGATACAGGAGATGGCGTGCTGGTCGTGACGCGTGATGGGACTGTGTTGACTGGTAATCCTGCTGCTGAACGTATGCTGGGCCTTTCCATTCCGCATGACAAGCCACTTTACACTTTGACTGAAGTGTCATCTTTGATGCCGATAGCAGAGGCTTTTTTTATTTGGAAGGCAAGATTGGCCAAGAACCGCCCAACCGAAGAAAATTCTTCTCTTTTTGTCAAGGTAAAGCCTGGCGATGATGTCTCTCTTCAAAACGCCACAACAGTGTGGGGAGGTCGCCGAGAATTGACCTCACATTTAAAATTGCGTTTCGCCAAAGTAGAAGCGGAGGGCCTGACAGAAGATCGTTCAGTCATTTTTTTGCAGGACGTGACGGAAATTGAAAACCAGGCGCAACAATTGAAATTGGCATCCATGGGCCGTTTGACAGCAAGTATTGCGCATGAAGTGCGGAACCCGCTGTCAGCAATCTCTTATGCCGCATCTCTGCTCAGGGAAGAGATTTCCAGTCCGAGTCAAACCAGATTGTTGAATATCGTTGGGGATAATGTAGCGCGCTTGAATCAGATGATTGAGGACATTCTCAGCTTGTCGCGTAAAGCTCAATCACATGGAGAGCCGCTGGCACTGGGTTCATTTTTCGATGAGTTTCTGGAAGAGTTTCGAGAAACGAACACCTTGGCAAAGGATTTGATCCATATTGGGAATATGGATCCGTATCGTGTACAGTTTGACCCATTGCATTTACGAGAAGTGATGATGAATCTTCTGTCAAATGCGTTGCGCTATGCCAGTGGAGAGAGCAGCAGTATCCATATCCATGCCGTGCCGGACGGAGCCAATCGACTGGAATTGCATGTGCAAGACGATGGGCCGGCAATATCAGTCGAAGTTCGCGCACACTTGTTTGAACCTTTTTATACAACATCCAATAAAGGCACCGGCTTGGGGCTCTACTTGGCGCGTGAATTGTGTTTGAATAACGGTGCCATGCTTGATTATGAATATCGAATGGATGGCATGGAAGAAAATGTTACTGACAGTATTGAGCCCATCGGCAGATTTGTGATCACGCTAGCGATCGCGAATTCACTTTAATTTTTTTACAGATAACTGAGCAATTGCATTTATGACTTCGCCCCGTATTTTGATCGTTGACGATGAAGCGGACTTGCGCGAGCTGGTCGAAATCACGCTCGTCAAAATGGGTCTGGACGTTGACAGCGCAGATTGTCTCGCTACGGCGCGGGCGCGACTGGCACAGATTGAATATGCATTGATTTTGACGGATATGCGTTTGCCGGACGGTTTGGGGATTGAGCTGGTGCGTGAAGTGGCAACTGACCACAAGAACACGCCGATTGCGGTGATAACTGCATTTGGCAGTGCTGATAACGCCGTGGTTGCATTGAAAGCAGGGGCTTTCGATTATTTAACCAAGCCGGTTGGGCTGGACCAGTTACGGGTAATGGTCCAGTCGGCACTGCGTACCAATAATGCAGCAGCCGGCTCTGGCCGGTTGACTGATATGTTTGGAAAAGCGGCGCCATTACGGTTGATTGGCCATGCCAACGTGATGCAAGATTTGCGCGCGCAAATTGTAAGGCTGGCACGCAGCATGGCGCCGATTGCAATTACCGGCGAATCCGGGAGTGGTAAAGAACTTGCCGCGCGCGATATTCACGCGCAAAGCGCACGTGCAGACAAACCCTTTGTGGCGGTCAATTGCGGTGCAATTCCGGAAGCATTGATGGAGGCAGAGTTTTTCGGCTATCGCAAAGGCGCTTTTACCGGCGCAAATGATGATCGCGATGGCTTCTTCCAGGCTGCCAATGGCGGAACCTTGCTGCTTGATGAGGTGGCCGACTTGCCTTTGGCAATGCAAGTGAAGCTGTTACGCGCGATACAAGAGCGGCGCGTGCGAAAAGTGGGAGCAACTGCGGAAGAGCCGGTCGATGTGCGTCTGATTAGTGCGACCCATCAAAATCTGGCCGAATGTGTTGAGAAAGGAAAATTCCGTCAGGATTTATACTATCGATTGAACGTGATTGAATTGAGCTTGCCTCCATTGCGTGAACGCCTGGATGATATCGCTTTGCTTGCTGAAACAATTCTATCGAGACTGGTCGGTGCTGATGGTATGGTTACTTTGGCGCCGCAGGCTTTGCAAATGCTTCGTTCGTATTCATTCCCGGGCAATGTGCGCGAATTGGAAAACATTCTTGAGCGCGCTCTGGCTTTTGCCAACAATGGCATCATCGAAGTGACGGACCTGGCATTGAAGTCGGTTGGTTCGCCTGCTGCAGAAATATTCAGAGCGCCGCAAGAATCCCTGTCGTTGCCGGCGCAACCAGTGGCTGGTCTAGATAATCCAGTATTGCCTCAGTTGGCGATGGGGCACGACATACCCACGTCGCTACCCGATCATTTGGACCAGGTAGAGCGTGAAATTATTCGACGTGCACTGGCAAAAACACAATTTAATCGAACACAGGCGGCTGAATTGCTAGGCATCAGTTTCCGCCAATTGCGATATCGAATGCAAAGACTGAATATCCGTGAATCTGAATAAAATGTCCGACCAATTCACTATTGATCCAGCGGGTTGGTGCAATGAGGTGTTGCATACGCCTTCTCCCAATTTTGATGTGCGGCCAGATCCGACTACCATTGATTTGCTTGTTATACACAACATCAGCCTTCCACCCGGGCAGTTCGGCGGTCCATTTATCGCAGATTTGTTCAGCAATCGTTTGAATTACGAAGCGGATCCTTATTTCGATCAGTTACGTTCATTGCGTGTTTCATCCCATTTTTTAATTCGCCGCGATGGAAGCATTGTGCAATTTGTTTCTGCTAATAATCGGGCATGGCATGCCGGGATATCGTCTTTTTGCGGGCGTGAACGTTGTAATAACTTTTCAATCGGCATCGAATTGGAGGGAACCGATTTCACTCCATTCGAGCCAACTCAATATGCAACATTGGGAAAGCTTACCCATGCGTTGCAACGCCGCTATCCGTTGAAGTCTGTGGCTGGGCATGAACATATAGCGCCAGGGAGAAAGACCGATCCCGGCCCATTTTTTGACTGGACTTGCTATCAAGAAGTGTGGCGTAAACAGGGCATGCTAATGCCGCACTACGGCCAGCTGATCTTTCCGGATTTAAAGTAAGACCTTCTTCCGCTGTCAATCGCAATGCAGCAAAAAAATGTCGTAAATTAGTATAAAAAGATATTGCATCCTCGCCGGTCAGGCACTAGAATTAGTCTCAATCGCAATTCAAACCACTATATATAGTGTGCGAGTAATGAATCATGTTTTTCACATTAAGGCTGTTTATAGTCCCCTGTTTTAAAACAAATGTTGTGATGTTGTACGGGGTCTGTAACCAGACCCATCTAAATTGAAGCGTGTTTGGCATAAGGTTTCCGGTGTGCGAATGCGCTTCAAAATATAAACAAGTAAGTAATAGAAAATCCGCGTGAATGTTCAGCATATAGGGCGTTCGCACAACAACCATAAGTGGCAGATAACTGCCGGTATTACAGTCCTAGGAGGCGAAGTGCACACAAACCAAGAAATTTCCGCAAAATCTCCCACCGAATTCGGTGTTGTCCCTCCGCTTGCAAGTGCTTCTTCTGCGCCAAGTAGCGTAGCTGTGGGTTTAAGTGACTACCGAATCATTCGCCGTAATGGCGCAGTGGTGGGTTTTGAGCCTTCAAAAATTTCGATCGCGGTAACCAAGGCATTCCTGGCCGTCAATGGTGGCCAAGGTGCGGCATCCGCGCGCGTGCGCGAGTTGGTAGAACAGTTGACCGCCAATGTGGTGTCGGCGCTGGTGCGTCGTCAACCTGCCGGCGGCACCTTTCATATAGAAGACATCCAGGATCAAGTCGAACTGTCGTTGATGCGTTCCGGCGAACATGATGTAGCACGTGCCTATGTGTTGTACCGTGCCAAGCGCATGGAGGAGCGCGCACAGCAACAGGCAACCAAGGCTGCGCCTGAAGCAACACCGCAATTACATGTGCTCGAAGATGGTCACAGCCGTTTGCTGGACATGAATCAAGTGCGTGACTTGATTTCCGCAGCTTGCGTAGGCCTTGAAAAGCATGTCGACGCGGATGCAATTTTGTCTGAAACAGTGAAAAACCTGTACGACGGCGTGCCGGTTGAAGAATTGCACAAGTCTGCGATCTTGGCAGCACGTGCGTTGATGGAAAAAGATCCCGCCTACAGCACGGTTACTGCCCGTTTGCTGATGCATACGATTCGTAAAGAAGTGTTTGGCAAGGAAGTCGCACAGAATGATGCGCCGGCACAGTATCTGGAATATTTCCCGAAATTCATCAAGAAGGGCATTGAGTCTGAGCTGCTGGATGCCAAGTTGGGTCAGTTTGACTTGAAAAAGTTGGCGGATGCGCTGATTCCTGAGCGCGATTTGCAATTCGGCTACCTGGGTCTGCAAACTTTGTATGACCGCTATTTCCTGCACGTTCGCGGTACCCGTATCGAAATGCCGCAAGCGTTTTACATGCGGGTCGCGATGGGATTGGCATTGGGCGAAATCGACCGCGAAGCACGCGCGATCGAGTTCTACAATTTGCTGTCCAGTTTTGACTTCATGAGTTCGACCCCGACGCTGTTCAATTCCGGCACGCTACGTTCGCAATTGTCTTCTTGCTATCTGACCACCGTGGCAGATGAGCTTGACGGTATTTACGAAGCGATCAAGGAAAACGCATTGCTGGCTAAATATGCCGGCGGTTTGGGCAACGACTGGACGCCGGTTCGTTCTCTCGGTGCGCACATCAAAGGCACTAACGGCAAGTCGCAAGGCGTGGTCCCGTTCCTCAAGGTAGTCAACGATACTGCCGTTGCAGTCAACCAAGGCGGCAAACGCAAGGGTGCAGTCTGCGCGTATCTGGAAACCTGGCACATGGATATCGAGGAATTCCTCGATTTACGCAAGAACACCGGCGATGACCGCCGCCGTACGCACGACATGAATACCGCGAACTGGATTCCCGACCTGTTCATGAAGCGCGTGATGGAAAAAGGCGACTGGACCTTGTTCTCGCCAAGCGACGTTCCTGACTTGCATGACAAGTTCGGACGTGCTTTCGAAGAGGCGTATACGGGTTACGAAGCAAAAGCTGCACGCGGTGAAATGCGTTTGTTCAAGACAATTCCAGCGCTGGATCTGTGGCGCAAGATGTTGTCGATGCTGTTCGAAACCGGCCATCCATGGATTACTTTCAAGGATCCATGCAACATTCGCTCGCCGCAACAGCACGTTGGCGTCGTACATAGCTCCAACTTGTGCACCGAAATTACGTTGAACACCAATGAATCCGAAATCGCCGTGTGTAACCTCGGTTCGGTCAATCTGCCTGCTCATATGAAAGATGGCAAGCTGGATCAAGCCAAGCTGCAAAAAACCATTCGCACAGCGATGCGCATGCTGGACAATGTGATCGACATCAACTATTACGCGGTCAAGAAAGCACGCGATTCCAACTTGCGTCACCGTCCGGTTGGTCTCGGCATCATGGGTTTCCAGGATTGCCTGCATTTGATGCGGATACCGTATGCATCGATGGGCGCAGTGGAATTTGCCGATCGTTCGATGGAAGCGGTTTGCTATTACGCGTACCAGGCTTCCACTGAATTGGCTGAAGAGCGCGGTCGCTATAGTTCTTACCGTGGTTCGCTGTGGGACCGTGGCATCTTGCCGCAGGACTCGCTCAAATTGCTGGCCGAAGAGCGCGGCGGCTATCTCGAGTGTGACACGACTGAAACGATGGATTGGGCGTCATTGCGCAACCGCATCAAAGAGCACGGCATGCGCAATTCGAACTGCGTTGCGATCGCACCGACCGCAACGATTTCCAACATCATTGGCGTTGCTGCCTGTATCGAGCCGACTTACCAGAACTTGTATGTGAAGTCGAACCTGTCAGGCGAATTTACCGAAATCAATGAATACCTGGTGCGTGATTTGAAAGCGCGCGGTCTGTGGGATGAGGTGATGATCTCCGACCTCAAGTATTTTGACGGTAGCCTGGCCAAGATCGATCGCATTCCGCAAGACTTGCGTGACCTCTATGCCACCGCTTTTGAAGTTGAGCCTTCCTGGCTGGTTGAGGCAGCATCGCGTCGTCAAAAGTGGATTGATCAGGCGCAATCGCTCAATATCTACATGGCTGGCGCATCCGGCAAGAAGCTCGATGAGACCTATAAACTGGCTTGGCTGCGCGGTTTGAAGACGACTTATTATCTGCGCACGATTGGTGCAACCCACACGGAAAAATCAACTTCCAAAACAGGCGCGTTGAATGCGGTGTCAGCCGATGGCGGTCTCACTGGCGGCGCAAGCGCAAGCAGCTTTGCAGCAGCATCATCCGACGACGTCGCTGGGCCTGCCTGTATGCTGCGTCCGGGCGATCCTGGATTTGAAGAGTGTGAGGCATGTCAATAAGCATTTTTGACAATCGTTCATGATCGGACATGAGTGCAGCATTCATGTCCGATAGATCTTAAAAATATAAACTTGAGAACACCTCAGGACACGAAAAGGAATTAACCATGCTTAGTTGGGATGAAGAAGCTACCCCTGCCGTAAAATCTGCACAGGTACCGCAGTCAAATGTTGAGCCAAGATTAGAGTCGGTCCAAACCACTCCAGCCGCGCGCGCACAATTCAGTGATGTTGCATTGCATCCAGCGCTGGTCAGCAAACCGGAAGCGGCAGACGCTGGCACAACACGCCGCATGAATGCCGCTGACAAGCGCATTATCAACGGTCAAACCGATGTCAACCAGTTGGTACCATTCAAGTACAAATGGGCCTGGGATAAATATCTGGCTGGCTGCGCCAACCACTGGATGCCGCAGGAAATCAACATGCAGCGCGACATTGAACTCTGGAAGAACCCGAATGGTCTTACGGAGGATGAGCGTCGTTTGGTCAAGCGCAATCTGGGCTTCTTCGTGACCGCCGATTCCCTCGCCGCCAACAATATCGTGCTGGGAACCTATCGCCACATCACGGCACCGGAATGCCGTCAGTATCTGCTGCGTCAGGCATTTGAAGAGGCAATTCATACCCATGCCTATCAGTACATCGTTGAGTCGCTTGGTCTGGACGAGGGCGAAATTTTCAATGCGTACAATGAAGTCGCCTCAATTCGCGACAAAGATCAATTCCTGATCCCGTTCATCGATACGCTGACCGATCCGCACTTTACGACCGGTACTACCGAGAATGACCAGAAACTGCTGAAGTCCCTGATCGTATTCGCATGCTTGATGGAAGGATTGTTCTTCTATGTCGGCTTCACACAGATCCTGGCTCTCGGACGCCAAAACAAGATGATGGGTGCTGCGGAGCAGTATCAATACATCTTGCGTGATGAGTCGATGCATTGCAACTTCGGGATCGATTTGATCAACTCGATCAAAATGGAAAACCCGCATTTGTGGACGCCGGAATTCCGCGAGGAGATCAAGGCGCTATTCTTCCGTGCGGTAGAGCTGGAATATCGTTACGCAGAAGATACGATGCCGCGCGGCGTGCTCGGCTTGAATGCGCCTATGTTCAAGGGCTATCTGCGATTTATCGCGAACCGTCGCGCACAGCAAATCGGGCTGGATACCTTATTCGCGCAGGAAGAAAATCCATTTCCTTGGATGAGCGAGATGATCGACTTGAAAAAAGAGCGCAACTTCTTTGAGACCCGCGTGATCGAGTATCAAACAGGCGGCGCGCTGAACTGGGAGTGAGTGATGAGTGTGGTCGGCGCATGCGAAAATTTTTTATGCATCGCATGCGTTGACCTCTCGCTGTTTGCATTCAGTGTGACTAATTTGCATCGCTCTTGATATCTATCTAGGTTTTTTGATTAAATTTTCTTGCGAAATTTTTTGCATAGTCTCATAATCGGGTCACTGTCAAGAGCGTTATAAAAAAAATTCGAAGTTCTGCGACAAAACGAATTTAGTCACCGCGGTCTTGTGAAGCTTGGATTGAGCTGGATAAAAAGACGCAGGTGCATAGAGGAAGTAGACTCAGTTTATGTGCATCAGTTGCGACACGTTTGACACGCAACAGAGCCTCAGTAAAAGTTGAAATGATCTGAGATGGCCGTACGACTTTTGTCGATCGATGTTTTATTTGTCGGTGGTTGCACAAGTAGATAAGCTGAAAATCATCAAAGTTGAAGAAGTAATTTAAGAGATATAGCGTCATCATAAGATGGCGCAAAACTGGAAGGCACTAACCAAGTTAATGGATAGTAGAAAACCAAGTCGATCTATTTTGTCTAAGCCGCCGCACCTGATCTTGTCGGGTAAGGCGGCTTTTTCTTTGAAATTAGTATTGTTATATTGAAACAGTATTCCGACGCTGGCATGTATCGCTAGCGTTTTTTTTGAGCTAAGACCGCAGCTTTGCTGCTTAACATGGTGGTCATGTTAACTTTTTTCGCAAAGGTTTTTGCGAATGATAAAAGGGCTAGCCCATGATGGCTGAAGTGCTGCATAAGTGAGGAGATGCAGCAGTTCAGCTGGTGCCGAATTCATTAGCGCAAACAGTAGTTTGCTTGTGCCGATGAATAATCCACCTGGTTCATCGCGATGAACCAAGGGGGTTTCCACTAAGTAGTGATTTTTTCCATCACGTGAAGGAGAAACAAAATGGCAACAGCAGCAAAAAAACCAGCAGCAAAAAAACCAGCAGCTAAGAAAGCAGCTCCTAAAAAAGCAGCAGCTAAAAAGCCAGCCGCCAAAAAAGCAGCAGCTAAAAAGCCAGCCGCCAAAAAAGCAGCAGCTAAAAAGCCAGTAGCTAAAAAAGCAGCAGCTAAAAAGCCAGTAGCTAAAAAAGCAGCAGCTAAAAAGCCAGCCGCCAAAAAAGCAGCAGCTAAAAAGCCAGCCGCTAAAAAAGCAGCAGCTAAAAAAAAGCCAGCCGCTAAAAAAGCAGCAGCTAAAAAGCCAGCCGCTAAAAAAAAGCCAGCCGCTAAAAAAAAGCCAGCCGCTAAGAAAGCAGCCCCTAAAAAGGCCGCAGCTAAGCCTGCCGCAGCACCTGTCGTAAAAACAGTGCTGACACCAGCAGCAGCTTGGCCATTTCCAACAGGCTCGCGTCCTTAATTTTTAGGCGCACTTGGTCGCCTGAGTAATCTTCAGGCACAATACCCGCTCTGTGACTTCAATGTCGCACAGCGGGTTTTTTATTAAAAATGGGAAATGAGCGTTGACTACTGTCTAGTGAGTAATAAGCTGCTCGTGACTTAAATAGACTTCATTTGATACGCTACCTAATTGGGCGCGGTGCTACGATCATAATCGTATTATCATTTCTAGGCCAAAGGAAACTTACCGTGCTCTATAGCATTCTTACGCTGATTGTCGATACCGTTGCAAGTGTGTTGGGTGGAGTATTGTTGTTGCGATTTTGGATGCAAGCGATACGTGTACGGCCACCACTTTCAATCTCGCAGTTTACTTATCAGTTGACTGATTGGCTGGTACTGCCAATGCGGCGCGTGTTACCCGGCGTGGGTGGATATGATTGGGCCAGTTTGGTTGGTGCTTTATTGATTGCGCTTGCCTCCATGGTGATTGATGTCGCATTAACGTTCAATTTTTCGTGGCAAACAATCGGCTTGTTAACTCTCTTACGTATAGTCGAATGGATCTTTTACGGTTTTATAGGGTTGATATTCCTGGAGGTCATTTTCAGTTGGGTGAATCCGCATGCGCCATTAGCTCCTTTTGTGCATGCGTTAAACGATCCATTGATGCGACCGCTTCGTCGCATCATCCCATTAATCGGCAACATTGATTTGACACCGCTGGTTGCGCTTATCTTGTTACGGATTGCATTGCAACTTGTGTCGGAGTTGTTGACTCGTTTGGCATGAGCAAGACTTGGTGTTCCGCAATGCATGGCGGGGTTCGTCTTGCCGTTCAAATTACGCCGAATGCCAAAAAGAGTGAGGTAATCGGTTTACTGGATGATGTGCTCAAGATCAGGCTGCAAGCACAGCCGATCGAAGGAAAAGCCAATGAGGCGTTAATCCGTTATATCGCCGATATGCTGGATGTTCCGAAGAGCGCCGTAAGCATCACGCACGGGCACACCAACAAGTGCAAAATAATTGAAATCAGTGTGCAGCAACTTACTGTCGAGGCAGTCAACAAGACTTTTCTGCCGATAGAAAAGTCATCCTGATTTGATATTTAAAACCGATATCCAAAAGCCTGTTGAAAGCGATCTTCAATTTCTATTTTTGAAGGCGCATGATTTTGTCCACCCTGATGCGTAATTTTGATTGCACCCATCAGACTCGCCAAACGGCCTGTCGTAGCCCAATCCATTTCATTCGATAGCCCAAACAAAATACCGGCGCGGAATGCATCGCCACAACCGGTAGGGTCGACAACCTTGTCCACTTTGACGCAAGGAATGTCTATGCGTTCTCCTGCAGCATAGATTTCGGAACCATGTTCTCCTCGTGTCACGATCAAGGCTGACACGCGTTGCGCAATCGCATCCAGTGTCAGGCCGGTTCGCTCCATCAATAATGCGGCTTCATAATCATTGACTGCAACGTAAGTCGCAAGATCAATGAAATGTTCCAGTTCGGCGCCATTGAACATCGGCAGGCCTTGGCCTGGATCGAAGATGAATGGCACATTCAATGCAACGCAATCCTTCGCATGTTGCAACATCCCATCGCGGCCATCAGGTGCGACGATCGCAAGTTTGACTGCGCCGGCGTCTGCTACTTTATTTTGATGCGATAGCGTCATTGCACCGGGATGGAAAGCAGTGATCTGATTGCTATTGGCGTCCGTAGTGATAAATGCCTGTGCCGTATAGGATGATGCAATTGTCTGTATGCAGCGGCGTGATATGCCAAGTGCGTCCAGACGTTCGAGATAGGGCGTGCCATCCTGTCCAATTGTTGCCATGATCAATGGGTCGCCATTCAGCAGCTTGAGGTTGTAAGCTATATTACCTGCACAGCCTCCGTACTCACGGCGAATCGCTGGCACCAGAAAGGCGACATTAATTTTGTGTAATTGGTCCGCCAACAGCGCTTCGGAAAAGCGGCCCTCGAACGACATGATGGTATCAAATGCAAGTGAGCCGCAGATTAAAGATTTCATGATTAATTATTGTAAAAAGTTGGTAGTCGTTATGGCCAAAGCAAGTACGACGTTGTCAGTACGTCGCTTTGAATATGTGTGTTCAGGGATAAAACAAATATACGCGGTAGCCGGATGCTTTTAGTTGGAGTAGTTCGAATAGTATTTTGACAGGTTGCTCGGAGTTGGACGCAAACCCCTTGCTCATGTCCTGTTGTGCAGGAAGATAGTCTCGAGGCGTGAAAACTCGACGTACAAGTGCTTTCTCATTTGTGTCGTTGAGCGTTAATTCGATATGGGGCCAGACCTGAGCAGTGGAACTGTAATTGCGCAGCAGGATTGTCAATGCAAAAGTATTCTTTTGCGGAGCTAACGCCTGCAATTCACTTGATTCGATCGATACCGAATCAATTTGTGAAGGTAAAGTCACTTGGCAGTCGAGTAGTGTACATGCCGTTGCCAGTACGGGCTTCATCTGCGGGAACCATGCTGCAAGCTGATTGCGAAACAAATATGTGCTCTGGCCGATCAAGCCAAACAATAATAATATCGACGCAATCCATAAAGATACGCGCAACATGCGGCTTCTTTTTTGCCGACGCCTGGCTTGGGTGACAAACGCTGGCTCATCCGACTCGGCGGCAATGATGTCATCTGCAGGATCGTGTGACGAAGATGTGGTTTCACTTCGCCAGGGTTTTTGCTGGAGGGCTTCAATCGCTTGATCGAGCGGATCTGGCAATTCTGGTTCAGCCTCAGTATGTGAATGATTGGCCTCACCGGATACATCGGCAGCATGCGATGCGATTAGTGCTTGTCGTTCGGCTTCGTCATTTTCTTCTTCCTTTTCGTCTTCCGCATGCGTGAAATTCATCAGCGTCATACGTGTCAGAGGATCGTTAGACTCAATGCTGGTTTCAGTGTGAGTAACTTCTTTGATTGATGCAACCGGCGCATGATTTTCGGCTTTGTCTTGCACGTCAAGCGGGACAAAATCCACGGAGGGTAGATTTGGTTTGGCAGTTTCAGCGACGATTTGAGCGTCAGTTTTATCTTCAACAAAAGTCTTGGCTTCGACAGGCGCTTTGTTGGCTATGCTGGGTGAAGTTTGTGCGGGGACTTGCGCTACTTGATCAGGCCGCAACAGATGTTCGATACCATTGAAAATTTGCTTGCATGATCCGCAGCGCACCAAGCCGGCACGCAATTTCAGCTGGTCATGGACGACCCGAAATGTCGTTTGACAGTGCGGACATTGGGTTGCGAGTGCCATTTCGGTTTACACTGTGACAGTGGAAGCGGCATCGAGTTTGCCGTGCAAGGCCACCCAGCCATCACGCTCATTCCAAACGGTCAATCGAATGAATGGGGCATAAGCAGCGGCGACTTCATCCGCTTGCCTGGTTAGAATGCCGGATAGCACCAATGTGCCGTGCGGCGCAATCAGGCCGGACAGCATGGGTGCCATCAATTTTAAAGGGCTGGCTAGAATATTGGCAACCACGACATTGTATTGTTGATCATGCAGTGCATGAGTGAAATCTTCCGGTAAATAATAGTCGATTTCGCATTGATTGCGTTCACTGTTGTAGCGAGCAGATTCAATGGCTTGCGGATCGATATCAACACCGATAACCTGGCTTGCGCCTAGTTTTTTCGCAATCATCGCCAAAATACCGGATCCACAACCATAGTCAAGTACAGACAGGTTTTGCGGCGCATGTGCTTCCAGCCATTCCATGCAAAGCCGTGTTGTCGGATGACTTCCCGTACCGAAAGCCAGGCCGGGATCCAGTTCCAGTACCAGGCCGTTTGGATCAGGCGCAGCATGCCAACTCGGGACGACCCAAATATTTTTACCGATATGGATTGGATCGAATTGTGATTGCGTCAGGCGAACCCAGTCTTGCTCTTCAACCGACCGAAGTGAATAGGAGGCTGGGCTTGAACCGATATCCAGGCCGCAAGCTTTGGTGACGTTAGTGAATATTTCAGCATGGTTCGCATCGGACGGTGTGAGTGCTACAACACGACTGCGCTCCCATGCGGATTCTTCAGGTTCCAATCCGGGCTCGCCGAATAAAGGTTTTTCAGCTTCTGTACCTTCATCGGCATCTTCCACAGAAACAGACAATGCGCCTGCTTCCATCAATGCATCGGACAAAGCTTCCGCATGAGTACGTGCGACTTCAATGACAATTTCAGTCCAGCTCATGGGGCTTGCCTTATTTTTTGCCTGATTTCTCTTTGAGCAGATCCGGTTTGTCGGCGAGTTTATGTTCCAGATAGTGAATATTGGTGCCACCTTCGATGAAGCGCGCATCAAGCATCAATTCGCGATGGAGAGCAATGTTGGTCTGAATGCCTTCGACCACCATTTCAGAAAGTGCAATTTGCATGCGTTTAATGGCTTGGTCGCGTGTGGCGCCGTAGGCAATCACTTTCCCGACCATGGAATCATAATGCGGCGGTACGTAATAACCGGCATAGGCGTGTGAATCGACACGGATGCCGGGGCCACCTGGCACATGCCAAGTCAGAATTTTCCCGGGAGATGGCGTAAATTTGAACGGATCTTCCGCATTGATCCGGCACTCGATTGCATGGCCATTGAGTACGATGTCGCGTTGGCGGAAGCGCAGTTTTTCACCTGCTGCGACAAGGATTTGTTCTTGCACAATATCGACGCCGGTGATCATTTCGGTTACAGGATGCTCAACCTGCACACGCGTATTCATTTCAATAAAATAGAACTCTTCATTTTCATAAAGGAATTCGAATGTGCCGGCGCCGCGATATCCGATCTTGCGGCAGGCTTCGGCGCAACGCTCGCCAATTTTTTCGATGATTTTGCGTGGAATGCCGATCGCAGGCGCTTCTTCGATGACTTTCTGGTGGCGGCGCTGCATGGAGCAGTCGCGTTCGCCCAGCCATATCGCGTTCTTGAATTCGTCAGCCAGGATCTGGATTTCCACATGGCGCGGATTTTCCAGGAATTTTTCCATATAGACTTCAGGATTGCCGAATGCAGCACCAGCTTCGGTCTTGGTCATTGTCACTGCATTGAGCAGTGCGGCTTCCGTATGGACGACGCGCATACCGCGTCCACCACCGCCACCTGCCGCTTTGATAATGACGGGATAGCCGATTTTGCGCGCAATAAGGGTGATTTCCTTTGGATCGCTGGGCAGCGCGCCTTCGGAGCCCGGCACACATGGCACACCGGCTTTGATCATTGCCTGTTTTGCCGACACCTTGTCACCCATCATGCGAATCGAGTCCGGTCGCGGTCCGATAAAAACAAAGCCGGATTTTTCCACGCGTTCAGCGAAATCGGCATTTTCCGACAGGAAGCCGTAGCCAGGATGAATTGCTTCAGCATCGGTTACTTCAGCGGCACTGATAATTGCCGGCATATTCAAATAACTCAATGAAGAAGCGGCGGGTCCGATACAGACTGATTCATCTGCCAACTTAACGTATTTTGCTTCACGATCGGCTTCGGAATGAACGACAACGGTTCGGATGCCCATTTCGCGGCACGCTCGTTGAATCCGAAGTGCGATTTCGCCGCGATTGGCGATGAGGATTTTTTCAAACATAGTGATGGAGTTCTAATGTTAGGGGGTAAGCGTTAATAAAGTATGGCACCGTATATGCAGCGCCGAACACAACACTTAGCCGATCACAAACAGGGGTTGGCCGAATTCAACCGGCTGGCCGTTTTCCACCAAAATTTGTTTAATGACGCCCGATATATCTGCATCGATTTCGTTCATCAGTTTCATCGCTTCGATCAAGCAAACCGTATCGCCTTCTTTAACTGTGGAACCGATTTCGACATAAGGTGCTGCACCAGGGGCTGAACAGCGGTAAAAAGTACCGACCATCGGAGATTTGACGACATGGCCTTGCGGCTCTGCAGCGATGGCCACTGACGGTGCAGCAGCTGCTGCAACAGGCGCTGCAACCGGTGCCTGTGGCGCTTGCATCGTATGCGGTTGCATCATCATGACTTGATTTTGCGGTGCAGCTGAAGATTTAAGAATACGGACTTTGCTTTCCCCTTCTGTCACTTCCAGTTCGGCGATATCGGATTCCGCAACCAGGTCAATTAGGGTTTTAAGTTTTCGTAGATCCATGAAATGTCCCTCAGTATTTTTGCGAGTATTATTGAAAATCGCTGCAATTATAAAGTAATTGCAGGCAAATGAATGGATTTAAAGATTTTTCAGTGCGAAATCAATGGCGCTTTGGTAGCCGGATATACCGAGACCACAAATAACGCCAACAGCGATGCTGGATAGGTAAGAGTTGTGACGAAAGGATTCACGTTGATGAATATTGGAAATATGTACTTCAATAAAAGGAATTGCGACTCCGGCAAGCGCATCCCTTAATGCAACGCTGGTATGAGTAAGACCGCCGGGATTGATGACAATGGCATCGATTCCTTCCGATTTGGCAGCTTGAATTCGGTCAATCAACGCTCCTTCGTGGTTGCTTTGGAAGCTGATTAACTTGGCGCCCGCTGTTGCCGCTTGGGCAAGTGCAGCGCGCTCAACATCGGCTAAAGTGCTTGAGCCATAGACTTCCGGCTCGCGCGTGCCAAGTAAATTCAAGTTCGGCCCATTCAGCAAAAGGATGCTTTTTGCCATCGAAATACAACTCCGTTTGACGAGGATGGGCGCATTTTGCAGCTAAATGGCGCTGTTTGGCAAGAAGAATATATTTTTTACGGTAATTCAAGATCGCGTTTTAATTCCTCCAGTTTCAGACGGCCAAGATAGGACTTTTTGATTTGCCCGTCCGGCTTTATCAAAACACTGAATGGCAGGCCGCCAGATTCATTGCCAAATCTCCTGGCGAGTTCGACTCCTTCCGTATTGGCTATATATATTGGGTAGGCAATTTTATGGGTTGACGAAAATTCCGAGATATTGGTAGCTGAATCAATTCCAATACCGATAATTTGAATATTTTTCTTGCCGGCAGTATATTGTAATTTTGATAATTCTGGTATTTCTTCAATGCAAGGGTTACACCATGTTGCCCAAAAATTAACTAATAAGGTTTTCCCTTTCCATTGCGCCATGTTTTGGCGAAGCCCAGAGGTATCGGCTAGAGAAGCGGCAAATAAATTATCTACGGCAATTGATTGAGCTTGATGGAGTTCGGTTTTTTTAAGGTTTGTGTAAATACCAATTGCCGCGAACATGCATGCAACTGCAAACAAGGTCCATTTATTTCGTTTGGTCATTCATTGCTTTCTTCAATAAGGATACGCACTGCATCAATGCTGGCTCGATCACTTTGACCTTCGCGTCCTTTTTTAAGCGCGCCGCGTAAATCATCTGGTTGATATACAGCCAAGTGGATTCCTTCTTGTTGCCACATAAAACTGATTGTTTCTACCGGATCTTGATGTTTTTTGAAATGCGCGGTTTCGGAAACCTCAAAATTAACATTTTTATTTAGTAAATAAATTTCAACATCTTTAGGGCTATCCGCGAATAGCTGCAAATGAATATCGGAATGCTGACCGGCTGTTCCATTTAATACCGCACCCGTTAGATAAGGAGAAAAATGCTGCAATTGCTCCATCATTTGCAATGCAAGCTGACGCAAATGAAGTAACCGTGCCGGTTGCATTTCACTAAAAAACAGCGCGTTATATTGACGCACTTCTTCTTCAATCTGTGCATTGTCAGGCAAAATGCTGCCCTGCATTCGCGTATCACCGAGAAGTTGTTTGACCGCTTTGTGTTTTGCCGTGCTGTAATCTACGCCATCTTCCGCTATCATGCGAGCGGCCATCACGGCGATTTCAGCGCGAAGCGAATCAGTATCTGATGGGTAAGTGTTACTCATATTATGGTTGAGACTCTAAGTAGTAATAGTAATCTCATTTTACTAATACATGCCAGAGCACGATAAAACGCCTAGCTGGCAAGGCGACTTTTCTGAAATGAGTGCGAGTGACTCGGGTAAAATCCTGTTATTCCATTTTGAAATTCTACAATGCATATTCATATCCTTGGCATCTGCGGCACTTTTATGGGTGGCCTGGCAGTGTTGGCCAAAGAAGCCGGACACAAAGTGACCGGTTGCGACGCCAACGTATATCCTCCGATGAGCACGCAACTTGAAGCACAAGGCATCGAGTTGATTGAAGGTTTTGGTCCTGACCAAATCAAATTGCAACCTGATCTTTATGTTGTCGGCAATGTGGTCTCGCGCGGCAATCCGTTGATGGAAGAAATCCTCAATCGTGGATTACCATATATCTCGGGGCCGCAATGGATCGGTGAACATATTTTGCAAAACAAATGGGTACTTGCCGTGGCGGGAACGCATGGCAAAACGACGACTGCGTCGATGCTCGCATGGATTCTGGAAGACGCTGGTTATCATCCGGGTTTTCTGATCGGCGGTGTACCGATGAATTTTGGTATCTCGGCGCGACTATCCGGCAAAGTGGAAGGTTCCGATTTCTTCGTGATTGAGGCTGACGAATATGACACGGCGTTCTTCGACAAGCGCAGCAAGTTTGTTCACTATCACGCCAAGACAGCGATCCTTAATAATCTGGAATATGACCACGCAGATATTTTCCCTGATTTGACCGCGATCGAAACGCAGTTCCATCATTTGGTACGCACTGTGCCTGGAGTGGGGCGCTTGATTGTCAACGGCGACGAAGATTCGCTCAAGCGTGTAATCGAGCGTGGTTGCTGGAGTGAGAAAGAACGGTTTGGTACTACCAATAGTTCTGATTGGATGCTGAAAGAACATGACGACGGCAGTTTCGACGTGCACTTCAAGAATGAATTACAAGGCACAGTGCAATGGTCGCTTACCGGCACACATAACCGATTGAATGCATTGTCTGCAATCGCCGCTGCACGCCACGTCGGTGTGCTGCCGGCACAGGCAATTGCATCGCTCGCGCATTTTGAAAACGTCAAGCGTCGGATGGAGTTGCTCGGTGTCGTTAATCAGATTTCTGTGTACGATGACTTTGCCCATCATCCGACTGCGGTCGCGACAACCGTTACCGGTTTGCGCAAGAAGGTTGGCAAAGCACGCATCCTTGCTGTATTGGAGCCGCGCTCCAATACCATGAAGCTCGGCACCATGAAAAGCGCATTGCCCGGCAGTTTGGCAGATGCTGATCTCGTGTTCGGCTACGGCGCGAAAGGCAATGGCAAAGGTGGACTCGGGTGGGATCTTGGTGAAGCATTGTCACCGCTTGGCACCAAGGCGCGTACGTTCGATGCAATCGATTCGCTGGTGCAAGCGATTGTGCAAGCGGCTCAACCGGGCGATCAGATTCTGGTGATGAGCAATGGCGGATTCGGCGGGGTGCATCAAAAGATTTTGGATGCGTTAGCGAAATGATCGTGTACTTGCACGGATTTCGATCTTCTCCGCATTCGTTCAAGGCCCGTGTGATTGCCGATCGGATGAAGAAATTGGGACGCAGTGCGGAATATCATTGCCCACAGCTGCCGGCGTCTCCGCGTCAGGCAATTCAGTTGGCATCCGCGCTTGTGCAACAGAGTGCATCAGATCAAATCACTTTGATTGGATCCTCGCTTGGAGGTTATTACGCGACCTGGCTGGCCGAACAAATTGGTTGCCGTGCGGTGTTGTTGAATCCTGCGACCAAACCTGTACGTGATTTGGGTCCATATGTCGGCGTGATGAAGGCATTTCATTCTGATGAACAGTTTGAATTCAAACGCGAATATCTCGATGAGCTGAAAGAGCTGGCGATCAACAAAATAACGCTGCCAGAGCGCTATTTTTTGATCGCCGTGACCGGCGACGAAGTGCTCGATTGGCATGAGATGACTACGCATTATGCAGGCGCGAAGCAGCGTGTCATTGAAGGCAGTGATCATGCATTGTCTGATTTTGAAGATCATGTGGATGATGTGCTGGCTTTTTGCGGCATCGCAACGGAGATTGCTCGCTGATGTCGCACAAGACAAGAAACACGCAGTGGCATGTGCATGTAAACGCCGTTAATCCATCGCCTCAAATCCGCGATTGGTTGACGGATAGAGATTCATTGACACGCAAGCTGATCGATCATTGCCAGCATTTTCGTGTGCAGCGCTTGCGCCAACAACGTGCGCGCAGTTTAATGGACGAATGTGCAGCAATCGAATTGCCGCGCCGCGTCAACGTGCACGAGCGTGAAGTATTGTTGCGCTGTGATGATGTGCCGGTTGTGTTTGCGCATACGATTGTGCCGTTGACAGCGACCGCTTCAGATTGGCCCTTCTTTAGTTCGTTGGGTGAGCGGTCATTGGGCACCACCTTGTTCGGGGATCCGCAAGTATCGCGCGGTGCGTTGCAATTTACGCGCTTGCATAGCGAACATCCATTGGCACAACGCGCGTGTGCAGCGATGGGTGTGCAGGCGTTAGACACACCGTTATTCGCACGCCGCTGTTTATTCAAGCGAAAAAACGGACTTTTACTCGTCACAGAAATCTTTCTGCCGACATTATTTAACAAGCAAAACAATCGATGAATGTATTTTTTGAAGAGTCCGGTGATTTCAAGGCAGGGGCAGTGTTGTCCCAGCAAGGTGAAGCCTATCAAGTTGAAATGCAAAGCGGTAAGCGCACCAAGGTGAAAGCCAAGGATGTGTTATTGCAGTTCACTTCCGCACCGGCACAATTACTGGAAGATGCGCACGCCATTGCCGACGAAATCGAACTCGATTTTTTATGGGAAGTCGCAGGGCAGGAAGAATTCGGTTTTGCGGACTTGGGTGCAGAATATTTCGGCCATGCACCTCAGCCGCATGAAGCGGCTGGCCTGCTATTCAAATTGCAATCAGCGCCTTTTTATTTTTATAAAAAAGGCAGAGGCCGTTACAAATCTGCACCGGAAGCGTCGATCAAAGCTGCGCTGGCCGGTATCGAAAAAAAGAAACAGCAGGCACTGATCCAGTCGCAATATGTCGAAGAATTAAAAGCGAATCGATTGCCGGATGCGTTGAAACCGCTCGCGCTGCAATTGCTGTTCAAGCCGGATAAAAACAGTATCGAATACAAGGCATTGGACGCAGCATGTAGTGAGTTGCACATGACGCCGCAGCGTTTGATGCTGGCAACAGGCGGCATTGCATCGCCAAAGGAATTGCATCTCTCCAAATTTTTATTGGAGAGTTTTCCAAAGGGGATTGGTTTTCCATCGGTCACACCGCCGGATGTGCCGGCATTGCCAGTGGCAGCTGTGCAGGCTTTTTCAATTGATGACGTCACCACGACGGAAATTGATGATGCATTTTCCGTGGTCACGTTGGGCGATGGCACCGTTCGGGTCGGTATCCATATCGCCGCCCCGGCATTAGGGATCAAGCCGCATGATGCCATCGATGCGATCGCACGGCAGCGGTTATCGACGGTGTATATGCCGGGCGATAAAATCACCATGCTGCCGGACCATGTGGTCGAATCATTCACTCTGGCTGAAGGCAAGACCTGTCCCGCAGTATCACTCTATGCCACGTTGAATCCGGAAGATTGGTCGATCGTCAGCACAGAAACCAAGGCGGAATCGGTGCCGATCGTTGCCAACCTGCGCCACAACGATTTGGATGCATTGGTCACGGAAGACAATTTGGCTGCTGGCGTTGGCGAGTACCCGCACAAGGCAGAACTCGCATTACTATGGCAATGGGCGCAAGTCTTGGAAAAAGGACGCATGGCCAAGCGTGAGAGTTTTGGTCTGCGTCCAGAGCAGACAAATCGCGTCGATTTCAACTTCTATGTGGAAGACGATATCGTCACTATCGCACGTCGCAAGCGCGGCGCACCGCTCGATAAAATCGTTGCCGAGCTGATGATTTTTGCCAATAGCAGCTGGGGCAAGCTGATGCATGAACATGGCGTGCCAGGCATTTATCGCAGTCAGGGTACCGGCAATGGCTGGGCTGCCAAAATGCAGGTACGCATGGTCACGCACGCTGCGCCGCATCAGGGTTTGGGGGTCGATCAGTATGCGTGGAGCACGTCGCCGTTGCGGCGTTACACCGATCTGGTCAATCAATGGCAAATCCTGGCTTGTGTCGAACATGGTGTTACAGCGCCGCTCGTTGCGCCTTTCAAACCCAAGGATGCTGACTTGTTTGCGATTGTGTCGGCTTTCGATGCAGCTTATAGTGCCTACGCCGATTTCCAGAACAATATGGAACGCTACTGGTGTCTGCGCTGGCTCACACAAGAGCATGCGCAGCGCGTCGATGCCGTGGTGCTGAAAGAAGAGGTACTGCGTTTGGTCGATATTCCCTTGGTCATCAAGCTGCCCGGCATGCCACCGGCACCGCGTGGCGCGTCGGTCAAACTTGACCTGGTTCGATGGGATGAAGTTGATTTGACCGTGGAAGCGCGCCTGCATGAGATCGTCGCAGCGCCTGTGGTTGAAATGGGCGAGGAGTTGGATGAAGAAGTGATTGGTGAAACAATGGAGCAATCTTCCGAGCAAACGAATGGTGAGTCGTCTAATGTCGATGTCGAAATAACCATAATCAGTACGGAATCCAACACTGAATCATTACCGGAGTAATCCTTTCGAAAAATTTAAAAAATTACCTAGTCTTATCGTAAAATCCTTCTCTAAGGAAACCGATACCCACACAGTGGCCGCACCAATTTGTGAAATTCATTTCAAATAATCTTACGTTAAACATTGCCATCACAATTTCTGTGTTGGTGCATGCGACTCTACTGGCAGTGCATTTCACGGCGCCTGATGCCTTTCGCTTCAAACCGACCGATCCCGGGTTGGAAGTGGTGCTGGTCAATGCAAAACACGATAAAAAACCACTGAAAGCCGATGCGCTAGCGCAGGCGAATCTGGATGGAGGCGGTAATGCAGATGCCGGCCGTGCAGCATCGCCTTTGCCGGAAATGGGCAAAGTGGAAGATGGCGACAGCATGACCGTTGCCAAAAAACGCATTATGGAGTGGGAAGAACGGCAGCAAAAAATGCTGGCGCAAATCAACAAGAAGACCAAACTTGCCACACCGTTGGTGACCAGCCTGGATAAGCCCAAGGAGGCGCAACTGCAGCCGGACGGCACCGATATTCTCGATAGTGCGAAAGCATTGCGGCGAATGGAAGCGGAAATCGCCAAGCGGATCGAAGACGAAAACAAGCGTCCCAAAAAAACCTTTATCTCGCCCAGCACAAAAGAAGTTGGTTATGCAATGTATTACGCCACGGTGAGAGAGCGCATTGAAAAATTCGGCACATTGAATTTCCCGCAGAAGAACGGCAAAAAATTGTACGGAGAATTGATTCTCTCCATGTCTATTTTTCAAGACGGAAAAATCTATGAGGGTGATGGCGACGGCGGCATTGTCATTGAACTGTCTTCGGGTAATCCTGATCTGGATGCTGCGGCCAAGCGTATTATTCGCCGGGCTGCACCTTTCGGTAAATTTGCCGACAATATGCGGTCAGTCGAAAAGAACGATGTTTGGGTCATGACTACGCGATTCAAATTTACCAACGAAGATTTCACGGCTGAATTGCGCGGGGCAAAAGACTGATGGCGACGCCGGATCGTTACGTTGTGATTGGGAATCCAGTCTCTCATAGCAAGTCGCCGGATATCCATGCTCGATTTGCTGCGCAGACCGCACAGAATCTGATATATGAACGGTTGCTTGCGCCGCTGGATGGTTTTGTCGAGACCATCCGTGCTTTTATCGCGCAAGGCGGCAAGGGTGCAAATGTCACCGTGCCGTTCAAACTGGAGGCGTATGCTTTCGCGACCGAACTTACAGCACGCGCGCAAGCTGCCGGTGCGGTGAATACATTGAAATTCGATGGCGATAAAATCCTGGGTGACAATACCGACGGTGTTGGTTTGGTCAATGACATTGTGCGCAATGCCGGTGTAGGCATTACCGGCAAACGTGTGCTGTTGTTGGGCGCAGGCGGTGCGGCGCGGGGAGTGATATTGCCGTTGTTGAATGTACGACCGAATGAACTGGTCATTGCCAATCGCACTGCATCGAAAGCCGAGCAAATGGCACGACCCTTCAGGCAACAGTTTATTGATCAAGTGGCGGTCAGAACAAGTGAGTTCGCCAGTTTGCAAGGTGTATTCGACATCATCATCAATGCTACTTCTGCCAGTCTTTCCAATGAGATGCCGCCACTTCCACACAGCTTGATCAATGGGCGAACCTTCGCGTATGACATGATGTACGGCAAGCGACCGACCGTATTTATGCAGTTCGCAGCACAGCATGGAGCAACCGTGCGCGACGGGCTTGGCATGCTGGTAGAGCAGGCTGCGGAATCGTTTTTTGTGTGGCGTGGTGTGCGGCCGCAGACAAGCGCTGTGTTTTCCGAATTACGCAAACAGCTTTCATAAAATAATTATCAATCCAATGAAGACTTTGCGTAAGTTATTGTTGCGGATCATTCTGGCGGCAGTTTTGATCGTACTGGTGGTGCAGCTATATTTCTTTGTGCAGATATGGTGGTGGGTCGATCACAATCCGGAATCGACCAGTTTTATGCGGCATCAAAGCGCATTATTGCAAGCCAAAAATCCGAAAGCCAAGTTGCAGCACAAGTGGGTTCCGTACAATCGCATTTCCAATAATCTCAAACGCGCCATTATTGTGTCGGAGGATGCAACCTTTGTCGATCATGAAGGTGTCGATTGGGAAGCGATACAACTGGCTTACGAAAAAAATAACAGGAAAGGCAAAGTGGTCGCCGGTGGATCAACGATCACACAACAATTGGCCAAGAATTTGTTCCTATCGGGCGAGCGCAGTTATTTGCGGAAAGCGCAGGAATTCATCATTACCTATATGCTGGAATTCTTGATGGACAAGGAACGTATCTTTGAGATTTATCTTAACGTTGTTGAATGGGGTAATGGTATCTTTGGCGCTGAAGCCGCTGCCCAGCATTACTATGGCATATCCGCAGCGGGATTGAGTGCAAGTCAGGCAGCGACGCTGGCTGTGATGTTACCCAAGCCGCGTTATTTTGACACGCACCGTGGCTCAGCCTATTTGGAACGTCGATCGAATTTGATTTTGCTTCGTATGAATTCAGCGGAATTGCCATAAAGGAAAGCGACACATGCATTCAAAATTTGAGCAGGGTGCATTAAGCCTGGTTGGCGTTGCGATTTTTAGTGCAGTGTTGGCTGCTGTTGCGATTGCTACCCTTTATTCGTGGCGTTATGAGCGCAATGTGTTTGCTGAAGGATGGACAAAGTTTTCAGGCCTGTTTCAGCAACAAACGCAACGCGTGGCTCAAAGTGTCGGCAGTCCCGCTTCGTCAGCAATCTATCAATGTACTGTCAATGGCAAAGTGCTGTATTCCAATGTGGCATGCGACGTGAAGGATGTCGCCAGCAAGAAAGTTGATGTGCAGGATACGCATGGTTTTGAGGCGCCCAAACTTCCATTGGAAGCATCTTCTGTAGAGAATAACCGTCCGGCATTGCAAGACAAGATAATCGATAGAGCTTTGCAATCACATTGAGATGTGGGTTATCCGTTCGCACTGATAGTAATGGCGGCGAGTGCTATAGCACCGTTCATGTATTTCAAACAGAGGGGCTGGCTTAAAAAATAAGCACATCGCCCGATCCCTGTTCTTTGTTACATCGTAACCAACATGGCAATAACCGCTGCCAGCATGATTGCCACGCCGATCCAGCCGATAATGGTGTGGCGGCGCGTCAATGTGAACTTTCCCATGATGTTAGGTTCGCGTGCCAATAACAGCATGACGATCATGATCGGCACTGCAATCACGCCATTGATCAATGCCGCCCAAAACAAGGCTTGAATCGGGTGGATTGGCGTGAAGTTGAGCAGCATGCCGCCGATCGTTGCGAGTGAAATGATTGCGTAGAATTCGCGCGCTTCCAATGCTTTCAAATCCAGGCCATTGCGCCAACGGAAACTCTCGGTCACGGCATACGCGGCGGAGCCGGCCAGAACCGGTACCGCTAACAAGCCTGTGCCGATAATCCCCAAGGCAAACAGCAAAAATGCGAACTCGCCCGCCAAAGGCCGTAATGCTTCTGCAGCTTGCGCCGATGTTTCAATATTGGTGATGCCGTGAGAGGCCAGCGTTGTGGCAGTAGTCAGGATGATGGTAAAAGCAACCAGGTTGGAAAATGCCATCCCGATGAAGGTATCGGCCTTGATGCGCTGCAAATGGGTTTTCGCGTCATCCGGTGCTTTACGCAAGGATTGCATGGATGTGTCGGCGCGGATTTCCTCTACCTCTTGCGAAGCCTGCCAGAAAAATAAATAAGGACTGATGGTTGTGCCGAAGACGGCAACGATCAATGTCACCGAATCGTTATTCCATGTGAAAGTCGGCAAAATTGTGCGAGTGAAGACTTCACTCCAAGGCACATGAACGGTGAATACGGTTGCTACATAGGACAAGAGACCAAGGGTGAGCCATTTTAAATAGCCGACGTATTTACGATAGGGCAAAAAGATCTGTAACGACAAACATAGAAAGCCGAATCCGAGCGAGTAGTAATTAGCCAAACCTTTGCCAATGACCAGACGCATTGCTTCGCCCATCGCAGCAATGTCTGCTGCAATATTGATGATATTGGCAATCAGCAGCAGCAACACGATGCTATAAAGCATAGAGGGTGAATAGGTGCGGCGAATATTGGCAGCCAGACCTTTGCCCGTCACGCGTCCAATGCGTGCGGAGATAAGTTGAATGCCAATCATGAAAGGCAGTGTCAACACGATCGTCCACAGCATATTGAAACCGAACTGCGCACCCGCTTGAGAATAAGTTGCGATGCCCGATGGATCGTCGTCAGCGGCGCCCGTGATCAAGCCGGGGCCGAGCGCCTTGACCAAGTGATTGCTTTTGAAACGGGAATAGAGCCTGCTGACCATACTGGCCTCCGCAAAACATCAGCGGACAGCCATTGGTTGTCCGTGATTTACATTAATTCAGGTTTGGGGTAACTGTCCATTGCGGGCGAGATTGTAGCAGCTATCTACGCAGATCGATATGATAAATGTGTTGTCAATGTTTACAAATTCATTCGATCTGCATTGTCTCAAACAAGTTCGGTAAAAATTCGACGTGCAGTTTCAAGGGTTGTTTCAATGGCGGCATCGTCATGCTGTGCAGAGACAAAGCCAGCTTCAAATGCAGCAGGCGCAAAATAGATTCCCGCATCCAGCATCGCATGGAAGAATGTATTGAATTTTGACTTGTCGCTCGCCATCATTTCTGCATACGATCCCGGAATTGTTTTAGCAAAATAAAGCCCGAACATGCCGCCTACGGAATCGGCACAGAAGCTGATGCCAGCACTGCTTGCAGCCTGCGTAAGGCCTTGTGCCAGCTTGCTGGTTTGCTTGGTCAACGCTTCATAGAAACCGGGTGCTTGAATGAGTTTCAGAGTGCTCATGCCGGCTGCTACTGCAACCGGATTGCCGGATAATGTACCCGCTTGATAAACCGCGCCAAGCGGCGCCAGATTTTTCATCAAATCTGCGCGGCCGCCAAACGCTGCAACAGGCATGCCGCCGCCAATGACCTTGCCCAGCGCAGTGATATCGGGTGTAATGCCAAACAGCGATTGTGCGCCGTTCAATGCGACGCGGAAGCCTGACATCACTTCATCGAAAATCAGCACGGCGCCATGTTGCGTGCACAGCCGTCGCATGGTGTGCAAAAATTCCGGCGTGGCGCGCACCAGGTTCATATTGCCTGCAACCGGTTCGACGATCACACAGGCAATTTCATCGCCCATTTGCTTGAATGCGTCTTCCAGTTGTTGCGTGTTGTTGTAATCGAGTACCAATGTATGTTTTACAAAATCTTCCGGCACACCTGCCGAAGTCGGATTGCCGAATGTGAGCAAGCCGCTGCCGGCTTTAACCAATAGCGAGTCGGCATGGCCGTGGTAACAGCCTTCGAATTTGACGATCTTGTCGCGTCCGGTTGCGCCGCGAGCCAGACGCAATGCACTCATCGTTGCTTCGGTACCGCTCGATACCAGACGTACTTGTTCGATCGATGGCACCAGACGGCAGATTTCTTCTGCCATCTCGATTTCGCCTTCAGTCGGCGCACCAAAGCTCAAGCCGCGCGCGGCAGCTTCTTGCACCGCTTTGACGACGACCGGATGTGCATGGCCGACGATTGCCGGACCCCAGGAGCCGATGTAATCGATATAGCGTTTGCCATCCGCATCCCAAAAATACGGACCTTCAGCGCGTGTAATGAAGCGAGGCGTGCCGCCTACCGAGCGGAAGGCGCGCACAGGAGAGTTGACGCCACCAGGCGTGGTGCGCTGAGCACGAGAAAATAGGATGTCGTTGTTAGAGGTCATGCTGAAAATAAGGAAAAATCAAACAGTGGAATGGGGCGGTCCGGCCTTGGATGAATTTGATTCATCAGTATCCGTTTCTTCATCAGATTCACGCGCCCAAAAGTAGCGATCCGGCACCAGTTTTCCCATGCCTAATCGTTGGGCATTGGCAATCGACGCAATCGTAAATTCCTGTGCTTCAAAGACTGCTTCAGGTACGTCCAGTCCGTTTGCCAACAGCGCTGCAATGGTCGCTGACAAAGTTGTGCCGGCTCCGCTAAATGTTCCTGATATGCGTTGCCAATTGTCTTGCCGCACCACGCCGGATTCATTGAATAGTGTGTTGGAAACATCGTGTATGTCGCATGGCGTACCTGTCACGAATAAATATTCGCAGCCGAGTTCGAGGACACGCATTGCGTCCAGCGTCAAAGTATCGTCACTCGAAGGCTCACGCCAGGTCTCAGCCAGACGTGCCAACTCGACCGCAGACAATACCATGACTGTTGTTTGCGGAATGAGCAACTCGCGCATGGCGATTAACATGTCTTCGCTATCCGGGCCTTGGTCTGAAATGGATGAAATAAATGGATCAAGGATCAATGGAATGTCGGGATAGTCGGAAACGATTTCCGCGATGGCGGATACACTTTCGATACTGCCGACCACGCCTACCTTGAAAGCCGAGACCGGCATGTCTTCGAGCACGACACGCGCTTGATCGGCGACCCAATCGGCATCGATCACCTGCATGTCCTCAACGTGTGTGGTGTCGCCAATCAAGATGGACGTAATGACTGATAAACCATGGCAACCCATGGCGGCAAAGGCAGCAAGGTCGGCTTGAATGCCAGTGGCAGCGACCGGGTCGGAGGCGCCAAAGGTCAAAATTAGTGGAGAAGTTTGGTTTTGCACGGTGGGTAGATTATGATAGCTGACTTTGCATTTTACTTGATTGAAGGGCAGTTAAAGTGAGTAATCAGACATCAGAAGAATTCAAGACGTGGATGTGCTTGATTTGTGGATGGGTATATGACGAAGCGGCAGGTTTACCGGATGAAGGTATTGCTCCCGGCACACGCTGGGCTGATGTACCGATGAACTGGACCTGTCCGGAATGTGGTGCGCGCAAGGAGGATTTTGAGATGGTGACCATTTAACAGCACTGTAAAAGAGTGTGTCGTTGCTGTTGTTTTTTAGGTATTTTTTTTGCAGAAAAACCACGCCAATGGGAATCTCTGCTATTACGTTGTTCTAAAGCATCTTGCTTTTTGTTACAGTGGGGTCGTATATTGAACGAAGTTAACGAGACAACGCCATGACAACAGAACTGGATAATGTCAATCTCAAGATTATGGTGATTGACGACAGTAGTACAATTCGGCGGTCCGCAGAGATTTTTTTGGGGCAAGCAGGTTATCAAGTGGTCCTCGCAGAGGATGGATTCGATGCGCTTGCCAAAATGAATGATCACAAACCCGCGCTGATTTTCTGCGACATTTTGATGCCGAGGTTGGACGGTTATCAGACCTGCGCACTGATCAAGAAGAGTGCGAAATTTCATGCGACGCCAGTTATCATGCTGTCCTCGAAAGATGGTTTATTTGACAGGGCGCGTGGCGCAATGGTTGGTTCGGATGCTTATCTCACCAAACCGTTTACCAAAGACAGCCTGCTTAAAACCGTGCGCGAATACACAGCTCAAGCGCTTTCCAAGTAATTTTTTTGAACTGAAGGTTTAAAGATGGCCATACAGAAAATTCTAATCGTAGATGACTCTCCTACCGAGCGTTATTTCTTGACCGATATCCTTGTCAAAAACGGTTTTTCCGTTTCTACTGCCGAAAATGGTGAAGACGCGCTGCTCAAGATCAAGGCTGACAAGCCACAATTGATCTTGATGGACGTTGTCATGCCGGGGCAAAATGGTTTTCAAATCACGCGTGCCATTTCACGCGATCCTGACACACAGGATGTGCCTATCATCATCTGCACCAGTAAAAATCAGGAAACAGACCGTATCTGGGGTCTGCGCCAAGGTGCGCGTGACTATATTGTCAAACCAGTGGATCCTAAGGAACTGCTGGCAAAAATTGCTGCGCTTGGATAATTGTCTCTCATGACCCAGCCCACTTCGGATCTCAAGCCGGAAAGAACGTTCAAAAAGCCGGACGTAGGTGCACGCCGCACACGTTTGCGTGAATTTCAGGCAAACCTGGTTGAGCGAATGCAAGCTGCGCGCAGTGGTGCGGATACACGCACCAGTCAGCTCGGGGTCATGATTGGTCAAACTCGTTGGTTATTGAATCTGCAGGAAGCGGGTGAAATCGTTTCGGTAGGGACGATTACGAAGGTTCCATTGACGCAGGATTGGTTTCTGGGACTGACTAATATCCGCGGCAATTTGATCAGTGTGGTCGATCTGGCTCGTTTTCGTGGGCATGCTCCATCCCAAATCGATAAAGGAAGCCGCATTGTCGCATTTGCCCCTTCACTCTCGTTTAACAGTGGTTTGCTGGTTTCGCGCGTCTTGGGTCTTCATCACGTTTCAGAAATGAAGCCTCACAAAAATGACATGGGTGAGGCAACACCGTGGGCAGCACAAAGTTATGTCGATAAGGAATCTCAGGTTTGGACTGAACTAAACCTTTCGTTGGTTGTGCAAGATCCACAGTTTTTGCATGTTAGTTTATGAGTATGAGCCGCCAAGTTATGTAACTTGGCAGTACCGAAATTGGAATTAGGAGACTCAGTATGGCGTTTAAACTACCGTTCTTTTCCAAAGGCAACAAGGAAGAACTTGCTGGGAAAAAGGGGGTGTCCGAGCGCAGTGCCGGCATGTCCAAAGGGGCAGATAAGGGGCACTCTATGTCCAAGACTATAGGCGGCCATACGGACACAATTAGCCAAGACGCGACGTTCATTGGCGACGTACTCCAAAAAAGCGGTGACATTCGCCTGCCCTTGATTGGCAAATTGCCATTGCAAGAGCAGATCCGGATTTTATCGCTTTTGCTCGGTGGTTCATTTATCTTGGGAATTACATTCGTTCTGTTGAATTCCGCCCATTCAGAGCTAACTTCTACGCGGACGCAGATCGCCGGTAACGCGCTGATGCACTCGCAGCGTATTGGTAAGGCAACGCCAAACGCGATTCAGGGTAACGTTAAAGCTTTCGATCAGTTGCAGGACAGCCGTAAAAAACTCAATGACGATTTATCGGTCTTGATGCAGGGCGGAAATTATGAAGGGCATGATATTAGTGCGCCGAATGCCGCCATGACAGAGATTCTTGTCGATACGCAGAAAGCATGGGCGAGTTCCGATAAGGCGGCGGAGACGGTTATCAAGCTGAAGACTGAGTTGACAGGCTTTGGCGCCACGCTGGAGAAGATGAATGAGTTGTCGCCTACTTTGGGCGAGCTAACCGATCAAATCGTAACGTTGAAGTTGCAAAGCGGGGCAACACAAACTGAAATCGCTGCGGCGAACAAGCTATCCGTGTTGAATCAACGGCTCAGTAAGAGTGCCAACGAGTTTCTTACCTCCGATGGTGTGAATCCGGAAACAGCATTTTTGTTGGGTAAAGATGCGAATACTTTCCGCGACATTATTGAAGGCTTCTTGAATGGTAGTGAAACATTGCATTTATCTGCATCCAAAGATGCGGACACTCGTCAGACCTTGACCGAATTGCAGAAATCATTTGCAGAATACCTGAAATCAGTGACAGGGATTTTGAGTAATTTGCAGAATTTTATTGCTGCAAAACAGGCTGAGCAATTGATCTTTACCGAAAATGAAGCTCTCAAAGGGAAATTAACAGATTTACAGGCCAAGTACCGTGCTGAACAAGATACGTTTAGCTTGTCGTTCTGGCTGATGGTGGCATGCGCAATTCTTGCTGTGATCGCTGCATTGGGTTTTGCGATTGTTTTGCTGCAGGACGGTCGTAATCGTACCAAGGAAGCTGATCTACGTCGCCAAGAAGCTGAAGCGCAACGGTTGCAAGCGCAGCAGCACGAAGAAGAAGCCAAGAACGCAAACGATCAAAACCAGGCAGCTATTTTGCGCTTGATGAACGAATTGCAGGAAGTGGCGGACGGAGACTTGACGGTGCAAGCAACGGTGTCGGAAGACATTACCGGCGCGATCGCCGACTCGGTTAACTACACGGTGGAAGAGTTGCGCGGTCTGGTAGGTCGTGTGACGAATACGGCGGAGCAAGTTACTTCGGCGTCCAATACAGCACAAAATATTTCGAACGGATTGCTCGCAGCGTCGCAGAAGCAATCACGCGAAATTCAAGAAACCGGTCAAGCGGTGTTGGATATGGCGGTGCAAATTACCGACGTGTCCAAATCAGCGAACGAATCGGCAGACGTTGCGCGTCAGTCAGTGACGGCGGCGGAAGAAGGTTCGAAAGCGGTGGAAAACGCGATCAAGGGTATGAACGAGATCCGCGAACAAATCCAGGAAACGTCGAAACGAATCAAGCGATTGGGTGAGTCGTCGCAAGAGATTGGTGAAATTACCGAGCTGATTTCCGACATTACCGAACAAACCAACGTACTGGCGCTGAACGCTGCAATTCAGGCGGCATCCGCCGGTGAAGCGGGGCGCGGATTCTCGGTGGTTGCGGAAGAGGTGCAGCGACTGGCGGAACGTTCCGGTGAAGCGACCAAGCAGATTGGTGCGCTGGTTCGTACCATTCAAACAGATACGCACGATGCGGTCGCCGCTATGGAAAAATCAACGCAGGGTGTGGTCGAGGGAGCGAAACTGTCAGATGCTGCCGGTGCTGCGCTGTCGGATATCCGGCGCGTGTCGAATCTTTTGGCAGAACTGATTCAGGGTATTTCGGCAGCGACCGAACAGCAGGCAACATCTGCTAACGGCGTCGCGCAGAATATCCAAAATATTTTGTCGGTAACAGAACAAACACAACAAGGTACCCAACAAACCGCACATTCAATTCGCGAGTTGTCGAGGTTGGCAGAAGAACTCAAGAGTTCAGTATCCCGCTTCCGCGTATCTAACTGATAGCACGGTAATTGGCTGCATACGTATTGCGCCAATATTGATGGCGCTTGTATTGATTCGACCAGGAAAGGGTTTTATTTTCCAGGTCGCCGTTCTCACCCTCTACCTCTGGGAGAGGGCCGGGGTGAGGGGATCCGGTTTAAATTGGTTCGTTCCGGATCTTTAGTGATGCATAGTGATGAGCCGCAGTCACGGCTTGCCACTTTTTGATCTACGCGAGGTAGTCATGACCACCCCTTCTTCCACCTTGCCGCAAGGTGTCCGGGACAACTTCGATGCCGGGTCACTCTCTTGGGTGATGGTTGAGATTCGTGAAGCGCTCAATCGTTCAAAATCAGCGCTGATTGACGCCATTCCGCAAGATGATGAAGCGCAATTAACAGGCTTGCGTCTTGCCAAGACTTATTTACACCAAGCGCATGGCGCTTTGCAGATTGTCGATATTGATGGCGTTGCTATCATTACCGAGACCGTCGAAGACCTTTTGGACCGCATGGAGTCGGGGCAAATCAAGCTGTCGCAGGAAATTGCACAAACGATAGAGGCTGCTTATCAAGCGCTGGTTGAATATCTGGAGGAATTGCTTACAGGTGTTCCTCATCAGCCTGTCCGCTTGTTCCCCTATTACAGATCATTGCTGGAAGTGCGCGGCGCGGAAAGAATTCATCCGGCCGATTTGTTTTTCCCGAATTTGGCGATCCGGCCGCAATTACCTGTAGCGACATCAGAATCGCGCAATGTTGACTATGCCAATTTGCGTCAACGTTATGAGAGAGCACTGCTGCCATTTTTGAAGCAAACCGATTCAGCACAAGAATTGGCCAATGCAAAAGTCATGAGTGCCATCATTGCCAATGTTGAAGGCGCACAAACCAATCCGCAGTCACGTAGTTTCTGGTGGGTGTTGCATGTCTTTGCAGATGCAGTCAAAACCGGTCAGGTACGCAATGAGCGCTATGTTAAGCAGCTGTTTGCCCGCATCAATCTGCAAATCCGGCGTCTAAGCGAAGGCTCATCCAGTATCGCTGAACGACTATTGCGCGATGCCTTGTTTTTTATTGCCCGCGTAGAGCATCCATCGGACAGCGCATTGCAAATTCGCAGCGCTTATCAGTTGGATGGCTTGGTTCCGCTTGATTACGATAAAAAACGTTATGGTCAAATAGACGCAAGCGCATTAGCACATGCTAAAGAGCGGCTCTCAAATGCGAAAAACACGTGGAACCGTATCACCTCGGGCGATGCGACATTAGTCGATGCTTTCAGCGCTGAGATGCAAGGCTTGGCTGGTGTGGGCGCAAAACTGGGCTCCCCGTCTTTATCCAAATTATTACTTGAATTGAATGGCATCACGCGTCACGCTGCGCCTTCTCAAGGCAATGCAGGACTTGGATTGGAGATGGCGACGAGTTTGTTGTTCGTCGAAAATGCATTAAACCATATCAGTCATTTACCGGAGAATTTTTCCGATATGGCCGATGCCTTGTCAGCAAGGTTGTTGGCGATCGTGTCGGGAGAGACACCGGCTGAATCGGCGCAGTGGCTCGACGATATGTCGCGCGAAGCGCAACAGCGACAAACAATCCTGGTGTTGGCAGTTGAGATGCAAGCGAGCTTAAGGCAGATTGAAAAAATGCTCGATGAGTATTTCAGAGATCCGACGCAACGTGCGGATCTCACGCAAATCGGACAAATTCTGCATCAAATCGGTGGCGGCTTATCGATTCTTGATCAGGAAGATGCGATGCGTGCGGTACAGGATACGCAAGCGACAGTGCAGCGTTTTGCCGAAGCTGCTCCAGACGCGCCAATAGAGCAAGATGAATTCCAGCGCGTCGCGCAAAATGTGGGCGCATTGAGTTTTTTCATTGAAACATTACAACTTCATGCGGATGGTGCCAGAAACCGCTTTTCATTTGATGATAAGTCACGCATTTTCCATGCGAAGTTATTAGAAAAAAAAATAGCACATGATGTTGCGCCGCAATATAGCAAGGTGTTTTCCGCATCGGTAGAAGCGCGAAATACCGATTCATTATCTTTCAATACTGCGGAATCGAAGCTGCCTTCGGTTGAAGATGAGCTTCACGATCATCAGCAACATTCAGCCGAATTAGCGATTTCGCTTGCTGCAGAGCCGGACAATCTGTCCTTGCAGGATCAACTCAAGGAATCGCTTGAGCAAGTGCGATTGGATGCGACCCTGGTTGACGATCAGGATGCGAATGATCGTGCACAGGCTGCCATCAATCTCTTGGACAAACCGGGATTTGTGGCGTCGCAGGAAAGCATGGCGGATATCGTCGCAGCCAACGCCCACACTCCAGCTTCAGCGCCTACGGCAAAAGCCGCGATTGCAGAACCGGTAACGGATGAAGCGATTGATGCCGAATTATTGGAGATCTTCCTGTCCGAGGCAGTTGAAGTGTTGGATTGTGTGAAACAGACGCTCCCGCTTTCTCAAAATGAACCACACAATCAAGATCATCTGACGACGTTACGCAGATCATTCCATACGCTCAAGGGTAGCGGTCGCATGGTTGGGTTGTTCGCGTTTGGCGAGGCGGCTTGGGGGATCGAACAAGTTCTCAATCTTCGGTTGTCCGAGGCAAGCGGTGGCGATGCCAATCTTTATGCTTTATTGGATAAAGCAGTTGAGGTATTAAGTGCTTGGGTCGCCGATTTGCAGGCACAAGGGACTTCGGCTTGTACCTCACCGGCACTGGTTGCAGCAGCAGAGCGAGTAAAAGCTGGCCAGGCATTCAGCTATGTTGAAGAAGAAGCGCCTGTGCCGGCCAACGAAGTATCTGATCTGGCTGATATTGAGGCCGAATCTGAAGCAGGCCAGGATCATGCCGATTTGCTACAAGCAGATGAAGTGAATTTGTCCGATGATGAAATGGCCGCGTTCGGTCAGGAACAACATGCTGAAGAAATCGTTGCCGAGCAAACGCAACCTGCACCGGTGGCAGAGGTAATCGATTTCCCGGAAATGCGCTCTAGCGTGCAACAAGATGATAATGTCAAGCGTATCGGTGATTTGGAAATCAGTGTCCCATTGCATAACATCTACATGGCAGAGACAGATGAGCTGATCAGACACTTGGCTTTGGATGTTGCCGAATGGCGTCACGAGCCAGATCGACCCGTCAATATACAAGCGGTACATGCTTCACACTCCTTGTCGGGCAGTTCCGCCACCGTGGGATTCATCGCATTGCAGGAAGTTGCGCATGCACTCGAGATGCTGTTGCAGTCTTTGGCGCGCAAACCTGTGAAATTGTCCGAGAGCGAATTCGATAACCTGGAACATAGCGTCGAACGTTTAAAACTGATGCTGCAAATGTTTGCATTGGGCGAGATGCCGGGTCACGAGCCGGAACTGGTAGGAACCCTTGAGCGCATGTTGCAATCCCTCGAATCTCGGGCGAGCGATACAGCGCTTGATTATCATGGTCACGGCAATGCATCCAATCAAGTGCATATTGAAAAGCCGGTTACAGAACAAAGCATGCAGCCAAAAGTGCCTGCTGTGCCGACTACAACGCAAACTGGAGTGGACGTAGCCTCAGAATTTGCCGAACCAGTCTTCGCAAATAAAAATGACGCGACAGCAGATCCTGCATTGGTGATCAAGGATGATCTGGATGAGGACCTGTTGCCGGTATTTTTGGAAGAGGGCGGCGACATGCTGCCTGAGTTGGGGCAGGCACTACGCTCGTGGCAACAAAATACATCCGACGCAACCTACCCACAATCAATTCTGCGCTTGCTGCACACGTTGAAAGGCAGTGCAAGGATGGCAGGCGCCATGGAATTCGGTCAATTCATGCACGAGCTTGAAACGCGCATGGAACATATCATGCGTCTCGGGCGGCCGACACCGCAGGCAATGGATGAGTTGCTGGCCCGTCACGACCATGGACTGCAGCTGTTTGAATATTTGCAGAATCCGGAAAGCAAGAAAGCAGCCCTTGCCTTGGAAAAGGCAAATCAAGAACAACAAGCTGCTAATACGGCAGCACCTGCTCAAGAAGGGGTCGTGATACAAGCGTTGATGCCAACCATCAGCTCCAATTTTTCTGGTTCTGTATCGGCACCGGCGGCCCAAGCAGCAGCGGCACCGGCAGCCCAAGTGCCTTTGGTGCGTGTACGCGCAGATATTCTCGACCGCTTGGTCAACCAGGCTGGTGAGGTTTCCATTTCTCGCTCCAAACTCGAGACGGAAGTCGGCACATTACGCAGCTCCCTGTCCGAATTAACGGAGAACGTCGTGCGCTTGCGCGAGCAATTGCGTGAAATTGAAATGCAAGCTGAAACGCAAATCACATCGCGGATGGCCCATTCAGGCGACCGTGAATTTGATCCGCTTGAGTTCGACCGCTTTACGCGCTTGCAAGAAATTACACGCATGATGGCTGAAAGCGTGAACGACGTTGGTTCTGTTCAGCAAAATATTACACGCACGGTTGAAAGCGCGACGAATGACTTGTATACGCAAGCGCGCCTGACCCGCGACCTGCAGCAGGATTTGATGCGGGTGCGCATGGTGCAGTTCGCCAGCATTTCCGAACGTCTCTACCGCGTCACACGCCAAGCATCAAAAGAAGTGGATAAGCGGATCAACCTCGATATTCGCGGTAGTGCAGTTGAAATGGACCGTAGCGTGTTGGAAAAAATGGCTGGCCCGTTTGAGCACTTGCTGCGCAATGCAATCGTGCATGGCATCGAATCGCGTGAAGGGCGCCGCGCCGCCGGCAAGAGCGAGATCGGTGAATTGCGCGTAGAGATTCGCCAGGAAGGTAATGAGGTTGTTATCCAATTCTCCGATGATGGGCAAGGTTTGAACTTGAACAGAATTCGTGAGAAGGCCAAGGCAACCGGATTGTTGAGCGACGATCAGGAAGTAAGCGATGCCGAAGTCACCGATATGATTTTCCATCCGGGATTCTCGACTGCGAGCGAGGTTACAGAGCTGGCAGGACGCGGAATCGGTATGGACGTTGTGCGTTCCGAAGCTGCCGCATTGGGTGGCCGTATCGCGATTACTTCAGAGTCTGGCAAAGGCGCCCATTTCACAATTCACTTGCCATTGACCTTGGCCGTTACGCAAGTGGTGCTTTTGTCCACAGGCGGCAGGGTCTACGCCGTACCGTCGGTGCTGGTCGAGCAAGTGCAGCAGCTTAAAGTCGGTCAGCTCACCTCTGCTTATAACGATGGTTCCGTCACGTGGCAAGGACATCGTGTGCCAATGTATTATCTGTCGACCTTGTTGGGTGACAAGGATGCAACGGCTGTTGCACAACAATATTCGCCATTAGTTATTTTGAAGAGCGGCAATGATCGCGTGGCAATCCACGTTGACCAGATTCAGGGTAACCGCGAGGTTGTTATTAAAAACATCGGGCCGCAATTGGCACGCATGATCGGTATCGCCGGCGCGACCGTGTTGGGTTCGGGCGAGATTGTATTGATTCTGAACCCAGTGCCGTTGGCGCAACGTGCGATACAAGAAAGCATTCGCGCGCCGCGCATCATCCCTTCGGATGCGCCGAGTGATATGGGTGCTGTGGTTGACATGGTCAGCAGCAAGCCGGTATCACCCGAACCTGTGCAAGGTCTGCGCACACAGCACATCATCATGGTGGTGGACGATTCGCTTACTGTGCGTCGCGTTACGCAACGTTTGCTGGCGCGTGAAGGCTATCAGGTTGTGTTGGCAAAAGACGGTGTCGATGCATTGGAGCAACTGCAAGCGATTACACCAGACGTCATGCTGGTCGACATTGAAATGCCGCGGATGGATGGATTTGACTTGACGCGTAACGTACGCGGCGATGAACGGACTCGTCACATACCTATCATCATGATTACATCGCGGACAGCTACGAAACATCGTAACTATGCAATGGAATTGGGCGTCAATGAATATCTTGGCAAACCTTACCAGGAAGATGATTTGCTCAAATCCATTTCAGGTTTTATCAATAAAACGGTCACGGTAAATTGATTAAATTACTTGGCTTGAAACAAAAATCCGCCTGTAGTCTAGGCGGATTTTTTTTGAAGGGATTACGATATTTTGTCATTTAGTTGGCAAGAAGGAATGACATAACACTTTAACGTAAAACTGCTAAAATGCGCATTATGGTGAAGCATAGCAAGACCCCCACCCCTCCTCGTAAACCTGGCGCAGCTCAGGATAAGCCAGATTTTTCCGATTCTTCCGATCAAAAAGCGGTGCCGGCGTTAAATTTGGCAAATCATTTTTTGATCGCAATGCCTTCCATGCTTGATCCAGTATTTGGTGGAACCGTGATTTATTTGTGCGAGCACAATGCCAACGGAGCACTTGGGGTCATCATTAACAAGCCAACCGACATGACGATGGATGTTCTGTTGGACCGGATTGATTTAAAACTAGAAATTGCGCCTAAGCAAGACCAGATGTCCGAGAAGCTTGTCATGTTTGGCGGTCCGGTACAGGTTGAGCGCGGCTTTGTTCTACATACGCCCGTAGGACAATTCTCCTCAATGATGAAGGTCGCTGAAGACGTAACGCTTACCACCTCAAAAGATGTACTGGAAGCCGTTGCAGCGGGAAATGGACCTGAACGCGTTCTGGTTACATTAGGCTGCGCAGGTTGGAGTGCCGGCCAGCTGGAAGATGAAATATCGCGTAACGGTTGGTTGACCGTGCGTGCGGATTCCTCCATCCTGTTCGACCTTCCTGTTGCTGATCGTTTTGTCGCAGCAATCAAGTTGCTTGGCATTGACCCATCAATGCTGGCCGCCGAGGCAGGGCATGCTTGATGCCGGTGCCGACACCGGATTGGTTCAGACAGTATTGGCTTTCGATTTCGGATTAAAACGTATTGGTGTCGCAGTCGGTAATACGCTGTTGAAGCAGGCACAACCGCTCACCATTATTTCAGCAACAACCAATGATGCGAAATTCGCCGCCATCACAGAATTGATAGAACAATGGATGCCTGTGCGTTGCATCGTCGGTTTGCCATTCCATCCGGATGGCGCTGAGCACGAGATGACAGTACGTTGCCGGCGCTTTGCCAACCAGTTGCACGGACGTTTTGGCGTCGAGACAATAACGATAGATGAACGATATTCTTCCGCAGTCATCAAGCATCAGCGTGGGGAATTGGTAGACGATCAGGCAGCGGCAATCATATTGCAACAATATTTCGATGACTATGCAAACTCCTAAACTCGATGCCGAAGCATTGTATGCGGCACTCTTAAAAGAAATGAAGGCGGCTTTGTCGCAGACCGAGCATGTCGCGCTGGTTGGTATTTATTCCGGCGGTGCGTGGCTGGCAGAACGTTTGGCAGCCGACCTGCAATTGAAAGAGCGACTGGGCTTTATCGACGTGTCATTCTATCGAGACGATTATGCGAAAAAAGGTTTACATGCCGATGTGAAGCCAACGCAAATTTCGTTCGACGTTGATGGTGCCACGATCGTGCTGGTTGACGATGTGCTATACACAGGACGCACCACGCGTGCAGCCATCAATGAATTGTTTGATTATGGAAGACCCGCCAAGATCATGTTGGCGACGCTGGTAGATCGCGGTGGGCGCGAATTACCGATCGCTGCGGATTTCGTCTCAGCGACGGTTTCGCTTCCAGTGGACCAGTCGCTTGTCTTGCAACGCGCCGATGATGGCCGATTCTCTCTGACGGTGGACCATGCTTAATCCGCAACTCAATAAAAACGGCGAGCTGCAACATTTGCTGACGATCGAAGGTTTGCCGAAATCGGTTGTTACACACATTCTCGATACCGCATCATCCTTCGTCAGCATCGGCGACCGTGAAGTGAAAAAAGTACCGCTGATGCGCGGCAAGAGTGTGTTCAATTTGTTCTTCGAGAATTCAACACGCACACGCACCACGTTCGAAATTGCATCGAAGCGCCTTTCGGCTGACGTCATCAATTTGAATATTTCTGCATCAAGCGCAAGCAAGGGTGAATCTCTACTCGATACGATCGACAACCTGGCCGCAATGCATGCTGACATGTTCGTGGTGCGTCATGCAGAATCCGGTGCACCGTATCTGATTGCCAAACACTTGATCGATACCAAGCAGCCGCATGTCCATGTGGTGAATGCAGGCGATGGCCGCCATGCGCATCCGACGCAAGGCTTGCTGGACATGTACACGATCCGCCATTACAAAAAAGATTTTTCCAATTTGACGGTTGCAATCGTCGGCGATATTTTACATAGCCGCGTTGCGCGTTCAGACATTCATGCATTAACTACATTGGGTGTGCCGGAAATTCGTGCGATCGGCCCGCGTACGCTGTTGCCTAGTGGATTGGAACAAATGGGTGTGCGTGTTTTCACCGACATCAATGAGGGATTGAAAGGCGTCGATGTCATCATCATGTTGCGCCTGCAGAATGAACGCATGGGAGGAGCGTTGTTGCCTTCATCGCAAGAATTCTTCAAGAGTTATGGTTTGACCACAGAACGGCTGGCACTTGCCAAACCCGATGCGATCGTGATGCACCCCGGCCCGATGAATCGTGGTGTGGAAATTGAATCGGCAGTGGCGGATGGGGCACAGGCGGTGATCTTGCCGCAGGTAACCTTCGGCATCGCAGTACGTATGGCAGTCATGAGTATATTGGCGGGTAACTAAGAAAATGAAACTCCACATTAAAAACGGTCACCTGATCGATCCAGCCAATGGTATTGATGCAAAAAAAGATTTGTATATCGCAGCGGGAAAAGTGGCCGGCATTGGACAAGCGCCTGCGGATTTCAAGGCTGATAAAACGGTCGATGCCAATGGTTTAACCATCGTGCCTGGATTGGTTGATTTGAGCGCGCGCTTGCGTGAGCCGGGTTATGAATACAAGGCGACACTCGAATCGGAAATGCAAGCCGCGGTGCAGGGTGGTGTAACGAGCCTGATATGCCCTCCGGATACTGAGCCTGTGTTGGACGAACCCGGATTGGTCGAGATGCTGAAGCATCGCGCCAAGAACCTGAATCAGGCGCATGTCTATCCATTGGGTGCATTGACAGTCGGATTAAAAGGCCAGGCACTCACCGAGATGGCGGAACTGACTGACGCTGGTTGTATCGGCTTTTCCCAAGCCGATGAACCGATACTCGATACTAGAGTGTTGTTGCGCGCGATGCAGTATGCGCAAACCTTTAACTACACAGTCTGGCTCCGTCCGCAGGATCCGCATGTGGGTCGTGGCGGCATCGCACATAGTGGTGCAGTTGCTTCGCGTTTAGGTCTATCCAGCGTACCGGTTATGTCGGAGACCATTGCATTGCACACGATTTTCGAGTTGATGCGTGCAACCGGCGCCCGCGTACATCTTTGCCGTATTTCTTCCGCCGCAGGATTGGAGTTGATACGCAATGCCAAGCGTGAAGGCTTGCCGGTGACATGTGATGTTGGTGTGCACCATGTTCATTTAACGGATATGGATATCGGCTTTTTCGATTCCAACGCACGTGTGACGCCGCCATTCCGCGCGCAACGCGATCGCGATGCGATTCGGACCGCATTGAGCGACGGTACGATCGATGCGATTTGTTCTGATCACACACCGGTAGATGACGATGAAAAATTGCTGCCGTTTGGCGAAGCCTCGCCGGGCGCAACAGGTTTGGAATTGTTGCTTTCGCTGACCTTGAAATGGGTTGAGGATAGCAAGGGTCCATCCCAAGTCTTCGTTGCTAAGGCAATCGCCAAAATCACGGCGGACGCCGCAAAAATAGCTGGCCTGGCTTCAGGGCAGCTGGCAGTGGGCAGTGTTGCGGATGTCTGCATATTCGACCCGGCAGCACGTTGGACAGTAGAGCCAAAAGCACTCGCCAGCCAAGGCAAGCACAGCCCGTTCTTGGGATATGAACTGGCAGCACAAGTCAAAATGACCATCGTTGCCGGCCATGTCGCCTATGACCGATCGGCACGCCAACACGATTAATATTCAACATTAAAAATTACGCATGATTGTGTTCAAATTGTTGCGCGTATTTGCGCATCTTTTTATTGGCCTGTCGACGTGCGCTGTTGTTTTTCCACTGGCTAATCGAGCTGGTCGTGAGCGCTGTATCAAGAAATGGTCTATTAAATTACTGAATATCTGTGGTGTGCAGGTTGAGGTCATGCACACCACTTCTGCGCCTCCCACGCAATGCGCTTTAATCATTGCCAATCACGTGTCGTGGTTAGACATTTTCGTGATGAATTCATTTCACCCTTGTCGTTTCGTCGCCAAATCGGAGATCCGTGACTGGCCGCTTCTGGGTTGGCTATGTGCCAAAAGCGGCGCAATTTTTATTGCGCGTGGCAGGATTCGAGACGTGCGTAGAATTTTTGAGGGTTTGGTAGCCAGCATCAAAGCAGGAGAACACGTTGCATTTTTTCCTGAAGGGACCACTGCCGCGCAAGGTGGTTTGCTTCCGTTTCATTCCAATTTGTTCGAGGCGGCGATTGATGCGGACGTCCCGATTCAACCATTTGCCATTCGTTATGTTGATGCCGGCGGGCGCTTGCATTCGGTTGTCGATTTTATCGGCGACATGAGTTTTGCTCAAAGTATGATCGCGATTTTGAAAGTGGGTGGCATCAAGGCGATATTGACACGATTGCCGATTATTGAAACCAAAGGAAGTCATCGGCGTGAGTTGGCAGGCGCTGCACGACAGGCAATCGCCGCTGGTTTAGGGCATATCGAAGGTAACTAACCTGGTTGCTGAAACTTTGGGCAATCAACCTGAATCAACTGACGATTTTCAAGATTGATCGCCGATAGTTTGCCGCCCCATACACAGCCTGTATCCAGTCCAATCAAATTCGGACGTATCACCAGCCCTAGCGTTGACCAGTGTCCAAACACAACCGTTACGTTTTCTGTTTTGCGGCCGGGGACATCGAACCACGGCATATGCCCAGGCAGATTAGCGTCGCTGCCTTCCTTGGTCGCAAATTCCATTGTGCCGTCGAGTGTGCAAAAACGGATCCGCGTAAGGGCATTGACGATGCAACGCAGGCGGTCAATTCCAGTCAATGCATCGTCCCATTTCACAGGGGTATTGCCATACATCTCACGCAGAAAATCAACCCAATGCGGGCCGCGCAATGCCGTCTCGACCTCTTGAGCCAACGCGATGGTTTGCTCAGCCGTCCATTGCGGCACCACACCGGCATGGACAAATAAATGGCCGTCTTCAAAAAGCGCCAATGGTTGTTGGCGGAGCCAATCCAGCAATTCATTGCGGTCAGATGCATTTAAAATTTCGGACAGTGTATCGGATTGCTGCGGTTTGCGAATGCCATGTGCAGCAGCAAGCAAATGTAAATCATGATTGCCCAGCGTGACTCTGGCGCTACCCCCAAGGGAGCGGATATGCTTCAATGTGGCGAGCGACTGCGGACCGCGATTGACTAGATCTCCCAGGAATATAAATGTGGGTTGTTCTGATGTCGATTCAGCGCGATGAATGACTTCAAGCAGTCGCGGATGACACCCTTGTACATCGCCAATTGCAAAAGTAGTCATAGGTTTTGAATTTGGTGGAATTTTCACAGCGCTTTACTATAACGCACAATGTCAGAACGGTGCTTGAGTAGCAATGAATGGTCAGTAGATAGATTGCGATAACAATAATACGTACTATCTGGACTTAATCCGTAGGAAATGCAGGATTTTCATGTTTCCAAAGCATGCACACGCATTTCCCATTTTGCAGCCGGAATAGCCCGAATATTGACCTCAATCGATTACAATATCAAAGTTTTTCATAGTGCCGGCCCGTAAAGTCGAAAGCAGGGATTGAATGATGAATTACATGAAGAGTATCGAGGAAATTCAAGAATGAACAAAGTTGCACTCATCACTGGCATAACTGGCCAAGACGGCTCCTACCTGGCCGAGTTTCTTCTGTCCAAAGGATATGAAGTGCACGGTATTAAACGCCGTGCGTCATTGTTTAATACCGATCGCATCGATCATATTTATCAGGATCCACATGTACCTAATCCTAATATGGTTCTGCACTATGGTGATCTTAGCGATACTTCCAATCTGACACGGATTTTGCAGCAAGTGCAGCCTGATGAAGTTTATAACCTCGGAGCAATGAGCCATGTAGCAGTCTCGTTTGAGTCTCCTGAATATACAGCCGATGTGGATGGCATGGGCACACTTCGTTTGCTGGAAGCGATTCGCATTCTGGGGTTGGAAAAGAAAACCCGCTTCTATCAAGCTTCAACATCGGAGCTTTATGGTTTGGTGCAAGAAACGCCGCAACGGGAAACCACGCCATTTTATCCGCGTAGTCCTTATGCAGTCGCCAAGTTGTATGCGTACTGGATTACGGTCAATTACCGTGAAGCGTATGGCATGTATGCCTGCAACGGCATCCTGTTTAATCATGAGTCACCGCGTCGTGGCGAAACCTTCGTCACTCGTAAAATTACGCGTGCCTTGGCCAACATTTCGCAAGGTTTGGAACAAACTTTTTATCTCGGCAATATGGATGCTTTGCGCGACTGGGGCCATGCGCGGGATTATGTTGAAATGCAATGGCTGATGCTGCAACAAGAAAAGCCGGAAGATTTTGTCATCGCGACGGGTGTTCAATATTCTGTGCGTCAGTTTGTCGAGATCGCAGCACGTGAATTAGGTATCGAGATTGCATGGCAAGGTCAAGGCGTCGAAGAAAAGGGTGTGATTGCATCGATACAAGGCAACAAAACAACTGGTGCAAAAGTCGATCAAACTATTGTCGCAATTGATCCTAAATATTTTAGGCCTACTGAGGTGGAAACCTTGCTCGGCGATCCCACCAAGGCACGAGTAAAACTTGGTTGGACACCCGCCACGACTTTTGCCGACATGGTGCAAGAAATGGTCGCGTATGACCTCGAGGAAGCGCGCCGCCATGCACTGTTAAAATCCCATGGCTATAAAATCGCTATCTCGCTGCAACAATAATCTTTCTTTTAATATGAGCCTAACTCAACCACGCATTTATGTTGCAGGCCATCGTGGAATGGTTGGTTCTGCCATCGTACGGCTATTGCAATCACGTGGTTATACCAACATCGTTACTCGCACGCATGCGGAATTGGATCTTACTGATCAGGCACAAGTCCGCGCTTTCTTCTCTTCGGAAAAAATAAACCAGGTCTATCTCGCTGCTGCCAAAGTTGGCGGCATCCACGCCAATAACACATACCCAGCGGAATTCATTTATCAGAACCTGATGATGGAATCCAATGTCATTCACCAGGCATGGTCGGCTGGTGTGCAAAAATTGCTGTTTCTCGGATCTTCCTGTATCTACCCAAAGCATGCTGAACAACCGATGGCAGAAAATGCTTTGCTTACAGGGCAGTTAGAACACACCAATGAGCCCTACGCGGTTGCCAAGATTGCAGGTATCAAACTTTGTGAAAGTTATAATCGCCAATATGGCACCGATTACCGCAGTGTCATGCCGACTAATCTTTACGGTCCGGGTGACAACTACCATTCTGAAAACAGTCACGTCATTCCGGCATTGATTCGCCGGTTTCATGAGGCCAAAGTCAATCGTGCAGAGAAAGTTGTTGTCTGGGGTACAGGTACTCCTCGCCGCGAATTTTTGTATGTCGATGATATGGCAGAGGCCAGTGTCCATGTGATGGCATTGAATCGTGCTACCTATGATGCACATGCGGAATCAATGCTTTCGCATATCAACGTCGGTACGAATAAAGACGTCACGATCAAGCAATTGGCAGAAGCAATTCAGATGATTGTTGGCTTCAAAGGTGATCTGATATTCGATAGCAGCAAACCGGATGGGACGCCGCGCAAATTATTGAATGTTTCAAAATTAGCTGATATGGGATGGATAGCGCAAACCGATTTGAGCACTGGCCTTAGGAAGGCTTATGAGGATTTTTTGCACAAGAAAAAATTTGATAATGACAGTGACGGATGTCACTGTACATGAACACAACAGTGTTCTTCATGTTGATCGCAATGTATTGGATATTTAAATGATACTTGTAACTGGCGGGGCAGGTTTTATTGGCTCCAATTTTGTTCTTGATTGGTTGGCTCAATGTGATGAGTCAGTTGTCAATCTTGATAAGTTGACCTATGCCGGTAACATGAACAGCTTGCAAGCGCTGCATCAGGACAATCGCCATATTTTTGTCAAAGGTGATATTGGTGACAGGGAGTTGGTTACTGCACTGCTGATCAGTCACAAACCGCGCGCGATCATCCATTTTGCAGCAGAAAGCCACGTAGACCGATCGATTCATGGACCAAGTGAATTCATCGCTACCAACATTAACGGCACATTCAGCCTGTTGGAGGCTGCGCGCGTTTACTGGTCTGGTTTGTCGGAGCCGGATAAAGCTGCATTTCGCTTTTTGCACGTGTCAACCGATGAAGTGTATGGCACACTTGGCCCGAGCGATGCACCTTTTACCGAGGCGACGGCTTACGCACCCAACAGTCCCTATTCCGCTTCCAAGGCAGCTTCCGATCATTTGGTTCGCGCATACCATCACACCTATGGCCTGCCAACGTTAACTACCAATTGCTCCAATAATTATGGCCCATATCATTTCCCGGAAAAGCTGATCCCATTGGTCATTGCTAACGCCAGAGCAGGCAAGCCATTGCCGATATACGGCGATGGTCGGCAAGTACGTGACTGGCTATATGTTGGCGACCATTGTGCAGCAATTCGCCGCGTGTTAGAGGTAGGTCGTTTGGGCGAGACTTACAATATCGGCGGCTGGAATGAGAAAGCCAATCTCGACGTTGTTCATACGCTATGCGATATTCTGGATAAACTCGATCCCAAAGCTACTGGCTCTAGCTATCGTGATCAAATTACTTTTGTTGCCGATCGCCCTGGGCATGACCGTCGTTATGCAATTGATGCACGCAAGATTGAACGAGAGCTTGGATGGAGGCCTGCTGAAACATTCGAGAGCGGGATTCGTAAAACCGTACAGTGGTATCTGGATCATCAGAATTGGGTACGCGACGTGCAGTCCGGCGAATATCTGAAGTGGGTGGAAAAAAATTACACACGAAGAGACAATCAGCAGGAGATCGCATAATGGTCGCATCAACACAGCGTAAAGGCATCATTCTTGCAGGCGGTTCCGGTACCAGGCTATATCCGGTCACAAAAGCAGTTTCCAAGCAGTTATTGCCGGTGCATGACAAACCGATGATCTATTATCCGCTGACCACGCTCATGTTGGCCGGCATGCGCGACATTTTGGTTATCTCGACGCCACAGGATACGCCGCGCTTTCAGGAATTGTTGGGCGATGGTGGTCAGTGGGGCATCAATCTCAGCTATGCAGTGCAGCCATCACCCGATGGTTTAGCACAGGCATTCATCATCGGACGTGAATTTGTTGGTGATGCGCCCTCTGCCCTGATCCTGGGTGATAACATATATTACGGCCACGATTTCGATGCGCAGCTGCGCGCTGCGTCCGAGCGTACTGATGGTGCAACCGTGTTCGCATATCATGTGCATGACCCGGAGCGTTATGGTGTAGTCGAATTCGATAACAATCGACGCGCAGTCAGCATTGAAGAAAAACCTGTAAAACCCAAGTCGAATTATGCAGTGACCGGCTTGTATTTTTACGATCATCAGATTTGTGACATCGCAGCCAACATCAAGCCATCCGCGCGCGGCGAGCTCGAAATTACCGATGTCAATCGCGTCTATTTAGAGCGCAGTCAACTCAACGTCGAATTGATGGGGCGTGGCATGGCATGGCTGGATACTGGAACGCATGAATCATTGCTCGATGCCAGTCAGTTCATCGCTACCATCGAAAATCGTCAAGGATTAAAGATTGCTTGTCCTGAAGAAATCGCTTATCGCAAAGGCTACATCAATGCGAATCAGCTTCAGGCACTGGCGCAGCCGCTAAAGAAAAACGGCTATGGACAATATTTATTGCGGCTGTTGAACGACAAGGTTTTTTGAGTATGCAAATCCAGACTACTGCCATACCTGATGTTCTCATCATTGAGCCAAAAGTGTTTGGCGATGACCGCGGTTACTTCTATGAGAGTTTTAACGCGCGTCGCTTCAAGGAACTCACCGGTATCGCCGCAATTTTCGTGCAGGACAACCACTCCAAATCTGCTAAAAATGTACTGCGTGGCTTGCATTACCAAATACAGCAGCCGCAAGGCAAACTGGTACGTGTAGTGAGCGGGGAAGTGTTTGATGTGGCGGTTGATATTCGCAAGCATTCGCCTACTTTCGGCCATTGGGTAGGAGCCGTGCTCTCAGGCGACAATAAACGCCAAATGTGGATTCCTGAAGGTTTTGCACACGGATTTGTTGTGACCAGCGACTCGGCAGAATTTCTTTACAAGACGACCGATTATTGGGCGCCCGAGTATGAGCGTTGCATTCTTTGGAACGATTCTGCGATCGGTATCAAATGGCCGGTTGACCGTGCGCCGATTCTATCCGGCAAAGATCAGGCGGGACATCTTCTGAGATTTGCAGAGGTGTTTACATGAAAATTCTTCTTACCGGAAGAACCGGCCAAGTCGGCTATGAGCTGGAGCGCAGCTTGCAAAGCTTGGGTGAAATCGTTGCTGTCGACCGCAGTCAAATGGATTTATCCAATCTCGATCAAGTGCGTGATGTCATTCGTCAGGTCAGGCCGGCATTGATTATTAATCCAGCAGCCTACACTGCTGTTGATTTGGCAGAAAGCGAACCGGATCTTGCCATGCGCATTAATGCCGAAGCACCTGCTGTCATGGCCGAAGAAGCCAAGAAGCTCGGCGCGGCGATGATTCACTATTCCACTGATTACGTATTTGATGGCACCAAACGCACGCCTTATGTTGAAAACGATCCAACCTGCCCGATCAATGTCTATGGTCGTACCAAGCTGGCCGGTGAACAGGCGATCCAGGCCATCGGCATTAACCATTTAATTCTGCGCACCAGTTGGATTTATGGCATGCGCGGCAAGAATTTTTTGCTAACCGTATTGCGCTTGGCGCAACAGCGCGACGAGTTGCGCATCGTGGCTGATCAATATGGGACGCCCACTTGGTGCAGAACCATTGCAGATACGACCGCACACGTTATTGCACAGGGGCAAAACTCACGAGATTGGTGGCAAGAAAAAAGTGGTGTGTATCATTTGACTGCACAAGGACAAACAACTTGGGGAGGATTGACTGAAGCAATACTGATGAATGCAGCCTTGCCGAAAAAACCAAGTGTTAAAGGTATAACGACCCGAGAATATCCACTTCCTGCAAAAAGGCCTGGATATTCAGTTATGTCATGCGAGAAACTGATGAATGCAACACAGATTGGATTGCCAACTTGGGAGAAAGCTTTACAGTTGTGCCAATCGTGAAAAGCGTCAATTGTTTTCAATATTCAACGTTGAATATGTTGGGCGTTGGTTGCGCAAAAAAATAAACCATTCCTGTTGGATAAAATTAGTGAAAATAGTCAATTTATAGCTTATCCTCTTGTTCTGATTTTAGTTGGCAGCCTTATATACCTCATCGTAGATCAACTGCCCTTTAGGCAAAGCATAACCATCTATCAAAATGTTGAATGATCTCCAGTTAGTTCTCCGTGTTTGCACTTTTTCATTGGCCGCCTCGATCACATTTAGTGCCTATGCGCAACAGATCCCGGCAATGAATGGGAGTAATGACAATCGTGCCGCAATTGCAAATAACGCCGATGGAATTGGCACTGATGATTTTCGTTTGCCTGCAAATAAAGCACCAACTAGTAACTCATTACTTGATTCCGATAGAGCGCCCAATGCAAATCAACTTCGAGGTCGCTTGAATTCAAGCGAAGACATCGGTAATCAAGATGGCAATTCGGATCGTCGCATTAAACCTTTAAAAGAAATCGGACTTGACGCAACTGAGTTTCAGCGCTTTGTTACAGAAACGACAGGACGCCGCTTGCCTCTATTCGGATATACCTTATTCAATGGGCAGCAAAATACCTTTGTACCAATACAAAATATCCCTGTGCCGGCTGATTATGTATTGGGTCCTGGTGATGAAGTAACGGGGCGGGTATGGGGTTCCATCGATAGTCCGATTAGAGCAACAATCGATCGCAATGGCCAAGTCAGCATACCCAAGATTGGCACTTTCACGCTTGCTGGTGTGAGAGCATCGGAACTTGAATCGGTTTTAAAAGCCCAGATCGGACGTCAATTTACCAATTTCAGCCTTAGTGCATCATTGGGTACTTTACGCTCCATCCAGATTTATGTTGTCGGCCAGGCACGGCAACCAGGGGTATATACCCTATCATCACTGTCAACTTTTGTGAGTGCATTATTCGCCAGCAATGGGCCGGCAGCGAATGGCTCCATGCGCAACATCCAACTCAAGCGCGATGGCAAAATCATTGCCACTATGGATTTATATGCATTTATCACGCAGGGTGATAAATCGCAGGACAGACAATTGTTACCTGGTGATGTCATCGTAATTCCTCCAGCAGGCCCTCGCGTCGCCGTATTGGGAGCATTGGATGCACCAGGCATTTATGAATTGCAGTCCAGCAATGAAAGCATGAAGCAAGTTTTGGCTTACGCAGGCGGCACAAGAGCGCTGACGAGCCCACATAAAGTATTGCTGGAACGTATTGCACCTGACCAATTCAAGGCGCCTCGCTCTGTCGAGGAGCGTACGCTTGACGAGCAAGGTTTGGCAAGTACGTTGCAAGATGGCGATTTAATTACATTATTTAAAATCACTCCCAAGTTTTCCAATGCAGTTACTCTGCGCGGCAATGTAGCTAACCCTTTGCGCTATAGCTACAAACCCGGCATGACATTGTCAGACCTGCTGCCGGAAAAAGAGGCGCTCCTTACGCCTGAATATTTTTCTCGTAAAAATGCATTGGTCGAATATGAGAAACCACGCCGCAATAATGTCACAGGCCAGATGTCGGATAGAGATAGAGGCGGATATGGGCGTGATGAGCGTAATGGACAAGAAGCCAGAGGGGATCAAACAACTGATGATCAGAAAAGCTACGAAAACAAACGCAGCGTTAACCTTGAGCAGGCAAGCGATAACGTAAAAAATCTGGTCGATGAGCCCAACTGGGACTATGCCATCATAGAACGCATGAATAGCAAAGATCTCTCCGTGCAAGTCATCTCATTCAATCTCGGTGAATTAGTTCTAAAGAAAAATCCCAAGGAAAATTTGGCACTGCAACCTGGTGACATTGTCACAATTTTCAGTAAAAAAGATATCCAAACACCACTCAATAAACGGACAAGCCTCGTGCGCGTCGAGGGTGAAGTGAATGCGCCGGGGATTTATCAAATAGAGCCAGGGGAAACACTACAGCATTTACTAGGTCGCGTTGGTGGTTTGACGCCACAGGCATATCTGTACGGTGCAGTCTTTACGCGCGAAGAAACGCGCAAGGATCAAGAGAAGAATCTGGAGATTGCGATCAGCAAGCTAGAACAAAATCTGAATGCGCAAATGGCAACGTCCGTCAGTAATGCATCCGGCGGCACTGATACAAAGTCTTTTGCAGAGATTTTGGCAGCGCAAAATAAAGCGCAAGTTGAGCAATTGCGAAGCATGAGACCAACCGGTAGGATCGCAATGGAGCTTCAGCCTGGCATTCGGGATATGCAAGAGTTACCCGATTTGCCCTTGGAAGACGGTGATGCGATTGTCGTGCCGCCCAAACCCGGCTACATCACTGCAGTAGGGGCTGTGGATAATAGTAATGCAGTTATTTGGAAACTAGGAAGAACCGTCGCAGACACTTTGCGTACCGTAGGTGTTCAGCGCGATGCAGAAAAAGATGAAATCTTTGTTTTGCGTGCGGATGGTAGTGTGGCGAAGAATGGCGATGGATGGTTTAGCTCTTCAATTGACTCTCTCCCATTAATGCCTGGTGATACCGTTGTTGTGCCAGAAAAGTTGGATAAACGAAGTGCAATGACACAATTAATTTCAGGTTTAAAAGATTGGTCGCAAATCATTAGTCAGTTTGGTTTGGGTGTAGCCGCAATCAAGGTTCTGAAATAAGCAAAGTTAGTATCAATTAATTTAAAACACACCAACTTCACAATATGACTATTCCAGAATTCAGTGAGAGAATTCAATCTACATCTCTTCAAAATGAAGATGGAGTGAGTTTAATTGATGTCATAACTGCGATAGGTGAAGAGAAAAGAACAATTTTTGGATTTGCTATATTCTTCACATTAATTGGACTTATAGTAAGTTTATCGTTACCGAATGTTTTTACTGCCAAAACTACATTCCTACCGCCACAGCAAAATCAGAGTGGGGCTGCTTCTGCGTTGGCATCATTAGGAGGGTTGGCAGGTTTGGCTGGCGGCTCTCTAGGTATTAAAAGTCCGGATGAATTGTATGTGGCATTTCTGCAGAGTGATACGTTGCAAAATAATCTGATACAACAATTCAAGTTGCAATCACTTTATGAGAAAAAAACCCTTGGCGATACACGTAAAGTACTAAAGGCAAATGTTAAAACAATTGCCGATAAAAAGTCTGGAATTGTCAGTATAGAGGTTGACGATTCGTCACCGATATTAGCAGCCCAGATAGCAAATGCGTATGTGGAAGAATTACGGAAACTTTTGGATCGTTTGGCTGTTACGGATGCTCAACAAAGGCGAGTGTTTTTTGAGAAGCTTATAGCTAAAACAAAAGATGCGTTAGCGTTGGCTGAGCTAGAGTCTAAAAAAGCACAGGAAACCTCCGGTGTTGTCAGTCTTGATGCTCAGACTGCAGCAGCAATCAAAGCTTCAGCCGAATTGAGGGCACAAATTGCTTTGCGGGAGGTGCAAATCCGCGCAATGAGCAGTTATGCAACATCGCAGAATGCTGACGTACAACGGCTTGTTGCTGAATTAGCTGGATTGCGTGCTGAATTGGAAAAATTAGAGCATGGCACAGGCCAAGATAAGGGCAGTGACAAAAGTGTGGGTGCGTTGGCAAATTTGCGTGCATTCCGGGAGGTAAAGTATCAGGAAGCTGTTCTGGATACTCTAGTCAAGCAATATGAATTGGCGCGAGTTGAGGAGGCGAAAGAAGGGCCTCTTATTCAACAAGTTGATGTTGCTGTCCCACCTGAGAAAAAGAGCAAACCTAATCGTTCAATTATTGTGATCATGGCGATGTTCGGTGGCTTAATGATCGGCTTAATCGTCGCTTTTATGAGGCGACGGCTAAAAATGGCCATTACTGACCCTGCTTTAGCTGAAAATATAAGAATTATGTTTGAGGCGTGGGGTTTGCGAAAAAAGAATATTTGATTGCATGTATTGCATACTTGTGTGACTCATAGGCATTAACAAATTTTAAAGTCATATTTCAACGTGCATTAATTAGCCTAATGATATTAATTTAATTTTCATTAAATGTTTAATTCATTAAGCCCATGTGAATACATACTACAAAAGTATTTTTGCAATTTCTGAACTCATTCGACGTACTGATCTCTTTTTATGAAAATATTAATAACTGGAGCTGATGGCTTCATCGGTTCTCACTTAACTGAAGCTTTGGTACGGCAAGGCCACGATGTTCGAGCTTTTGTGCTGTATAACTCGTTTAATTCCTGGGGATGGCTAGACAGCTGTGCGTCAGATGTTGCGGGTAAATTTGAAGTATTTGCTGGCGATATTCGCGATTCGTACGGCGTAAAGGAGGCAATGAAAGGCTGCGATGTGGTGTTACATCTAGCTGCACTCATTGCTATTCCCTATTCATATCATTCGCCCGATACTTATGTCGATACGAACGTCAAAGGCACGCTCAATATCTTGCAAGCAGCACGCGAGTTAGGTGTTAAGCGAGTAATTCATACCTCGACCAGCGAAGTTTATGGGACAGCACGTTTTGTGCCAATTACTGAAGTACACCCTTTACAGGGACAGTCGCCCTACTCTGCAACCAAGATCGCAGCCGATCAGCTGGCCTATTCTTTCTACGCCTCCTTTGGTCTACCGGTAGTGATTGCCCGACCCTTTAATACCTATGGTCCGCGCCAGTCTGCCCGCGCAGTGATCCCCACGATCATCACCCAGATAGCCAACGGCATGCATCAGATCAAACTAGGCGCAGTTTCGCCCACCCGCGATTTCAACTATGTGAAAGACACTGTAGCTGGCTTCATTGCCGCGATGAATTCTGATGGTGGTCTGGGTGAAGTAGTCAACTTCGGCAGCAATTTCGAGATATCGGTGGGGGACACTGCTCAATTAATAGCAGAAGCCATGAACGCCGAGATCGAAATTATCACTGATGAAACGCGCTTACGGCCGGAAAATTCTGAGGTTGAACGCCTGTGGGCAGATAATGCCAAAGCCAAACAACTCTTTGGATGGCAGCCCCACTACGGTGGGCGAGAGGGTTTCAAGCGAGGACTGATAGAGACCGCCGAATGGTTCAGCCAATCTGCAAATCTGCGCGGCTACAAAGCAGATATTTATAACTTATGAGGTCCATGGACTCCACGATCACTCTCGCTGAACAAGTTGTCGCCGCTATCCGCGCAGTCGTCGGCTCCGGCCCCGCGGTACTGCACGCACCTAGTTTCAGCGGCAATGAGTGGTTATACCTGAAAGAGTGTCTCGATACCACCTTCGTCTCGTCGGTGGGCAAATTTGTCGATCGTTTCGAGCTTGACCTTGCCAACTTTACCGGCGCCAAAAATGCGATAGCTGTGGTAAACGGTACAGCGGCGCTGCATATCGCGTTGAAACTAGCGGGTGTCAAATCTAATGACGAAGTCTTAATTCCCGCGCTCACTTTTGTCGCCACGGCTAACGCTGTGACCTATTGCAATGCCACGCCGCATTTTGTTGATAGTGAAGCAGGTACATTGGGCGTGGATGCCGCGAAATTGCGTGATTACCTAACCAGTCGCACTGAACAACGCGCCGGTCAATGCATCAATCGTGCTAGTGGGCGAGTCATCCGCGCACTAGTGCCAATGCACACGTTCGGTCATCCTGCTGATTTGGATGGCTTATTGGCACTTGCGCACGATTTCAATATCGCACTTGTAGAAGATGCAGCGGAATCCTTGGGCAGTTATTACCATGGACAACACACCGGTACATTCGGGCTACTTGGAACGCTCAGTTTTAACGGTAACAAGACCATTACCACTGGTGGTGGTGGTGCAATACTAACCAATGATCTTGCGCTCGCACGCCGCGCCAAACACTTGACTACTACTGCTAAGTTACCCCATGCATGGGAATTTCGCCACGATGAAATTGGTTACAACTACCGCCTACCCAACATTAACGCAGCCTTAGGTTGCGCACAGTTGGAACAATTACCTGCAATGCTCACTTCCAAAAGAAAGCTGTTTGTGCGTTACCAATCCGCTTTTGCCTCGATACGAGGTGCCAAGTTGATGGCCGAACCCGCGCAATGCCAAAGCAACTATTGGCTGCAAACGTTGCAACTGGATTCAAATCACGCAGACCAACGCGATCTGATATTAGAGGCCACCAACGCAGCCGGTTACATGACACGTCCTGCTTGGATGCTGATGCACGAATTGGAACCATTCAAAGATTGTCAATGCATGGATCTGACCGTTGCGCAGTCATTGTCGCAATGCTTGATTAACATCCCGAGCAGCCAAGGTTTGGTTCCAGTTACATCATGAGTAAGCCAAGTTTGATTCTTATCGGCGCCGGTGGTCACGCGCGTTCGTGCATTGACGTCATTGAGCAGCAATGCCGTTACCAAATAGCTGGATTGGTTGGGCTGCCGAACCAAATGCACGCCCAACAACTGGATTATTCCGTAATTGGTGCTGACAGCGATTTGCCAGAGCTTGCAAAAATGTATACTTACGCCTTGATCACCATCGGACAAATTCAAACAGCCGACCACCGTATTCGCCTCTATCACCAAGCACAACAACTCGGATTTACATTGCCAGTGATCATCGCGCCAACAGCGCATGTTTCTCGCCATGCCAGTATTGGCGCAGGCACCATCGTGATGCACGGCGCCATCGTCAATGCCGGCGCCAAGATTGGCAACAACTGCATCATCAACAATCGCGCACTGATTGAACACGACGTAAAGGTTGAAGACCACTGCCACATTTCCACCGGCGCCATTCTCAACGGTGATGTCACTGTTGGCACAAGTAGTTTCATTGGCAGCGGCAGCGTAATAAAAGAAGGCATCTCGGCAGGAAAAGGCTGCATGATAGGCCTGGGACTCACTGTTCGGCACAACATCAGCGATCATGCTCATTTCATAGGTCACGATAAACAATGACATACCGCACCATCATCATCGCAGAAGCAGGCGTTAACCATAATGGCGACCTCGAATTGGCACGACAGTTAATTGACGCCGCCGCCGATGCCGGTGCAGACCTGGTCAAGTTTCAAACCTTCAACGCCAATCGCCAAGTGACGCGCACAGCCAAGAAGGCCATCTACCAAACCCAAACCACCGATACCTCGGAGTTCCAGCACGAAATGCTGCGTCGTCTGGAACTCACTGAGGCGATGCACCACCAACTCATCGCCCACTGTGCAACGCGCAACATCGGCTTTTTCTCCACAGGTTTTGATATCGAGAGCGTCGATCTACTGGTGAGCCTCGGTCAGGATCATTTCAAAATACCGTCAGGCGAGATTACCAACCTGCCCTATTTGCGACATATCGGCCAACTAGGCAAAACCGTCATTCTCTCAACCGGTATGGCAACTTTGGGCGATATTGAAGCTGCTATTGAAGTGCTTGAGCAATCCGGCACGCCCCGTACCATGCTCACGGTTTTACACTGCACCACCGAATACCCCACACCCATGAACGAAGTCAACCTGCGTGCTATGCAAAGCATCGGTACGGCCTTCGGCGTGGCGGTAGGTTATTCCGACCATACGCAAGGCATAGAAATATCCATTGCGGCTGTCGCAATGGGGGCAAAAGTTATCGAAAAACACTTCACCCTAGACCGCAATCTGCCAGGTCCTGATCATAAAGCCAGTCTTGAGCCTGCCGAGTTTGCCGCAATGGTTTCCGCCATTCGCAATATCGAAGTGGCATTGGGTGATGGCATCAAACGCCTGACCGCGAGCGAAGCCAGAAACAGACCCGTTGCACGAAAATCGCTGGTCGCCCGGCGCGCGATTGAAGCTGGCGAGATATTCACTGCCGAAAACGTCACTGCCAAGCGACCAGGTACCGGCATATCGCCAATGCGGTGGGACGAAATGATTAACAAAAAGGCTAGCCGAAACTTTGTAACAGATGAAGAAATAGAATTTTGAATTTCATTAATGTGAGGAAGAAGTAGACCATGACAATTGCGACCAAAAAGAACGAGTGGGACCAATCCTACGACAATAGAGATAATTACGTTTTTTATCCGCACGAAGAAGTTATCCGTTTCGTGTCGAAATTTATCCGCAAACGGATCGGGTTAAACGAATTTCGTGATGTATCCCCGGAAATCAAGGACAAACGTGTGCTTGATTTAGGCTGTGGAATTGGACGGCATGTAATCTATTGCCAAGATATGGGACTGGAAGCATACGGTATTGACCTTTCCGATGTCGCCGTCGATCTGGCGCGCAAATGGGGGCAGCAAAACGGCTTGCATGAACCAGAACAACGAATCCGGCAAGGCGACGTTCGTCACCTGCCTTGGGATAAAGGTTTCTTTCGTTACGCAGTCAGCCACGGTGTGCTCGACAGCATGCCATTCGAAATAGCGAGAGCGGCTTGTGTTGAGCTGGCACGAGTGATGCCGGTCGGAGGCCTGTTTTATTGCGACCTGATTTCCGGGGACGATTCAAAGCACGCACGAGAATTCAGCGGCGAGGAAATTGTGAACACGGCCCACGAACATGGCACGATCCAACTCTATTTCAATTTAGCGAAAATCCAGTCAATGATCGAAGGCGTGTTTGAGATCGACGAATGCAATCTGGTTCGCCGCGAGAATATCCTGCGCGGCGGATATACTTCACGATATCACCTGGTTCTCAAAAGGATATAGCGCATGGCGGTTCTTGTTTCGGGAGCGTCTGGGTTTCTCGGCAGCAGGCTGGTCAGCCGTCTGGCTGCGGATGGTCATGATGTCGTCGCAGTGGCGCGTCGTTCGGCGCCTGCACCTTTCGCCTCGCATCCTCGGATTCGATGGATTGCTCGAGACATTGCGCAAGACGGTCTGGATTTGGCCGGACTGCCAGAAATCGACGCGGTCGTGCATCTGGCGGGAGCCACTCTGGGCGCCGGGAAGGACGAAAGTCTGTTCCTGCGAGCCAACGAGCAAACGACAGTTCGCCTGTTTCAGGGACTGGCGGAGCGCACCGATCGCTTCATAATTGCTTCGTCACAGGTGGTATATGGCGATGCACGCAATCTTGCGGTCACTGAAGACTTCATCACGCAACCTGACAGCTCTGCTTATGCCTGCAGCAAGCTTAATAGCGAGAACTGGCTGCGCTGGTTTCAAAAGCGTCATGGCGGACAATATCTTGCGCTGCGTTTCTGCGGTTTCATCGATGGCGGTGGCATCGTTGATTACTTGATCGATCAGGCGCTCGCTGGACAACAGATCGAACTTTTTTCTGAGGGCAAGGTTCATCGTGATTACCTGCCGGCCTGTGAAGCAATCGACGCACTTGTGGCAGCATTGAATTACTCTGACAATCCTGGGTATTTGCCAATCAATATTGGTTCCGGACAAACAGTATCTGCGCACGAACTGGCGATGAACATCTGTACAGAATTACAGTCGTCTAGCCAAATTAAATTGCTTACTAAGCCATCCCCACAAGGTGACTTTGTATTTTGCATCGATCGTGCAAGACAGCTGTTGAACTTTCAACCTGGTGTTTTGGTAAACGCGGTTCGGCAGTATGCAAAAAACCGACAAGAACAAAGTAGAGCGATGGTGAGCGATGCGAAAAAAAATTAACATGGCAGACCCTCACTTTAGTGAGGAAGACCGAAAATGGATTCACCGAGAAATCGATGTGATTCTTGATGGTGCATTGAGCATGGGGCCGAATGTACAAGCATTTGAACGCGAATTTGCGGATCGTGTCGGCGTCGCCCACGCGATCGCCATGAACTCGTGCACTTCGGTACTGGAAGCGGCATTGTTTGCAAAAGGGGCTACGGGACGCGAGGTCATTGTACCGGCCGAAACCTTCATCGCGACAGGTATGGCCGTACATTTGGTAGGTGGAACACCGGTTTTTGCCGAGATTTCCGAATCGACGCTTTGCCTTGATCTTGAAGACGTCAAACGTCGTGTGACACCGCAAACGGCTGGCGTAACCCTCGTTCATATGGCCGGACTGATTACGCCCGACATCCTGGAGTTCAGGCAATTCTGTGACGAGCACGGGCTTTTTCTGATCGAAGATGCTGCGCACTCCCCGGGTGCTCGTCTCAATAACCGTGAGGCAGGCTCGTTCGGCCATGTAGGATGTTTCTCCTTCTTCCCAACCAAGGTAATGACCTCAGGTGAAGGTGGTATGCTCACTACCAACGACGAGCAGGTAGCGACGTTCGCACGCAGCTTTCAACATCGCGGCAGGGACATGCAGTCGCAAAGTGAGCAATACATCATCCCTGGCAGAAATGTCCGGATGACCGAAATGTCTGCCTTGCTTGGGCGGGTTCAACTGAGCCATCTTGATGAGTTTCTCACTCGGCGACGTCAGCTAGCTGCGATCTATGTGCGTGAACTTTCAGAACAACCAGAGTTTTCACTCGTTATTCCGGAAACGTTCGAATCATCCTCCTTCTGGAAGTTTCCGGTTGTACTCGGCCGGACGCTGGACCGAGGATTGCTCACCCAACGCATGTCCGATGCGGGTATTGTGGTTGATTGGGCTTATCAGCCGGCACTTCATCTACAGCCTGTGTTTCGCAACCTATATGGTACGGCAGACGGCATGCTGCCTGCGACCGAAGATATTTTGAGCCGCCATGTGTGTTTGCCTTGTCATCCAAGAATGACTGATGAAGATGCTATTTACGTGGCGACAACGCTTAAGACCTTGGTTAATAGTTTGGGAAAGATTGAGGCGCAAGTATGAATGTCGGAATTCATCAACCACAGTACCTGCCCTGGCTGCCCTATTTTTTGAAAATCGAACAAAGCGATGTATTTCTCCTTCTCGACACGGTGGACTTTCAGAAAAATGGCCTGCAGAACCGCAACCAGATCAAAACCGCACAGGGCGCGCATTGGTTAACCGTTCCGGTCAGACAACAACTCGGCCAGAAAATTATTGACGTAAAGATTGATGACAGTACCACGTGGCGCCGCAAGCATTGGCAGTCGATTCAGCAGTGCTACGCGAAGGCGCCTGCGTTCAAAGACTATGAGAAGGATCTTGAAGCCATATACTTGCGTGAATGGATTGGATTGTGCGACCTCAGCGTCGAACTCACTGTCATGATGATGCGTTGGATGAACATACAGACCCCATTACTCAGGAGCAGTCAGATGAAGGCGACAGGCACTGCCTCCGACCTGGTACTCAATCTCTGTTTGGAGACAGGCGCGAATCGCTACCTTTCTGGCACTGGGGGTGCAAACTATCTTAAAGCAGAAACGTTTCGTGACGCAGGTGTAGAAATTGTCTATCAGGCTCCGGTTTTACCTGAAGGGTATCCGCAGCTTTTCCCCCAAGCGGGATTTATTAATCACCTGTCCGCGCTTGATATCCTGCTCAATTGCGGATCATCTTGGAGAAATTACCTGCCAGCAGAGATTGTCGCGATATGAAAACAATTAGACGCGTACTCGGTATAACCGGCATCCGATCCGAATATGACATTATGTCATCGGTATTTAGGGCGATAAACAACCATCCTGATCTCGATCTGCAATTGGTCGCAACCGGTGCGCATTTATCAGAAGCCTATGGCCATACCATCGACGAAATTCATAGAGATGGTTTCGTAATAGTGGAAGAAATCGAAAGCCTGCTCAATGGTGATCAGGCATCCTGCCGAATTAAAGGGCTTGCAATACAGTTGCAAGGGCTAGTGCAGACCGTTGCTCGGGTCAAGCCTGATATTCTATTGGTGCTCGGCGACCGAGAGGAAGCGATGACGACCGCCCTGGTCGGGGCCTACATGAATATTCCGGTCGCGCACCTGTGCGGCGGTGACCGCGTCATCGGCAATGTCGACGATCAAGTTCGACACGCTGTGACCAAATTGGCCCATTTGCACTTTGTAACCAATAGCGAAAGTGCTGAGCGTATCACCCGGCTGGGCGAGCAGCCTTTTCGTATTTTTGACGTCGGCAACCCTGGCCTTGACCGTTTGCTCGAAGTCCCAGTCATTGACGCAGATGAACTCTCAAAGCGCCTTGGATTTGCAATTGCAGATGGTGAGCGACTTATCATGCTTATTCAGCATGTCATCTCCACCGAAAGCAACCAAGCCTATGAGCAAATGAAAGCGAGCCTGGAAGCGATACGAGAACTTGGCATCAAAACAATTCTCAGCTACCCAAATTCCGACGCGGGTGGTCAGCAAATGATTCGTGCTATCCATGAATATGATTCATTACCCAATTTATATGTGGCGAAGAACATACCCCGACTCGAATTCGTCAATCTGATGCGGCGTGCTTCCTGTTTATTGGGGAATTCCAGTGCAGGCATATTGGAGGCGCCGTTACTCAAGCTACCCGTAATCAATGTCGGCAACCGGCAACGCGGCCGTCTGCATGCCGAAAATGTTCAATTTATTCCGCACGACAAGGACCAAATCATCGCGGCTTTGCGAATGGCGATTTACGACCCGGCGTATCGGAATTCGGTTGCGGCATGTTCGAATCCCTATGGCGACGGCAAGTCGTCGCACCGGATTGCCGATATTCTCGCCACAATCCCTATTGACGATACTTTACTGATCAAGGACATCACATACTAATGGCGCTGAAATCGAAAACTCTTGTAGTTGCCCCCCACCCGGACGACGAAGTACTGGGTGCCGGCGGCACGCTGCTTCGCCGCAAAGCCGAAGGCGCAGCAGTCGCGTGGCTTATTGTGACTGCCATCACTGCCCAATCCGATTGGAATGAAGAAAAAATCAAACAACGTGCCGACGAAATCAGGCGAGTTACCGCATTGTTCGGATTTGATTCAGTATTTGAGCTCAAATTCCCAACGACCCAACTCGACCGAGTGCCAATGAGCGAACTGGTTGCCGCAGTTTCAAACGTTTTCAAGACATTTGAGCCAGAAGAAGTGTTTGTACCGCACCCAGCGGATGTACACACCGATCACCGCATGGTGTTCGATGCGGTTGCAGGTTGTACAAAATGGTTTCGCTATCCATCAGTCAAACGCGTGCTGGCTTACGAAACGCTCTCTGAAACGGATTTTGGTTTAGGTACCGACCAAAGCTTTCGGCCGAATGTATTCGTTAATATTGAGCCTTACATGAAAGATAAGCTGCGAGCAATGGACATTTATGCGTCAGAGTTAGGGAAATTTCCTTTTCCTCGAAGTCATGAGGCTATACGCGCGCTGGCAACTTTGCGCGGCGCGGCATCTGGGTTCAAGGCCGCCGAGGCTTTTGAGTTGTTGCGGGAAAGGTTGTAAAGATGAACCAATCCGAACAACGCTGGCGCCAAGCTATTCTGCCCGCCAATGCAACCATTGGGCAAGCCATCCGCAACCTAGATCAGATCGCAATCAAAATTGTCCTAGTGGCCAATGAAATGGGTGTGCTAGAAGGCACCATCTCCGATGGCGATATTAGGCGCGGTTTACTCAAGGGGCTGGATCTAAATAGTCCCATAGCCAGCGTCATTCATCGCAATGCGCTGGTCGTGCCGCCCGAGTTAGGGCGTGAGTTGGTGATGCAGTTGATGGTAGCCAATAAGATTCAGCAGATTCCCGTAGTCGATAAGCAGCATCATGTTGTCGGCTTGCACCTTTGGAATGAAATTACCACGACACCCACGCGGCCCAACCTGATGGTCATTATGGCCGGTGGCATGGGCACGCGGCTGCGCCCACATACGGAAAATTGCCCCAAGCCCTTGTTGCCGGTGGCTGGCAAACCAATATTGGAGCACATTATCGAGCGAGCCAAACTGGAAGGCTTCAACCATTTTGTGCTTGCCATCCATTACCTAGGCCATATGATTGAAGCACACTTTGGTAATGGTGAGCGCCTGGACGTACAGATTAATTACCTGCGTGAGCAGTCACCCCTGGGCACAGCCGGTGCGCTAGGCCTGCTCAATCCGCTGCCTGACGCACCGTTTGTGGTAACCAATGGCGATGTGATTACCGATATCCGCTATGGCGAACTGCTCGATTTTCATACCCGACACGCCGCCGCTGCGACGATGGCGGTGCGCGTACATGAATGGCAGCATCCCTTTGGTGTAGTGCAAACCCAAGGTGTTGAAATTGTCGGATTTGAAGAAAAGCCGATCGCACGTAGTCATATCAATGCCGGTGTATATGCGCTGGATCCTGAAGCGCTAAGTGTTTTAATTGTCGATACGCACTGCGACATGCCTGCTTTATTTGAGCGACTGCAGGCCAAATCTAAACGGACCGTTGCCTATCCAATGCACGAACCATGGTTAGATGTAGGACGGCCGGACGATTTAGAAGCGGCGCGCCTAAATACATCGAAGGAGAATTTGTGAGGATACTCGCCTTAATCACTGCGCGCGGAGGTTCCAAAAGAATACCTGGTAAAAATATTCGTTCGCTAGGTGGAAAACCGCTGATACTTTGGTCGATTGACGCAGTCAAAACTTTGCCCGAGATTTGCGACATTCTCGTATCGACTGATGACGCTGCAATCGCGGCAGTATGTGAACATGCTGGCGCCTATGTGCCTTGGTTGCGGCCGACAGAGTTAGCCAACGATACATCAAGTTCGGTTGACGTGGCGCTTCACGCGCTGAATTGGTACGAGGAAAATAAAGGGGCTGTCGATGGTCTGCTTTTATTGCAACCAACCTCGCCATTTAGAAGCACAGCTACTATTTTACGGGGTATTGCTTTATTTAGAAAACATCGGAATCAACCGGTGCTGGGAGTATCACCAACTCCTGCACACCCAATGTGGACATTAAAGATGGAAGGTGACTATTTGATACCTTATAACAAGGAGCATGGACTTGGAACAAGATCACAAGACTTGCCACCCGCATATATTGTTAGTGGCAGTTTTTATTTGATATCCCCCGCCGAATTAAAAAGGTGCCATTCATTCATTGGGCCGAAGACTGTCCCCTTAGTCATAGATTCACCATTAGAAGTGTTAGATATCGATACCGAGTGGGATTGGCGCTTGGCGGAAGCATTATTATCAATGTCAAGTGGGGATCGTGCGTGAGAAAAATTGTTTACCTATTGGAGCAACCTCTGGACGAGCGAATTTATGATCTGTCCTCTGCATAATTTATGGGGAATACGCAGTGGGTGTCACCAATATACTAAGGCGCAATTCCATATTATTGGATGGAGCGGTTTACCTCCTGATTGAATCGATCAATCGCGGATTGCCGCTCATATTGCTGCCGTACGTAACACACATGTTTTCCAAATCGGAAGTTGGCCTCTACTCCACCCTGCTTTTGGCGGTCAGCTATTTATACGTAGTTGTAACCTTATCGGCCCATGCTTCTATAAATCGATTAGCAGGTGAGCATCACGGCGATTTGCAAGCTCAGAAGAACAGTGTCAAACAAGTGTGCCAAATTCTGGTTTGTCTCGGTTTGCTCATTTCTGTTTTCTTGATTTGCATTATTGATTTCATTGGTTTGATCAGGCAACCGCATTTGTTTGGTTATTTGACCCTCATATGCTTTTGTGGCGTAACTCAATCGATGTATGTGGCAGCAGGGGCATATTTTAGAGCGACGAACCAGAAGCGTATTTATTTTCTTATGAATATCGCGAACCTTGTGATTTTCAGTTTCGTGGCTCTCGCTGCTACTGTGTTATTAGATGCCGGTGCATGGATGTTGGTTGGTGCATCAGGAGTTGGAGCGAGTGTTGCCTTCTATTTCCTGCATCATAATTTAGGGCTATTTCATTGGGAATCTATTTCAAAGGCTAGATTGAAAGAAGTGATCCATTATGGATGGCCAGTCGTAATAGCAGACGTACTTTCACTATCATCAACCAACATCAGTAGAATTTTTATTGCATCGACAATAGGCATGATAGCTTTAGCACCTTACCATGTGGCCTTTACGATCGCATCAATCATATCGATCGTTGTGCAATCACTTAATGCCGCATATGTCCCCCCGTTTCTTGCGGCACATTTTGGTAGAAGCTCGGCGGAGCCGATGCGTGATCCTATATTTTCGCCACTAACGATTGCAATCATGATCTGTGCGATTTTAGTGATTGGTTCGGAATTTTACATACCGGCTCTTTTTACAAAAGAATATCTTGATGTTGCGCAGTATCTCATTTTCCCGGCCTCAGCTTTTTGTTTGCTGCCTATTTATTTTTGTCTTATAAACATACTTTCTGTAGACGTGGTCATCGTAAGGAAAAAACCAATTGTCATGGTGGTTTCGACGTCTGTTAGCGTTTTTTCAGCCATCATTTTGTCCAATACTTTTGGTGTTATTGGCGCACTTTTGGCAGTTCCAATTGGTGGATTAACTGCCATTTTCGTGAGCTATTACATGGTTCGCCGCTATACAGATTATAAAGTTCCAATTGTATTTTTCTTGAGTTATTTCTTTGTTTGTATATTTTTGATAGAAGCCAGTAGAAATTTTGTTGCGAACCTTACTGAT
>DATBRC010000054.1:0-285089 GCA_036560485.1 Burkholderiaceae bacterium
AATTTTATGCTCGTTAATTAACGACAACAGATCAAGATCGCAGCATCGAAAGCTGCCGCATATTTTCTGCGCGTTTCATTTCCAGATACTCACTACGGTCCATTTCGTGCAACTGCCGCGAATAACGCTCGGTCGCTGCAAACCAAGTCTGCAAGCGTTTCTCCAGCTGTACGTTTGGCGCAATATTCTCCGTACTCAAGAAAGCATCGATCGCCAGATAATAACGCATGGTATTGCGTTCGATTAGGCCGCGCACACCGTTGATATAGTCAGGTTTGCCATCAGCTCGCCTTCCAATGACGGTGAACCCAACCTTGCCACTTCCTGCTGTCGCGAGATAAGTCCTCATGGCCAGTCGTCCCGTCATGCTGGTTGCATAAGAATACGTCAGATGTATAAACGTCCTGGAATTTTCAAGTGTTACCGCTTCGAGCGCGATGTGGTAATCGCTTGTGCCCATCGGGCCTTCTTTTGCATTGAGCATGATCTTGAAATAGGCGGGCGTGATCGCTGCGACTTTGTAATTGAATGCAATGCGCGTTGAATCTGCAAGGGCTTCAGGGGTCTTCTTGCCGATATTAACGTTCAAGATGGTGTCAGACGATTTCTTCTCGGCGTGGCAATATTTTGTATTTATATGCAACAGCAGTACGTCGCACCAATGATCAGGGTTATCCAAGCCAGCTTGCACAGTGCCAAACGGATAATCCACTACTGCGTAGATGCTGCCCTTTAATCGATCCGGTGCTTCCGTTGAATCCAGAACCAGCTGTCGCGTAAATTGATTATGCTGCAGTTGCTCCTTCAACGCATCATATTGAGCACGCAGCATTCCCGCATTATTTGTCTCCGATTCTGCACGAGCCACAAACATCGCATTTGCAAAAATAATAAACAGAAATATTTTTGCAATACATGAAAAATTTTTACCAAAATACATATACATCCTTACTCCATCTATTCATAACCAGTACTCAAGCCTGCGTGCGGCCCACTCTTTGATTTTATCGGAAAGCGGACGCTGATCCCATTTTTCTTTGATAATTTCAACCGCATTGCGCAAATCATCTGAGAATGCCTTCTCCATGGCAGTGCCAAACTCATTGCCAAACACGATTACATTGATTTCCTTGTTGTGCAAGAAGCTGCGCGTATCGAGATTGGTGGAACCGACCGTTGACCATACATGGTCAATCACAGCTGTCTTGGCATGCAATACGGCGATTTGTAATTGATAGATTTTTATTCGACAATCCAGCATTTGACTATAGAAAGATTGTGCCGCATGGAATACCAGGCTGCTATCGGTAATACCTGGCAAAATTATTTTGACATCCACGCCGCGTTGCGCGGCATCGCACAGAACGCGCAGAATCTGCGCATCCGGTACAAAGTAGGCATTGCTAATGTGAATTGTTTTCTTGGCTTCTTGAATCGCAAGTGCGTACGCCCTATAGATATCAGGGTCGCTATCAGGTTCGCTTGCAAGAATTCTGACCACTTTGTCGCCTGCATTTTTTAATGGCGGGAAAAAGTTACTGTCCGAGAGATCCTGTGTATTCTGACTCACCCAGATATTTAGAAATATCCATTGCAGTGCGGCGACTGCCGGACCTTCTATTTGAATATGCGTATCACGCCAGCCGAATTGTGTATTTCGCCGCGCTTTTGAACGGAGCGGCGAACTTTTTGCATAGTTCGCACTGATATTGATTCCGCCCGTGAACGCAACCATGCCGTCGACAATCAAAATTTTTCGATGGTCGCGATTATTCAATTCCCATGGCACCAGCAGCTTCAATGGATTAACGGGATTGAATGCCAGCAGATGAATCCCTGCATCGTGCATCTTGTCGAAGAAAGCCTGCGGTGTGCCTAGCGTGCCAATGCTGTCGTAAATAATATTGACTTGCACCCCGGCGCGTTGGCGCGCTATCAGCAAGTCGGCGAAACGCAGTCCCAACTGGTCTTGATCGAAAATATAGGTTTCCAGATTAATATTATCCTTGGCAGCACTGATCGCGGCCATCATGGCTTGCATGGTTTGCGGGCCGTCATACAACAACGTGACCTTGTTTCCCGCAATCAAAGGACTCCCGGTTGCGGCCTCTTCTATATTTGCCAGCGCAGCAACGCTCGTATAGGAACTGTGCCAACGTTTGGCAAGAAGAGACTTGGATGCGCTTTTACTGAGTACGCCATTTTCATTTGTTACCGTTGGAGTTGCCGGTGCTGTCAACGGCGTATCCACATACCTGATTTCAGGTAACGATGCGCAGGCACTCGTCAGAAATGCGAGACTGGTGATGCCGATAAAATGAATGATCCAGCAAGTGACAGCTCGACAGCCCTTGCCACGATCATGGCCCAACAAAATTTTCAGTTGCATCATCAAGGAAGCGGACAGGCATTTTCGTCCTGTCGCTTTGCAATAAGACCTGTACCTCATTTCATCATTTCAATATATCAGTTGAAAAAATCAGAGCCGTCCTGTCAGCAACAGGATGATCAGAACAACGACAATCAAGCCTGTGATGCCGCTAGGGCCATACCCCCAACTACGACTATGTGACCATGTCGGCAGGGCACCAAGTAGTACGAGAATGAGGATAATAATTAAGATGGTTCCCATGATGCTTTCCTTTTTATGCGTGGTCACAAATAGGGGATTTCATATCGTTCGTCCGATTAATCGATCTTCAGAATAATCATTTGCAAAAAGTTGGTCTGTGCGTTGCCGTACGATGCGGTGATACCTATGTTCGGTTTCGCACAGAGCAATTCATTAATTCACTTCAATATGCTTGCCATAACATACTTGCATCAGAGCGCCATACCGCATGGAACACAAAATAGTTTTAATGGTCACAGCAAAAGTGAAATTGGCATACTACCCACCTATTTGCATTAGAGACTTAGATGAATAAATCGCAGCTTTCTCCCCCAAAGACCATGGGGCATTTATATAGCCACTACAGCACGCAGTCTTGTATGGAAATTTGCACCCAATGTCATCAAACGCTTCTGCATACAGCGATGCAATATTGTTTGCCATTAGGCGGCAAGCATCTTTCTCCCGAACATTTTCGCTTGATGTTGAATTGCGCTGAACTGTGCCAGACAACGGCGAACTTTCAACTGAGCGATTCAAAATTCTGCCGGCAGATTTCTGCGTTGAATGCTGACATATGCGAGGAATGCGCACGCAGCTGCGAGCAATTAGGTGACATGGATGATTGCGTTGAAGCTTGCCGGCAATGTGCCGAATGCTGTCGCAGCTTGTGCGGCATGGATTCATGAGCGGAACATCGATCTGATTTGTACGGTATCGAACAGACCGGTTTCAGCATGAAGCGCATTCTCAGACTTTAATCATGCTGAACCAGCATTGCATGGTCACGAATCTCATTAAAAGGTAAGCATATGAATCTCAATAGATGTGTGGATAAAGCGTACGAAGGAAAAAGCTTACATGAACTTGCCAATGCGCCGATAGATGCATTGGAAGGCATTGGTCATAAAGATGCGGAAATGTTAAAAAAAGCGTTCAAGGTCAGCACGATTCGCGACCTTGCCAATTTGAAGTTCGTAAAATGGGCTACCGCAATCACTACGCTAGCCGAAGAAGACGACTCCAATCAAGAAAAAGCGGAAGAGACATTATTGGACGACGCGATTGAAATGACCTTTCCTTCAAGCGATCCGATATCGGTTGCGCCCAACATTACACGAGTGGAAGTGCCTCCAGATATGGTTGATGCACGGACCGACCACCAGAATAGCCAGTCCATTGAAACTGCCAAAGAACAAAAATCAGTCAATTGATTTTGCAGGATTGCGACTGGCGTCAGTTGTAATCATTGAACGCTTACATCATCACTTGGCGCTAACTTGCCGACTGCATCTTGATTGAGGTAATTCAATGCATTGATTGATATCACGCATTTGTACCGTCATTACGCCTCTGATTATTGATGGTTTTCATCATCATGCCTGATTAAGAACCTATCCCAGTAGACCGAGTCAGTTGCGGCGGAGGTGATTTGTGCGCGGAACAAGGCGTGGCGACGCGACATAGCGAGCTATGGCAAGGAGCCGCAACGCAGTGCCGCGCGCAAAGCACCCCGCTGCGACGACTTGGCCTACTGGAATAGGTTCTAAGTACGTACGCTAGCGTACAGATACTTTTTTTCTTTGCACGTATAAATGCCATGACTTGATTAGGATTCAAGTAAAGCAAATGTATTGCATCCGAAATATTTTCCTATTGAAGTACTTAACCAAGCAAGGAGAAGCCGATGAGCATGAATTGGAATGTAGTCGAAGAAAATTGGAAGCAGTATGTCGGCAGCGTGAAAACCCAGTGGAGCAAACTGACTGATGACCATATCTCTGCCATCGCTGGCCAACGCGAGCATCTTGCCGGAAAAATTCAAGAAGCTTATGGCATTGGCATTGATGAAGCTGAAAAACAAATTAAGGCATTTGAAAATCTATACAAAATCTGAAAAAGCATACACCGATGATATCGGCACCAGGCAACAAGTAACTTGACGCACTGCCATCCGCAACACCATCGTAATTACCATTATTTATTAACGTGATTTTAAAAAGGAAAAGCATGAATAAATTATTAACCACCATTTTAATGTCGATCGCCGGCATTGGTTTTGCAACAGCATCAAATGCGGCAACGAGCGAGCAAAAAGCATCTTATGAGGCAGCCATTAAAAAAGCGGATGCCGACTACAAAGTCACATCAGAAAAATGCGATTCACTGAAAGACAATGCAAAAGATGTCTGCAAAAAGGAAGCCAAGGCAGAACGCACACATACCAAGAGTGAGGCAAAGGCAGAATACAAACATACAGTGAGCGCACAAACGACCGCTCGTAAAGATATCGCCAAGGCTGATTACAAGGTCGCGGAAAAAAAATGCGATTCACTGAAAGGCAATGAAAAGGATGTGTGCGAGAAAGAGGCCAAAGCTAAAAAAATAACCGCCGTATCGAATGCAAAAGCCGATAAAAAAATCGCCGATGCCCGCGCTGACGCACATGAAGACAAGGGTGATGCCGAATACAAATTAGCCAAGGAAAAATGCGATGCACTATCTGGGGCTGCTAAAGACAATTGCATTGCATCGGCCAAAAGCAAGTTTGGCAAGTAATTGGTTTAATGGGAATTGCTTTTGATACTAATTACTTCATTTTCTTGTCAGCCAAAATGTTCCAAATGCCATACATGCAAATAATGGCAAATAATTTCTGATTAACAATCAATGCTGTTGTTAGGTTAGAATTGACTGGTCGCCTTTGGGCGGCCGGTTTTATTTTGTTGCTGCATTTTGGAATACGTTGCCCAACTGGCTTATCAACAAGGGGATGCAAAGTGACAGCCAAAAATAAATCAGAGCCCGATGAAAATATTGAATTACCTGTTGATGACAACTCTGCGGAAGAAGAGATGTCACCTCAAGAAACTAACAATCCATCAGAGCTGCCATCACGCATAACAGTTCAGGTCGATACACGCGGTGTTGCGCTGGCTATTTTGGCGACCATTGCTTTTATTTTTGCACTCCAGCTTGCGCAGAAATTTCTCATCCCGCTCTTGTTTGGCATCTTCATTGCCTACACGCTTAATCCGTTAGTAGTATGGTTAGAACGAATTAAAATTCCTCGGTTTGTCGGAACCAGTCTGGTCACGCTGACAATTTTATGCGGGGCGGCAGTAGTAGCCAATACCGTGGTCAGTGAGTTCCAATCAATTATGGATGAGCTTCCGGTCTCGGCACATAAATTGTCTCGCTTGCTGAGCAAGTCACAAGACGGACAACCTAGTGCCATTCAAAAGATGCAGAAAGCAGCGACTGAAATTGAACAGGCAACTGCAGCACAGTCGCCTGACGCAGCTCGTCAAGCCAGAAAAAATGCCGTACCGGATCAACCTGCCATCAAAGTAAGAGAGTTGGTACTGGCCGGCTCAATGAGTGTGCTCAGCTTTGCGGGTGAAGCGGCCATGGTGGTTTTTCTGGTGTTCTTCTTTTTGCTATCGGGTGATACTTTTAAACGCAAGCTGGTGAAATTGACAGGACCTTCTCTGTCAAAGAAAAAAATTACCGTGCATATCCTGGATGATATTAATTCATCGATCCAAAATTATATGTTCATGCTGCTGGTAACCAATTTTTTATTGACCTTATTGATGTGGATTGCATTGCGTTCGATCGGCCTTTCCAATGCCGGTGCATGGGCTTTGGCAGCCGGCTTATTTCATATCATTCCCTATTTTGGTCCCTTGCTGATTACGATTTCTACCGGCCTCACAGCCTTTATTCAATTCGAATCATGGTCGCAGGCGCTCTTGGTAGCCGGCATATCACTGGGCATTGCAACACTCATCGGCACATTCGTTACGACATGGATGACAGGAAAAATTGCAAAGATGAATCCGGCTGCGGTATTTATCGCACTGCTTTTCTGGGGCTGGCTATGGGGTATCTGGGGATTATTATTGGGCATTCCGATCATCGTGATCATCAAGGTCATCTCGGAGCACATTGAAGGCATGCAGCCTATTGCTGAGTTACTGGGCGAATAAAGCAGAAGACAACCACGCTCGTTTTTATTGGCGTGGAGGCCTGAAATCGTAAAGCAACGATTGATATGGATATGAATACGCAGCCTGGTTGCGTAGATGGGCCGAATAACAATTACCGATAGCGATAATGAAGTCTCCGGCTTTTCTGCTTAACGCTTGGTGCCGCCCAACAGTGCTGCCATCTTGTTTTTCTGCGGCTTATCTGAAGATGTTTTTTTAGTGTCGGCCGTTTTTTCTTCTGTAGATGATGCAGGTGTCGAAGGTTCGTAAGGTTTTAAAAACCACGGATCAACCTTTTCTTTGCGTGGTGCAGCGTTGTATGCGGTGCGTGATTCTCCACGTGCGGGCCCCGAACGCTTTTCGTATTGCGGCTTATCGCTTTCATCGCGCCGTGATCTGCGTTCACTTCCGTGTGTAGCGGAAGGTGTAAAGCCAGTCAATTCTGACGGCACGAACTTATGCTTGATCATCTTTTCGATATCGACCAGCAAACGCTCGTCTTTATCAGAATACAAAGAGATCGCATCGCCCGATGCGCCGGCACGGCCGGTGCGCCCGATACGATGCACATAATCCTCGGCGTTATAGGGCAAGTCGTAATTGATCACGCAAGGCAGTTCGGCAATATCCAAACCGCGCGCTGCGACATCAGTCGCGACCAGCACATCAATCGTGCCGCTCTTGAATGCGTCGAGCGCTGCCATCCGCTCCGCTTGCGATTTATCACCATGAATGGCGGATGCCTTGACGCCTTGCTGTTCCAGGTGACGAGCAAGACGCGATGCGCCAATTTTTGTATTTGAAAATACCAATACTTGTTTCAGATCGCGTCCGCGAATCAAGTACGACACGACATCACGCTTGGCTTCTTCACTGACTTTATAAACGACTTGCGTCACCTTGTCCGCTGTTGCATTGCTGCGCGCGACTTCAATCACGACCGGTTTATCCAAAAAACTGTTCGCCAATTTCTTGATCTCATTTGAGAATGTGGCGGAGAACATCAGGTTTTGGCGCTTCTTCGGCAGCAAGTTGATGATGCGCTGCAAGTCGGGCAAGAAGCCCATGTCGAGCATGCGATCCGCCTCATCCATCACGAAGATTTCTGTCTGCGACAGGTTCACGGTTTTCTGTTGCACGTGATCGAGCAAACGTCCCGGTGTCGCGATGACGATTTCAATTCCGCTGCGCAATGCGGCAGTTTGCGGTCCGATATCGACACCGCCAAATACGACCGTCGCACGCAACGGTGTATGACGCGAATAATTCTTCACGTTCTCGGCGACTTGGTCAGCCAACTCACGCGTCGGCGTCAATATCAATGCACGGACCGGATGACGAGCAGGCGAGGCACTGGTATTGGCTTGCGCCAGCAAGCGTTGAATGATCGGCAAAGAAAAACCAGCCGTTTTACCGGTACCGGTTTGTGCTGCACCCATGACATCGCGTCCCTGCAACACAACAGGAATCGCTTGCGCTTGAATCGGGGTAGGATGGATATAGCCTTGATCGGCCAGGGCGCGCAAGATATCTGCGGATAATCCGAAGTCTTCAAAACGGACGGTTGCTGCGGTCGATTGCACTGGTTCAGGCTGTTTTTCAGACATGATATGTGGTGGGCCTCCCGTGAGTCGAACACGGCACCAACGGATTATGAGTCCGCTGCTCTAACCAAGCATGAGCTAGAGGCCCAATCTCTTTCACGCGGGCCAAGCCCGCTCAATTTACTCCCTCCCCTTCAGGGGGAGGGTCGGGGTGGGGGTGTGGGTGCCCCCGCTAACTTGAATCTTGTTTAATTCCCTTCCAAGAAGCTCTTCAGCTTGTCGGAGCGGGATGGGTGACGCAGTTTGCGTAATGCTTTTGCCTCTATTTGCCTGATACGCTCACGTGTAACGTCAAATTGTTTACCAACTTCTTCCAGAGTATGATCGGTCGACATCTCGATACCGAAACGCATGCGCAACACTTTCGCTTCACGCGGCGTCAGCGAATCCAACACGTCTTTCACCACACCGCGCATCGAAGCATGCAATGCTGCATCGGCCGGCGCCAATGTGTTGTTGTCTTCGATGAAATCGCCCAGATGGGAATCGTCGTCGTCGCCGATCGGCGTTTCCATCGAGATCGGTTCTTTCGCGATTTTCATGATCTTGCGGATTTTATCTTCCGGCATTTCCATCTTGATCGCGAGCGTTGCGGGATCCGGCTCGGCACCGGTCTCTTGCAAAATCTGGCGCGAGATGCGATTCATCTTGTTGATCGTTTCGATCATGTGAACCGGAATACGGATCGTGCGCGCCTGGTCGGCAATCGAACGCGTGATCGCCTGGCGAATCCACCAAGTTGCATAGGTCGAGAATTTATAGCCGCGACGATATTCAAACTTGTCGACAGCCTTCATCAAACCGATGTTGCCTTCCTGGATCAAGTCGAGGAATTGCAAACCGCGGTTGGTATATTTTTTCGCAATCGAAATTACCAGACGCAAGTTGGCCTCCGTCATTTCACGTTTCGCCTTGCGTGCCTTCATCTCGCCGGCAGCCATCTTCTTGTTGATGTTGCGCAGATCAGGCAAAGGCAATACGACGCGTGCTTGCAGGTCGATCAATTTCTTTTGCAGTTCTTTAACGGTCGGAACGTTACGCGCCAGGATGGTGCTGTATGCATTGTTTCCTGAAACTTCCGTATCGATCCAGTCGAGGTTGGTTTCGTTGCCCGGGAACACCTTGATGAAATGGTTGCGCGGCATACCGCACTTGTTGACGGTGACATCCAGAATCTGCTTTTCGATGTGGCGCACTTCGTCCACTTGGGCACGCAAGGTGTCGCACAGTTTCTCAACCACTTTCGCGGTGAAACGGATGCTCAACAATTCATTCGAAATCGCTTCTTGCGCTTTCACGTAAGGCTTGGAGTTGTAGCCTTCCTTTTCGAAGGACTTGCGCATCTTGTCGAACTGGGTCGAGATCGTTGCAAATTTCTCCAACGATTCACGTTTCAGTTGTTCCAATTGCTCAGCCGAAAAGCCTGCAGCGCCTGAAGCATTGCCTTCTTCTTCGTCGTCTTCCTCTTCTTCGTCTTCCTCTTCTTCATCATCGGATGCAGCAGCGACAGGCGCGGCGATGACAGGTTCGGTCGCGTTCATGTCAACCAAACCATCGACGATTTCATCGATCTTGATTTCATCTTTTGCAATACGGTCAGCGGCAAGAAGAATTTCAGCAATGGTTGTCGGGCATGCGGAGATTGCCTGGATCATGTCCTTCAAGCCATCTTCAATACGCTTGGCGATTTCGATTTCGCCTTCACGCGTCAGCAGCTCAACCGAACCCATTTCACGCATGTACATGCGCACCGGATCGGTGGTGCGGCCGAAGTCGGAGTCCACGGTGGACAATGCGGCTTCAGCAGCTGCCTCGGCATCGTCATCGCTGGCGACAGTCGCAACGTTATCCGACAACAACAGCGTTTCAGCATCGGGTGCGTGATCGTAGACCGCGATACCCATGTCATTGAAAGTGCCGATGATGCCTTCAATCGCTTCCGGATCGATGATATTTTCGGGCAAGTGGTCGTTGATTTCTGCATAGGTCAGGAAGCCACGCTCTTTACCAAACTTGATCAGCGTTTTCAATTTCTGACGGCGACGTTCCAGTTCTTCTTCGGTCGCCTCGGTATCGTTCGAGAAAGCATCTTTCAGCAATGCCTTTTCTTTCGCCTTGCGATCCTTGGCTTTCGCCTTGTCGGCTGCTTTTAGCTCGGCGCGCTCAACCGCATTCAATGCGGCGATTTCGTCATTCTCTGGCTGGAATTCTTTTGGCTTGCGGCCACGACGACCCGGCACCTTAACCGACGGAAGAATATAGCCTGACGTATCGATGGCAGCCAACGCTGCCGCATCGGTTGTTTGGCTTACGGTAGGCGTGATCATCACATTCACACCTGGTCGGGTTTCCGGTGTTGTGGTGGCCTTGGCTGATTTCGTTGATTTTGCTTCTGCTGGCTTTACAGCGGATTTCGATTCGGATTTCTTGGTTGTCACGGGTGCTTTCACTTGTACAGGTGCAGATTTTGCAGCAACTTTTGGTAATGGTTTCCCTGAGGCCGATTTTGGAACAGATTTGGACGCCGTTTTTGGAGCAACTTTAGGTTGCGCTTTAGTGGCTTTTGCTGCGACTTTCACAGCTTTTTTTGCAGGCGCAACAGCCTTGGCTTTGCTTGCCGTTTTGGTAGCAGTCGTTTTCTTCATAGCAGGTTTGGCCGCCGATTTGGGAGAAGTCGATTTGGCCGCAGTTGGCCTTGCGTTTTTTTCGGTATGTGCCAGGGGTTTCGCGGGTTTCTTCATTGCGTTCGCCATCGAATTTCTACCAATCAAGTTGCTGTTTTTGCATAGTCAGTCCCATGCTTCATAGCCACTATCCATAAATGCGCTTTATTTATCAGGGTCGTCCCCCTCTTGCGCGCCCATCTTTGATTATTTCATCTCCATTAAAGCAAAGAATGAAATGCCCTAAGGCCTTGAATCAAAAGCCTTAAATTATAGCATATGGGGGTAGATTCCTCTACCCCAAGCAACGCTATAGCTCAACGCTGTGCGATTTCTTCCACGGCTTGGCGCCGAAGCAGGTCTTGCTGAAGCATCAATTCACGGTAACGTGTGCGCGCTTCTTCAGACCCCAAACCCGCAGCTGCCAATTGATCCAATTCCGTTTTCAACAGTTTCATTTTAGACTGGCGCACCGCCCCAACAAGTTCCAAACGGGCAGCTTCAATTTCAGATTCCGGCTCGGCGGCAATTTCCACAATGAGCGGATCGAAATCCGGGCCGCCCGCCCGCAAATGCTCTGCCAACGCAGCGAAGTTGGCTTGCTCGCCCATTGCTCGACTCGCTTCGACCAATTGATTCAGCATATCTGCACAGTCCGGAGCCACTTGCGCAACCGCGTCAATTGCCGCTTGATCCAATTCCGTTGTAAGCAAAGGATGGGCGACTAATAAATGCAAAACCTGGCGCCCCAAACCAACCGGCTGTGACCGCGCGCTACGCGCAGGGGCTTGTCTTGCACGCGCAATCGGTTGAGCAAGCTCAAACAATGTCTCGATTTCAGCTGGCGTTGTTTGGGTCAGTTGCGCCAAACCACGCACAATCTGCAAACGCAATGCGGATGGTGGCATTGCCTGAAGCAAAGGTTTTGCATCGAATTGCGTACGGGCGCGCCCTTCCGACGTCGCCAAATCGTTATCGCCAACGACTTCCTTGAGCAGAAATTGTGATAACGGCATCGCATCGTGTATTTGCTGTTCAAATGCTTCAGCACCCAATTCACGGACATAACTGTCTGGATCATGTTCAGGCGGTAAAAACAAAAATTTCACTATTTTATTGTCAGTCGCATGCTGCAAACTGGCATCCAATGCACGCCTGGCTGCACGCCGCCCTGCTGCGTCCCCATCAAAACTGAAAATGACATTATCTGTTTGACGTAATAATTTTTGTATATGAATCGGCGTGCAAGCCGTGCCTAGCGTTGCCACCGCTTGCGGAAATCCCAGCTGCGCCAGCGCAACCACATCCATATAACCTTCTGTTACCAATACATAACCCGCGTCGCGAATCGCTTGTCGTGCCTCAAACAAACCATATAACTCGCTACCCTTTTGAAATAAGGGTGTTTCGGGCGAATTCAAGTATTTCGGCTCGCCCTTATCCAGCACGCGGCCACCGAAGCCGATTACCTGCCCTTTGATATTGCGGATCGGGAACATGATCCGATCGCGGAAGCGGTCGTAGCGCTTGCGATTGGCGCCTTCTTCATCGGTTTTATCGATGACCATGCCGCATTCAACCAAAGCAGGCGCATCGTAGTCAGGAAACACTGCGCGCAAATTATCCCAACCATCCGGTGCATAACCAAGACCGAATTTGGCCGCAATTTCACCGGTCAAGCCGCGCCCTTTCAAATAGGCTACAGCATGCTGTGCGCTGCGTAATTGCTGTCGATAATAATCACAGGCGCGTGTCATCGCATCCGACAGCGCCATGCTTTTGGCTTGCACTTCGGCGCGCTGCGCAGGCGGCAGTTTGTCTTCGTTTTCCGGCACGATCATGCCAACGTTTTGAGCGAGATCTTTTACGGCCTCGACAAAACCCATGCCGGAATATTCGATCAGGAAACCAATAGCCGTGCCATGTGCACCACAACCAAAGCAGTGATAAAACTGCTTGGTCGGACTGACGGTAAAACTAGGAGATTTTTCGTTATGAAACGGGCACAAGCCCATGAAGTTCGCGCCACCTTTTTTCAGCTGCACGTAGCGTCCCACCACATCGACAATATCGACCCGGTTGAGGAGATCCTGAATGAAAGATTGTGGAATCACGGCTACTCAATTGGTAGAAGTGGTGAAAGGCATGACAATCACTTGCCATGCCTTTCTAATACATACAAATCAAGCTTTGGTCAGTGCGGCTTTGACCAGGCCGGATACGACAGTCATGTCAGCACGGCCAGCCAATTTAGGCTTAAGCACTGCCATCACTTTCCCCATATCCTGAGGACCTGCAGCACCCGTCGCAGCAACCGCTGCGGCGACTTCAGTCTGCACTTCAGCGTCGGACAATGATGCCGGCATGTAAGCTGACAGAATGGCCAGTTCAGCTTTCTCGATATCAGCCAAATCCTGACGGCCACCTGCTTCGAATTGGCTGATCGAGTCTTTGCGCTGCTTGATCATCTTTTCGATGATCGCCAGGATCAGCGTGTCGGTCAGCTCAACCCGCTCATCCACTTCCTTTTGCTTCATCGCTGCGGTCAACAGACGAATGGTGCCAAGCTTTGCAGTTTCCTTGGCACGCATCGCATTTTTCATGTCTTCGGTGATTTTTTCTTTCAAGCTCATGCGGCCTCCAAGTTCAATAAATTGTTTCGGTCAAAAACGCGAAAACCCGCTGCGGACTCAACACCGGAGCGGGTTTGTAACTCATTCCAATTACCGCAGCGCGTGCGGCACAAAATTAGAACAGCTTTTTCGGCAATTGCTGGCTGCGAATACGCTTGTAATGGCGCTTCACGGCAGCAGCGAGCTTACGCTTACGCTCAGCAGTCGGCTTCTCGTAAAATTCACGTGCGCGCAACTCGGTCAACAGACCGGTTTTTTCAATTGTGCGCTTGAAGCGACGCATGGCGACTTCGAACGGCTCGTTTTCTTTAAGGCGAATAGTGGTCATGTAAACTCAAACCAATGGTTTTAGGGAGACGAAGAGTATAGCAGGGAAAATAAGCAAAAGGAAGGTGCTTTGAGCCTCGATTATGGGTTTGTTTGCAGCACAATCAATATTTAATTGCATTTTTACAACATCAATCTCTTGCCACTTAGGTATCCGTTCCAACACAGTCCCAATTGTCTTCATCGTCATAACGAATCATCCAATTCACAGCCTGATGCCACTCTTGCACAGCAACAACATCCAGATTTGCCGGCACAGGTTTATTAATCAAGGTGGCATGGCGCACTGCCCAATGCACTCGATACAGTAAATCGGCCCAATCGAGCATTGCATCTTTGGAACGCATGCGAATTGCAGCTTGCAATCTTGATGGCGCTTCCATTTCCTGGGGAAAGAGGGTCATGATCAATTTGATGCTGGATTCAGATGACGGAATCTCGATCTCCTTAATCAAATCTGCACACCATGCAAGAAAAAACAGGGCTTCGCGCTTACAAGAAAATTGCGTGTAGTCTTCATCGGTACGTGCATCGCCAAAAAGAAACTCTCGCTCACGATCAGAAAGCCACGATTTCATTTTGTGATGCACGATGTAGTCGCGAAAATATGTAGCATCACGCATCTGCGATGATCCGCTAACAGCCCATAAAGCAACGAGACGACGAAACAACTCATCCGCAGAACGCAGTTGTATTTCCTCATTGCTTTCAATCTCCGGCAATTGCAGATTGATCCTGATGCCGCGCTTATGCAGCAAGGTTTCGGATGCCAGTTTACGAAATTCCGGATTCATTCTTCGATCATATATCGATTATTAGGTCAACAAACCACGCTGTGATAACGCATCTGCAGCAGCATTCTTCTTGCGCGGTGTCCAATGCAATGAAACTGCATTCAGCTGTGCAATCAATCGCTTCGCTTGCTCGCTCACGCCTTTCAGATTATTTGCACCAATATAAGTTACACCATTCATCTCATCAATCACTACGCGACTATCCCCATACACCATCAGTTTGTCAGGTTGAATGCGCACAGCCTCTTCTAGCACAGCGATCAATGCCAGATACTCAGCCTCATTACTATCGCCATGACCTGCGCCAAAACTGATTTCTACAATGCGACCATCGGGATCCTTGAGTAATCCACCAATACCCATTTTCCCTGGATTCGGACTGGTCGCGCCATCGAACCATGCGAGCCAAGCAGAAGGGTCAGGTTGTGTACTTGCTCGTCTTTTCGCTAATGCCTCTGCTTGTTGCTGCCTGCGTTCGGCAAGCTTTGCAATACCGTTTTCCGTTGTCTGGAGCCGTTCAGAAATCAAATGCTCGAGCGAACGATTGCTTGCAGCTTTTATGAGAACCTGTTTCAGTGCCTCTTCTTCAGACAGCGCCATATTCTTCGCCAAGCGGCGACCGAGCACGCGTTCTTTCTTGTAAGCGATTGCACATAATTGCTCAAACATGGTGATTACACAGCAAAACCAGCTGCCACGCCGGAAGCCCATGCCCACTGAAAGTTATAACCACCCAACCATCCAGTCACATCGACGGCCTCGCCGATGAAGTGCAAACCCGGCACGCGTATCGCCATCATGGTTTGTTGCGACAGTTCGCGCGTATCGATGCCGCCGAGCGTGACTTCGGCTTTGCGATATCCTTCCGATCCATTCGGCGTAATGATCCAACGGTTCAGCGACTCACCCAATTTGCGTAGCTGCTTGTCCTGCATATCAGCCAATTTTGCATCGGGTTTGATCTCATTCATGACTAACCAGGTTTCCGCCAAACGCGCCGGTAACCATTGCGACAAAAGATTATCGATATTTTTTTTGCTCGTTGCCTTGGCCTGAATCAGCTCATCAGCAACGTCCATTTCCGGAAGCAGATTGATCTTCAGTGCGGCCCCAGGTTTCCAATAACTGGATATCTGCAAAACAGCCGGCCCTGACAAACCACGATGCGTGAACAATAAATCTTCGCGAAAATGCCCCATCGATTTTTTCTCACCGGTTTCTATCTCGACTTCCATTGAAACGCCGGATAGCGGGGCGAAGCGTTGCCATTCTTCGCTATCGAAGGTCAACGGCACCAATGCAGGAGTGGGTTCAACAATTTTCAAATCAAATTGCTTGGCGATGCGGTAAGCAAAATCCGTCGCGCCGATTTTTGGAATCGACAGGCCGCCGGTGGCAATCACGATACTGGCCGCACTGATCTCACCTGTATCCGTATCGAGATGGAAGCCATTATCCGTCTTGTTGATTGCCTCTACTTTGCATGGCATGCGCCACATCACATTGCCGGCATCGCATTCCGCTTTCAACATGTCGATAATATCTTCTGCCGTGTTATCGCAGAATAGTTGGCCTTTATGCTTCTCGTGATACGCAATCCGATAGCGCTTCATCAGCGCTAGGAAATCTTGCGGCGTATAGCGTGACAAAGCACTTTTGCAAAAATGAGGATTATTCGACAAGAAATTCTGTGGCCCAGCAGTGAGGTTCGTGAAATTACAACGGCCGCCGCCCGAGATACGAATTTTTTCAGCCAGCTTGGGCGCGTGATCGATTAATACTACGCGTCTGCCGCGTTGACCGGCGACCGCAGCGCACATCATCCCGGCTGCGCCTGCGCCGATTACTGCGACATCGAATTGTTTTGACATGGCTTGTACAAAGATAGGTAAGCCGTGATTGTAATCTAGTAGTGATTTAAAACGATCTAGCTCGTATAGCTTTCGATACAATCAAACACTGTTCCACCTGATCTGCTATAGGCGTCGGTACCGGTTGCTCTCCCGCCAAGGCTGCCTTGATCCACGCCGCTGTTGCCGCAGCATTGCGCTCCTCCGGCAATGCCGGCAACTCATCCACTGGCGCCTGCTTCTCTACCAAGGTCGTGCGCACGCCCTCATGGAACCAGTCTATTTGTTGTGCGCGTTTTGCGTTGGCAACGGTTTCCCCCTCTGTGCCGCGCATCAGGAATGCATCTCCTCGTGAATGCGGAGCAGCCGTCGTGAAGTAACTGCCAAGCATTTCCAAATATTCCGGATGCGTATAAGACGACAAGCGCAGTGCTGGCGCATCAAACGGCTGCAAGATTTTGACTAGCGTATGAGTTGAGCTGCGCACGCCCAGTATTTTCCGCAAGGAGAGCAAGCGTGCCATACGCGGAGCGAGTGCTTCAATCGGCATGAAGGCCGGTTCACGTTGCGCAAAGTGCACTTGTGCTTGTTGTGTAGTCTGCGCAAAAGAAAATCCCAGCTCCTGGAAAATTTCTGCGGTCGTAACCCGATTGGGATCATGCAATACGCCATGCACCAACACCGGAACACCTTCTCTTGTCAGCAGCATTGCCAGCAACGGCGTCAGGTTCGCCATATGGCGCGAGCCGTTATAACTTGGAATGAGGACAGGCGCGTATATCCCTGCAGGTGCTTTCAGTTTTTCAAATGAGTTTTCGGCAGCATCGAGAAATCCTGCGATCTCATCGACCGACTCGCCTTTGATGCGCATCGCCAGCAAGATCGCGCCGAGTTCAAGATCCGATACACGACCATCCAGCATCGCCGCATACAACTGACAGGCATCGGCACGCGACAGGCTGCGTGCTCCATCCTTGCCACGTCCGATTTCCTTGATGAAACGAGCAGCGACGAACGGTTCGATATTGTGTTGATTATCCATACCGCAAGCTTACTACGAAGTGCAGAGTCAAGCTGCAGTCTTCACCGATGCACTTTGAATGAGAATAATTTTCTTGAGCTCAGGTACGCACGAACCGCAATTTGTTCCGCATTTGAGTTTTTCTTGCAACAAGCTTAATTTCGCATCAGGCGATACCTGCTTCATCGTGGATAGCGACTCAGAAATCTCTGTCTCGGCGATATTAAAACAGTTACATACAATTCGGCCGCGTGATTTGAATCCTTGCGGTGCTTTGGTCGAAGGCATCAATAACATGCGCCCCAATGCCGAAACAGCCTGGCCACCTTCAAGATATTCTTTCAACCAATGTTCTGCCGAGATATCGCCTGCCAATGAAACCGCAGCCAGCTTGCCATCAGCCAAAAGAATATGCCGCGCATTGCCGCGCTTGGTATCGTCATAGCGCAGTACGGCCTTACCGGCAATACCAAATTTGGCTTCGATTTCTTTCACCAATTCGGGAACAGCAGCATAATCGTCTGCGACACGAAATAGCACACCAACCTTATCGCGGCCGAACAAAGTGCAAGACGCATAACTGAAGCGGCGCATGTAAGGACGCAGCTCTGCCTGCAATTTCAACACCTGCGATTCATCAACCCAGCCGAATACAAGAAAGCGCCACGGCAACTCTGCTTTCAGAATCTTGACGGCAGCATGCTTGAGCTCCGGCTGTTTTGAACTCGGATCAATCGCCGGCGAGGTCAATGCATTGACGCCATAACTGCCATCGCCATCATGCCCGCGGCCGGATACATATTCTTCACCCCAATGCATGCCGATAAATGCCTGTCCCGATCGCATGTCGTCGCCTGCGACTGCCGGCAGAATCTGCGAGCCGCGCTTGTTGGTCACGTGCACCAGATCGCCATTGCTGATCAGCCTGCGGTCCATATCGATCTGCGCCAACACAATAGAAGGTTCCGACGCATGCGCAAACAATTGCGCTACGGTGCCGGTGCGGCTCATGCCGTGCCATTGGTCACGCAGGCGTCCGGTAGTCATGCGGAATGGATAGCGCGCATCGACCGGCTCAGCGACCGGTTTGTATACTGTGTTGACAAACCTGGCGCGGCCGCTTGCAGTCGGAAAAATCCCATCTTCATATAAACGCTTCTTGCCGCTCGTTGCGCCTTCCGGGAATGGCCACTGTTGCGGCCCCTGCTCTTCCAGTATCTTGAATGACAAACCTGTGATATCCAGATCGCGACCGCGTGTGGATTCACGATGCTCATTCCAGATGTCTTCCGTACTGGTAAATGGAAACAGCGTGTGCTGCTTGCCCATCAATTGTTCAAGCTTGCGAGCGAATTGGATCACCGCTTCCCAGTCATGTCTGGTTTCGCCCGGTTTTGGCAAGACCGATTTGAATCGTGTGATACGGCGCTCGGAATTGGTAACGGTGCCTTCTTTTTCGCTCCAGGTTGTCGCCGGCAATAACACATCTGCATAGTCGACCGTGACAGTTGTCTTGTACGCTTCCTGAACAATCACCAATTCCGCTTTTTCCAATGCTTCACGAATCAGTTTCTGGTCCGGCATCGATTGCGCAGGATTGGTACAGGCAATCCATAGAATTTTGATTTCACCGGTGCGTACTGCTTCAAACATTTCGACGGCAGTTTTGCCCGGCTTGGATGGCACATCATCGATGCCCCATAGCTTGGCAATTTCTGCGCGATGTTCAGGATTTGCCAGATCACGATGTGCGGATAACAGGTTGGCCATGCCGCCGACTTCACGGCCGCCCATTGCATTCGGTTGTCCGGTCAATGAAAACGGTCCGGCGCCCGGCTTGCCGATCTGGTGCGTGGCGAGATGCAGATTGATCAGCGCGGCATTCTTCGCTGTGCCGGAAGCAGATTGATTCAATCCCTGACAATAGAGCGACAAACTCGCCTTCGATTTGCCGAACATGCGCGCTGCGTTAACTAAATCCTCTTCACTGATGCCGCAAATCTCTGCAACATGTTTCGGCGTATAGTCGCGTACGGTTTTTTTCAGCTCGACGAATCCTTCAGTATGCGCATCGATGTAATCCGTATCGATCAAATCTTCCCATAGGCAGATGTGCAGCATGCCATTAAACAATGCGACATCGGTACCGGGCAGAATCGGCAAAAACAAATCGGCTTCACGCGCAGTATCGGTACGGCGCGGATCGGCGACAATTATTTTTAACAGCGGATTTTTCTTGCGCGCGTCTTCAATGCGGCGGTAGATAATTGGATGTGCATAGGCGGTGTTGGAACCAACAATAAAAATCACATCCGCCAATTCAATATCGTCGTAACAAGGCGGCGGCGCATCCGCACCCAAGGTCTGTTTGTAGCCGGCGACCGCACTCGACATGCACAAGCGCGAATTGGTATCGACATTATTGGTGCCGATCAGTCCTTTGGCGAGCTTATTAAAGACGTAATAATCCTCCGTCAATAACTGGCCAGAGATATAGAAGCCCACACTGTCAGGACCATGCTGGCGAATGGTTTCCACAAATTTTTGCGCAATGAAATCGAGGCTGGCATCCCACGATGCGCGTTCACGCTGACCATTGCGTGATGCGCGCATTTCCGGATAGAGCGCACGTGCCTGCTGCTGCAGCACCGGCTTGGCAGTCAGGTGAAGCGTACTGCCTTTGGTACAAAGCCGGCCGAAATTTGCGGGATGGTCAGGATCACCTCTTACACCGGTGACTTGTTGACTATCCGATTCCACGATGACGCCGCAGCCGACTCCGCAATAACAACATGTGGCTTTGGTTTCCATTCGATTCGACGAACCCTCGATGGGTGCGCTCTCACTTTCATTCTGCGGGATTAAATTAAATTGATGAAACTTCTGAGTCAATCCTGTCATGCCACTTTCGGATCGACTGCCAACGTATTTAATTCATCGACATCCAAATACACTTGCCCATCCTGTATTTTCACGCTGAATTTTTGTGTGCAACCTTCGTCCGGTGCGACTGCACACCCGGAATCCAATTGAATATTCCAATTATGCAAAGGGCAAGCAACACGCTCGCCAAATACAATTCCTTGCGACAGCGGGCCACCCTTGTGCGGACAACGGTCCAGCAATGCGAATACTTTATCTTCACCATTGCGGAAAATCGCCACATCGGGCTTCGCAGCACGATTGACCACCCGCGCACCCAACACCGGAATATCTGCAACACCGCAGATCGCTTTCCATTGATTCGACATCTGACTTCCTTATTTAAATTGTCCGATACTGATTGGCAAAATTCGCTTAACAGACGCATGAAACATGCAGGCATTGACCAACGTTACGGTCGAACCGAGTGCAATGACTACAGCAACAAGATAAAGTTTCATGGCCATTCCTTTCAAGTTAAGGAAACTGCATTAAAAAACTTCTACGTAGTCAATGGCGCAAATTGCCGCATATCGACCAGCGCTTTCTCTGTCTCGTGCCATGGATCCGGCTCGCCTTCGAGAGAGAATAGTAAACGTTCGTAAAGCACTTTGCGGTTTGCCGCATCATCGACAATTTTCTTTTTAATATAATCGAGACCGACACGTCCGACATAATGTACGGTGCGATCCAGATACCAGCCTTCTTCGCGATACAACTGCAGGAATGCGCCTGAATACTCCAACACTTCTTCGTGCGTTTTCAGCTTCACTAAAAATTGCGCGACTTCCGTTTTGATGCCGCCATTGCCCGCCACGTAAATTTCCCAGCCCGAATCGACACCAATCACACCAACGTCCTTGATGCCGGCCTCGGCACAGTTACGCGGACAACCGGATACGGCAATCTTGACCTTGTGCGGCGCATACATACGCCACAGTGCACGCTCCAACTGTTGCCCCATCAAGGTCGAATCCTGTGTACCAAAGCGACACCATTCAGAACCAACGCAAGTTTTTACTGTGCGCAAGGCTTTAGCATAAGCATGACCGGACGGCATGTCGAGATCTTTCCACACTTCGCGCAAATCTTCTTTCTTCACACCGAGCAAATCGATACGCTGGCCGCCGGTTACCTTGACGGTCGGGATTTTGTACTTATCGACCACATCGGCAATGCGGCGCAATTCCGATGCCGTGGTTTCCCCGCCCCACATCCGCGGAATCACCGAGTAAGTCCCATCCTTCTGGATGTTGGCATGTGCGCGTTCATTAATGAAACGTGATTGCGGATCATCCTTCGCCTCATGCGGCCAGGTTGATATCAAATAATAATTGATGGCAGGACGACAAGTTGCACAACCGTTCGGCGTACGCCAGTTCAGCATTTCCATTGTCGAAGCAATCGTCAAAAGCTTGTTGACCTTGATCGCTTCACGCACTTCCTGATGGCTATGGTCTGTGCATCCGCACAGCGGTTTGACTTTGGATGATGTCGAATAATCACCACCCGCTGTGAACATGATGATTTGCTCGACCAGGCCGGTGCATGATCCACATGATGCCGATGCCTTGGTATGCTTGCGCACATCTTCCAGCGTGAACAAACCTTTTTCCTTGATCGCTTTAACTATCGTGCCTTTGCATACGCCGTTGCAGCCGCACACTTCTGCCGTATCGGGCATCGCTGCTGCCTTGGTAAATCCTTCATGGCCGACGTCGCCGGGACGTCCCGTATTGGATTCGCCAAACATCAAGGTATCGCGTATCTCGCCAATGTCCTTACCTTCGCGCAGCAACTGAAAATACCAACTGCCATCGACGGTATCGCCATACAAACAGGCGCCGACCAGTTTGTTTCCTTTGATGACCAATTTTTTATATACGCCACCCAACGGATCGGACAACACAATCTCTTCCGTCCCTTCACCGCCCATGAATTCACCGGCGGAGAACAAATCAATGCCGGTTACTTTCAATTTCGTAGAAGTGACTGAACCCTGGTAACGTCCGATGCCGAAATTGGCCAGGTGATTGGCGCATACCTTTGCCATTTCAAACAAAGGTGCGACCAATCCATACGCTGTGCCGCGATGATTGACGCACTCGCCGACTGCATAAATGCGCGGATCGTATGTTTGCATCGTATCGTTGACGACAATGCCGCGATTGCAATAAATGCCGGCCGATTCTGCCAACGCCGTATTGGGACGAATGCCGACCGCCATCACGACCAGCTCTGCGGGCGCTTCACTTCCATCGACAAAGCGAACTGTTTTCACATGGCCGCTCTCATCAGCAATCAGTTCTTTCGTATTTTTTTCCAGCAGGAATTTGAGACCACGATCTTCCAATGATTTTTGCAGCAGCTTGCCTGCAGCCAGATCCAGCTGACGTTCCATCAAACTGTTTGGCAAATGCACCACCGTGACATCCATGCCGCGCAGCTTCAAGCCATTGGCAGCTTCCAGACCCAGCAAACCACCGCCAATCACAACTGCATGCTTATGTTTTTGTGCCGCCTCAATCATGGCGTTGGTATCGTGAATATCACGATACGAGATCACGCCTTGCAAATCCTTGCCAGGAACCGGCAGCATGAAAGGATTGGAACCTGTCGCCAATAACAAGCGATCATATTCAACTGTCGTACCGTCTTCAGCGATGACCAAGCGTTTGACGCGGTCTATTTTTGCAATTTTTTTACCGAGATGTAATGTGATGTGATTTTGTTCATACCAATCGACATCGTTCAACATAATGTCTTTGATCGTTTGCTCACCAGCCAATACAGGCGACAACAGAATGCGGTTGTAATTTGCATAAGGCTCGGCACCGAATACAGTGATGTCATAAACATCAGGCGCAATCTTGATCAATTCTTCCAAGGTGCGCACACCAGCCATCCCGTTTCCCACCATAACCAATTTAAGCTTTTTCATTGCAACTTCCTCCAAGACTGTACTGAAGTTATATAAGCAAAAGCGATGCCAGATTATTGTGCGTATTGCGCACCACGACATCAACACAGGCGCACATATGAAGTGCAAATGGCAGATCAAACTGGTGCATCGCACATGTTATGAACTTTTGCTCTTAGTATTTAGTAAGTGCGTGCACAAGAATGATGGCATAGCACTTGCATAGTGCATGCTGATTCAATTCATTTTTGGAAGAACAATATGCAAAAAACATCATTCTGGAAAGCCGGGCACACACCGACATTACTCGCGGCATTTTTTTATTTTGATCTGAGCTTTATGGTCTGGGTTATCTTGGGACCACTTGGTGTGCAAATTTCCAAAGAGTTAGGTTTAACTGCTGCGCAAAAGGGATTGATCGTTGCGACACCATTATTGGCAGGTGCGCTATTGCGTATTGTGATGGGCGTATTAGTTGATCATTTAAAACCCAAGAAAGCAGGTGCGATCGGTCAAGTGATTGTGATGAGCGGCATGCTATGGGCCTGGTTGGGTCATTTGAATACTTACGAAAGCATACTCACTCTTGGCATTATTCTTGGCGTCGCCGGCGCTGCATTCGCAGTCGCGCTGCCACTTGCCTCACGCTGGTATCCACCTGAACATCAAGGCACCGCATTAGGTATTGCCGGCGCAGGCAATTCCGGCACAGCGTTCGCTGCATTATTTGCTCCGTCACTTGCCATTGCATTCGGCTGGCAAAATGTATTCGGCTGGTGTTTGATTCCGCTGGGAATTGCATTTGTTGTCTATTTGATTTTCGCCAAGGATTCACCGACTGCTCCGCCACCCAAATCAATGGTTGAATATCTGCATGTACTAAAGGATAAAGATGCATGGTGGTTCATGTTTTTTTATAGCGTCACGTTTGGCGGCTTCTCCGGTTTGGCATCTTCGTTGACCATTTATTTCAATAGCCAGTATGGATTGTCGCCCGTCACTGCCGGTTACTTTACTGCCGCATGTGTATTTGCAGGATCGCTGGTGCGTCCATTGGGTGGTCGCATTGCTGACCGCATCGGCGGCATCAAGTCCTTGTCACTGATGTATGCACTGGCCGCGTCCTTTTTATTCATCGCCAGCTTTGGGTTACACTCGGCGATTGCAGCTGTCATCGTATTTGTATTGGCAATGCTGTCGCTCGGCACGGGCAATGGCGCGGTCTTCCAACTTGTTCCACAACGTTTTCGCAAAGAGATCGGTGTGATGACTGGCTTGGTCGGCATGGCGGGTGGTGTCGGGGGATTTTATTTGGCGTCAAGCCTTGGTTTTTCAAAACAACTGACCGGCAGCTATCAGATTGGATTGATTATTTTTGCATCGCTTGCAGTGATCGCGCTGATTGGATTATCTTCAGTGAAAACGCGCTGGCGCACGACGTGGGGCAGTTCGGCAATGACGACTGCTAAAATCTGAATTCATTAGCATTGCTTGTTTGTTATATCGATCAACATAAATTTACTTCCAACAACGCTGAACAATTTCCATGTGGATTTTGCTCAGCGTATTCGTTTGAACTGTGATCGCATTAAAAATAATTAACTACCTTTCCCATGTCACTATCGATCGCTGCAAGGCATGCAACGCGTACGGGCCTCCGCGCTCGCAACGAAGATTTCGTCGGCATGGTGACGCCGGATGAGCCTGAGCTCTCCACTAAAGGATTGATCGCAGCGATAGCCGATGGCGTGTCTGGGAATGAAGGTGGGCGCGAAGCATCCGAATATACAGTGCGCGGATTACTCACCGATTATTTTGCAACACCAGACACATGGCCGGTAACGCAATCAATTGACCGCGTCGTCAAAGCCATTAATAGTTGGGTACAACAGCAAGGCCGGATCAGGCCGGAATTATCGGGCATGGCGACCACACTGACGAGTGTCGTGTTGCGTGGCCGCTTTTATTATTTTTCGCATATTGGCGATAGTCGCCTCTACTTGTTTCGCGATGGCGTTTTAATCCGGCTGACCACAGACCATGTGTGGGACCGCCCCGAGATGCAACATGTGCTGACACGTGCAATCGGGCTTGATTCGCATCTGGCTATCGATCACGGCATGGGAGAATTGCGTGAACAGGATATCTTCTTGCTCGCCACTGATGGCGTATGGGCTTCCATGTCGGAATTCGATCTGACTAGCCATCTGTCAGATGTCGCAACCGGAAACACAAATATAGACCTCTGTGCAGATTTGTTGGTCGACGCCGCATTAACTGCCGGCTCGCAAGATAATGCCAGCGCGCTTATTCTCAAGATCAATGCGCTGCCGAAAGAAAATTTACGTGATGCCGTTTCGGTATCAAAACAACTGCCCGTTCCGCCTAAACTCAAAGTTGGGCAAACGATCGATGGCTATGTTATCGATGCGCTGATCCACACGTCGCATACGACCTTGGTCTATCGTGTCCTTGATCCAAGGTCACAACGTAAATTGGTTTTAAAAACACTGCATCCTGATCGCGCCAATGATGCGCAAGAGCGTTCATCCTTTGCACATGAAGAATGGTTGGCCAAGCGCGTCGTTGCACGGTTTTTCCCGCAAGTCATCACGTCTGAACAAAAAAATTATCTTTATTATTTGACGACATGGCACGACGGAAACACGCTGCAACAACATCTGGATGCGGGCGAGCATTTCACGATTCCTGACTTGATTGCACATGGTACTAAGCTGGTGCGTGCCATTGGCGCGCTGCATCGGCGCAGTATTATCCATCGCGATATCAAACCTGCCAATCTGCACTGGGGAGACGATGGCGAATTGCGCATTCTCGATCTTGGTGTTGCGCAATCCGGCATGGAAGCAGAGGAAGCATTGAAAGCTCCGCAAGCAGGCACGCCATCATTCCTCGCGCCAGAACAGTTTGACAATAGCCCGCCATCACGTCAAACCGATGTGTATGCGACTGGCGTAACCCTTTATCTAATGCTGACCCGTCACTATCCATACGGCGAGATTGAACCATTTCAGCGTCCACGCTTTGGAGAACCGGTTCCACCCACTCGCTACCGACCTGATACGCCGATCTGGTTAGAGAATGTTTTATTGAAAGCGGTAGCGCGCGATCCACTTGAACGCTTTGAAACAGCTGAAGAGTTATTGCTGGCACTGGAACGCGGTGCAACGCGACCACTTGCTGCACGCGGGCATACACCGTTGATGAAGCGCGATCCGATTACATTGTGGCGCGCGATCGCGGCCGTATCGATTGTTCTCAATCTGCTCTTGCTTTATTTGATCGTGATTAAATAAAAAAGGCCGGATTTGATCCGGCCTTTTCATTGAATCAAATACTTGATTACATATTCGCGATCATCACATCGCCAAAACCGGAACACGACACTTGTGTCGCGCCTTCCATCAAACGCGCAAAGTCATATGTTACTTTCTTCGATGCGATTGAGTTTTGCATAGAGTCGATAATCAGGTCAGCCGCTTCCAGCCAGCCCATGTGACGCAACATCATTTCCGCCGACAAAATCAATGAGCCTGGATTGACGTAATCCTTGCCCGCATATTTTGGCGCCGTGCCGTGTGTCGCTTCGAACATTGCAACAGAGTCGGACAAGTTTGCACCTGGCGCAATACCGATACCACCCACTTGCGCTGCCAATGCATCGGAAATGTAATCGCCATTCAAGTTCAATGTCGCGATGACACTATACTCGGCTGGACGCAACAAGATCTGCTGCAAGAATGCATCAGCAATGGAATCCTTGATGATGATGTCCTTGCCGGTTTTCGGATTCTTGAATTTGCACCATGGACCGCCATCGATCAATTGTGCATCGAATTCTTTTTGCGCCAATGCATAAGCCCAATCACGGAAACCACCTTCGGTGTATTTCATGATGTTGCCTTTGTGGACTATGGTCACGGATGGCTTGTCGTTGTCGATTGCATACTGAATCGCTTTGCGCACCAAACGCTCGGTGCCTTCGCGCGATACGGGCTTGATGCCGATGCCGGATGATCCCGGGAAACGAATCTTCTTGACGCCCATTTCCTTGATCAGGAATTCGATGACTTTCTTCGCGCCATCGGAGCCTTCTTGCCATTCGATACCTGCGTAGATGTCTTCGGAATTTTCACGGAAGATGACCATGTCGGTTTTTTCCGGCTCTTTCACAGGTGATGGGACACCTTTGAAATAACGTACTGGACGCAAGCAGACATACAAATCCAGTTCTTGACGCAATGCGACGTTCAATGAGCGGATGCCGCCACCGACTGGTGTCGTTAATGGTCCCTTGATTGAAACGACATAATCCTTTAATACCTTCAGGGTTTCTTCCGGCAACCAGACGTCGGGACCATAGACCTTGGTCGATTTTTCACCCGCATAAATTTCCATCCAGCTGATCTGGCGCTTGCCGCCATAGGCTTTTTTCACGGCCGCATCGACCACCTTGATCATGACCGGGCTGATATCGACGCCGGTGCCGTCACCTTCGATATACGGAATAATGGGATGATCTGGCACGTTCAACGAGAAATCGGCGTTGACGGTGATTTTCTTGCCATCGGCTGGTACTTTGATATGTTGATACATCGTGAGCTCCGGAATTAAGGCGGAAAAGAGAGGTTTATATTCTTGCTTATGGCATGCTAATCCAATTGCGGGTGTATTACATAAGGCAAAAATAGAATTTCGCATTGTGCAGCAGTATTTTACTAGATGCCATCCTTTTGCGACACTAGAGACTAGCAACAAATTTGCGCAGCCAACTATTCCAGATCAAGAAATTCAATCAAAACATTAAAATCCATCGTCATACCCTTACAAAAGATCAAGCCAGCGACTGCTTGATGCGATCAAGATGCCACTTATACTGTTCAACAAGCCGTTTCACGTCATGTGCCAATTCTCACCGCATGCGACGCGCGATACTTTGGCTGAATACATCGACATCCCCAATATCTATCCAGCTGGTCGCTTGGACGCTGATAGTGAAGGCCTGCTTTTGCTTACGGATGATGGCCGTCTTCAACACCAAATCAGCCATCCACTTCACAAGCAGCCCAAAACTTACTTGGTGCAAGTAGAAGGCATTCCGGACCGATCCATATTGAATCGTTTAAGCGCGCCATTGGATTTAGGAGATTTCATTACCAAGCCATGCGAAGTCAAACATGTCCATGCGCCTGAATGGCTGTGGCCTCGCAATCCACCCATCAGGCAACGCGCGGATGCACCCACAAGTTGGTTGGCCATTACGATTTCGGAAGGCAAAAATCGACAAATCAGACGCATGACCGCCTCGGTAGGTTTACCTACATTGCGTCTAGTGCGGATATCTATTGGTCCATTTAACTTGGAAGATAATCCGCTTTGGCCAGGCGAATGGTGCGAGGTTTCTTCTACTAAGCTTGATGTCAATGCGTAACGTTAAACGGCGATTCACCACAATATTCCAACATGGAAATTTATTGCGCCGAGAACATTGATTTGCTCTCGGCTTTTTGAAAAAATTTGTTTTTTGCAAAAATCTTGTCAACCGCCAGCATTTTCCCTCGTTATTTGCAGTGATTCATCAGAATCGCTGTTTTCTTAACATGTTAACTGAAAGACATCAAAATGAACAAACTTATCGCTGCTTTGGTTGCTGGCCTGTTCGCAACTTCCGTTTTCGCTGCTGACGCAATGGCTCCAGCATCTGCATCCGCTTCTGCACCTGCTGCTTCCGCACCAGCTAAGAAAGCTAAGAAAGCTAAAGCTAAGAAAGCTAAGAAAGCTAAAGCTTCTGCTGAAGCTTCTGCTGCAGCTTCCAAGTAATTGGCGCTTTAGTAGTACCAAAAAAGGCAGGCTCGTCCTGCCTTTTTTGTTTCCGTTATCTTTTCGATCCTATCCATTACTAAGGGTATATTGAATCATAAACATGAACAGCCTTCGTTATCTAACCGCCACACTCGCAATCACAAGTATCACTTTTGTCACGGGCATTGCTTTCGCACAGCAGGTAGCCAAATTCCCGGTTATGTCGCTCAGCTCAGGCATATATGTTATCAAGGCTGAAGTCGCCGCCAATGATGCCCAGCGTGAACAAGGCTTAATGTTCCGCCAAAAAATGGGGCAAAATGAAGGCATGGTGTTTTTGTTCGACACCCCATCCAATGTTTGCATGTGGATGAAAAATACCTTGATTCCTTTGTCCGTTGCCTTCATGGATGCCGATGGCAAAATCATCAATATTGAAGACATGGCGCCACAGACTACCGAATCGCACTGTGCGAAAAAACCGGCCAAATATGCATTGGAAATGAATCGCGGCTGGTTCAAACAGAAAAATATCAAACCAAATAGCGCCATTGATGGGCTGCCACGATAACTGTTAGTAAGTTACCACTCACGTATTGATAATACTGATTACCTGATATCTTTTCAGATTCAGAATGAGACTGCGTAAACGACAAAAGCCGCATGGAACATCATGCGGCTTTATTTTTCAACTTGTCATTACCTGCTCTATCGAATAGAGCAGATTGGTGTCTATTTATGCAAGCGCCTTCAAGGCAGCAGCTAAACGGCTCTTATGGCGAGCAGCCTTGTTCTTGTGAATAATTTTCTTGTCGGCAATACTATCGATCGTCGAAACAGACGATTTGAAAATCTGCGCTGCAGCAGCTTTATCACCACCTTCGATCGCTTTACGGACAGCTTTGATTGCTGTGCGCAGGGTCGAACGCTGGCTTGAATTATGAGCGTTTTGCTTGACTGCTTGACGAGCACGTTTGCGTGCTTGCGCTGTATTTGCCATGACTATTTCCTAAAACGAGGTCGAGGTGCCTTCGCCGATAACCAATAAAAGCGAGGCTGAATTCTGTAAAGCCGCAAATTATAACGGTTTTTCCTAAAACGAGCAACAATCGGTAATGAACAAGCTTGTTACGGTTTGCGCAACCATTTTTCCTGCCATCATAAACAAAAAAACAAGAATAAGATCCAGTAAAAATAAGAGCTCTATCCTTCCACCATAACAAGAACACGACCAGCTATAATTCCGCTCCATGAACTTGCATAAAACGCTTGCCACCGTCTCTGGCATGACGATGCTCTCGCGCATAACTGGCCTCATTCGAGAGTTTTTAATTGCACGCGCGTTCGGAGTATCGGCTTATACAGACGCCTATTTCATCGCATTCCGCATTCCCAATTTACTGCGCCGGCTTTTCGCCGAAGGTGCATTTTCCCAAGCCTTCGTGCCAATTCTGGCGGAATACAAGAATCAACGAGGCAATGTCGCGACCAAAGAGTTAACCGACCATGTCGCTACCGTTCTCACGTGGACCTTATTTCTAACCTGTTTGCTGGGCATCATTGCCGCCCCAACTGTCGTGTTCATCATGGCCACTGGCCTCAAATCGGATATCAACGCGTTTGATGCATCGGTTACGATGACCCGCATCATGTTTCCTTATATTGGATTCATGTCTTTCGTGGCGCTCGCCGGCGGGATCTTGAATACTTGGCGCGAATTTAAAATTCCTGCGTTCACACCTGTATTGCTTAATCTGACCACGATTTTGGCAATTTTTTTACTTGTTCCATTGCTTAAACAACCAATTTACTCATTAGCCATCGCCGTCTTCATCGGCGGCGTATTGCAAATGGCGATCCAGGTTCCCGCGCTGATCAAGATCGGCATGCTGCCAAGCCTTAGCTGGAATCCGGCTTTTGCGTTAGGCGATCCAGGTGTGCGGCGCGTATTAAGACAAATGGTTCCTGCTGTACTCGCCGTCTCGGTCGGACAAATCAGCCTGATGATTAACACCAACATCGCTTCTCGTTTAGTACACGGCAGTGTTTCGTGGTTGACGTATGCAGACCGCTTGATGGAATTTCCGACTGCCTTGCTCGGTGTGGCACTTGGCACTATCTTGCTGCCTAGTCTATCCAAGGCAAATTCAGATGGTGACAAGACTGAATATTCCGCCTTGCTCGATTGGGGCTTGCGCCTGACTTTCATGCTGGCCGCTCCTGCGGCAGTCGGCCTTGTTACCTTGTCCATTCCCCTGACCACTACGCTGTTTCACTACGGAAGATTTGATGAACTCTCGGTCACCATGACCGGAAGAGCATTGATTGCTTATGGCGTCGGTTTAATCGGCCTTATCCTGGTTAAAATCCTCGCGCCAGGTTTTTATGCGAAACAGGATATCCGAACACCAGTCAAAATCGGTATCGGCATATTGGTCGCCACACAATTGCTCAATTATCTCTTCGTACCCCGAATCGGCCACGCAGGCTTGGCACTGTCAATTGGTCTCGGAGCATGTTTGAATGCAGGTTTTCTGTTCTGGGGTTTGCGCCATAAAAATATTTATGTGCCGCATAAAGGTTGGCTTCTTTTCCTCGCGAAATTAACCGGTGCGTTATTCCTGATGGGCGGCGTGGCGTTGTGGTCATCCGGACATTTCAATTGGATCGGGATGCACGCGCATCCATTCCAACGGATTGGCGCTTTGGCGCTGGTGATGACGGCATGCATGGCAACGTATTTTGGTGCGCTGGCAGTAATGGGCTTTCGCTTGAAGGATTTCAAACGCGTATCGGTTTGATTTTTTTATGGTGAGCACAGAATCTTGGGCGCACTCTTTATTTGCTGATGCCATCGTTATATGATGGTGCCACATGAAGATCAAATCTCTGGATTATTTTGCATCGCTGGTTCAACAAGACGACACCATTCCCTTGTTCGAAGCTGCTTTGACTATTGCTCAGGATAGCGATCCACTACTGGATCTCACTGCAATTCAGGCCGAGGTCGATACGTTCGCCGCTGCCCTGCAACAACGGCTGGCATCTGACGCCTCACATGTTCAGAAACTGCGACTGCTGAACCACTATTTTTACCAGGAACTAGGCTTCGCAGGCAACGTCAACGATTATTACGATCCCAACAATAGCTATCTGCATCGTGTCATCCACACACGGCGGGGCATTCCGATTTCTCTGGCGATTGTCTACATGGAATTGGCACAGCAAATCGGTTTGCATGTGAAAGGCGTTTCATTCCCCGGGCATTTTTTAATGAAGCTCTCAGTGCAATCCGGCGACATCATCCTCGATCCTTTCAATGGAGCGAGCTTGTCGCGCGAAGATCTGGAAGAGCGGCTGGAACCGTTTCTGGAACAACAAAACTCAGCGACCGAAAGACCATTGGCGCTCTACCTCGAAACTGCACATCCACGCGAAATTCTGGTGCGCATGCTGCGTAATTTGAAAACACTTTTCGTTGAACATCAATTGTGGGAGCGCGTACTCGGCGTGCAACAGCGTTTGGTCATTTTACTGCCCGAGGATATTACCGAGCGGCGTGATCGAGGATTGGTCTATGCCAACCTCGAATGTCCATTGGCCGCATTGCAGGATCTGGAAGCGTATTTATCGGAACGCCCATATGCAACAGATGCTGAATTGTTGCGCGAGAAATTGCCTGAGTTACGCGAAGCCTGCAAAAAAATGAATTGATGGCAGGTTTCGCTATTTATTTAGCGAGACGATTTAAGCTTTACTACGCGCTTCAATCGCTTCCCACTTCTCCAACGCCTCCATCAATTGCTCGTCAATTTCGGCAAAGCGTTGGTTGAGCCGCTGCACTTCCTGCGCTTTCTGTTTATACAAATCCGGATCAGCCAACTGCTGCGAAATTGTTTTTTGCTCGTCTTCCAGCTTCGCAATCAGGATCGGCAATTCTTCCATTTCACGCTGCTCTTTGTAGCTCAGTTTTTTCTGTTTCGCGGATGCTGCCACTTCTTGCGCATCTGCTTTCGCACTGGATTTAGCAGTTGTCTTTGCAGATGAAGATTGCGCAGCTGTTGCACGTACACGTTCCCAGTCAGTATAGCCACCGATATATTCGCGCCATAAACCATCACCTTCCGCCACGATCACTTGCGTCACCACGTTATCGAGGAAGGTGCGGTCATGGCTGACCAAAAACACCGTGCCTTTATACTCCTCCAGCAATTCTTCCAGCAACTCCAGCGTATCGATATCGAGATCATTGGTCGGCTCATCCAGCACCAATACATTGGCCGGTTTGGCAAACAAACGTGCCAATAGCAAACGATTGCGTTCACCACCGGACAACGATTTCACAGGAGAGCGCGCACGTTCCGGCGCGAACAGGAAATCGTTGAGATAAGTCATCACATGCTTGCGTTGACCATTGATTTCAACCCAATCACTGCCTGGAGCAATCGTATCGGCCAAGCTCGCATCCTCATTCAATTGCGCGCGCATTTGATCGAAATACGCAACCTGCAATTTGGTGCCTTGTTTGATCGTGCCGGAATCCGGTTGATCTACGCCCAAAATCAATTTCAGCAAGGTCGTTTTGCCGGCGCCATTCGCACCAATCAACCCCACTTTGTCACCGCGTAGAATCGTTGCGGTGAAATCCTTCACAATCGCTCTGCTGCCATACGACTTATTCACATCAGTCAACTCGGCCACAATCTTGCCCGAACGATCACCGGACGACACATCAAGCTTTACCTGGCCCTGCTGCTCGCGTCGCGCGCTACGCTGCAGACGCAGTGCTTCCAGACGTCTGACGCGGCCTTCGTCGCGTACGCGACGCGCCTTGACACCTTTGCGGATCCAGACTTCTTCCTGCGCCAGGAATTTATCGAACTTTGCGTTTTCCACTTCTTCAATTTCAAGCTGCTCTGCTTTCTGCACTTCATATTTGCTGAAATTGCCGGGAAACGACAACAGTTTTCCGCGATCCAATTCGATGATGCGTGTCGCAACGTTGTCGAGAAAGCTGCGATCATGGGTGATAAACAACACGCTACCCTTGTAATCACGTAGCAGACCTTCGAGCCACATGATCGACGTAAAGTCGAGATGGTTGGTCGGTTCATCGAGCAACAACACATCAGGCGCACTGACCAACGCGCAAGCCAGCGCGACGCGCTTTTGCATCCCGCCGGATAGCGTACCCATCAATGAATCACGCTTCAGATTCAATCGATCCAGCGTCGTCTCTACGCGATTATTCAGGCTCCATGCATCGGCTGCATCCAGCTTGACTTGGATGTCGTGCATGCGCTCCATCACTTCATCGTCTTTACCCAAGCCGAATTGGCCGGTCAGCGCATCGTATTCCGCCAATAGCGCCGGCAGCTCGCCCAAGCCGGACGCGACTGCATCGAACACCGACATCTCAGGTGAGAAATGCGGCTCCTGGTCGACATAGGCGATCTTGAGACCTTGCTGCATCACGAGCAGGCCATCGTCCAGTTTGGCAACGCCGGAAATGATTTTCAGCAAAGACGATTTGCCGGTACCGTTGCGGCCAATCAAGCCGACGCGCTCACCGGTTTCCAAGGAAAATTCTGCATGATCCAGCAATGCAACGTGCCCAAACGCGAGCTGCGCATTGGAAAGTGAAATGACTGCCATAAATACCTGAAGTTGTCTGCTTGAAACGTCAGAGGACGTTTCAATTAAATGATTGAAGACCGCATTGTACCGATAGGCTCATATCGGCGCTAATCTTCACGGCTGGCTCGGCTATAATCTTGGCCGTAAGTCGGCATTATCGATTTACACGCGTCTCGCCGTAGTTCAATGGATAGAACAAGTGCCTCCTAAGCGCTAGATACAGGTCCGATTCCTGTCGGCGGGACCAAATCCCCTTTCAAATACATCCCCATACCCATTCGCGATACAGCATGCCTCACAATTCAGGAAATGCCATGGTTGAAATTATCAATGCCGATTTGTCACTGCCAAAACATGCGGAAGCGCTCCTGACTCTTCTGAACGAATATGCTTTGGATTTAATGGGCGGCAAGGAAGCATTGCCTGAATTTGTAAAAGCAAATTTGGTGGCCGAACTTAAACGACGTCCTTCCGCATATGTGATTCTTGCTTTTGTGGAGGACAATCCGGCCGGCTTGATGATTGGCTTTGAAGGTTTTTCTACCTTCGCATGCAAGCCGTTAATCAATATTCACGATGTCGTTGTGGCAGAAAAATACAGAGGACACGGCATCTCCAAGAAAATGCTGTCTCATATGGAAAAAATCGCACAAGACATCGGATGCTGCAAATTGACTTTGGAAGTATTGGAAGGTAATGCTGTCGCGCAGTCTTTGTATCGTTCGTGTGGATATGAAGGTTATGCACTCGATCCGACCATGGGCAAAGCGCTGTTCTGGCAAAAGAAATTGTAACGACTCGATGTACTCAGGCAGCAATTGATTGCATCCGATTCAACGCCTCCAGCAGGATTGCCGGATCACCTAACGCCAATTTCTTTGAATCTGACAACGTGTGCCGAAACGTGCGCGCTCCCGGCATCCCAGCCATCAAGCCCAACATGTGCCGCGTGATGCTGTTGAGCTTCAATCCTCCACCTGCTTGCTTCGTATCGATTGCATTGCGTGCAAGCTGTGCACGGATATACGGCAACATCGCTTCCAATATTTCAGTGCGTGATTTTATTGGTGCCATATCCTGGTAATAACGTGAATCGAAATCCGCCATCATGTAAGGGTTGTGATACGCCTCGCGCCCGAGCATCACCCCGTCGATATGTTGCAAATGCAGATCGATTTCCGCCTGTGTCTTGATGCCGCCATTGATGATGATTTCCAATTGCGGAAATTCTTTCTTGAGCTGATAAGCAAATTCGTATTTGAGCGGCGGTATCTCGCGATTCTCTTTCGGGCTCAAGCCTTTCAGAATCGCATTGCGTGCATGTACGATAAACGTCCGGCATCCGGCATCGGCAATTGTGCCGACAAAATCGCGAACGAAATCATAGGATTCGGTTTCATCGATACCGATGCGATGCTTGACCGTGACATCGATTGATACTGCATCACGCATCGCTTTCACGCAATCAGCCACCAGCTTCGGCTCCGCCATCAGGCAGGCACCGAATGCGCCTTTTTGCACACGCTCCGAAGGGCAACCACAATTCAAATTGATTTCGTCATAGCCCCATTGTTCGCCGAGCTTGGCGCTCTTTGCTAAATCGGCTGGTTCACTGCCGCCGAGTTGCAACGCGACAGGATGTTCTTCATCGCTAAAATCAAGATGGCGCGGCACATCGCCATAGATCAACGCACCGGTCGTCACCATCTCGGTATACAGCCACGTGTGCCGTGTAATCTGCCGATGAAACACGCGGCAATGGCGATCCGTCCAATCCATCATTGGCGCTACGGAAAGGCGGCGTGGTTTGTATTGTCTATTGCTCATTAATGAATCTAGCGAATGCCATGTAAATTGCTTGCCAAAGTAATATGCATTATCTGTGCGAAACACTGTGAAGACGAAGTATACGCAGGATTGCTGTTCTTTGTCTGATCGAATGCCGGTAGCGCTTCTATCGAAAAATCGACAAACGTAATAACATGCCAGATATGTTATTTGATAGGGACTGATCGCGATGCCCAGCAAACCCAATACAGAACATTTCTGGATGCCGTTTACAGCCAATCGGCAATTCAAATCCAACCCGCGCATGTTGGCCTCTGCATCGGGCATGTATTACACCACTGATGACGGACGCAAGATTCTTGATGGCACCGCCGGATTATGGTGTGTCAACGCGGGACACTGCCATCCAAAAATTGTGGCAGCAATTCAGCAGCAAGCAGCCACCATGGATTATGCACCGACCTTCCAGATTGGACATCCGAAGGTTTTTGAAGCAGCCAGTACGTTAGTGGACATTGCTCCGCAAGGTTTGAACCGTGTCTTTTTCTGCAATGACGGATCCGAAGCAGTCGACTCCGCGCTCAAGATTGCGCTGGCTTACCATCGGATGCGCGGCGACGGTTTGCGTACACGTTTGATCGGGCGCGAACGTGCATATCATGGAGTCGGTTTTGGCGGCATTGCAGTCGGCGGCATTGCGGGCAATCGCAAACATTTCGGTCCGACCTTGGCTGGTATCGATCATCTGCGCCATCCTCTTGATATCAGCAGAAATGCATTCACTCGCGGCTTGCCGCAACAAGGGGGCGAGCTAGCAGACGAGCTCGAACAACGCTTGCTGGCGCTGCACGATCCTGCCACGGTTGCCGCAGTGATTGTGGAACCTATCCAGGGGTCCACCGGCGTGATTCTTCCACCGCAAGGTTATTTACAAAAGCTGCGTGCGATTTGCGACAAGCACGGCATCCTGTTGATTTTTGATGAAGTCATTACCGGCTTCGGGCGTTTAGGTGCTGCCTTCGCTGCCGATTATTTCAGCGTGCTGCCGGATATGATCATCTGCGCTAAAGGGTTGACCAACGCTGCAGTACCGATGGGTGCGGTGATTGTGAAACAGGAAATTCATGATGCATTCATGAACGCAGCAGCAGACGGAGCAATTGAGCTGTACCACGGCTATACCTATAGCGGCCACCCGCTCGCTTCTGCCGCGATGTTAGCGACAATGGATGTCTACAGGGAAGAACAATTATTCAAACGCGCCGCCGACATCGCACCTTATTTTGAAGATGCTGCGCATAGCTTGAAAGGCTTGCCCTATGTAAAAGATGTACGTAATTTGGGGCTGGTGTGCGGCATTGAATTGGAAGGCATACCGGGCAAGCCAACTGCCCGTGCCTTCGATGTATTTCTCAAATGCTTTTGGGAGAAAGGTGTATTGATTCGCACCACAGGTGACATCATTGCGTTGTCACCGCCGTTGATTATCGACAAAGCACAAATCGATCAATTGTTCAGTGCAATCGCAGATGCGTTGAAGGAACTAAGCTAACTACTCAACACAATAAAAAACCCGTCGTTCCAAACTGCCTGCATCAGCAATCAAGAGACAACGGGTTTCATTACGTGGCTGCGCGCCATGCAATGTATTTGCAAATTTATGCTGCGTCGCGTGACGCCTTTTTACGCTCGTGTTCTTTCAAATAACGCTTGCGCAGACGAATGCTCTTCGGCGTGATCTCGACCAATTCATCATCATCGATAAATTCAACTGCATATTCCAGCGATAATTGAACTGGTGGCACCAGGCGCACTGCTTCATCAGTACCGGAAGCACGCACGTTGGTCAGTTGCTTGCCCTTGATCGGATTGACAACCAAGTCATTGTCGCGTGAATGAATGCCGATGATCATGCCTTCGTACACTGGATCATTGTGTACAACAAACATGCGGCCACGGTCTTGCAGCTTCCAGATAGCATAGGCAACTGCCTGCCCATCGTCTTGCGAAACCAATACGCCGTTACGACGGCCTGCCATCTCGCCTTTGGATGTATCAACTGGTGCGTACTCATCAAAGATATGGCTCATCAAACCTGTACCGCGAGTCAATGTCATGAACTCGCCCTGGAAGCCGATCAAGCCACGCGCTGGGATTCGATACTCCAGACGAACACGACCTTTGCCATCGGACTCCATATTCTGCAAGTCACCGCGGCGGCGGCCCAATTCTTCCATGACGCCGCCTTGGTTGACTTCTTCAATATCGACTGAGAGCAGTTCATATGGCTCATGACGCACGCCATCAACCATCTTGAATACGACGCGTGGACGCGATACAGCCAATTCAAAACCTTCGCGGCGCATATTCTCGATCAAGATTGTCAGGTGTAATTCGCCACGGCCGGAGACTTCAAAAATCGTGTCATCATCGGTTGGCGCCACGCGCAATGCGACGTTGGATTTCAATTCACGATCGAGGCGGTCACGCAATTGACGGCTGGTGACGAACTTGCCTTCGCGTCCTGCCAATGGCGAATTATTGACCATGAAGTTCATCGTCAAGGTCGGCTCATCGACGGTCAGCATCGGCAACGCATCCGGCTTGTCTGGTGAGCATACTGTCGAACCAATGCCGATCTCGTCAATACCGTTGATCAGCACGATATCGCCGGCTTGAGCTTCATCGACCAACACACGCTCCAACCCTTTGAATTTCAATACTTGATTGATGCGTGCCTTGAATGGTGTCGAGTCAGGCCCATTCATGATCACCACGTCTTGCAATGCCTTGACACGGCCACGGCTGATACGGCCGATACCGATTTTGCCAACGTAAGAAGAATAATCCAGGGAAGTAATTTGCAATTGCAGCGGGCCATCCGGATTGTCATCACGCACCGGGACATACTGCAATATCGCTTCGAACAATGGCGTCATGTCGCCTTCACGCACCGTTGGGTCAAGACTTGCATAGCCATTCAATGCCGATGCATACACGACCGGAAAATCCAATTGCTCGTCGGTTGCACCGAGTTTGTCAAACAGTTCAAATGTCGCATTGATTGCCCAATCCGGACGTGCGCCCGGGCGATCGATTTTGTTAATCACGACGATCGGCTTCAATCCCAGAGCCAATGCCTTGCGCGTCACAAAACGGGTCTGCGGCATCGGGCCTTCCTGTGCATCGACCAGCAACAGCACGCTATCGACCATCGACAACACGCGCTCTACTTCGCCGCCAAAGTCGGCATGGCCCGGTGTATCGACGATATTGATGTGCGTGCCTTGGTATTCAACTGCGCAGTTTTTCGCCAGAATGGTGATACCACGTTCCTTTTCAAGATCATTGGAATCCATCACGCGCGTTTCAACCTGCTGGTTTTCGCGGAAGGTGCCGGATTGACGCAATAGCTTGTCGACGAGAGTCGTTTTGCCATGGTCAACGTGAGCGATGATGGCGATGTTACGGATAGCGCGTTTTGAATTTGACATGATCTTGGTAAGCAGATTTCGGGAAACCGGCTATTATAGCATGGTGCGGCGAGTAAAATTGGAAAAAGCCTTGAATTTCAAAGAGTTGCTTAGCATTTCCACTGTCCAAATGGCCGAATGGCTATACCAGCAACTTTCAAATAGCTTCAGTGGCCACAAGCCGTTCAGGGGCAAGCACGTCAAATTCTTGCAATTGGGCAGTGCCAAGCAAACGTTGATCCGAGGCACGATACACTTTGACCCGCCCTTCTATGGCAGAGGCTGACATACCCTCTTTGCCCAATGCCAATCGCTGTCCATGCAAAAAGCGCTGCGCCAATTCATCGGATAAGTTTACCTGTGGAAAGGAAGAGAGCAACGCATCGATGGGCGCCAACGCTTGCACACGCTCTGATTCCGGAATTTCTGCGAAAGCATCAAGAGTCACCGCTCGATCTATCTTTAAAGATCCGACTTGCGTACGGCGTAAAGCTTTCAAATGAGCACCGCAGCCCAAGACAACGCCAATGTCCTCACCAAGCACGCGAATATAAGTACCTTTGCTGCATTGAACTCGCAATGTTAAAAAAGGGGCTTGGTATTCAAGAAATTCAAGCTGATGGATCGTCACTCCACGCGCTTCACGCACCAATGTGACGCCAGCGCGTGCATATTCATAGAGTGGTTTGCCATCACGTTTTAGTGCGGAGTACATGGGTGGAACTTGCTCGATCTCACCGCGGAATTGAGCCAAAACCGATTCGATGTTTTCACGCGTAACATTGACCTCGCGCGTTTCAATAATTTCGCCTTCGGTATCACCTGTCGTCGTCTTGACACCAAGATGGACGATCGTTTCGTAAGTCTTGTCGGCATCCAGCAAGTCTTGCGCAAATTTCGTCGCTTCGCCAAAGCACAAAGGCAACAAGCCTGTGGCAAATGGATCCAGCGTGCCGGTATGTCCTGCCTTCTTTGCATTTAACAGCCGCTTGACCTTGACCAGCGCATCGTTGCTGGAATGACCTGCCGCTTTATCTAAAAGCAAGACGCCATTAATGGGCAAGCGGATTTTTTTCTGTTGAGATGTGACCATGCTGGAACGCAGTTGGAAATAAGAGCGGTCAAGCCGCGCTTACTCTGCATCCTTGGCGCGAGTGGAATTTGCTTCGTCAATCAGCTTGGATAACTCCATGCCGCGTGCAGTCGATGTATCGTGCACGAAATGCAATTCCGGCAGAGTATGAATGGTCAAACGGCGTCCCAGCTGACCGCGAATAAAACCGGAAGCCTGGCTCAAGCCATTCACCGTATTTTTTATCGCTTCCTTGTTATCGTTCAACATGGTGAAAAACACCTTGGCGTGCGCGTAATCAGGCGTAATTTGCACTTCAGTGATGGTGACCATGCCAACGCGCGGATCTTTCAGCTCGAACGCAATGATCTCCGCCAGATCACGCTGGATCTGATCGGCGACACGCAAACCGCGTGCGGGAATGGTTTTACTGTGCTTGGCCATTATATTGAAATTGATTCCGTATCTTGAGTGCTTTTGATGAGCGAGTGTCAATACACTTGCTCATCAAAACCAGATCACAAAGTACGGGCGACTTCCTGAACTTCAAACACTTCCAATTGATCGCCTTCCTGGATTTCATTGAAGTTCTTCAGTGACAAGCCGCACTCAAAGCCCGCCTTCACTTCTTTCACGTCATCCTTGAAGCGCTTGAGAGAATCGATTTCGCCGGTCCATATCACAACATTGTTGCGCAACAGACGGACTGACGAACCGCGCTTGACCACGCCATCCAATACGAAGCAACCTGCAATCGCGCCAACCTTGCTGACCATAATAACCTGGCGAATTTCCACCAAGCCCAATGCCTGTTCGCGTTTTTCAGGCGCCAGCATGCCGGACATCGCTGCCTTGACCTCATCTACAGCATCGTAAATGATGTTGTAGTAACGGATGTCGATGCCATTGGCTTCAGCCAATTTGCGAGCGGATGCATCGGCACGGGTATTAAAGCCGATGATGACTGCTTTGGATGCCAATGCCAGATTGACGTCCGACTCACTGATGCCGCCCACCGCAGCGTGCACGATTTGCACACGCACTTCACTGGTAGACAATTTTTGCATCGAATGCACCAACGCTTCTTGCGAACCTTGCACGTCGGTCTTGATGATCAATGCGAGGTTTTTGACTTCGCCTTCGGCCATCTGATCGAACATGTTTTCCAACTTGGCGGCTTGCTGCTTGGCGAGCTTCACATCGCGGAATTTACCTTGACGGAACAAACCGATTTCACGCGCTTTGCGCTCATCCGCCATCACCATGACTTCTTCGCCGGCTGCCGGCACTTCCGTCAAACCTTGAATCTCAACAGGGATCGACGGACCAGCCTCGCTGATGCTCTTGCCGTTCTCATCCAGCATCGCGCGTACACGGCCGTATGATGAACCAGCCAGCACTACATCACCACGCTTCAAGGTTCCGGATTGCACCAGGATCGTTGCGACAGGACCACGCCCTTTATCGAGCTTGGCTTCCACCACCAAACCTTTGGCAGGAGAATCAACCGGTGCTTTCAACTCCAACACTTCTGCCTGCAACAATACGTTTTCAAGCAACGCATCAATGCCTTGGCCGGTCTTGGCTGATACCGGCACAAACGGTGAATCACCACCGTATTCTTCCGGCACAACTTGTTCAGCAACCAATTCTTGCGTCACGCGATCCTGATTGGCACCCGGCTTGTCGATTTTGTTGATCGCGACAACAAGTGGCACACCCGCTGCCTTCGCATGTGCAATCGCTTCTTTCGTTTGCGGCATCACGCCATCGTCCGCTGCGACAACCAGAATCACGATATCGGTCGCCTTCGCGCCACGTGCACGCATTGCGGTAAACGCTTCGTGACCTGGGGTATCGAGGAAAGTGATCATGCCGCGCGGCGTTTCAACGTGATAAGCGCCGATGTGCTGCGTAATACCGCCGGCTTCGCCGGATGCCACTTTGGCGCGACGGATGTAATCGAGTAAAGAAGTTTTACCGTGGTCGACGTGGCCCATCACGGTAACGACTGGAGCGCGCGACAGCGATTCCGCATCTGCATGCGCCGTTCCTTCTTCCAACAAGGCTTCAGGATCATCCAGTTTCGCTGCATGTGCCTTGTGGCCCATTTCCTCGACGAGAATCATTGCCGTTTCTTGATCCAGCACTTGATTGATGGTGACCATCTGGCCCAGCTTCATCAAATGCTTGATCACTTCTGAAGCCTTCACTGACATCTTGTGCGCCAATTCTGCGACAGTAATTGTCTCCGGCACATAAATATCCTTGACGACAGCCTCGGTCGGCGCCTGGAAATTTGTTTCGCGCTCTTCCTCATGTGAAGTATGGCGACGGCCTTTAGGGCCACTACGCCACCCTTCACGTCCGCCACCCGGAGTAGCGCCTCGCGTTTTCATCCCGAGACCGCGCTTTTTCGCTGCTTCGTCTTGCCATGTTGATGAGACATTTGCCGACTTGATCGACTTCTTGTCTGCAACGCTCGGCTTCTTCTCTTCTTTTTTCTCACCAACTTTTTTGTCAGTCGGCTTATGCAAAGTTCCCTCGGCCGCTTTGGTTGCCGCTTTCGCTACAACTGAAACTGGAGCAGGAGCCGGCTCTGATGCCTTCACCGCCTTGCGCGGAGCACTCATCATCGCTTTAATTTGCGCGACTTCATCGGCCACAACTTTACGTGCGACTTCAGTAGCAGCCGCTTTCTCTGATGCGTCCTTGGCTACCTGAACTGCTTTTTTCTTGGTTTCTTCTGCGACAACGCGTTTTTTCTCAACCGCAACGGATTCTCCAGCCGAAGAGGCAGGCGTATCTGCCACAGCCTTTTCAGCCTCACGCTCAGCTTTTTTTGCTGCTTTTGCTTGCGCTGCTTTTTCCGCCTCAAGTTTGGCAAGGCGTTCTTGTTTTTCGTGTAAATCAGCTTCCTGGCGGGCGATCAATTCAGCTTGGCGACGCGCCTCATCTGCACGACGTGCAATCTCTGCCTCGTCAAGAATAGCTGCCGGTGCGGCCGCTTTCGCAGGAGCCTCTTCAGCTGCAGGCTCATCACGTTTGATGAACGTACGCTTTTTACGCACTTCGACCTGGATCGTGCGTGACTTGCCTGTTGCGTCAGCCTGCTTGATTTCGGTCGTCTCTTTACGAGTCAACGTAATTTTTTTCTTTTCGCCTTCAGGCGCAGTGCCGTGCGCACGGCGCAAATGACCAAGGAGTTTGTCCTTGTCTTCCTTCGACAGTGAATCTGACACCGTGCTTTTTTGAACGCCGGCGGCACGCAACTGCGTCAGCAGCAAGTCTGCTGGCATCTTCAGTTCCGTGGCAAATTGGGCTACGTTGTTACTCGCCATTCAATCCTCTTTTCTATGTGACGCGTTGGATGACATAAGACTTTGCAGATTATTTAACTTCCGCAAGACTCCACGCCTTGGCTTGCAACGCCTTGGCGCGGTCATCGTATTTTGCATCGATGAACTTCATCTCTTCATCGCTCACATCTTTAAATTCATCTTCAATCAATTGACGTGCGCGTTCCGTGGATAATGCCAAAATAGCGCCGAATTCGTCATATGCAAGGCCGGCAAATGCATCCACGGTTTTAATTCCTGCCAAGCCCAACTTGCCTGCCGTAACACGATCCATGCCATCGAGATTGACCAATGCATCATCCATGCCTTCCAGGCCTTCTTCGGATGCAATTGCTTCGGTTACCAAGGCGTCGCGTGCACGATTACGCAATTCATTGACCGTATCCTCGTCAAACGATTCGATTTCCAGCATTTCGTTGATTGGCACGTAAGCAATTTCTTCCAGGCTGGCAAAACCTTCTTCAACCAAAATATCAGCAACTTCCTGGTCAACGTCTAGTTTTTCCATGAACAATGCACGGATCACAGCGGTTTCGACAGCGGATTTATCAGCTGATTCTTCAGCTGTCATGATATTGATTTGCCAGCCGGTCAATTCCGCCGCCAAACGCACGTTTTGACCGCCACGGCCGATTGCAATCGCGAGATTTTCTTCATCGACAACCACATCCATCGCATGCTTTTCTTCATCAACCATGATCGACGATACGTTTGCAGGTGCCAATGCGCCAATGACAAACTGCGCCGGATCTTCCGACCACAACACAATATCCACACGCTCACCGCCCAACTCGCCGGTCACCGCTTGTACGCGCGAGCCGCGCATACCGACACATGTGCCGATCGGATCAATCCGCTTGTCACTTGTGAATACAGCGATTTTGGCACGCACGCCAGGATCGCGCGCTGCCGATTTGACCTCGAGCAGACCTTGCTCAATCTCTGGAACTTCCAGTTCGAACAACTTCATGATGAATTCTGGCGCAGTCCGCGAAAGAATGACTTGTGGTCCGCGTGCATTGCGATCGATACGTAAAATGTAAGCGCGAACACGATCGCCAATGCGCAGATTTTCCTTTGGAATCATTTGATCGCGCGGCAAGCGCGCTTCAATTTTCCCCGACTCAACAATGGCATCGCCACGTTCCATGCGCTTGATCGTTCCAGTCACCAGCGAATCGCCGCGCTCGAGGAAATCAGCCAAAATCTGTTCGCGCTCGGCATCACGAATGCGCTGCAAAACAACTTGCTTGGTGTCCTGTGCAAAGCGACGGCCAAAGTCCACCGACTCGACCGGCTCTTCGATGTGGTCATCCACTTCGATATCAGGAATTTGCTCAACCGCTTCAAAATGCAGAATCTCCTGATCAGGCATTTGCAGACCGGCCTCATCAGGAACCACATGCCAGCGACGGAAAGTTTCGAATTCACCAGTCTCGCGATCGATCGCAACACGAATATCGACTTCGCCTTCGTATCGCTTCTTGGTCGCCTGGGCGAGCGCGTGTTCAAGCGCCCCGAAGACGACATCTTTATCGACATTTTTTTCGCGCGCTAGCGCATCAACCAACAATAAAACTTCGCGACTCATGCTTTGCGGCTCCTAAAATTCACCTGCGGCACCAAACGTGCCTTATCCACATCGGCGAGCGTAAATTCGAGCATCGCCGGACCTTCATTTGTATCAAACTCCAACTTCAAATTTTCACCTTCCGGCGCTTGCAACTTGCCTTGAAAGGACTTCCTATGCGCCGGTCCAGGCATCGGCAACCGCAATTTCACGATCGCTTCCTGCCCGGCAAATCGCACATAGTCGGCAAGCTTCTTCAATGGCCGATCCAAACCTGGCGATGAAACTTCCAATCGTTCGTACGAAATATTTTCAACCGTCAACACATGCGATAACTGATGGCTGACTTTTTCACAATCTTCGACTCTGATATTTCCGGTCTCTGAATCATGAATGGCAAAATCGATATATACGCGCAACAAACCACGCGCCGCTTGCTCCAATTCAACAAGTTCGTAGCCCATTCCGGCAAGCGTTTTTTCAATCAATTCCACCAACGGCAAAGCAATTCTCCGTAAAACCAAGATCATCAACACAATGTCGCTTCATAAGCGACCAATGCAAAGTGTTTAACAAAAAAAAAATGGGCATCCGCCCATCTTCTTATCATTAAAGCCACCAACTACACATTTCGCTAAGAGATTTGCATTGGTACCTTTTGTTAACTGCGAAATTATATACGATTACTTGGTCAGCCGCAATGAAGAAACGACCACTCGATTTCGACATGAGGGCAGAAGAGAATTACTGAATTTCCATGCGGAATTTCCAAACAGAAATTATCTTGTCTGAGTTTGACCAGAAAATATTACTAAGATCTTCTAGCCTTTTGTGCGGCGACGTGGCATTCCCTGAAGCCCACTCTGCGCACCTCGTACTGGTCCAGTATTGCGGCGTGGTTGCCCCATCCCTGGAAAACCCAACGCTGTTTGCAATGGATCAGGTTGACGTGGGCGCGATGACTTACCTTCCGATTGCGGCCCTGGCCCGCGCTTCTGACCACGATTTTTTTCGAATCCTTTGTTGCGATCGGCGCCACCTTGGCGATCCTGGTATTCGCCACGGCCTTTTGATGCCTGGCCTTGCTGAGGAGATGCTTTATCGAGTCCACTGACACTCAATAAATCCCGCACTGCATGCTCATCCATTTCCTCCCAGCGACCACGTTTCAGGCCACGCGGCAAAGTCAGCGCGCCATAACGGGTACGGATCAGGCGTGACACAGTCAAACCTATCGCCTCGAACATGCGGCGCACTTCTCGATTCCGTCCTTCACCGATCGTCACGCGATACCACTTGTTAATGCCCTCGCCGCCACCATCGGCAATTTTGGAAAAGTTGGCCGTGCCATCCTCGAGTTCTACCCCGCCCAATAATTTTTGGCGCATGCCTTCTTCCAGCTCTCCCAGTGTGCGGACAGCGTATTCACGATCGATTCCATAACGCGGATGCATCAATCGGTTAGCCAAATCACCTGAAGTTGTAAACAGCAGCAGCCCCTCAGTGTTGAAGTCAAGCCGGCCGACAGCCAGCCATTTTGCCGCCTTCATGTTGGGCAACCGATCGAATACCGAAGGGCGCCCTTCCGGGTCATTATGGCTAACAATTTCCCCAGCCGGCTTGTGATATACCAAGACACGCGGTGGGCGTTTTGTGACTTTACGTTGAATCAATTTGCCATTAATCCGAACCTGATCAGCAGGCAAAATACGTTGGCCAATATGAGCAGGCTCGCCATTTACGGATACACGTCCTGCAACGATGAGTTCCTCCATATCACGCCGCGAACCCAATCCAGCCTCAGCCAATACCTTATGTAACTTGGGCGCGTCATCTTCCGCAGTTAAATCGCGACGCGCATTCTTTTGCATGGAACGCTGCCCATTGCCGCCAGATGCCGTGTCATCGGTCATCGAATGATCAAATGCATCGGAAGTAACAAATGAAAACACTTCATCGGCGTCAGCTGGTTTCAAGTTCGATTGCGATCCACGGCCTTGATTAGCTTGCTTGTCGTTGCGCGAGTTGCGCGGTTTTTGTGGCGTTCTTTGTCCCTGAGGGCGAGCATTGTTACGTGCATCACGATCCCTGCGCTGCCGAGGCACTTCAACGTTCGTTTGTCCATTGATACCCGATTCATTGTCCTGCTCTGGCGCTACACTGACTGACAATTCTGATTTATTTTCACCTGAGCGTGGGGCCGATCTGGGACGTCGCAAACCATGCGGGCTGCGCACTCCGCGCTTTGGAGATTTGTCTCGTGTACTCTCTATTTTCACATTGTTTTCAGTACGCGACTCGATATGGCCCGAGGCTTCTTTTGATTCGGAAGCAGCAGGAGTGGTGTCCACCACCACCGTTACATCATTGGGTATAGGTTGATTCATTATTCGATTCTTGATTAGCCTGACTTGTTTCAATATCTGTCGTTGCTTCCAAAGCTGAGCCGGTTGAGATCTTTTCTTGATGATGCTGAACAGAAGAATGTTGCATCATGTCTTCAGAGTGCTCTGTGATATTCGGCTCTTGATTTGACCCGTCTCTTCCTTCATTCCTGCTGCCATGTTCGGCATCCATACCAGGAGCAAAATCGATTGCAGTCTGATCCAGGTTTGCTGAAAGACCTTCTTCAAGAGCTTGCAACTCAAGTAAAGAGTCGCCTTGCATATCGCCTTTGGCAACCTGCTGCAAAGGCGGCAACTGATCCAATGAAGTCAATCCCAAATCATCCAAAAATTGCTTGGTAGACGCGAACAAAGCAGGACGGCCTGGTACATCGCGATGTCCAATGGCTTCAATCCAGCCGCGCTCTTCCAACATCTTGATGGTTTGCGAATTGACTGTAACGCCTCGGATTTCCTCAATATCGCCACGCGTTACCGGCTGCCGATAAGCAATGATGGCAAGTGTTTCCAGCGTGGCGCGTGAATATTTTGGCGGCTTTTCAGGATTGAGCCGCTCAAGATAAATTTTCATTTCCGGGCGGCTTTGAAAGCGCCACCCCGTAGATAAACTGACGACTTCAATGCCTTTGTCCGCCCAATCATGGCGCAGTTCCTCAAGCATCAATTGAATGGTATCGCTCCCGATCTCGTTGCCATTCTCATCGCTCTCAGCATAAAGCTTCTTCATGTCGTTGATCGACAATGGCTCATGAGCGCATAGCAAAGCGGTTTCGAGGACTTTTTTCGCCTCAATATTATTCATGTACGACTCTTGTACGGCTGGTTTAGTAAAAATTTGCAGAGGTTATGCTATGACCAGCATTCAATGCCAGCCTGGTTAGAGAACCCATTTACTGCGTTCCGACGCCTATATTTGTGTAGTGTTACTTGGCGGGAAATTGGTTGCGGCGGCTGGTTTTAAACCTGCGACCTTCGGGTTATACGTCTTATTCAGACTACCCGTGAAATCTACATATGCCTATCTTAACCCTAACAGCGGGTAAAAGATACTTTCAAAATTTGACTGCGATGAATTCAATTGTACCGTAATTCTCGTCGAATTTGACAAATTTTGATTAGTCAAATCGTGACTCCTAGTTGTCCTACGTCATACGTATATCATTAAATTTCTTTAAAAATCCAGTCTGAAAGCAGCACTTACCAATTTACCAATATCACATCAAGTTTTAATTTCGCATCTTCCGCTTGAATACGCGCACCCGTTTTCTAAAATTATTCAGTAAAAGCATTCCGGGCTTCAGATTGAAGCGCAATGGAAAAAATTTCAGATTATTCTTACCTTCGTTTCCTTGCATACGTTTATTAAATAAACGGATTTCACCATCCCCAGCATTCAATAAAAAATTCAGAATCCCAAGTGACTTTTTTCTTTGAGCAGCGCAAGCCAAATCAGTTCATGGAAGTTAGACGCTAGAGTTTTTGAGTGCCCTACACTCCACGAAAAACTTTAATGCCTACCATATTATTTCTCTTAACCACTCCAGCTTTCATCTGTTTTGACGAACCAGCAGAGCAACGACTCATTAAACCGGAAACGTTATTTGACATGCGGCATGTAACCTACTTATAATAGCGTCCTTTCGGGTCGTTAGCTCAGCTGGTAGAGCAGCGGACTTTTAATCCGTTGGTCGCAGGTTCGAATCCCGCACGGCCTACCAGAAAATTCAAGAGCTTACAGAAATGTAGGCTCTTTTCATTTCTGTCCTTGTGTCGTATTTGTGACGCAAAGCAGATTCCCCACTACTTCAGCATGTTTCGCCATATGCGCCGGAGCCAGATGTGCATAACGCCGCACCATCTCCGCAGATTTCCACCCGCCCATCTCCTGCAAGTCATACAACGGCGTGCCATTCTGCACCAGCCAGCTTGCCCATGTATGCCGCAAATCATGCCAGCGGAAATTCTCAATGCCTGCACGCTTCAACGCTTTACGCCACGCCCGTGTATTGACTTGATTGATGGGCTTGCCTCGATAAGTAAACACGCGCTCCTTGTGTTTACCTAGCTGACGCTGCAACACACCGACGGAAAACAAACTTAGCGACACATGAATATCTTCCTGACATTTTGCCTTGTCTCCCGGAATCCAAGCAGTGTTACGTTGTAAATCCACTTGCTCCCAAGTGAGTTTGACGACATTCGATTGCCGTAATCCCGTTCCCAATGCAAACAGCGTGATTTCCTGCTGATGCATCGGCAACTCCATCATCAAACACGTCGCCTGCTCCGGCGTGATCCAGCGCACCCGCCGCTTCGATTCCTTGTACAGCTTGACCTTCGGTGCCTTGTTGATCCATTCCCATTCAAAACATGCCTTGCGTAAAATCGCGCGAATCAATGCCAAATAACGGTTGGCAGTCGGGCCGCTTGCTTCGGTTTTCTTTCGCTCGCCTATCACGACAATTTCTTCACGCGTGATTTCCGCCAATACCCGGCCCCGTAAAAACTGCTGCAACCACATCAACTTCTTTGCATCTTCAACATGCGTGCGCTTGTGCTCGGTTTCCTTGAGCCATTGAACCCCGGCATCGTCCCATGTGTACTTGGGCTTTTCTCCCAGCTTTTGCATGCGCCATGCTTCCGCTTTCAGCTTGTCGTGCAATTCTTTCGCTTCGACTTTACTTTCTGTTTCAGCAGAGCGTCTAACCCGCTCTCCTGATGGCGGAGCGAAGTCGATCCACCACGTACTACCGCGTTTGTAGAGTGACATGATTGTTCCTTTCTCGGTGTCACCTGCAACGCTTGCCGACTATTAGCATAGTGCGAACGCACGTAGGCGGCAAGATCGTCGTCAATAAATATCCATGCCTTGCCCGGCTTGGCACCGGGTAATAATCCGAGCTTGGCGCGGCGGCGCACTTCTTCCTTATGCATATGCAAGAAAGCAGCGGCTTGATTTAGATCGAGCGTGTTCATTGGCCCTCACCTACCTAAATAAACTGCGGTGATCGACTCCCTCTCATGCCCGAGTTCTTTCGAAATCGTCAAACGCGCCGCCTTGTCGATCCGTTTTTGTTCTGTGGTTAATTGTTTCGAGACTGGCCCGCCTTGCGCCGGACAAGCCCAGCCGGTCAACGTTGCATAGCGCTCTTGCGCATAGCCATGCCGGTGCCCATGCACGTTGTGGATGCCCGCCGCATCGCATTGCGAACGAAACACGCGCAATTGTTCCTTGTACGACAATTCCTTCTGGATCAAGCTGCCGCCGTTGGCTAATGCCTTCGCTTCATTGATAAGCTGCCGTTGCGCATCGGTCGTCATCGGAATATCGCGCGCCTTGCCGCCTTTGCACCACGAATCTTTCAACGTCAGATGGTCGCCGCGATCGGCATAGTCGGGTTGTATCTTCAAACTTTCCTCGCGCCGCAACCCGAATGCGGCTTGCAATTGCAACGACATCGCGCAATACCGATCCGTGACCTTGCTCAATTGTTCGTTCGTCAGTTCACGCGCCTTCGATGTATTGGTGACATAGACCCGATCCGCGATGCCGTAGGCATCGTTGGTACGTGCCACGATGTTTTGCTTGCCGATCTTTTCCGCCATCCAACGTAAGTGCGACAGTCTATTTTTCAGCGTGCCGCTTGTCAGTTCACTTTCCTGTCCCTGTGCAATGAATGCTTCGATATGCTTGGGCTTGATGCCGCCCAGCGTCAGCTTCGTGTAACCCATGTCAGCCAATGCATTGGCAAACGCCGCCAACGTGCGCCCGCGTGCTTCCCTTGTTGCATACGCGCCATCGACATGGCGTTCGCACAGTTGCTTGAGTTCCCAATTAAGGTTCTTCATCAGTGCACCTGTCCACGCCAAAGAATCGATCCGATCCGACGAGCTGCGGCTTGCCGATCTTCTTCGCCAGCCAGCGCAAATAAAGCAGTCGGTTGCGGATCGTTGCCGCCGACAATTGCTGCGCATGCCAGCCTTCGACCAGTTTGCGCACGTCGGCTTGATGGAGATTGACTGCACGCTTGCGGCATACGCCCAACTCGAACCACTGCTGCGCACACAACAGCAGCGTGCGCAATCGTTCGTCTTGTGCTGCGTGCGTGCCTTGCGGGTTGCGGCGGCAGATGGCGCGCACGTCATACTCTAATTGATGCAGAGGCGGCGCTGAACGTCGCTTGCGTGCCAAACCGCCTTGTGCAGCCTGGTCAGGCTTGCGCGATGTTGGTTTCACGACGGCGCATGTCGTCTCGTATAGCGCAAAACTGTCAGCGGGGTTACGCATTTTTCTCCTCCTCGTTCAAAAAAGGGCGATGGGCAATCCAAAACTGTCACTACAGATGGACTCTAGTGTTACTGCGATACGACTAAAATTTCATGTGTTGCAAAAATCAACATCGGTGTTGGAAGTTCGGTAAGTGTTTCTGCTCCTTCCACGCGCCGTAGCGACATGGGAATTTGATGGAGCGCAGGACACACCAGTCCTGTTGTGCAGAGTTTTTGAAACCCGCCTGTGCTGCACGCAGTGTGGCGTCACGCTTCGTTCCTGTGGGAACCGCATCGCGTGAGGAACCAATGACCCAGGGTTCCAATGGAGTGTGCTGCGCACACGTTGCAAAAACGGTTCGTTTCGTGAACCAGTCGGCGGCAAGCGTCTTGCACTTGCCGCGCTCCGTGATAGGTCGGATACCCCCATCACGCGCCCTTGACCCGCGCTTTTTTCATGCATCGGTTGGTCGGTCATTGCGTTCCCGCCGAGGGAGTTGACGCGACCATCTCCGGTGCTAGAGGCGACCGTCACTACGCAGTGACGATCGCTCGCATTGAATGCCGCCGGTTCGGTGCCGCCGCCAATCGACTGCCGCCAAGGCAGGATGTGACGAGCGGCGTTGAAGCACGTCGGCAGCGCGAAGCGCGAGCAAGGGTGATATGACGTGCCGTATCGATGCTGGTGGCATCGCTGCACGATGGGCAAACGCTGTTCTGCATTGGCACGCGATGATTTGCGCTCCCACGGTTGCGTCAGTGGTTTGCTCTCTGTTGAAACCGCCGGCGTACCGAGGCGGCTGTGCGCGCTATGCGCACGCGACCGGCGATCTGTGCAACACAGATGCGCCCGCGTTCCGTAAAACCCGGCTTCAGGTTGACCGCCGCGTTTACCTGGCGCACAACTGCTGCGCCTTGCTTTGCCCGGTGCGAAGACCGGAACGGGTTGAACAAGCGTGAAGCCATGCTTGTTCTGCTTTTCCGGCATCGCCTGCCGGAATCGACTACTACTTTGCCGTGAAATCTGCAACAAGATCAAGCAGCGTCCTTGAACGCGGGTCACGGCCAACTGCACTTGGGCGCACGCTGCTGCGCCTGTTTTAAATCCGGCACCAAGACCGGAACGTGGGGGTGGCAAGCTCGTTGAAACCTTGCTTGCTCAGATGGGGCAGTTAGTGAAGCTTATACGCAGTCTGCGCTGCGCCTTTTCGTTCCGCGATGGTACCGGTCAAGGAGCCGTGGTATAGGCTTCCAGTAAATACCAGCGCAGACACGGCGTCAATGGCAGGCAGAGAGCTGAGTGCGTAATCCCCCGAAAATAGTGGGGATTTCGCGTTTAGCTATATGCGAACGCATGCAGCAAGATGTTCGCAATGGATGCCCGGCATCAGGCCGGGACGGTAAGGCGCGTTGATCAATCAATCTACAACGCAGGGCAAGGGAAAATACATTCCTTGCCGGAAGGGTCGCCTTGCGGCGGAAAATACAACGCAATCGCTGACGCGATAAAACTGAAAACGCACTCCAGTCGCTACAAGGGCGCTTGACGGGCACGGCGGGCATCGCTGCCAGGGGTTGGGCATTCCCCAAATTGTCTGTCGATCAGACGCCCACAACGCAATCAGCATAATGCGTACTGCTGCGGTTTTCAAGATGGCATGCGCTGTTAATACGGCAAACCAGCGGAATCGGCAGTTTTCCAGATTGACAGCAAAAAGTGGTGAAACCGTTTGCGCAAACGGCTGCACCTCTCCATTCTCAACGACAACGCGCATGCACGGCTTGACTTCAAAGCATTGCATGGTGCACTGGACTCCCGTTTTAATCTGGGGAGTTCGATCATGGTCTACACCGACCGCTCGATCCATTTCACCGCTGCGGAAATGGCGCATTATCGCGCCATCGGCATCGATGTTGTCCGGATCAAGACTTACCGCGAATTCGCGCAAGTCATCCACGGCAAAACGCAGCCGGTTGCCGTCCCTCACACCAAGGAGAAACAAACGATGGCAAAACGTTTTGGACGCCATGCGTTAAATGGCACGATGGAATATTTCGACACTTACGAGGAATTGCTTGCTGCGCAACGACGTGACATTGCGCGCATTCATAATGTCTGTTTCGGCGTCATCGGCTTGCTTGCCGGTGGACTGCTCGCTTATGCGTTGCTGCAACGGCTGTCCATCGATGCAAAATTTGTCCGCTTTGTCGGCGTGGTGTTTGGCATCTGGTTGGGCGGGATTCTTGGCGCAGGCTTGTCGGCGCTATGGTGGAGGATCGTGAAATGGGCGCTTGCAGTATCAGCCATCTTGCTTGTTGGCTTGTTCATCTGGTTGATTATATGAAAGACACTGTATTGGGAACCAGCATGTCATCGAAAATGAATGTGCGGCAAGCCGAGTTCACCACGTTTCATCGAAGTACGATGAACGGTGGCTTTTAGGCTTGCATTCAAGTGCTTCGCTTAATTCCTCGTTGTAAAACGCCTTCACATTGTCCGGCAGTTTCCGGTATCGTCGGTCGTCAGGCCCTATCCCTAGCGGCAGGTACGCAAGCGGCGGCAACTTCAAACCCACCGCGAAAAAGGGTAATGCTTTCCGAATACGATACTCGCTATCGTGATGATCAACGAAGCCTGTTTGGATTGTTATCAAGCAAAGCTGACGCGGCGTGCCGGGTGTGCTCGGCATCCACAACAAATAGGCTTCCGCAATCGACCGCATGTGATGCAGAAAGCTGGTGAGCAGATCGCGTAACGCTGGGAAATCATCGGCATCAGCAGCGCACCACGCATCACTTAGGTCTTCTGCCAGGGCAACGCTTGGCGTGTGCAGGTATCGTGTATAGCCTGCTTGCCATGAGTCGTGGTACATGATCAAGCCTTTCTGGCCGTGGTCAATCACGATATTGTTCGGATGGTTGATCAGCCGCTTCAATAGCTGTTCGCCAAAATAAAACATTGGACAGATCAGTCTTTCACGAACCGGGCTGTCGAAGCCGTCGATGAACCGCTCGGCATAGACTTGACTGGTGAAGACCGGCACGGCGGTAATGGTCTTGCGTTTCTCATTCAAAACATTGAAGGAAACAATTTGAGACATCGGCAAGCTATGCTCATCCGTGCTTTTCATCTGCTCCATCATGCCCCACAGCGTATCGGACATGAGGGATTCCATCAGCAACGGAAGCTGGGCATGGTCGAGGCTGCCGGGGCGTAGGTAAGTCATTGGTTATCGGCGCGTGCAGATTGGCAAATGGTAACAACTATTTCAGATCCGGCACTGGCGGATCTTGATACGTTTCGTCAATCTTGAAACCCTTGGCTACCATCTTGGCCTCGGCCTCTGCGCGCATTGGCACCAGCTTGGCGAGTTCGCCTGGCAACAACTCCTTCCAGCGTTTTCGATTGTCCGGCCCGACATAGGCGCGATAGTGTTCCGATTCATTTTTAATGTTGAAATTGACGATATATGCGCTAGGCTTGATAGGGTCGGTCAGCGTATGTTCGCGTGTGAAGCTTACCTCAAGGTAAACGTGGTCGGCATAGAAAGACCACGTTGTGTTGCTTGGAATTTCCATCCACTCATCGAACGTTGGAAGATATTCAGCGTCAAGACTACTTGCACTAGAGGTGGTCTGTACATAGCGCAACATTTCCTTGCCGCGTAGTCGTGGATCACTTCTATCAATGAAGACCTTCCATCCAGATTGCAATATTTTCTGCAAAATGGCGAACATCTTCAGCCGTGCTTCGTCGTGCGAGATCAAGTCGGAGGCGGTAAGGCCGGCAGTAATGTCAAGCTCAGGCATACCCTCGTGTGGGAAATCTTTATTTTGATACCCACCTACATCTAATGCGTTCTCGACAGTAAAAGAATGTTTGCCATGTTCAAATAGAACTATTCCAGGTGCCGACGTTTTCCAGTCTATTCTATAAAAATCTAATCCTGCGGGCTGGCGGTTAATGTTCACTTGATCGAGATAACGTTTGGCAAAAGCTTCACCGTTTTCGCCTAAATGTACGGTTACGTTAGTCTGCATGACGGTAGTTTCCTTTTTTTTATATTGGTCGTAGCACCCCATGGTCAGAATGAGGCACAAGCAAAGTAGACAGAGCAATCGAAGCATGTTGCATTCCTTACTCTATTAAGATTTATCCGGTAAATTCACCCAGCCAGCCATCGTGCGCAATTCACCTTCCATATACTCTTTTTGAAATTGCATAAGCCGGTGAAAATCTTTTGCTGCTGCCTGAATCCACTTCATCCTGCTTTTGAAATTTTCCAATTCCGTATCATCCGGCGCGACCGACTTCAACTCCGTTTTTTTTGTATCGCAAACATGGCTAAAAACCAGTTGTAGCGGCGGACTTGCCCAATGGGCATACCATGAGCGCTGCGTTTTGATCCAGCCTGCAAAATCGGGATCATCATAAATCAAAGGTTGCAAGATGACGCCTTGCTCATGATTTGCAATTTCTAGGAGATGAGCAAACTGAATGGCAGGGCGTTTCTTCGCATCAGAAGTTGTCTCAAATTCTTGTACCTTCGCAAATCCCGCCTTAATCTCCTTTGACACTTGCAAATTTTTAATGACAGGCAGTGCATTGCCCTTCCACGGCAAGCGTTTCATTTGTTCTTGAACCGGCTTGACATAGTTATCCGTGTTACGGCTGCCCAAGCACATGTCGAACGAACTTTGGTACATGCTGTAATACCAGTGCCATCCGCTGATATCGCAAAACAGCCACAGGTTGCCTTTCCCGAGGCCGTCTTTGACCTCTTTTGATATGGTCGCGGCCATCGTCTTGACTTGCCATGCTTCCAGTGTACAAGCAACCGTTTTGCTTGCAAACGCACCCAGCGCCATCCAGTAGAAACGGCCTTTTTTAGTGAGGTCGCCGCCTTCTTCCTTTTCCAGGTAAAAGCGCGCATAGGTTGCCGCAATGCGCCGCGCCCGTACTGCGTAATCATTGATCAACGTCGCCTTGTACGATTCTGTGCTGTCGCATAAGCGTAGCGTGCTGAATTGCTGTGCCATCGACCACATGGTATTGCAATCGCATTTGACTTCAACACAAGAATTGGGTGTTGGATTGGTCATTGCCTCAATGGTTGTCGGATCAGACATAACTGCCTTTCTGAAATTCTTTTCTATAGATGCAGCGAATAAAGGACTGCATCGTTATTTTTTTGTGACGACACTATGCCATTGCATAGCGAATTTCAATTGTTCGCTCTTGGTGGTGGCAATACGATTTGTATTGCCTTCCTTTCCAGTTTTGCCAACATGTTTGCCGTCGTTCTTTTCAATCCGATACGGTACAGATGCCATTTCTTTGCCGATAGGATCACGAATAATAAAGGCTTCATCGTATTTGACAAACAACGATTTAGGAGGCGGATCGATCGATACGGCGCCACTCGGCAATTCCTGTAACGTCGCCGCTACGCTTGCCGCTCCCATGAAATCGTGCGAAGCTCCCTTAACCGACACCGTCGACGGACAAGCAATATCAATATTCGAACCAGACAGTTTGATATAGCCACCACCTGACGCCAGCAGGATTTCATCCTTGGCCTGGATCTTGATGCTGCCGTTGCTGGACGTGATCGTCATCGCCTGATCCGCAATGATATCCATTGCGCCGGTATGCGCCTGCAACGATACCGGACTATTGGCGGCAATCACTTTCGCGCCACCTGCATGCGTGAACAGCGATACACCTTTGCCTGCCGTCATTGAAATCACTTGTCCCGCCGTCATGCGCAATGCTGAATGCGCGGTCCACGTTAAATCCTGTCCTGCGAAGGTCAATGCGGATGCCGCTGTTGTCACGCTGATGCCTGCCTCGCTATCGATCAATGCAATCGGTGCGGCAAAGGCCGGTGCGTCTTGCCCATCGGCTTGCTGCTTGTCGCTGATGGTATTGGTCAATGCCTGCAAGCCGTTTGGCGTGGACAAGGCCGCTGCCTGATGCTGGGTCGAGGCATCCGACAACGCTTTGGACAAGTCTTCTGCGGCCTTGAGCTTGCCTTGCGCTTCCTGCGTATCGAGTTGCGTCGAGGTGGCACCGCTGCGTGGCGCAGTTGTGATGAACAATCCTTGCCTGGCGCGCAATGTGCTCCATGCATCGGTCGTTAATTCCAACCCCGAACCGCGATAGCTGCCGCGCTGGTTGCCGTCTTGCTTGATCAGGTAGCCGACATTCAATTGGGCGGCTGCCGTGGTCGTGGCAAACGTCTGCCGCAACTGGTTCGGTGTGTCATCCATGACCAATGTATTGCCGCCGTTGCCGTCAATCTCTTGTGTCTGGAAACCAGAGAGCACGCCGGGATGATTATCACCTCCGTGGAAGGGTGGCGCATTCGACGGCGAGTACAGGCAGCCGGTGACGACCGGGCGGTCAATGTCGCCGTTGATGTATTGCACTTGCACCTCATCGCCGATGCGCGACATGAAGTTGCTGCCCCAGTTGGCCCCGGCCATCTGTTCCATTTTGCGCACCCAAGTGCCGCAGCTTTCATCGCCGGGCGCATTGGACGCATGCGGGTGCATGCCCTGTCCGGGCAATGCGCGCTCGCCGCGCTGCCACGGAAATTGAATCTTGATCCGATGGTCACGCTCGGCCGTAATGGTCTGCCCTTCAACGCCGACCACGAGCGCCACATCCGTTGCAGGCGCAGTCGGTTTCGGCACGTATTCGGGACGGATCGGGATCGTGCGCGGCAGGCAGGTGAACTTGTTGCGATAGGTGCCGTTTTCGGTATCGTGGCGCTTGCGGATGTCTGCCATGCCGCCTGTTACATTATTCGCGCCGCTATGCTCGATGGAGACGACCAGATACTCATGCAGATTGGGTTGTCCGCTGGTTGCCGAACTTGCCATTGCCAGCAAGTCGTCGCCGTAATTGGTCATGGTAAAGGTTGTGCCGCTCAATAACGTGCGCACGCTGCTTTCGCCGCTGATTTCCATTTGACGGCATTGCAGCGCTTCAGCACGGATGTGGGCGATGTGCGCGGCTTCCTGCTCGTCAGTGAATTGATAGGCATCCGCGCCCCGGTACACTTCCAGCACCGGCACGTCGTCCGGTTTGGATGCCACGCTGTCTTCGGAAGAAGTGGCGACCAGCTTCTTGTAATCCCATGACGACAGCGCGACCGCATTCGACTGAACGAATTGGCGCTGCGCAAACTTGGTGATGGTGTCGCTTTCCTCGGTGGCGGCGGTGCGATGGTAGCGGATCGTGGCTTGGCTGTTTGCCTTGAGCGTGTCGTTACTGTCGAACAATACCAGTACATGCTTCGCGTGGCCGCTATTGGCGTCGGACGTTTGATCCACTGCGCGCGACGGTGTGGTCGCGTCGCGCGCATGCGCATCGGGATGCTCGAAATAAAAGTTGATGCCTTCCTCAGCCAAGATGCGCGACACGAACTCGAACTCTGTTTCGCGGAATTGCGTGGTGCGCGAGCGCTTGGGCAACGGGGTTTGCACATCGATACGGTATTGCGCGCTTGGATGGCGCTTGAAAATTTCTTCGGCAATTTCCAGCACGGTCTTGTCCTGGAACACGTAGCTGTCGCGCTGTTCCAGCATCCGGTGCAGCCACGGCAAGATCGTGATCGCATAACGGGTGAGCGCGCCGTCGGAACCCATCTTCGCCGCGCGCACCACCATGCCGTGAATCGCGCGGGTGCTGCCGTCTGCCAGCAGGATGCGAAGCGTGACTTCCTGCTTGATCAAGTCCTTCAGTTCGAAATGCGCGGACGTGGACAGGCAATGGATGTCGAATCTAAACAGGTCATTGATCGACTCGTTGCCGTGGAACCGTTCGACAATGAACGCGGCGGCGGGCAACGGCGTTTCCAGCGTGATGAGCCGATTGGTTTGCGACAGGCTTTGCAGGAACGCTTGCGTGCCGCTGCCGACCAGATTGGACAAGCTGCCGGGCAGGGAAGGAAAGGCATTACTGAGGTCGTTCGGCATCGTCGGGTATTCCTGTTTTTATTGGACGGTGTATTTTTGACAAGAACGTAGATTACCAGAAGACATTATTAATTTGCCAATTTATTAGCGAGAATGTGGTGGAAAGAGTGTGGGATGCAATGCATCTTACTGGTTGGCAATAGAAGTCCACCATGCAACGGTCAATATTGAGCAGTAGACAATGCTCAGGCTGTCCATCTTCGATCGGCCAGGATTTTTTCAAGGGCTTGTCGCAGTAGGTTGACACGCAAGTCCGCTTTATTCAGATAAGAGCAGTATCAAGAAATCAGCTATAAAGTGCTCATTTTCTCCCACAATTCAAATTAGCCGCTGGCTATTTTTTACCAATCTTCCAGAAATCAGATTGGTTTTCGGAATCTGCGTATTAAACTTGCTTTAACGCGATGGGAATTCCTCCTATAGCAATCCGCCAATTTTAAACTGGTTATTTTTGCCCATTTCCCAAAAATGTAAAAATAGTCTAATCTTGAAGCAAGATTCGCATCTCTTTTAGATGTTTAGCGGTTCCTTCGAAGGCAGTTTTCATTAAATTTTTACATTTTTGGGGCAAGTTCTCTGTTTGTATAGGTTTAGCCGAGAGAGATTTGCAATTTCTCAATAACCCATACACACTATGCGGCATTTGGCGAAAAGGTGTCTGATAATTAAGATTGACATTTTTGCTCAGCTTAAGTCCTTGATCTCAAAAGCATTACGTATTTTGAGTAATTCTCCGAACCGATTGACAGAAAATCGCAAAAATCTTCAGTTTTACTAATTCGAGTAATTAGATTGACACAATCTTGTCGCGTAACAATTTTGAGTAATTAGTGTGACATTTATTGTTTGGTGGCAGAAAGTATCTTCCTAACGGTAAAGCAACACCCTCCACAACACAAAATTCTTGCAGCTTTTCATTCCACCTTCTCAATTTTTAGATTTTCTGTAAGCGTGACGCCAGTACCGTTCTTGACAGCTACGCATGACTGACGTTGGGAATTACGCAGTTTTCCGACGCAACAAATGTGCGACGTGTGACATGAACCATAATTTTGCCGCGCCGAGGAACGATATCCGTGCCAAAAGCGACTCCAATTAGGCATCGCAAAGCCTGAAAGTATGCGTCCGAGAAGGATATCTTTGCCGCCTAGGAGTTGGAGACGCATAAAATTGCCGCAGTAAAAAGGCGCATGCAATCAAACCCTTATCATTCACCCGCCGTCATTGCATCGGAGCGGGCCAAAGACTGGCCGGGATTGTCAGGGACAGTGGAATCGTATTCAATGGCAAGTTTGCCGACACCGTAGGCAAAGCCTGACGATAATTGGGCGGGTGCTTCTAAACCATAACGTTTGGGACCGCCAGCCACGATTGTCAGTGCTCCAATACGGTTATTGTGGTGACGGAACCTAAGGGGTGCCATTCCGGCACCATGCTTTCAAGCGTCCCATCACTTGCTAAGCGATGATGCGCGGCTCCCGGTAGCATGTCCGGAGACAAAGGGACTACCGCATAAGGGTTGTGAAAAACGTCGGCACCCTCAACCCAGGTTTCAATGTAATCGGCGCCGTTGACCAGCATTCGGAAGGGTATTGGCTCCGAAGCATTCGGATCATGGCTTACCGCCTGCCTCTGCCGTTCCAGCCTTACCCTTGAAGATCCGAATCCAGCGAAAACTCCCATACGATTGAACTTTGAAATCGTCGTGCTTCGGTTGAAAACGACGGCGCTCACATTGTCTGCACCTGGCAGCCCCAAAAAGCCGGACTGTACTCTTCGGTTTTCCCACACGTGTTCATCGACTCTACGAGGAACAATCACCAAGTGGCCGTCCGATTCACGATGCCAATCATGGCGATATCCGTACAAATATGTGATCAATCCGCTCGCACTAAGCGTCATGGCAAGCGGAAAGTGAAAATCCTGTATTGCTAATACAAACCTTTGCGGTCAGATTGCCGCAGCGATCGCCTTGCCAACCTCGGTCGTATTGCTGGTTCCCCCAAGGTCGGGAGTAGTCGGCCCTTGCACCAGCACGGTTTCGATTGCCGTCATGATCGCGTCGTGCGCGGCCGCATAGTTCGCAGCGCCATTGCCGAGGAAATCGAGCATCATTGCGCCGGACCAGATCATGCCGATCGGATTGGCAATGTTTTTGCCGAAAATGTCGGGCGCCGAGCCGTGCACAGGTTCGAACAGGGATGGAAAATTGCGCTCCGGATTCAGGTTTGCCGAAGGCGCGATACCGATCGTGCCGGTGCATGCCGGCCCTAGATCCGACAAGATGTCGCCGAACAGATTGGATGCGACCACCACGTCGAAACGTTCCGGCGATAGCACGAAGCGCGCACACAAGATATCGATATGGTACTTGTCATACCGTACGTCGGCATACGATGATGCCATCGCTTCTACCCGTTCATCCCAGTACGGCATGCTAATAGAAATGCCGTTCGACTTGGTGGCTGAGGTGAGATGTTTCTTAGGACGGCTTTGTGCGAGCTCGAACGCGTATCTCAGTATCCGGTCGGTACCCTTGCGCGTAAAAATCGCGTCCTGTACCACAAATTCACGGTCGGTACCGTCGAACATCTTTCCGCCTACCGACGAGTATTCGCCTTCGGTGTTTTCACGCACGACGTAGAAATCGATGTCGCCTGGCCTGCGGTTGGCCAGCGGGCAAGGCACGCCAGGCATTAGGCGCACTGGGCGCAGGTTGACGTATTGGTCGAACTCGCGGCGGAATTTCAGTAGCGAACCCCACAGCGAAATATGGTCGGGCACCTTATCGGGCATGCCGGCAGCGCCGAAATAGATGGCTTCAAAGCCATCTAGTTGCTGGCGCCAGTCATCCGGCATCATCTGGCCATGCTTGACGAAGTAGTCGCAGTTGGCCCACTCCATGGCCGCAAACTCAAGAGCAATGTTGAATTTGCGTGCAGCCGCTTCCAGCACGCGCAACCCTTCCGGCATGACTTCGTTACCGATGCCGTCGCCGGCGATGACTGCAATTTTATGGGCTTTCATGGAGATAACCTTTTGCGGTTGAGGGCGAATTGAGGACGGATTCATCTTACCGAATATAGAAGAATATATAATCAGCAGATTCGTGATGTCATAAAACACGATTTGTGAACAATAATTGGGGATGATCCGTTCGCATGCCTTCGAACCTTAAAGTGACCCGGCCACTGCTCGAAGACCTGAGCCTATTCTGTGTCGTCGTCCGAAAACAGAGCTTCGCTGCGTCGGCGCTAGAACTTGGAGTTTCCAACGCGCTCGTGAGCAAGCGCATCGCTATTCTGGAAAAGACTCTGCAAGTACGCTTGCTGCACCGGACGACACGCAAAGTCTCGTTGACCGACCATGGCCATGTTGTTCATCAGTGGGCGCAACGTATCCTGGAGGACGTCGATCAGCTTGAAGAAGCTATTTCTCAGAAAGGGAGTTCGCCGCGCGGGCTTTTGCGCTTGTGTACCAGTTCCGGCTTCGGGCGTAATCGAATCGCCCCCGCCATGTCCGTGCTGGCGCTTGAATATCCCGAATTGGAAGTACAACTTGAATTGCTGGACCGGCCAGTCGACCTTATCGCTGAAGGTTTCCACCTCGATATTCGTGTGGGACAGCTTCAGGAGTCACATTTATTCGCCCGACGGCTAGCAGCAAATTCACGCGTCCTCTGTGCTTCGCCGCTGTATCTAAAGCGCAATGGCATACCGCAACAACTAACTGAACTGCTGAAACATAAATGCATCGTGATTCGTGAACGCGACCAAGAGTTCGGACGCTGGAAGTTGACTGGACCCCAAGGCCCCGAAACCGTGCGGGTGAAAGGCGCTCTTTCGACCAACAATGGTGAACTGGTCCATCAGTGGGCCATCGACGGCCATGGCATTATCTTGCGCTCCATCTGGGATGTCGATCAGAGTCTTGCCGACGGGCGTTTGACTAGGATACTTCCGGAATACAGCCAGGAAGCAGACGTATGGGCAATTTATCCGACGCGATTGGGAACGATGGCGAATGTGCGGGTATGCGTGCAATTCTTGGAAGGCTGGCTAGCAAAACCAAGTTATTTTGATGAGTAGATTTTGGGTCATTTGCACTAGCGGGCGAGCCACCCTATTTTTTCAGGCGGCACCCGTCTCGGCAAGCCGGGCGCGCCTCTCATCTCGAACGAGCCACGCAACGTCCGCTTTGAGTCAATTGTGTTGAAAAACTCCCTTGAATTCGAGCTCTACGTTTACTAAATTGATGATGTGATCAACGAAGTGGAGCGCATCGTTATGATGGGAGAACGAATTGAAGCACAAGACCAATTATTTTATTCCTTCAATCTCGAAGACCACATACCAAGCGACCATCTACTTCGGGGCATTGATCACTTCCTTGATCTGAGCGACCTGCGCGGACATCTGACCGAATTCTACAGCCATACTGGACGCCCATCAGTTGATCCGGAGCTGATCATCCGCATGCTAGTTATCGGATACTGTTTTGGAATCCGGTCAGAACGCAGGTTATGTGAAGAGGTTCATTTGAATCTTGCATACCGCTGGTTTTGCAAACTAGGCCTGGAAGACAAAGTACCCGACCATTCCACCTTCTCCAAGAACAGACATGGTCGCTTTCGTCAGAGCGATACGTTGCGCCACGTATTTGAAACCGTACTGCGTCGTTGCATGTCTGAGGACTTGGTTGGTGGTGAGGGCTTTGCTGTCGATGCCAGCATTATCAAAGCCGATGCCAATCGTGCCAGGGTCACCACGCCTGAAGCACCGAAAGACTGGAGCAAAGGTGAAGCCCTCAGTCGGGCTGTACGCGAATACCTCGCTGCGCTGGAAGATGCCAATCCGACTGAGGAAGAGTCTTCGTCTGGCAATACGGTCGCCACACCCAAAGTTGTTTCGCTGACTGATCCAGCATCACGGTATACAGCAGCACCTGGCGGGCCAGCGTTCTTTGCGTATTCCACCAACTACCTGATTGACCTGGATGCAGGCATCATCATGGATGTCGCGGCAACCCCGGCACACCGCACACAAGAAGTGGAATCCACTAAAACCATGATCCAACGGGTAGAGGAACGCTTCAACATCAAACCCAACCGTTTGGTGGGCGATACAGCCTATGGCACCGCAACTATGCTCCATTGGATGGTCAACGAGAAGCACATCGAGCCGCATGTACCGGTATGGGACAAGACGCAGCGCACGGATGATACGTACTCTCGCAATGATTTCCAGTTTGACCAACAAGCCAATGAATATCGCTGCCCTGAGGGACATGCGATGCAAATCAACAGGCGCGCATTCAAGAATCCACGCACGCACATCACGCAAGCAGACACCATCATCTATCGGTCAAGTCAGCATGACTGCGCTGCTTGCCCACGCAAAGCCCAATGCTGCCCGAATACGCCGATTCGCAAAATTGCTCGTAGCATTCATGAGGCCGCCCGTGATGTTGCAAGGCGAATCGCACAAACTGATTTGTTCCAGCAATCGAGGCGTCAGCGCAAGAAGGTCGAGATGCTGTTTGCCCATCTAAAGCGCATCCTCAAACTTGACAGATTGCGTCTACGCGGACTTTCTGGCGCTCAGGATGAGTTTCTATTAGCGGCAACTGTGCAAAATCTACGAAGAATGGCAAAGTGGTTGATGCCAAAAGTGCAGAAAGTAAGTTTGATACCCGCGTAATTACAAGTGAGTGGGAAATTCGATCGTAACTCCTCTTAAAAAATCACGAAAAATTTCTAAAAAATTTAATACTCCAAACAAAGCACTGAAAAAACCGAGTTTTTCAACACAATTAGTCGAAAGCAATCATAGGCTTGCGGATCCAAGCCGTTCATTCGTGCCGACACGATCAACGAGTACATGGCGGCAGCACGATCGCCGCCGCTATCGGCTCCCAGGAATAAAAAATTCTTCCGGCCAAGACAGCATCCCAGCAGTGCATTCTCGGCGATGTTGTTATCGATCTCGGCAATGCCATCCTCGCAGTAGTAGATTAACGCCTGCCATTGGTTGAGCATGTAATTGATCGCCTTGGTCGTATCCGACTGCGTCGACAGTGTCAGCAATCGTTCGCGCAGCCAGACTTCCAGACTGTCGAGCAACGGGCGCGATTGCTGTTGCCGTATTTGCCGGCGCAGATCGGGTGGTTGGCCGCGAATCTGCGCTTCGATGGCATGCGTGTGTTCAAAGTGGTCCCCACTCCTATTTGGTGGGCACCACTCTGAAGTCCCTACGGCATAATGTACAGACGGCTCACACGCGCCGCTTACTCGCGACTTGAAGAACGAACGTGTTGGTCTGGGGTTGTATGCCAGCCATAGCAGGCAGTCGGGCCGACTGGCGGTATTGTTGTTGATTGGATGTCTGGCGTATTGGGTGTTGCGCATGCTGGGCGAAATCGCCAAAACATCTGCTCTGGAACGCCACTTCCAGAGCAATAATCACTTTATCAGTGCTGCCCGGTCGACCACAGAGCCCGTCCTGAAGAGTTGTAGACGACGAAGTTCCCGTCGTTCTGCATCACCGCGTAGGCGCCGGAATTTCCCCATGTATTGGTGTACCAGAGTGCGCTTCCGTACGAGTTGTAGACGACAAAGTTTCCGTCGTTTTGCATAGTCGCGTAGGCATTCGCGTTGCCCGCAGTGTTGCTGCTCCAGACGGCTTGCGTCCCCTTGTACATCACCAGATTCCCATCGGTCTGCATAGTGAGAACGAAGACGCCGTTGTTGGAGAGGAGCGACCAACCTGGCCGCAAGACTTGGCCTGCGTTCAATTGATAATTCTGGATGCCGGTGGACCACAAGGCAGAGACGTCCTGGCTGTAGACAATCAGGTTGCTGTCATCTTGTAACGCCAGATAAGCGCCCGGATGGCCCGACGTCCCGCTACTCCAGAGTGCGCTTCCGGATGAGCTGAAGACGACGAAATTTCCGTCGGCCTGCATGACCGCGTAGGCGCCGGGATTGCCAGCGGTCTGGGAATTCCAAAGCGCCCTCTGTACCACCGGACCCTGAGCGTAGAGCACTAGATTCCCGTCATCCTGCATCACCAGCCGGTATTCGCCGCCCTCCGAATAGATCGAGTCCCCCTGATGTAACGTGTTCTTTCCATCCACACCGAAGATCAAAGTGGTCGAGCCAAGCCAGACGCCGGAGTCGGTCCCGCCTCCGGAGCCCATCACTCTGCGCGGTTCCTGCCAGATTCCTCGGTACTTGGGCGTGTTTTGCGGAGTGGTGGATGGGGCGGGGCAGGTCGTGTCTTCGGCAAGGGAAAAATCATCAAACTCCACGACACCGCTATCGGCACCCAGGACTGTTACCATGACACCAGCACCTTTACCGGACAGATTCGATGTACAGCCGCTTACCTTCGTCCAAAGGCTCCACATGGGTGTCGTCCCCGTGTTCCAGCCGCCACAAGCCTTCTGCAGACTTGATTGATCAGGAATTACAGTATCATGATGTTGGTTGCCCTGAACGAAAACCCCAACCGTGCCGCCTATCAGGGTTCCTACGGGGGGGCACTTAACCCGATTCCAGACAGAGAATCGACTTTGGCCGGTGGGTGCAATGAAGTTCTGCCATAATTGGGCATTGGAAAGAGATCCGCCCCCGACAAAGATAGCATAATTACCGGAGTGAGGCTTCTCATTAGTAACCGTTATTAAGCCAGAATTCGAGGTAATCCAGTAACTCAGCGTTCCATACTCGAACCCCGGATTTGCAATGACGTTGCCGGCGAAAGCAGGGATAAACGCAAACAGGACAGCGGAGATACCCGCCAGCTTGGCAAACAGTCGAAGGAGGCCGCCTAAGCCAAGACGTCCACGCGGATTTCTCCCCATTGAATGAGAAGTCGAAAGGGAATGATCGGTCATGATGACGCTCCTTGGTTGAAGTTTGTGTGACAACAGTAATCGATTGAGTTAGAAGTAGTGCACTTTACGGCTTCGCTCCCAATGGGCCTATAAAAGTCGTTTCTACTATGGCACCGCCATTAGTTGCAGCAATCCCTGCGCAACTTGCGGCTGAGGCGTGCCGCAGCTGGGGCAATAGGGGGACTGGCCGGGAATATTCAACCAGTAGCCCTGAACCGTTCCGAGAGTTGCGTGAACGAGCTGGAAAAGCTGATCCGAGGTAACGCTTTGGCCCATCGGATTTGTGCTCAATCCGGCAAGAACAGTCACGTTTGGATTGGCAGCCTTCGCTTGAGCTGACGCTTGCGATACGAAATTGGCGGAAAGACTCAAATCCGTTTCCGATCCCTGTACCTGAATTTCGTAAATATCTGCATATTGCGCCACGGCGCCAGCAATCCCGAGATCGATGAATTTTTGATATTTGCCTTTCGGATCTTCATAGCCGGGTTCGATTGCTTGTATCAGATTAATTGCCGGCGTAGCGATAAAGCGCAAATTATGCTGATGAATGAGTTCCGCTGCCTTTTGGTAATACAGCGCCGGGTTCTGCTGTTCCACAACAGGGGTAAAGGACCAATTCTCGCTATCGTAAATAATCGCATCAATATATGACGGGATATTGCCTGCCAAAAATGCGTTTTGAAGATCCGAGTAGCTGGTAAAAGTCAAGGTCGGCCTGCTTTGCGCGGGAATGGTGGAAAGTTTCGTGCTGCCCGACACGATGAAATAGGTTTTCGTATTGTTGAAATACTGACTTGCCAAATCCGCAGCCTGAGAACCCAGCTTCTGTATCGACGCGTATGCGCCGTTGTTGATGAGCCATGTGGGCCCCCCCGGCGCGGCTGACGGCGGCGGCGGCGTTACATCGGAACCTCTCTTTACCGGATATCCAAGATACGCATCATGCCACCCATACCAACAGTAGTGTTGATCCAAATTCCCATCGCTTCCTCGGTAAAAGACCGACAGCTGGCCAGAGTTTTCCACTGCCACGCCAGGATCGTCGGTCGAGGCCACGCCCATGGAATCAAAGTTATAACCGTATACACCACTAGCGTCGGTACTATAAGCTTCCCAAAGGGTGCCGCCGGATCCAAGGAAATAAACACGCACCAAGCCAGACTTATCCACAATAGTGACCGGACTACCAGTAGCTTGCGTGTATTGCGTTCCCACGGGGTAGTCCTGCCATTTGTTCTGATAGTAGGCCTGGTGCAGACTATTGTCGCTTCCTCCGCCTTGATGAAAGATGCTCACGATGCCAGTGTTGCTAACAACTGCGGAGGGATTGCCATTCATGGGATAACCTAGAGACAAATTCTTCCAAACACCATTCCAGCCCCAAGTTTGATTCAAATTACCGTCGGTTCCTTTGTAGAAGACACTTACCTGATTCGTCGAATTTTCCATGATCGCTGACAGATCGCTCTTTGGCTTCACCACGCTGCTGTCAGCATATAAAAAATTCAAGAACTGCCAACTTCCGGTAGTGGTATCCAAAGACGCCTTGGCAAGTCCCCCATTAGCATTCTCGAAGAAGACATGAACGATGCCGGTTTTGTCCACAACCGCTGCCGGACTTACTGGTCCTACGGACCACAATGCCGAGTCGCGCCATGTACTGCTGTTGTCCAAATAAGACTGGTGCAACATCCAATCGTCGCTGACGTAATAAACAGTTGGTAGCCCGTTGATAATGATCGCAGCTGGGGAAGTACCACTGGCCATCGTGCTCACGGTGCTTTGCGCAGTTCTGTCGTGCCAACCCTTAGAGTACCAAGTCTCATGAAGGTGCCAATCCGATCCTTGATAGTAAATCCGGACTACCCCGGCACCGTCCACAACGGCCGAGGGACGAGTGCGCGGAACAGTAACGTTCTGGGCTAAGGCAATTTGGCTCACGTCGCAAAGAATTAGAAACAACCCGCTTGTAAGAACACCTCGGGCAAAAATTCGCTTGATCTCTCGTTTGACCACACCCATTCCGAAGAATCGTGCCAATGCCACTGTGGTTGAGATTACGAGAGATCGAAATAACAACTTATTCATGATAAAACTCCTTTTTTGACTCATTGGCTGAAACCGGGATTTTTCCGGATGCAGTCTCCTCAAGATCGAGCCACTTTCCTTCTCTGTTTGATCTTCGCTACCCGAGGGCAGCACACATCGGTCATGATGACGCTCCTTGGTTGACGTTTGTGTGAGAACAGCAATCGATTGAGTTAGAAGTAGTGCACTTTCCCACCTAAAAGTAACGGCTATGCGGTTAAGAACTTAGATTCACAAAATCTTGAACATCCATCATTGATGTCAATACGCAGGTGACAAAGCCCCACTCGTTGAATACATCGCGATTATCCCGGAGAGACTGATTGTCTTCGGCGGCGCCAGCGATGTACCCGAAAATTGGACGGGGCAGGTGCTTGCGTGCCTTGGCGGCGGAATCATCCAAGGACAAGTACCGTCCAATTGCTGGCCGGCGCCCCCGACGATCTTGTCCGCCCGCCGTTTACGGCCTGAGAAGCAATCAACTGAGACCCAGCTGCGCCCATTACATGACCCCGAAAGTTGAATTGCTTTAACTATAGAAACTATTTAATATTAAAAAAAACGAATTAATTAGAAAATGTATGTTCGTTAAAAGGAAAGTAGAGTTTCACGCCCCTTAAGCTACCTGATTGGCTCCATGGCGCCCGACGCGCAGGCGATATTGGACGCAACGCGGCTGCACTGGGCATAGAGAATGGTTTGCACCGCTGCCTGGATGTGGCATTTCGCGAAGACGCCAGCGCCGTCCACCTGCGCCATGCCGCAGCCAATCTAGGCATCGTGAGAAAACTGGCGCTCAACCTATTTCGGCTCGATACCAGCAGCAAACTGAGTTTGCCGTGCAAGCGTAAGAATGCCGCTTGGAAGCCGGATTACCTATTCGATCTACTTGGCCTTCAGCCGGTTAGCCAAATTTGATGCTCTGGCCCTGCTTTGCACAATTGAGCTTGAATCAGCAGTACGGAAAGCGTATAACGCTTCAGCGGTGCAAGGCCTCTCATGTCGGATGCATCGAGAGCGCGCGCCTCCAATGTTAATTGAGCCAGCTTGGTAGCGGCAACATCTTCTATTTTTCGATACCCAGATTGATCGACTCAGGGTCGCTATTGTGGTCAACCACAATAGCGTTGAATTACTCTACAGTGCAATAATCACCATCAACGGTGAGAGTCATCAAATTAGGGATTATTGTGCCGATCTGTTATTCAACAACAATGGCGATTGGGATGCGACCATTTCGTTACACTGCCTAATTTTATTAGGTCGCTATACCCACATAAAGGTGGAAAAGAACTGCGTTAAAATACCTAGGTGAAAGATACATTTCGTCATACGTTATGGTTATCGTTGTCTTTCAAAGAAGTTTAAACCGCCACTCACTTATATCGAGGAAAAAATGCAAAATATTGTGCGCGCACTCACACTCTTTGCACTGACATATTTTTTGTTTTCAATCCATTCGTTTGCAGCAGACGACCGCGGTACTGCAAAGGAGGCCGTTGCGATGGTGCATAAAGTAATAGCAAATATGAAAAGAGAAGGTAAAGACAAGGTCATCACTGAAATAAATAGTTTGACAGGGCAATACCGCGATCGAGATTTATATGTCTCGGTACTCGACATGAACGGTCTGGAACTAGCTCATGGAGCCAATAAGCGCATGCAGGGAATCAACCTGATGGAACTTAAAGATATTGATGGAAAGGCTTACATGCATGAACGTTACGAGATCTTAAAAAAGAATGGCAAAGGATGGCAAGATTATAAATTTGTTAATCCAGTTACCAAGCAGCTTGAAATGAAGTCAATGTATTTTGAAAAATACGATGGCCTTGTAATTAGCTGCGGCATCTACAAAGCCAATCTAGAGAAATAAATTTTCATATACACATCCCTATAGTGGCGCTATATTGGTTAGCTACATTAGAAAACTGCCAAGCAAGGCTGTTTTTATGGAAACTGATTAGGCTAATTAAGGGGTGTTGTGCAATCTGTGAGAAATTGCCGGAACCTGCACTCATGATATTGAGTATTTAATACTCCGATAGTGAATGTTTAATACTCGCATGCTTTTTTTCGAACCACTTTGGGTTCACAGGAGCGGCCATCTTAGATTCGCATTCAATCATCATTCAAAGGCGTACCGCCAATTGAACCTTTTCCAGCAGTGAAGCAGCCGCGATACCTGTGACGCCAATTGACTTGCCTGATCGATTAAGAGGCGAAACCAAAAACCTCATCTTCGCTGAGCCTAGATCAATCGGTGCATCTGAATTCCCTTCTTCCTATTTCTTACGCCTGTTGTTGGATTCTCGTGGCCCGAACAATTGACCGACAGACGAAAAGCTGGCAGTTTGAACTACAAGCTCTCGCATAAGTCCGATCAGAGGGCGTGCATCATGTCGACGCCACTGATAGGAGTAGGCAAGCGGGGCCAAGAGCAGCCGGCTTTGTAGAACCTTCAATTTACTGCGCTTCGACAACGTGCGTGCGAGCTCCTCAGGTAAAAATCCTACGCCGATACCTTCCAAGAGCAGTCCGGCAATCGCGCCCCAGTGATTGCATACGATACGTTCCACTGAGTTGATTCCCTGCCCTAGCAGCCAGTCATCCAGGATACGCGTGGTTCCGGCGCCGTGCGGCAAGGTGATAAGCGGCAATCTTTTCAGCAGTGCCGAAGTCATCATTTGGGCATTGCCGACTAGTTCCGACGACGCCACCCAAACAAAGCGCGCCTCGGTCAAAGGGTGTGAAAGAATATTTTGGCGAGATGAGCGTCCAGCTATCACTGCGAAATCCAGTTCGCCGCGATCCATTCGCTCTTCCAGCACTGCACCTATATCGACGTATGGTTCCAGCTTTAAATCGGGAAATTGCTCTCTTGATGCTGATACAAACTCGGGAAGCCAAGTTAGCGCGCTCAGCTCACCGACGCCAAAAACACAGCGTCCTGAAAGCCCGATCTTCTGGGACAGACTTGCTTGAATCTTCGCTGCAGATTCAAGCAATTGCGCTGCTTGCGGGAGTAGCCTATGTCCCGCATCAGTCAAAGTGGCGCGATGCCCGCTTCGATCAAATAGCGGGTGACCTAGCGAATCTTCAAGCTCAACGATTCTTTTGGACAGAGAGGATATGGAAAGATGTACTCGCTCTGCGGCCATGGCAAAGTTGGCGCAGCTGGCCGCCCAGTAAAACGCCTCTAGTTGTTTAAGCGTCATGATATTCAGGATTTAATTTTATTCTAATAAAGCGAACAAATGTTTTCTAGTTATTTCACTTTTATGAATCTTAATTTCTTTATATAGTTTAGTCAAATCAAATATCAGAAGGCCATGACTATGTCCACAACGCCATCCTTTGCAGTTGATACAAATTCTTTCATTACAGTGCCGACGAGATCACATCGGAGGATCAAGCGGTGCTTACGCGATGTTCTTTCCTTAAACGATTTTTCCCTGAAAGCGCAGCGGCATTTGCCACGGCCTATTTTTGGGTATATAGCAGGCGCTGCAGAAGATAATCAGTCATTGCGCGACAACGATTCTGTATTTGAAGAATGGGGTTTTGTCACACGCGTGCTTGTCGATTCATCGCAGCGGAGCCAGCAAACCGAGCTAATGGGAAAAACGTACTCGGCTCCATTCGGGATTGCCCCGATGGGCATCAGTGCGTTATCGGCATACCGCGGGGATATTGTGTTGGCACGCGCAGCGCAAGCCGCCAACGTCCCAGCAATACTCAGCGCCACTTCCTTGATTCCATTGGAAGAGGTTATCGCAGCTGCACCGGATACTTGGTTTCAGGCGTATTTGCCAGGCGATCCCAATCGTATTGATGCGCTGATTGAGCGTGTCGCGAATGCCGGTTTCAAGTGTCTTGTCATTACAGTGGATATTCCAGTTGCCGCCAATAGAGAAAATAATGTAAAAACAGGATTTTCAACGCCGCTTAAACCAAATTTGCGTCTGGCTTATGACGGCATTACTCATCCAAAGTGGCTGTTCAGCACATTTCTTCGGACATTGGTCCGTCACGGCATGCCGCATTTTGAAAATTCGTTTGCGCATCGTGGCGCACCAATCGTTTCACCAAACGTTGCGCGCGATTTCACTGCCCGCGATACTCTGAATTGGACACATCTTGCGCAGATACGTCGCCAATGGAAAGGGAAACTGATCGTGAAGGGTATTTTGAGCGTCGCCGACGCCGTGATTGCCCGCGACCATGGCGTTGATGGAATTATTCTGTCGAATCATGGGGGGCGTCAATTGGACGGCGCCATATCGCCCATGCGCATCCTTAGCCAGGTAGTCGATGCAGTCGATGGCCTTCCTGTGATGATCGATAGCGGGTTTCGAAGGGGAAGCGATGTGCTAAAAGCGCTGGCTCTTGGTGCTCGCTTCGTTTTCGTCGGCAGGCCATTTAATTATGCAGCTGCAGTTGGGGGCCAGGCGGGTGTTGAGCATGCCATTGATCTCTTGAGCGCAGAAATAGACAGGAACATGGCAATGTTGGGAGTTCTTAACTGTACTGATTTAAATCGAGACATCTTGATTTGGAAAAAATGAATATCTGGTTTTAAAGACTTATTTTTAAATGGGAGACCGAAATGGAAATGGAAAAAAACATGTTCGCAAATCTGAAAAGAATAGCGATCTTTACCATTGTTTTTTCATGCGCGAGCGCGGCTGAAGCAGTAGACGTCGTACGACTCGGAAACTTGAAATTTGCGCATTTTGGCGCAGTGTCCTATATGAAAGAACTGGCCCCAAAATACGACTTGAGAATCGATGAGCGTGTATTCGCAAAAGGTGTAGACATCATGCCGGCGATAATCGCCGGCGAGATCGATATCTCTGCAAGCGGAGCTGATGCGGCCATCATTGGCCGATCAGCAGGCATCCCGATATATGCGGTCGCCGGATTTTCGAGGGGAGGGGCACGCATTATTGCGCGGCCGGACATTGGCGTACATTCAATTAAAGACCTCAAAGGAAAAAAAGTCGGCGTCACGCGCGGCGGTGCGCAAGAACTTCTACTTCTGGCCGAACTTGAAAAAAATGGACTTAGTTGGTCCGATCGGCCTGGCAAGGACATTGAACTCGTCTATTTAGGTTATTCCGATTTGAACGCCGCGATCGCAACCAAGCAGATTGATGCAATGTGCCAGACAGAACCTCAATCGACACAAGCGATCAAAAGAAAATTTGGGGTGGAAGTAATTAAACCATACGACACTGCTTTGGGAAAATCAGTTCGTGCGCTGGTTATGACCGAGAAGATGTACAAGGAACACCCAGATGTCGCTTATAGAGTAGTCAAACTTTTTCTGGATGCGACTCTGCAATTCCAACGTAATTCTCAGTTGGCAGAAAAATATGTCAGGGAGAATGTATTTAAAGGACAACTCTCGTCCGAAGACTATCGAGATGCCATGGCCAATGCAGAGTTCACTTATGAGTTAACGGCTAACGAAATTCAAACCATGACTGACATGATGCAGCGCCATGGTATGGGAAAAGTCGTGAAGCCTGTAATTGCTACCGAGTGGGTAAAGACAGAGCTTCTGCAAAAAGCTGAACAAGAACTGCGGACTAAATGAGGCAATCCATGAAATCCAAATTCAAATCCAGATCCAAAGCCTTTTTTAAAGGACTGATTGTCCCTGCACTACTGTTGGTGATTTGGGAGCTCGGCTCGCGTTCCGGCATGGTTTCTAGCGTTGTCTTGCCTTCACCATCGGCGGTCATTACAAGTTGGCTGGCCTCTGTCAAACCTGCCCAACCGTTTGATTCCCATACCGGCAGCTATATACAATGGCTTTTTTCAGGTGACATTCTTCGGGATTCTTTTTCCACGATGTCCCGTGTTCTGATCGGTTTTTTTGTGGGCGCCGGCCTCGCCTTGCCGCTTGGTTTGATGATGGGCACGAGCAAGCATATTTACGAACTCGTCAATCCCATGACGCAAGTACTCCGGCCAATTCCTCCAATCGCTTATATTCCGCTCGCTATTCTATGGTTCGGCTTGGGCAACCCCCCTTCAGTTTTTCTGATCAGCATAGGTGCTTTCTTCCCCGTATTGATGAACACAATTGCTGGCGTTCGCCATGTGGACTCTATTTACGTACGCGCTGCACAGAATTTAGGTGTCAGTCAAATGACGATGTTCTGGCGTGTCATTCTTCCTGCGGCAACACCTTACATATTTGCAGGAATCCGTATCGGGATTGGCACCGCTTTCATCTGTGTCATTGTCGCAGAAATGATTGCCGTAAACGATGGCCTCGGCTATCGCATTCTGGAAGCGCGTGAATTCATGTGGTCCGACAAAATCATCGCCGGCATGATCACCATAGGAATTCTTGGACTGGCTCTCGATCTGGTGATGGATAAATTGAATAATTATTTACTACGGTGGCACCGCAGTTTAGAGCAATAAAAAAGGGGAAATAATGGAGACGAATCAAATTGTTATTACTGCAGTAAATAAAGTATTTAAAACCGGAGATCGGGATGTTACTGCATTGCAGAACATTAATCTGAATATTCAACAAGGAGAATTTGTCTGCTTGCTTGGACCATCAGGTTGTGGAAAATCCACGCTTTTAAATGCAATCGCCGGTTTTTCCTTGCCGACTTCCGGGCAGATTCTGACGAATGGAAAGGCTGTTCGCAAACCGGGACCGGACCGCGGAATGGTATTTCAGGAATATGCCCTGTTTCCCTGGATGACTGTCGAAAAAAATATTGCGTTCGGCCTCGAAATAAAAAATGAGTCGCCTGAATTGATCAAGGAAAAAGTCGAAAACCTCCTCGATATATTAAGCCTCAAGGATTTTCGCAACCGCTTTCCTAAAGATCTTTCAGGAGGAATGCGTCAACGCGTTGCAATAGCACGAGTCCTTGCATTAGATTCACCGGTCATGCTGATGGACGAGCCTTTTGGCGCGTTGGACGCACTGACTCGCCGGAACTTGCAGGATGAATTATTGCGAATCTGGGAGAAATTCCGAAAAACAATCGTGTTCGTCACGCATAGCATTGAAGAGGCAATTTACCTTGCCGACAGAATCATTGTTATGACATACCGTCCTGGAACCATAAAAAAGGATGAAGTGGTAATGCTGCCCAGGTCACGCGACCCATCGAGCACTCAATTCAACCAGCTCAAAAGAGAATTGGGTCAGCTTGTCATGGAAGAACAAAGGCGATTCGCAAATGCGGAATTCCGACTAGCCGCAATTGATTGATTGATGGTTATTAAGTCTTAACAGAGGGAGACAGCAATGATCAAGATGACTACACAAGCCGTAGCAATTTCTGCCGTTGCATTGTTCACCATGCAAATAGCACAAGCTAAAGACATCGTGGTAGGGCAATCAACTGCATTAACGGGAGTACTGGCCAGTTCAGGCGTGCCGATGCGTTTGGGCGCGCAAGTATATTTTGACATGGTGAATGCAGCTGGTGGAGTAAATGGCAACCATATACGCTTCATCAGTCTGGATGATGCCTATAAGGTCGATCAGACCATCAAAAACGTAAATGCTCTGATAGATAAGGATGTGGTCGCACTTGTTGGTGGTACCGGCACATCCAATAATGAAGCTTTGCTGCGAGAGAAAATTCTGGCGAACGCCAATCTCGCGGTGGTTGGCCCCAGAACTGGTGCTTCGTCCTTGCGCGTTCCGTATACTCCCTACTTTTTTCATCTTCGCGTCAGCTACGCACAGGAAGTGAATAAGGCAATTGAGCATTACGTATCAATTGGCTTTAAAAAAATTGGAATTGTATATCAGGATGATGCGTTCGGTACTGACGCACTTGCCGCAGCAAAATTTGCGCTCAAACAGGCAGGGATAGAACCTGCATTTTTAAGCACGTATGAACGCAATACAACGAAAGTTGAAGCTTCCGTAAAGATTGCGCTCGCCGCACAGACTCAAGCAATCCTTCTTTTAACTACCGGAGGGCCGACAGCGGCATTTGTGAAACTTTTTCGTGAAGCAGGAGGATCATCACAATTGATGGCGTTATCCATCAATGATCCCAATTCAATCATCCAATCAATTGGAATAAAAAATGCACATGGTTTGAGCATTACCACGGTGTTTCCAAGTCCGACACGATATGACTATCCCGTAATCAAGGAATATCAGACAACACTCAAGAAATTTGGCCCGGCGGAAGCACAGCCGACTCTCGCAAGTCTCGAAGGGTATTTGGCAGCGAAAGTGTTGGTGGAAGGATTAAAAAAAGCAGGCGCCAATCCCACACGCGAAAAAGTGCTGCAGGCGCTGGAAGGACTATCCAATAAGGATCTGGGAGGTTTTCGAGTGAATTTCGGACCAAACATACGCGCTGGTTCCAACTACGTTGATATCAGCATCATTAGTAAAAATGGGGCAGTTTTGCGATAGTGATCACACATTCTTAGTGCCAAAATGACTAATCTCATTTCGTAAAATCTGGCTGCTCGATTTTCAATTAAGTTGAAACCAATGCATTGGACTCACTGATCTGCAAATGCATGTCGGTCACGATTCTTGTAACAGATGGCGTATGTTTTCCAAAAAATTAAGAGAGCCCATGGATCCGTTAATCTCATCTTCTCGTTCTATTACACTTCGCTTTTTAGCTGAACCTACCGATGTCAACTTCGGAGGCAAGGTGCATGGCGGTGCCGTCATGAAATGGATCGACCAGGCAGGCTATGCATGCGCGGTCGGCTGGAGCGGTTACTACTGCGTCACTGTTTATATAGGCGGGATTCGGTTTTACAAGCCGATTTTTATAGGCCAGATTGTGGAAGTCAAAGCCACAGTGGCGCATACCGGAAATTCCAGTATCCATATTGCAGTCGATGTATCGGCGACCGACCCGAAGACGAGCGTGTCGAAAAAAACGACAAGGTGTTTGATCGTGTTTGTCGCAATTGATGAGTCCGGCGACACCATACAAGTCCCGACGTTGGATCCTGTCTCAGATGCAGATCTGAAATTGCAAAAATATGCTTTGCACATGGCCGATCATAGAAAAAAGCAGGAAGAAGGTTTCTTGGAAATCGACGAAAAAAATTAGGGTAAGCCGAGAAGAATCGGAATATAACTACAAGGAGATAATCTTATGTTACATATAATCGATAACGACAAAATGATCCAGGATTCAATCTCACTCCTGGCTGCGTCACATTCAATTTCGGTCGCTAACTACGATAGCTGTGATGCGTTCCTTGCTGAAATTAACAAGGCGCGTTGCGCCGACCCTCAGGGTGAATGCATTTTGCTCGACGTGCAAGCTCCGATCAAGAGCGGTGTTGCATTGTTTTACGCATTAACACTGCGTGATTTGATGCAGCGCTTTCCGGTGATTTTGATGATGGATCGAGGCCATACCTCAATGGCAATCGACATGCTTAAGCAAGATGCTTTCGGTTTTTTTGAGAAACCAATTAACCTTCATGAATTAATCAATCAAGTAAAAAAAGGGATGGCATCTTCGTGTGCGGAAAGGGTTATGCATGAGATGCAATCCAAGTTGGGAGCATTATCGGAACGTGAGAAGCAAGTTCTCGATTTGATCCTCGCGGGAAACATGAATAAAGTGATCGGCGAAAAACTTGGCATCAGCACTCGGACCGTAGAAGTACATCGCTCCCATATCTTCAATAAGACAAAAGTAAGAAATGCGATTGAATTGGCCCGCATATTCAAATAAAGGAGGCGTGCCTGGCATTTCCATCTCACTGCAAGCATAGAAAAAAAGGCGATACGACGTAAGCGAGATATTCCAATAGACAAATATGACCGGTGCTTTTGCATCGGTAAGCCGCTCTTCAAAAAAACAATCCGAGTGGGCAAGCAAAAAGGAGAAAATCATGAACTTGCGCAGCATGTATATCGGAACACGCCTTGGTTTAGGCTTTGGGATCCTCCTGACAATTCTAGTCGTCATGGTCGGCATGAATATTTATTTAAGCAACCGAAATAAGGCAGCATTGATCAACGATATCAACTCGGTTAACACCAAAATATTATTAGCAACATCGATGAAAAATGCGCTGCTTGAAGGTGGAATCGCCATGCGTAATATTGGCATTCAAGCAGAAGTCGACAGTATGCAGAAAGAAGACATCAAGGCAAATGCACAACGTGCCCGTTATGCTGAAATGCGCAATCAGCTGATCAGCACCGGATTGACTGAAGCAGAAAAAAACATCGTTACGGACATCAATCTTCTTGACGAAAAAGTCGCTATCTCACTAAAGGAAGCAACCGGCCAGGCGCTTGCATTCAATAGCGAAGGCGCGGCAAAGATCATTTCTTCGCGCATTGATCCACTGAATCAAAAAATGTTTTCCGAAATTAACAAGCTGGTGGAATTGCAACTGGCAGCAGCGCGCGACGTGCTTTCACAATCTGTGGCTTCAGATCAAAAATTGCGAAACGTTCTTTTGCTATTGAGCGCCATTGCATTGTGCACCGGTATTGCATTCGCATGGGTCATTACACTGAGTATTACTAGACCTTTACACGATGCCGGTGCGATTGCCAAGAAGGTCGCGTCCGGCGAACTGACGTCACAAGAACGCGACCCTAACCATGATGAAATCAGCGCACTGCTGAATTCCCTTCAAGACATGAGTAACAGCTTGCGCACCATAGTCAGCGAGGTTAGTTTCGGAGCATGTTCGATTGCCGACGCATCACGGCAAATTGCAGATGGAAACGCCAACTTATCTGCTCGCACCGAATCCCAGGCGAGTTCTTTGGAGCAAACTGCCGCGTCGATGGAACAGTTGACCAATACGGTCAAACAAAATGCCGAGAATGCGCGGCAGGCTAACCATTTAGTGGTTTCCGCGTCCAATTTCGCAGTCAAAGGCGGACAGGTCGTGTCCCAGGTCGTCACGACGATGGGATCAATCCAGGATAGCTCGCGCAAGATTGTCGATATCATCGGTGTCATCGATGGCATTGCGTTCCAAACCAATATCCTCGCATTGAATGCGGCGGTGGAAGCAGCGCGTGCGGGTGAACAGGGGCGCGGCTTTGCGGTGGTTGCAGCAGAAGTACGCAACCTGGCGCAACGTTCGGCCAGTGCCGCCAAGGAAATCAAAGCGCTGATCGACGACTCGGTCGACAAGGTCAATGCCGGCGGCAAGCTGGTCGATGAGGCCGGCGACACGATGAATCAGATCGTCGCGTCGGTCAAACATGTGGCCGATATCATGAGCGAGATTACGTCAGCCAGCCAAGAGCAAAGCCATGGCATCGAAGAAGTGAATAATGCGATTGCGCAAATGGATGAAATGACGCAGCAGAATGCCGCATTGGTGGAGCAAGCTGCAGCGGCGGCCGAAAGTATGCAGCTTCAAGCTTCATCTCTGAAAAAAACCGTCTCCATCTTCAAGTTCGATAATGAATCCACGCTGGTGGAACCAATGTCGGCTCCTCTTCTTTCAACAGAACTACTAGACTGGTGATGAACCTAATGTTTCTGCCGTTCTCCGGAGAGTATGAGTTGTTCACATTGGTAATAAATCGACGCAGATTTGAGCCGTTTAATGGCTGTTCGAACTGCGTTCCCTGACATCAAAACCTATCTAGTTGTAATCGCGGAAGCGCATCGTCCACCTCGTTTTGTGTCCGCAGCTGGTGCCTCACTCACCGGACGGCAACGACTTGCTGGATTTGATGGCTACTTCAGGGTTCGTAGAACACTCAAGGCCGCGCACGCGTACACCAGAGTTGAACGAGGCCAGTACGCTTGTCTTGTCGAGACCTTCGGAGATGCCTAATCCCGCCATTGAGCGGACAGTTTCCAGCAGGCGCTTATAATTTGAGTAAATGAAACTGCAGACGACGCATATTGCAACAACTATCGACGCAACCACCAAACCGCGAAGTCAGCAAGGTTCACATGTTGAGAATGTGCCCATTCCAAATCCGGGCCAGTGTTCGGTGAGCCGTTCGGTTCGCGCATGACAAGCGCTGCATGTATATCGCTTGGAATGCCCTGCAAATAAGGCAGGTAATCATCGACAAAGCCACTGGCCGCAACTGCTGCAAGGCAGTTGCCTTGGGACTGATATCCGCTCCTTCGTTATGGGTTGCGATAACTTGTTCAATTGGAAAACCGCGATCGCGCAAATTCTTCAGCCGCGCAGAAGCGAACTGTGGCCTGATCGCACTCACACATACAAGGTCATATCCAGCGTGTACCAATGCATGACAAGCGTCCACAGCACCTGCGATCGCGGGGAGCGTCGACCAGAAATCGTGATCAAAACAAACTCGTAGTTGCGCCAATTCATCACCGTCAAGGCGCCGCACTACCCAGCGGTCGAGTGGCCAGTAAGCTAGGCGGTCACGTAAAGCAGGTAGTGTGCCAAATGCTTTCGCCCACGCATGAGCGTACGCATGGTGATAGCCAAGGAGTACACCATCCGCGTCCAGAGCATCTTGAACCAACCTGTAACATGAAAACCATCGTAATCGACGAAAACGGCATGTGCCAGTTAGACGACAAGATTGTTGGCACATTGAAACTTAAACATGTTACAAGCGATGTGCTGGACAAGGCGCATATGCGGATTGGCGTGCGCAATGAATACGGCAAAATTTACCGGGAAATTGGCGTGAACCGCTTAATGGATTTTCTGAAAGCGGTCGATGTCTTTTGCCATTTTGGTTTTGTCGAAGAATTCGGCCATGAATATATCCCCCGTGGGCGCTACGATGCCATTTTCACACCGGGATCTGTTCATTGATTGACAATCTCATTTTGCGCACGATATTGCAAGGTTAGGAATCACGATTCGATGCTATCGCTTCTTCATTACATCACAGAAATCACCCGTAATCGGGACCATGCGCTGCTTGACTTTTCAGTCATTTCAGCCCTGTACCAAATTACGGGCGCTCGCCAAGTTCGTGCGCTCGATATAGTACATATTCAAACGATGCTTTTCATTCAGAAAAAAGTATGGGTTGAGAACGGTAAGGTAATGTCTTTCGATGATCAAGAGACCGATCCCGATGAGAAAGAGCCGCTTTCGCGATATCCCGTGTTGGTCGATTGCATCCAACAAAAGAAAAGTGAGGCCGAGGAAGTCCGAGCAGATGGCATGACCATCTCTGGTTGCCGATTTGGTTGAACGACAAGGCTGTGGCCTGTATTCAGTTGGAAAATCCAGTCCCTTTTTCAGCGGAAATGCGTCAAGTCATTGACGGCATTTTTCATGTGTATTCGAATTACCAAAGCCTGATCGATTACAGCGAACGCGATTCGTTGACAGGGCTGTATAACCGCAAAACCTTCGATGAAAATTTCGCCAAGATGGCTTCGATGGTGTCGAATCACGAGTTGCATCGATTGGGCGACCAAGATCAAAGACAATCCCACGAAAACATCAAATCGCATTGGCTAGCGGTCGTCGATATTGATCATTTCAAAAAGGTCAACGATCAATTCGGCCATTTATACGGCGATGAAGTTTTGCTGCTGGTCGCGAATCTACTGAGGTCATCGTTTCGCACACAAGACAGAATATTTCGTTTCGGCGGCGAGGAATTCGTCATTTTGCTGCGCTCAACCACACTCGATAGTGCGCAAAAGATATTGGAATGCTTTCGCCGCGCGGTCGAACATTACGATTTCCCGCAAGTTGGCAAAGTCACCGTGAGCCTTGGATTCGTCAGCATTTCCAGCGAAACGCCAGTGGTCATCCTTGGGCATGCCGATCAGGCATTGTATTACGCCAAGGAACACGGCAGAAATCAGGTATGTTTTTACGATGACCTGGTCGCCACTGGCCAGTTGCAAGGGCAAAAGACCAACGACAGCGTTGAGTTTTTCTAGAGAGAATGGCTACGCATGATCTAGCAGTTCACAAACTGACACTCATTGATGCAAAAGCAACGTACTTGCAAATTGTTCTTGGTGTGACGTAACTAGCGCGAAATTATGCGCGACCCGTTACTGTGCATTGCTGCACTTAATTTTCGCATTCATTCAATCGCAATTTATCGTTGTGACGTGATTGTGACGTGGATTAAAGGGATCCAAATTTTATGCCCTTGAGTGCGATTGAGTATAAAATGCGGCAAGCGTTGTAAGTAACTGATTTACTTAAATAAGTTAAATTGCATTACGCTCTTTTAATCCGTTGGTCGCAGGTTCGAATCCCGCACGGCCTACCAGAAAAATAAAGGGCTTAGATGAAAATCTAGGCCCTTACTGTTTCAAGGTATTACGTTTTGTCTCGCAGCGTTTTCAAATGCGACAAAAATCTTCCGCTTCATCAATCAATTGCTCTCTCGGTTATTAAGACAAAGATTAAGACAAAGTGCTCTTTTCTTTTTATTAGTAGAGTGATGAGTTGCGTACCACTTCACACAACATGTGAAATGGAATTGCTCCATTCAAAAGCAATCAATTGCAGCATGTAGAATTCTTCACAAGTCATCTGCAGATTCTTGATTGACGTCAGTATTGTTTCAGCATCTTCAATTTGTTCAGTGCTTTCAACAAATTTCAATAACTGACCATAGTAGCCTTTGCGATAGAGCAGCGCATCGGATACCTCTTCCACCACAGCTGTCTCTTTAAGAATATCTTCCATTGGCACGCCAAACAACGTGTCCATTAACGACATGATGCCCACCATAAATGCCGTATCTCCGACACTGCTATTTCCCGCCTTATGTTTATGCGCGATTAGTTCCAGCAATTTTCCGCGGAACGTCGCGAGGATCAGCAATGGTTTCAAAGTTTGACCACTTCTGCTTGTTGACTCGGCATACAACATGATTTGTAGCCAGCGCTGCAGTTGATTCCGGCCCAATATCATCAACGCTTGCTTCAACGAGTCGATACGGTGACTGCCGATTGAAGGGGTGTTCACCAAACGCAGAAGATTCAGTCCAAGTGCAACATCGCGCTTGAGCCCTTGTTCAATTACTGCGCTATCTGCGTCTGAAGTGATCAGCCCCATCAATTGCATCACAGCCATTTGTGATGGGGAAAGCTTTTTACCGACTACAACGTTGTATTGCGCAAAAAAGTGCCCTTGAAAATAAGTGATGCCTTGTGCAAAACAGAATGTAAATTGCTCTATTGTTTCAACCTTGTCCGTCAATAATTTTTTACCGTCAAGATTGAATTGCGCAATTAATTTAGGCAACGTCTGCAAAGGTATAGAGCCAAGATCGAATCTGATAGTATCAATATAAGGCAAGAGTTTCTGCACACTCTCAGCATCGGCGTCCATGACATGGAGCGAAAAACGAAATCCGATTCCAGTCAGTTCAATAATTCGCGCAATGATTTCAGGCGTCGCTTTTGTATCGCCTGCAATTTCCCAAGTGATTTTGTCATGCGGTAGAGATTGAAGTATATCGCCACATAATACATCCGCATCGACCTTGATGAATCCTCGCGCATCTCCAATGATCTTATCGATCCCGAGTTCTGCAAAATGCGCCAACACCAAAGCCGTTTCCGACAAATCACTGCGCATTTTGAGCGGATCAATCGGAACATTCCGGATTAATAATTCATAGGCAACCAAATTCTGATTACGGTCCAACACTGGCAACCGCGTGACGAACAAGTCCTTGACCGGTAAGGTTTTATGGGTGGGATTAAAGATAACGCTTGCACTCATAATGCATCCTCCAGACCTGCTGTCTTTGGGGCAAAGTCATCTAAATAACCATGCTGAAGATTGGCATTCAATAAAGCCATGGACAGCACCTATAGCAATTTTGTGTATGGCAAAAATTTATGCCGTGCTATCTATAAATTAGCCTCGGAAATAATTTTCCACTGGGAGCCATCCTTGGCCCAGTATTGGCGCTTGCGAATCGAATTTTTACTTCTGCCCACCAGCGATTCTTGCGTAAATGTGCTGACGATCATTTCTTCACTGCCTGGATAGCGGAAGAATGTCATGTTCTTCAATTTAATTGAAATGTTTTTTACACCAGTCAACAAATGCTGATGCTTGGTAAACCAGACGGATAAATTCTCTCCATGATCTGATTTGAATTGAGACGAGTAATTCGACATCAAGCGGGTCGCATCTTTACTTTCCACATCGCGCCGCCACTTGTCCACCAATTTATTGGCGACATTTCGATCAGCATCCCATTGTGTCTTGTTGACGAATTCCACATGATCCGTAATGACCACAGGTGTGTTGTTGATTTCTACTGATGCATAGAGTTTGTGCAAATCTGGATTGGTCAACACGACACACCCATCCGACGACAGAGGCGGCCTGCTGTAACTATCCGATGGCGTGCCATGCAGCCAGATTCCGGAGCCGCTGCGGCCATTCACCTTATCCCACTCATTCGGATAATTAATCGGCAACGCACCTGCGCCATAGAAATCTGGAAGCTTCGCGCCGGGCAAACGTTGCGTAATGTAGTACACACCAAGAGGCGTTTTCTGATCGCCTGCCTTCAACTTATTGACGCCTAATTTACCTTGGCTAATGTAGTAATCGGTCATGAACTTCAACTGGCCGCCATGATTTTCATAAACATAAAGCCGGGATTTCTTGGCATCGACAATCAATGCGTATTTTTGATCGTCACGCAATTGCATCAATGCGCGCGGCATTAAATTCGGATCGGGTTTTTCACGCAGTGACTTGAGCCGCACCATCGCTTCTTCACGCAAGTTCTTGAGTTTTTCCTCCGGCGCATTGGCCATCGCACCGAAAGTCGTGATCACATGCGTATGCATCAGAAGCAGGTCGCCACGAATCAATTGTCCAAGCCGAAAAGTGGGATAGGCGGCAACCAATGCATCAGCCTTGCTTTGCGCATCACGTAAATGATTTGCGGCGAGATCTTTGTAAACTTCCAAAAGCATTATTTCAGGATCAGGTTTGGAAGCAGGCTGGGGTGCCGCATGGACTGAACGCATTTTTGCGATGGAGGGTGTTGCTACCATCCATCCGCTCATGGCAAGCAGCCCGGACAGAATTGCGGGCAAAACACGTTGCATGGAATGTACCGTTGATTGCATAGTTACTCGAAAACACAACACCAAAAACACAACATCAACTACCCGAACGCTCCTGCTGAATTTGCCATGTGCCGCCTTGTTTGGACATCACCAAAATTTTGCGGCTATTGGCTTTCAAGCGATCCGATTCATAAATCTGGCGAAATTTTACCGTCGCCGTGTTGCCATTCAACGTGACTTGAGGGGACTCGACCCGTACGCTGATACGACCTTTATCTGCAATACGTGAACGGCGCTCTTCAGCCCAGGCCGAACGGGATAGGCCGTTCGGCGCTTTGAAATCGTTGCCATACGCGTGCAGATAACCTTTTACATCCTGCTCGCTCCATGCCTTGGCCCAAGCGTGGACCGCATTCAATACATCGTCGCGTTCCGTATCGTTACGCGCAACTGGAGGTTCTGCCTTGGGCGTCGCCGCAGGCGTTGCCGCCGGAGCCGGCTTCGCACTTGGCGCTGGTGCTGGTGTCGGCGCTGCCGCCACAACTATTGGTTTCTGATTGGCGTTACCAACGTTTCCAGCCAACGAACGCAACAAGGTCAATTTTGATTTCGCACCCGTATTGGTGGAATCCAGTTGCAATGCCTTGTCATAAGCTTGACTTGCCAATTTGGCATGGATATCGCCCAGATTCTCATAAGCAGTAGCATAGGATGGATTGGTGCGAATTGCCATATCCAATGCAGCACGCGCTTTATCGTATTGGCCGCTGGAAGCATATAAGACAGCAAGATTATTGTAAGGCTCAGGCAAACTTGGGAAATCTTCCGTGAGCTTGGTGAAAATTGTAATGGCCTCTGCCGACTTGTTTTCCTCGGTCAGGATCACGCCCTTCAAAAATCGCATTTGTGCGTCCCGCGGATTTTGGCTTAGAAACGCATCAGCCTTGGTCAACGCTTCTGCATGATGACCTGCGCGCAGCAACTTGGTCACATCCGCTGCATCATCCGCAAAAGCCGGCGCAGCCAGCATAGCGACCAGTCCGGACAAGGCCAGCGTTTTGCCCAGTGCCGAACGCACATCCAAAGGAATTCTGCAAAATGAAAGTAAGGACATAGATGACATAGTTTGAATAATATAAATTGCCATGGAAGAACGTATGGTACACCTTCTCGGCTGAAACTAGCAGCAGAGAAACACTCAAATGAGGCTCTTATCAGTCATTCAGCGCGCAGGTTGAAGTAAGCCTCATCTGACAGTGTATCGTCAAGGCAAAAATGGAGATTTTTTCGATTGCTGAAACGGAAGTGCAACACTCGCGCCAAACCGCGCTTCCATCAATGTCACCGGTTCCCGCAAGAGATCGTGCCACATCATCCATATTCGCCGGATTATGTGGCACTAATCGCTCTTCTATTATTCCTTGCTGATTACTGCCTGGACGCCCAAACCTGTAGGTGTTGACGCCGATGGCAAAGCGGCAAGCGCATATGACATTTGCAATTTTGATGCAATTTCAATTGCAGGTGCGGACATAGGTTTTGCGATGGAAACCGGCAATTGGCTTGCCGGTGCAGCGGCTGCCACCATGCCCATATTCGCTTGCGCACCTGACTGACCGGCCAGATTCAGGGTTGTGAAACCAACGACACCCGCAAAAACCGTCAAGCCCGCCAATACCGTTGCCGCTTTCTTGATTTGCTTGGCTGTTTTATTTGGATTGAGCGGAATCGGCGCCTCGGACAATACGGTCTCAGCACGGAAACGCCAGTCATCCAACTCATCTGTCTGTTGCGTCATCCGATCGAGCAAATCCTGTGCGATCGCTGCCGCTTCTGCTTTTTCTTTTTTCAACTCAAGACTCAGCGACTCCGACAATTGCGCGGCGCTTGCTTCCGCTTGCGCACGTTCTTTGGCGGCTGCGATCGCGCGTTGCTCGGCTGCGACCCGGGCTTCTTCCTCTGCTCTTGCGGCTGCCTCAATCGCCATGCGTTGCTGTGCCAGTTCGTGCGCTTCACATTCGGCCATGGCACGTGCTTCTGCTTCCGCACGGGCGCTTTGCTCAAGCGCCAGTTTTTCCTGTGCCACCTTGAATGCCAATTGGTCAGCTGCGCAACGTTCGCGCTCCAGGCGCAATTTTTCCAAAGAGGCGGCCAAAGCTTGCTGCTCTATGCGCGCACGCTCTTGCTCGACCTGCGCCAATTCGATTGCAATCTTTGCCCGGGTCTCTACCGCATCGGCAGCTTGACGATGCGCTTGCGCTTTTTCGCTGGCTTTCTGAATCAGTTGCTTCTGTACGGCACACTTGGCCTCTGCTTCCAAACGTACTTTTTGTTCGGTCTGGGCGCGCGTCTGCATCAACTTCGCATGTTCCTGATCTGCTTTGGTGCGTGCTTCAGCTTCCACGCGTGCTGCCTCTTCTGCACGCATTTTTTCCTGCAGCGCTTTGACTCCCTGCAATTCCGCCTCAGCCCGTTCGCGTTCCAGACGGGTTAATTGCACAGCGCCACGCGCTTTCAGCAATGCTGCCTGGGCCGCTTGGCGCTGCAATGCTGCGCGTTCTTTGGTTTGCGCCAGAGTATGAACCGTCGCAGTGGTCTGTGCTTCACGTGCCAAGCGCGCTTCACGTTCGGTCTGCTCGCGAGCGCGCAGCAATTCGATTTGCTCTTGTTCTGCGCGAGCACGCGCTGCTGCTTCTTCGCATGCGGCTTTTTCGGACTCGATCTTTTCTTGTGTCGTTTTCAGCAACAACTGCACTGCTTCGCCGCGTTCGCGTTCAGCGACCAGTTTTTTCTGCAAGGCTTCCAATGCTGTTTGCTCGTCTCTGGCACGTTGACGCTCCAAACGCGCCAATTCAACCGCCTCGCGCGCTCTGTCCATCGCTGCTTGTGCTGCCAGGCTTTTCTGCTCGGTTTGCTCGATACTTTTTGCCAGCGCAATTTTGGTTGCAGCCAATTCGGACTCTTCCGCAATGCGAGCAGTTTTCTCGTTCTTTTCCTGTATGCGTAACAGCTCTGTCTTCTCTTCATCTGCTTTTGCACGCGCTTCGATTTCAGCCGCAACAGCTTCTTCCGTGCGCAATTTTTCCTGCAAAGCAGCGATAGCGCGTTTTTCGTTTTCAACATGCTCACGTTCTGCGCGAGCCAGCTCCAATGCCTCACGCGCCTTCTGCGAAGCAGCTTCGGCAGCCTTGCGTTGCAACTCGACTTGTTCAATGGCCAGATTGACAGCCTCTTGTTCGGCGATGGCACGCGTCGTGGCGATTTGCGCTGCCTCTTGCTCAAGAGCTGCACGTTCTGCTGCCAATTGTTTAATGCGCGCCTCTTCTGCCACGCGTGCTTGCGCAGCTGCTGCAACTTGCTGCTCAACTTCGGCGCGTTGTTGCGCTTCTTCGATGGCACGTGCTTCGGCGGCGATCCGTGTACGGATTTGCACATCGGCTTTATGCTCGGCTTCAACCCGCGCAAATGCCGATGTTTGCAATTGGCGTTCAGCCTGAATGCGCGCTTCGGTTGCAATGCGGATCCGTTCTTCGGCTTCGCGGCGTGCTTGTGCTGTAACGGCAGCCATTGCCTCGACTTGCTCGCGGCGCACGGCAGCGTCGCGCAAGTCCAGCTCGGCTTCCAATCGCATTTGCAACGACTCCACCGCACGGCGCTCGGCTTCCGTACGTGCATGTGCAATGGTTTCTTGTTCCTGTTCGGCTGCTGCTCTGGCGCGCGCTTCTTCGATGGCACGGATTTCAGCAGGTACACGATTGAGAGTCGCTTCCAATACGAACGCGTCTGCACGCTCACGTTGCATGGTTTGACTAATCTCTTCGCTGCGTGCACTGGCCAGCATTTCCGTCATTTGACGCGCTTCTTTGTCACGCCGTTGACGCTCGCGTGCCAAGTCCTCGATGCGTGCTTCGGCGCGTGCACGTGCCTCCGCTTCCAGTTGTGCTTCTTGTGCTGCTGCGATCCGTGAAGCGACTTGCCAACGCGCTTGTTCGGCTTCCAGTGCCGTTTTTTGTACGGCTTCGGCCGCTTGATTTGCCAGTTCAGTCTCCAATGCGAGCTGTTCGATCGCGCGCTTGCGGGCTTCTTGTTCAGCTTGCGCGCGTTGTTCTGCCATTAATTTGGCTTGTGTATCAGCCTCGGTGCGTGCGCGCAGCTCTTCCATTTCCTTGTTCGATGCGGCGATCCGGGCTTCATTGGCAAGGCGCGCTTGCCGGTCTGCTTCCTGGCGCGCACGAGTGGCGGCAATCGCTGCTTCTGCTGCTTTTGCGCTTTGATATGCTTCAGCTCCTGCTGCTGCGTCCGCGATGGCGCGGTCTTCTGCCAGCGAGCGGGCACGGGCCTCGGCGTAGGCGCGATTCTCCGCGGCGACAGTCGCTTTGGCTTCCGCTTCTACCCGGGCAATTGCCTCGCGAATAGTCTTCAGCGCCACGCCTTGCGTCGGCGCTGCGTCGGCTTGCGCCAGCGATCCACCTTCTGCATTCTCGTTATTTTCAGAGAAGGCCATCCGCAAATTAGGGTTCTTACGCACCGTTTGATTCGTATCCATCTTGGACTCCGCATGTGAGCAGTTCCGGCAATAAGGGGGCGTTTACGACAAGGGCCGGAACTTCTTAATGCTAATTATCGGGGTGAGCGGAACAAATCAGCTTTGAAAAAGAAGGGGAAATCAGACCTATTTCATGGATATGACATAAACGGTCTGCAAACTTCGAGCGCATTATCACCTTGGCAAGCACGATGACAGTTGGTTACACAACAATCAGTAGGTATGTGTGTGTGTTTTCTGAGTGAAAACCGGATGATATATCTGTATCTTCAGAATATCGCATGCAATAATCTTTATCCCTAGCACATAGTCATACAGTATCAAGAGAGCTTCAGAGATGCCGCTAAAACAATGATGAAAAAAGAAACAGGAGACGTTCATGAAAAAAATACATAACATCCCATTTCATCGGCGGCAAAGGTAGCCTATTCAACACTCAACGCATGGCTCACTCTTTACCTCCCGTCTGCAATACACCATCAACGCTAAATAATAACGTCATTAGAATGCCTAAATTATTGCCATCACCGACCAGTTTGATTCAACGTGTGCGTGTCATTTTATTAAGCGCTGCTACGCTATTTTATTTGGCTGCTCTCACCATTATTATCTTGGGCGGAAACTACCTGATTGAAAAAAACCTTGAAAAAGAAGCGCAGCTGCTGTTGCCGGAATTTGCCGATGCCGGCAAACCATTGTTTCTATCCCAGGACAGCAAGACACAACAGCTGATCCCAAACCAGGCAGCGCGCATCAATGACATTGGATCAATCAGGATTTATGCAAAAGACCAGTTGCGCCTGTTGGCTGAATACCACAAGCCCGGATACCGTTCACTTCCTCGATTGGAAGCCACAGATCCAATCGATATCACTGAACATCCTGTGCGTATCCATGACACAGCCGGCATAGCGCAATCGATGCGTCTTTTTGCACCTGTGACAAGCGATGAAATTCAGGTTCCACCTCAAAGTCCTGGTTCTGACGTAATCGGATATGTGGAAATCGGGATGGATTTAGCGCCATCGCGCTCCAACGTTTATCCGATTATGCTGGGCATCATGGCAATTTTCACTGCCATTTTATTCATTTTTCTTTGGGTCTACCTCAGAAGATTGCAGCAAGTCCTGCTGCCACTCACCAGCCTGCAAGAACCATTGCAACGCATCGCAAAAGGTGATTTTGAAGCCAAGCTGGGTGAAGCTGCAGTCGACAAGGAAATCGAAATCATTCATCGCGCATTGCGAACCACGATCGTCGCGCTGAAAGAACGTGAAAAAAAACGCACCAAGATAGCGACACCCATGGTGTCAATCAGTCAGCTCAATCGGCAGGCCAAGGAAACGCTCATCAGCAATCTCAGTCATGAAATCCACACGCCGATGAACGGCGTCATCGGCATGCTCGATTTGCTGCGTGATACCGAGCTGTCACGCACACAGCGCGAATTCGTCAATATGGCGCACACAAGTGCCGACAATCTTCTGCGTCGCATCAACAACATGCTGGACGTCGCCCATCTTGAAAACGGTCAGCTTGGCCTCGAACAGGTTGCATTCAATCTATTAAAAGAAGTCAACACGGCTTATCACACGCATGCTGCCACAGCAAAAAACAAAGGGATTGAGCTGGTTATGCAAGCACCGGCAACGTTGCAACACGTGCTTGGCAATCCCATGCGCATTCGTCAAATCATGGCAGGCTTGCTTCATCAAGCCATCAAACTCACTTCACACGGTCAAGTGGTTTTCGACATTCATGCTGAGAAACAAGATGACGTGTGTCATCTGGGAATTTCCGTGACAGGGTCCAGCATCAATCTGAGCGACACGCAGCTGGCCGCTATTTTTAATGAAGCCGAGCCGAATCAACTCACAGCTCTTCAACAACTGGATGCGCCGGAGCCAGGCTTCGCTGCATGCAGAACTTTGGCTGAGCTGATGGGTGGACAGATTGGAATCGATCGTGCGGACGGCAACGCAACAACGTTCTGGTGTTCGCTGAACCTGCCATTCGCCCCCAGCAGCGATTCGGCGCTTGCCGACGGCAGCTTGTCCGCAATGCGTGTTCTATTTGTTTCAGAATACCAGCCCACGCATCTCATCATCAAAGAGGCGCTTAACCAAAGAGGCATGCGCGCTGACGGTTTCCGTTCCGCCACGGAAGCGTTATGCGCGCTGGAAAAAGCCGCGGCAAATCAGGCCCCCTACCATATTGCCTTTCTCGATTATGAGCTTCAGAACGTCGATGGCGAGGTATTCGGTACGGCGCTCAAATCCGATCCACAGTATCGCGACATCGTGTTGGTGATATTAAGCCTCGAATCGGAAACGAGAACCAACCAGCACTTCGCCCAAGTCGGCTTTGCGGGCCGCCTGGATACACCGCTCACACCGCGTGTTTTTACTGATGCATTAACCATGCTATGCGCTGCCGTCAAAAACGGCCAAACGCTCCCCTTTTTCACACCCGACTCACTCGACCCTGCAGCAGCGCAACATGCAGAAAACAAGAATTCATTTGATGGTTATCGTGTCTTGATCGCGGACGACAATATCGTCAACCAACAAGTGGCATTGCATATTCTTGAAAAGCTTGGCTGTCACGCAGATATCGCAAACAATGGGCAAGAAGCCGTCAACATGCACGCGCAACACCTGTACGATATGATCCTGATGGATTGCCAGATGCCCATTCTGGATGGCTATCAAGCCACCAAAGCCATCCGTGCACAGGAAACCGGCATGCATACGCCAATCATTGCAGTGACTGCATTCACCATGCAAGGCGAACGCGATCAATGTCTGGCCGCCGGCATGGATGACTTCCTGGCAAAGCCAATCCGGCTAAGCACATTGCGAGAAGCGCTCGGTCGCTGGCTGCACGCCAGCACACCGGACAAACCGGAAGAGCGTGACGAATTCGCCTCCATGCAAAAAATGTTCGGCGCGGATTTTGCCGAACTGACCGCATTGTATTTGGCCGATAGTCCAAAAAGAATCACCCGCCTGACAGAAGCGGTATCAGAAAAAAATGCGCCAGGCATTGCTTCGGTTGCGCACTCATTGAGTGGCAGTTGCGCATCAATCGGCGCAACCGGGCTTGCTGCGATTTGCAAAGAATTGGAAATTCAATCCAAAGCTGAGCAGCTAGACAACATCGACGAAATGTTGGTTGAAATTGGAACAGAATATGCTAGGGTAAAAACCAAACTGCAATCGATGATCAACATAGTATAAAAAATACATTATTTGGAATAAATCTATGGCTGCGATCAGAAAAAATGAGTCGGTGAAAATTGTCATTGCCGATGACGATTCCACTACCCGTTATGTGCTTCGGCTTTTATTGCAAGAGCAGCTTTACACTGTCGTCGGTGAAGCCGGAGATGGTGAAAAAGCCGTCGAATTGTGCGCTCTTCACAAACCCAATATCGCATTTATCGATATCCACATGCCGGTCATGAATGGGCATGCAGCCTCACAACAAATACGGCAACAAAATCCTCATACCGGCATCATCATGATTAGCGCCCTATCCACATTGGACAATGTGCGGCAAGCGATGGAAGCCGGTGCCAGCGGCTTCGTCGTCAAACCATTCAGTGCCGTCAAACTGACAGAAGCCATCAACAATTGCTTGAAGAAGCAACCGTAGCAGGAGAATAAATTGACTGACCACTCGACCCTTCAAAATAAAATCACGGCAAAAAATGTACTAGTGGTCGATGATGGACCGGTAGAGCGCCTTGCCGCCAAATCGATGCTGGAAAAATTGGGTTTTGCAGTAACGATTGCCGATAGCGGTGACCACGCTCTCATTCTGTTAAAACAGCAGTTTTTCGACATGGTGATATGCGATATCCTGATGCCGGGTATGAGTGGCCTAATGTTGTTGAAAGCAGCCAATATCCTTCCCTTCCCGTCACCGTTCATCATGGCCACCACGTATGACGATGCCGAGCATGCAGTGGCTTCGATGCGTAATGGCGCCTATGGCTACCTGACCAAACCGCTGCGCATGGAACAGTTACGCGATACCATGGCAGAAGCCATGGCTAAATACGAAACTGATCAGACTGAAATACAGAAAGCCCGGCAACTGGTTCAACAGGATTCGCTAACCAGCCTGATGAACAAGAATGAATTTGTCCGGCGTTTGACCGAGCGATTGGATCAACCATCCAGCACAACAAACGGTGCGCTGCTGCTGATCAAGATTACCGGCCTCAACCATATCAACCACAGCTATAGCCGCGCTGAAGGCAACAAGGTATTGCAGCAAGCCGGACTGGCCTTGTCAAAACTAATCAGGACATCCGATATTCTGGGACGTTTTGGCGGCGACATGTTTTCCATTTATCTTGATCATGTCGGCATTCAAGGTGTCGCTGAAAGAGCCGCCAGCATTGCGGATGCGCTGGAAGGAGTCAAACTGGTTCTGGAGGGCGATGCCTTCAGCATGAGCCTGGTGATCGGCGGTGCATGCGTGGAACAGGGCATGATCATGGAAGATCTACTTAACCGCGCCGATTTTGCGATCCATCTGGCGCGCGAACAGCATCATGCACGCATTCATATTTATAGCGAAGCCGACGAAGTACACAAGCGCGAATTATCGGTACAGCTCAATACCTTGGCACTCATCCGTACGGCTTTGGAAAATCCGAGCCGCCTGGTCATGTACTACCAGCCGATCATCAATTTGTTCAATGGAAAAACCAGTCATTATGAAGCGCTGCTACGCATCATGGATGAACACGGCAAGCCATGCAATACCGGAGAATTGGTCAAGACATGCGAAGTGTTTGGTTTGATCGGCCGCCTCGATCGTGCTGTGGTGACTGCTTGCCTCAATGACGTGAAGCGGCTACCGCAAGGCACCGGTGTCGCGATCAATTTATCCGGCAAATCGATCGGCGACCCTTCACTGCTGCAGCTGATCGAAACGCAAATCAGCGAATTGCAAATTGACCCATCCCGCATTATTTTTGAATTGACTGAGACCGCCGCATTCTACAACCTCGATGAAGTGCGCCATTTCGTCAGCCGCATTAAAGGATTGGGATGCCGCTTTGCGCTCGATGATTTTGGCGTTGGGTTCTCTTCCTTTTATTACATCAAGGAATTGGATTTCGATTATTTGAAACTGGATGGCTCGTTCATCAAGAATCTGCCGAAGAATCTCAACGACCAGGTGTTCGTGCGTGCGATGGTCGAGATTTCAAAAGTGTTCGACCTGATGGTCATTGCCGAATGGGTTGAGGATAAAGAGACAGAAGAAATGCTGCGTGAGTTTAGCGTCTCTTACGGACAAGGATATTACTTCGGCAAACCGATGCCACTCGCTTTACCTTCCGAAAAAATATCAACTTGAATTTTGTAACCAATCCAAACTAGCTGGTCGAAATCAAACGCTGAGAATATCAGCATAAAAAAACACCTCACCGACATCAGTGAGGTGTTTTTGTTTTTGCTAAATAGCTGTTTGCATCAATACAAACTTACACCACTCCTCTTACGCTGAATCTCTGCCCATCCGAGATAAAAGCGTGCGGAATTTGGGTTTTGCAAATACGTATTGAACATCGTGATCGTCTTGTCGAGCAGCGTTGCATCATAGTCGACCAGATCGATCCAATCGTAGCCAAGTGACACGCGCAAGTAATTGTCGCCCGGCAGACCGGTGCCATCCACATTGTGCGAGACATCGCCTGGACCGGCTTGACCATTCAAGATATGTTTCATGGTGCCGACCAAAAGAGTCATATCGGCATTAGTCAATCCGCCAAGGCCGAAGTTCTTCGCCCACAATAAATGCTGCAGGTCGAGATGGCCATGGCTGGTGTCCTCGATGCCTGATCCGCGCGCACCGCCGTAATCCCAGTCGTAAGCATTATTGTTCACTCTTGCGAATGTCTTGAAGTAAGCTGCGACTTTATCGGCTTTATACAGATAGCCGGCATTGGGCGTCTCACCTTTCAGGCGTTTGATCCGATCAATCAGCAACTGTGGTTTTGCCAATACGGTACCTTGGTTATACATGACCAGCGATGCCGAACTGCAAATGCCGCCGCATGTCGCATAAACATAGAAACTTGGCGATCCGGCATACGGTGCATTGTCGACCCATTGATTATCGTAGGAATGCAATATCGGTTCCAACTTGGCGACATAAGAGTCGGCCTTGGTCCGGTATGCGGCAAAGCGCGGATCTTTCCATACTTCATAGGCAAACAAACTGATTGCTTCCGAAATGACACCGGTATCCAGACTCATCTGAGATGGATTGATGTTTGCGCCCCAACCTTGCGGACTGTCGGTATGCGAGAGCCAGAAATCGATCATGCGCGTCGCAGTGTCGAGATACTTGGTATCGCCATACGTCTTGGCCATTGAGATATACGCGCGTACCCAATAGTGGCCTTGCCACGCATAATCGTCCGCACCGCCCGATGTATTAGGCAGTGAGCTGCCGTACTGTGCATCGTATTTTGCATCCCATGCTGCCTGGGTTGCAATTGCAGGGACAACAGTACTGGCAGGACGCGACTGCGTTGTCGATGCGAGTACCGTGGTCGTCGTCGTCGTACCTATTGTCGTAGTAGTCACATTTCCATTGCTGCCAGCATTTGAATTTGCTTGTGACGCTGCAGATGTCGATGCATCGGTCGCTGCAGATGCCGGGTCACCGCCACCAGAGCCACCGCCACATCCTGCAAGCAGTAGAGGAAATATCGCTAATGCAATTAACGAGCGCTTTTTACGTGTTGTAAGAGTAATCAAAAGAGTTCCTTTTGCATTTCAGTTGAAGGAAACTTTTTGAGGGGCAACAATCGATATGGTTCCCGCTAGAAATTAAAAATTACCGTACGAAATAATCAATGCCGACATGGCAATACAATTCAAACTTTAGATAAGAGCGCCTAACAGAATGCGCCTGGCAAGGAGAAGCAACGCCGCCAGACGCATTCTGTTAGGCGCTCTAAGTAACAAGACCTGTCCTCACTCAAAGATCGAAACTGATCCCCTGCGCCAACGGCAAAGCATGACTGTAATTGATTGTGTTGGTCGCGCGACGCATATAACCTTTCCATGCATCGGAACCGGATTCGCGGCCACCGCCGGTTTGCTTCTCCCCTCCGAATGCGCCGCCGATCTCTGCACCACTTGGTCCGATATTGACATTGGCAATGCCGCAATCGCTGCCGCAAGAGGACATGAACAATTCTGCTTCACGTACATTCAATGTAAAGATGCTGGAGGACAGTCCCTGCGGCACTGCATTGTTCCAGTCAATCGCTTGCTGCAAGGTTTGATAACGCACCACGTATAGAACCGGTGCAAACGTTTCATGCTGCATGATGTCGGCCTGCGTCGGCATCTCGACCAAAGCCGGGCGAACGTAATATCCTTTTTCGTATCCCGCTACCGTCGCGCGCTCGCCACCGAATACAGTGCCGCCTTGAGCGCGCGCTGCGGCCAATGCTCCCTGCATTGCATCGAATGCCGCAGCATCAATCAACGGTCCCACCAAGGTGCCTGCATCTAACGGATTACCTATCGGAAGCGTCGCATAAATTTTTTTCAAGCGCGGCATCAGTGTGTCAGCAATGCTATCGTGCACAAACAAGCGCCGCAAAGTTGTACAGCGCTGCCCCGATGTTCCAACAGCAGAAAAAACAATTGCACGTACTGCCATTTCCAAATCAGCACTCGGTGCAACAATCATCGCGTTATTGCCGCCCAATTCGAGTATCGACTTTGCCAGCCGTTGCGCACAACCTTCTGCAACTGCGCGCCCCATTCTTGTGCTGCCTGTTGCACTGATCAACGCAACACGCGCATCGTCCACCAGTGCGCGGCCACATGTGTCATCACCGATAACCAGTTGCGACAAACCCTGTGGTGCATCGCTGCCAAAACGTGTCATCGATTTTAAAAATAATGCCTGCACCGCAATCGCCGTCAACGGTGTTTTTTCGGATGGCTTCCACACCACGCTATTGCCACACACAAAAGCCAATGCCGCATTCCATGACCACACAGCTACCGGAAAATTAAATGCAGAGATCACGCCCACCACACCTAACGGATGCCACGTCTCCATCATCCGATGGCCGGCACGCTCTGACGCGATCGTCAAACCATACAACTGACGTGACAGTCCAACTGCAAAATCGCAAATGTCGATCATCTCCTGCACTTCACCCAATCCCTCTTGCAGAATTTTTCCGGTTTCAATCGTCACCAGTTTACCGAGACTGGCTTTATGCGCGCGCAACTCTTCGCCAAACAAGCGGATTAATTCACCACGGCGCGGTGCCGGTATATTGCGCCATGCAATATACGCAGCATGTGCTTCGGCAATTTTGGCTTCAACCTGCTGTGCTTGATCAACGCGCAGATAAGCCAATGCTTCTCCATTGATTGGCGACCTGCTCACAATATCCTGTCCTTGATAATGCTGCAGATTCACGCCAAGGTCTGCGAGTAAGTGTGTAATCGATTCCATTGCCGGCTCCTTGCTTAAACTGCGTAAAGACGTCCAAATCGATTGGATAAAAAATCGCTTAGCTTGGTTTGCTCAAGTCGCACCAAACCATGATTCGGCAACTTGCCTCCGATGACCAGGTCAATCATTGTGCAAATGCCTGCAGCAGTAGTGAGCTGGATGGCAGACAACAATTGTCCATTCACTTCTTGGCTGTAAATTTTTTTTGCATAAGTCTCTTGCTCCAAGCGTCCCTCACGCATTCCGCAAACGCTGACAAACACCAGCACCACATCCTGCTTGGTGATCGGGATCGATGCTTCCAGCACTTCTTTCAAAATATGGCGGCGATCCGCTTGTCCCAATTGCAAATCGCGAATCAGCATTTTGACGATGTCGCGATGTCCCGGATAGCGCACGGTTTTGTAATTCAGGTTTTGCACTCTTCCTTCCAAGGTATCGCATAGCGTACCCAAACCGCCCGATGTATTAAAGGCTTCATAATCGATGCCATCCAGCGAAAAATGTTCGATCTCTTCCAGCGCCGAGGTTTCATGCAAGCGTCCGTCGACGATCGCTTCACACGGATTGCAGTATTCATTGATCAAGCCATCGGTACTCCATGTCAGGTTGTATTTCAACGCATTGCTCGGATAAATCGGCAATGCTCCAACGCGCATGTTGACGTCGCGCAGTTCATCGAAACGGCTTGCGACATCGTTGGCGACAATGGAGATAAAGCCTGGCGCCAAGCCGCATTGCGGAACAAATGCCGTCTTACTGTTTTCAGCAAGTTGTTTGACGATGCGCGTGCTTTCCACATCTTCGGTCAAATCGAAATAATGCGACTTCTCTTGTTTGGCAGCGCCTGCGATAACAGGCGTCAAAAAATAAGGTCCGGCTGATAACGTCACTTCATGACCGCGCACCAACTCTGCCACAGCGTATGGGTCGGTCAAGTCGGCTTGCACAGTTTTCACATTGGGAAAGCCGGCCTGCTCGACGTATTGCATACGCCGTGGATCACGATCAACTACAGTTATCTCATAGTCACCCGTATGAGAAAGCAGATTAAGGATGGCGTCGCCGATTTTCCCCGCTCCCAAGAGCACCACTTTGGTTTTCATGTTCGCCCCCTGTTTGCAATTTGCTATTTTTCGTTTCATCGACCCAACGAATTCAGTCTAAGCCACAGTGCTGTCAGAAAATAGTGATCAAAGCGCCGTCATAATGTATGCTTAGACTACAAATTGACTAACTCCAACGACATATCGCATGGTTACCTCTCACCTTGATGAGACTGACAATAAAATCCTCGCACTGCTGATGGACGATGCGCGCATGGCTGTTACATCGATTGCGAAAAAAGTCGGCATGGCACGCACCACCGTCATCGCGCGCATCAACAATCTGGAAAAGCACGGCGTCATTACCGGCTATGGCGTGCGCTTGAATCAGGAGTTGTTTCAACCTGCGGTGCGCGCCTATGTCGGCATCACAATCGATCCGCACCACACCACCACCCTGGTCAAAACCTTGCAGCACATGCCGGAAGTGGAAACGCTGTGCGCTGTCAGCGGATCGGTCGATTACATGCTAACCCTGCGCTGCCCGTCCACCAGTGCTCTCGATAAATTACTCGACCAAATCGGTGCAACACAAGGCGTTCGACAAACATCGACATCGATTATCTTGACCAAGCGAATAGATCGCAGTCCAATTTAAAGCATCGAACAAAATGCCTCTGCCTGCGTTACGCCTCCTTGCCGTACACTCGTACTGTCTGCGGTTTAGCAGGTGTTTCTGGCAGCATGCTGCCAGCCTGCGATACGGCATGTCCTTGCAAGGACATACGCCTGCCCTGCAGGGCCGCGGGCGGCGTGCCTTGCCAGAGACATTTTGTTCGATGCTCAGAATTCGATTGAAAGGAGAACGAAAATGATTTCCATCGCAGAATCAAAAAAAAATCATCACTGGCGTAAAACAGTGTGGCAAACGGATCCGGATCAATATCCGCTTGGACCGACACACTCGGTCGAAGTGTATTGCTGTGAGGAGTCTAACGGTTTTGCGATCTGGTATGTACGGCGCTTGGGTAAAGATGACAACCGAGGCGTGAAAGGCGTGGAGAACGCCGATTATTTGCTGAAGTTTTATCCGAAGAGTGGCCGGGATGCAGCGATAGAACACGCCGTATTGATTGCGAATAGCGATGCTTCTGCAGACAAGGTTATTGAGAAGCTGGATACATTGGCGGCGGCGGCACAAAAGGTGTGAAATGTCACACTGTGAAGCACACAGACTGCATATGCCTATTCTTTTTTCCAGTCTGAAGCGCGATGTACAACATGCGAACCCATCAGCACACGTGTGATCACATGGTTGGGCACGCCCGCATCACGCATGACTTTGGCGCCAGTCGACCTGTCGCTTAATAATGCAGCAGCAAGTCCCCTGTTCACGGCAGCTTCGATTTCTTTATTTTCCCGAACTGTTTCCAGCGATTCGCTAATCATTTCCATCCCCTTTGTATCCACAATCCAATCAGACCAAGTAGATGTTATACGTCAACTTAGAACTCGTCGGTGCGAAAGCCCGCACATTCAATATAGCAAATATGCATTGATAAACCAGGCAAATTGCATCATGCCGGGCTGCTATTCTAAGCGATAAACAACGAGTCAAATCATTGACTTTGGACAACATATTGATTCGCCTGTCAAATTTGCTCGGCTCAGTCTCATAATCAATCCCAAAACAAAAGAGCAATGATGAATTGTATGTCCGGTCTTCATCACTTGACTGATAAGATGCTCCAAATCATCATTAACCTCCATCTTCTATCCACATAAGAGAAAGCCGACACATGATTCACAAAATTCACCATGCATCAAAAATAATCATCTGTGTTGCAAGCTTGCTGCCTATCTCTTTATGCCATGCGGAAGATCGTCCTCTTTGGGAAGCGGGTGTGGGTGTCGGCGTCATCACCTTGCCGGACTATCGTGGATCGAATCAATCGCATACTTATGTATTGCCGGTCCCGTATTTTGTTTATCGCGGCGAGTATTTAAAGGCTGACCGCAATGGCGTGCGCGGCATGCTGTATCACAGCGATAGTATTAATCTCAACATCAGTGTGGGTGGCAACATACCGGTGCATAGCAAAGACAATGACGCACGCAGAGGCATGGCTGATCTGAAACCTGCTATCGAAGTCGGACCCACTGCCAACTTCACTCTTTGGCGCGCAGCGGACAAGAAAACGAAACTGGAATTCCGTGCACCTTTGCGCACCGGCATTACTGTGGAATCGTCACCGAAAGATATCGGCTGGGTATTTGCTCCGTCTCTTAATCTCGACATAAAAGATCCGGCGGGCATGTCAGGCTGGAATCTCAGTTTTTTAGCCGGGCCGATTTTTAATGACCGCAAATATAACGATCATTTTTATTCAGTCAGTGCAGCTGACGCGACGCCTACCAGGCCTGCTTATCAAGCAAGAGGCGGATTTGCAGGTTCACAAGCAACCATGGCAATAAGCAAGCGCTTTCCGCGATTCTGGGTCGGTGGCTATACGCGCTACGACTCACTGGCTGGTGCTGTCTTCAAGGACAGCCCGCTGGTCAAAAAGCAAAACACCATTTCAGCCGGATTTGCGATTGCGTGGGTCTTTAATCAATCCGGTCAACTAGTCAAAGTGGCTGACGATTAATTAAGAGCGCCTAACAAAATGCGTCTGGCGGCGTTGCTTCTCCTTGCCGTACGCTCGTACTGTCTACGGTTTAGCAGGGGTTTCTGGCAGCATGCTGCCAGCCTGCGATACGGTTTGTCCTTGCAAGGACAAACTCCTGTCCTATAGGACCACAGGCGGCGCGCCTTGCCAGACGCATTTTGTTAGGCGCTCTAGGCTGGCCAAAGCGGCGGCTCATCCATCAATGGAATCTGCTCGCGCAATTCCAGAATGCGGTCCTGCCAATAGCGTTGTGTATTAAACCAGGGGAAAGCCGCCGGAAAAGCAGGATCATCCCAGCGGCGCGCCAGCCATGCCGCATAATGCATCAGACGCAAAGTGCGCAACGCTTCGATCAAATGCAACTCGCGCGGATCAAAGTTGAAAAAATCTTCATAACCTGCCAATAAATCCGATAACTGACGCACCATGTCGATACGCTCGCCCGACAACAGCATCCATAAATCCTGAATCGCCGGCCCCATGCGGCTATCGTCAAAATCGACAAAGTGCGGACCGGCATCGGTCCACAACACATTGCCGCAATGACAGTCGCCATGCAGACGCAACATCGCGATAGATCCTGCACGATCGAAGCAGCGTCGCACGCCATCCAATGCTTGCGCAGTGACACTGCGATACGCATCGCGCAGCTCGTCAGGGATAAACCCATGCGACAACAAATAGTCGCGCGGCTCTTCACCAAAGCTGATAATGTCAAGCGTGGGCCGCTCGCGATACGGCTGCAGCGCGCCGACTGCATGAATACGTCCAATGAAGCGCCCCATCCATTCCAGCGTGACACGATCTTCCAGTTCGGGCGCACGACCGCCATGCTTGGGAAACACCGCAAATCGAAATTCGTTGAACTCATGCAGTGTCTTGCTTTCAAATTCTGATGTGGCCGGCACAACAGGAATTTCACGCTCGACCAATTCCTGAACGAAAGCATGTTCTTCCAGAATGGCAGCATCGCTCCAGCGATGCGGGCGATAAAATTTCGCGATCAATGGTGGTCCCTGCTCCATGCCGATTTGATAGACACGGTTTTCATAACTATTGAGCGCAAGCAAGCGGCCATCGCTATGCAAACCGATACTGTCGAGTGCATCAAGAACGGTATCGGGCGTCAACGTCGAGAAAGAAAGAGATTCATTCATGGCTGCTATTGTACGGGGCATTGAAGTCGTGATGTTTGTTATTGGCATGCTGCCTTTGGCCGAAACGAAATCCAGGATAGCTAAATCAGATCTCCGTCGTTCCCGCGCAGGCGGGAACGACGGAGAGTTTATACATTGCACTTCAGCCCTATTTACCAAGCCATACACACAACGCGCTACACTATAGTCTTTCGATCTCATTTACCACACCATGCAACTCGACGAACCGCTATCCGATAAAGAATTCCAGGAACTGGACCAATTCCTGCTGTCCGACCGCTGCGCCGAAGACGGCATGACGATGGATGCACTACATGGCTATTTAACCGCTTTGGTAATCGGTCCGGAAATGATCATGATGTCGGAATGGCTGCCTGGCGTATGGGGCGAAAAAAAAGAAGCACCGAAATTCAAGAACAACAAGGAAGGCGAAAGAATCGTCGGCCTGATCGCACGCTTCATGAATGAAATCGCGATCACGCTGGAAGTGGCGCCGAAAGAATACGAACCGCTGTTTTGCGAGCTTGAATGGGAAGGCCGCAGCATACTGGATGGTGAATCATGGGCAATGGGATTCTGGGATGGCATGCATGTGCATGAAGGTGCGTGGGAACCGATCCATGCATCCAATATCGCGCCGTTGATGCGGCCGTTTTATCTGCTTGGTGCGGAAGAAATCGAAGATACTGAAGAAGCGCTGGTAGACGATCCCGTCAAGCGTCACAAGCTCGCCGTGGAAATCGAAGCGGCGATTCCGGAAATCCACCGCTTCTGGCTGCCGCAACGCAAATCATCCGTTTCCACCGTGATGCGCGAATCGCCGAAGGTGGGACGCAACGATGATTGTCCTTGCGGGAGCGGGAAGAAATTCAAGAAGTGTTGTGGGGCGGAGCCGGTTCTACACTAATTTGCGATCCACCCAAAAAACTCTTACTACTCCTTAATAAAGTGCTCGCGGTAATACCGCAACTCCTCAATCGATTCAATAATATCTGCCAACGCAGTATGCTTCTGGTGCTTTTTAAAACCGCTGGCCAACTCCGGCTTCCACCGCTTGCACAATTCTTTCAATGTGGACACATCAAGATTGCGGTAGTGAAAAAATGCTTCCAATTTCGGCATGCCGCGCGCCATGAAACGGCGGTCCTGGCAAATTGAATTACCGCACATCGGTGCCTTGCCGCTCGGTACAAAATGCTTGAGGAAATCGATGATCGCACTTTCTGCATCAGCCTCCGTCACAGTCGATGCCTTGACACGGTCGATCAATCCGGAACGGCCATGCGTGCCTTTATTCCATGCATCCATGCCATCAAGCATTTCATCGGATTGGTGAATTGCAAAAACGGGGCCTTCTGCCAAAATATTCAAATTGGAATCGGTGACGACTACGGCCACTTCGATAATGCGATCGGTGTCCGGATCCAGGCCGGTCATTTCCATATCCACCCAAACCAGGTTGAACTCATTCGGACGGGCTGGTATGGATGTGGCGTTAGTCGTTTCTTGTAAATCTGTAGGTTGTGACATAATTTGTTTTCCTAAAGTCGCTGCTTAACATTTCTCAGTTAAAATCAGCCGCCATTTTCTCACAGGCACAGCATGTATTCACTCGCGTTTTCAATTTTGTTTGTCGGTTTTCTTGCTATTACCGTAATCGTCCGCTTTTGGCTCGGGTCGCGGCACATTCGCCATATTCAGGCTTTTCGTGGGGCAGTTCCCGCGCAATTTGCCGAAAAAATTCCATTGGCGGCACATCAAAAGGCGGCCGATTACACGATTGCCAAGACCAAATTGAGCCTGGTGATGTTGCTGGTCAATACTGCGGTACTGATAGCCTTTACGCTGTTGGGCGGCTTGCAATTGTTATCCGTTACACTGGTTAAATTTACCGGTACAGGCATGACCTATCAAATTGCGCTATTGGTTGCGTTTGGCGTTATTAGCGGCATCATCGACTTGCCATTTGAGTATTATTCCCAATTTGTCCTCGAGGAAAAATTCGGCTTTAACAAAATGACGCTCGGCTTGTTCATTACCGATATGGTCAAGAGCGTGCTCATCGGTGCAGCAATCGGCTTGCCACTGATCTGGGTGATCCTGGCATTGATGGATAAAGCAGGCGCGTTGTGGTGGTTCTATGCGTGGTTGGTGTTCAGCGGATTTCAATTGCTGATGCTGGTGCTGTATCCAAGCGTGATCGCACCATTGTTTAACAAATTCACGCCACTCGATGATGATTCACTTCGTTCTCGTATCGAGAGTCTGATGCAACGCGTCGGCTTTGCGTCAAAAGGATTGTTCGTGATGGATGGATCCAAACGCAGCGCGCACGGCAATGCGTATTTTTCCGGATTTGGTGCGGCGAAACGCATCGTGTTTTTCGATACGCTGTTGTCGCGTTTGGCGCCGGAAGAAATCGAAGCAGTGTTGGCGCATGAGTTGGGCCATTTCAAATTGAAGCATATCGTCAAACGCATCGTCGTGATGTTTGCCATATCACTCGGCTTCCTTGCATTGTTGGGTTATTTGAAAACGCAAACATGGTTTTATACCGGACTTGGTGTAGAACCTATGCTGGGCGCGAGCAACGATGCGATGGCATTGATTCTATTCATGCTGACGCTGCCGGTATTTACGTTCCTGTTTTCGCCGCTCAACTCGATCTCGTCACGCAAACATGAATTTGAAGCGGATGCATTCGCGGCAAAGCATACCAATGCACAAGACCTGGTTTCCGCATTGGTCAAGCTGTACGAAGATAATGCATCAACGCTGACGCCTGATCCAATCCATTCTGCATTTTACGATTCGCATCCGCCGGCCACGACGCGAATTAATAAATTGCTTGCCAGTTAAGGAGTAACACCATGATCAAAGCTTCCGATCTGCTTGAGAAAAAATGTCAGCATCAAGTCAATGGATTGACGGATGCAGAAATCACTGCGCAACTTGGTGCGCTTGACGGTTGGGCACTGCAAGATGGCGCCATCACCAAGACATACGCATTCAGAAATTATTATGAGACGCTGGCCTTCGTCAATGCGATTGCGTATGTGATCCACGCCGAAGATCATCATCCGGAATTGGTGGTCACTTACAACCGTTGCATTGTGAAATTCAATACGCATTCGGTTAATGGTGGACGTGGCGGCATTTCGGAAAACGATTTCATTTGTGCCGCGAAAGTGGATGCGATTTTTCAGCAATCCTTCGCTTAACTGATGGCTAATCTTACCGCCGTCATCATTGCTGCGCACGGACGCCATTACCTCGCCCAAGCGAATACCACCAAACTTCAATGTGTGACACGCGGTAAAAAAAGTGACGTTGCGGTCGGCGATATCGTCAACCTGCAACTCACGTCCGCCAATCAGGGTGTGATCGAATCGATTGCCGGGCGCAAAACATTGCTGTATCGCTCCGATCAATACAAATCGAAACTGCTTGCGTCAAATGTCACGCAATTATTTATTGTGGTGGCGACTGAGCCGGGATTTTCAGATGACTTGATCTCGCGCGCACTGGTCGCTGCAGAAGCGGCTGGTGTGAAAGCACATATCGTATTAAACAAGATCGATGTCGTTGCGTCGTTGCAAAAAACTCGTGAGCGATTGCTGCCATATGCTGCGCTTGGGTACCCTGTGCATGAAGTATCGGCTCGCACTGCCCCCGATGCCGCTTGCGCAACCCTTGCTCCTTTGTTGCACGGTCAATCGACGATCCTGATCGGACAATCCGGCATGGGCAAATCATCACTGATAAATTTATTGGTGCCCGATGCAGACATTGCGGTACGCGAAATTTCGGAAGCACTTGATACCGGCAAACACACGACAACCTTTACTCGTCTATATTCAATCAGCCCGGATACATCGATTATCGACTCACCGGGTTTTCAGGAATTCGGTTTATACCATCTGTCGGAAGGCATGCTGGAGCGTGCATTTCCGGAATTTGGCCCCTATTTGGGACAATGCAAATTCTATAACTGCCATCATTTGAACGAACCCTCCTGCGCCGTTCTTACAGCCGTTGAAACTGGGACAATCGCGCCGATGCGCCATGCGCTTTATCAACAACTGGTGCATGAGGCGTCGCAAACTTTGTATTAAAGCCGTATTTAATGGCATATGAGCCCTAAACAGGATGCCTGTTTAGTTATCATTTCTCCAAAAATCCCTTATAATTGAAGTAGTTACACAACTCCGGCGGCAGGCGCCAACCTTGCCGCCGTTTTCGTTTATGGCTATCAAACACTTTCTGCAGTTTTCTGACTTTACGCTTGATGAATTCGAGTACGTGATAGCACGCACTCGACTCATCAAACGCAAGTTCAAAAATTACGAGAGACATCACCCGTTGCTCGACCGCACCTTGGTCATGGTGTTCGAGAAAAATTCGACACGCACACGCTTGTCGTTTGAAGCAGGCATGCAGCAGCTCGGCGGTGCAGCGATTTACCTGAATACGCGCGACAGCCAGCTTGGCCGCGGCGAACCGGTAGAAGACGCGGCACAAGTGATATCACGCATGTGCGACATCGTCATGATCCGCACTTTCGGGCAAGACATCATCGACCGATTTGCCGCCAATTCACGCGTACCGGTCATCAATGGCTTGACCAATGAACAGCACCCATGTCAGGTGCTGGCAGATATCTTCACGTACATCGAACATCGCGGATCGATTGCCGGCAAAACGGTGGCGTGGATTGGTGATGCCAACAACATGCTGTATTCATGGCTGCAAGCTGCACAGGTATTCGGCTTCCACGTCAATGTATCGACGCCGAAAGGGTATGACATCGATCAAAACTTGGTGGCATCTGACAATACGCGCTACACCGTATTCGCCAACCCATCGGATGCCTGCGCAGGCGCGCATCTGGTCACGACCGATGTGTGGACCAGCATGGGTTACGAAGAAGAAAATGCGGCGCGCTTGAAAGCGTTCAACGGCTGGATCGTCGATAGCGCTAAAATGCAGCGCGCGCAAAAAGATGCGCTGTTCATGCACTGCCTGCCTGCCCATCGCGGTGAAGAAGTCGCAGCAGAAGTGATTGACGGTCCTCAATCCGTTGTCTGGGATGAAGCGGAAAATCGCTTGCATGTTCAGAAAGCTTTGCTCGAATATCTGGTATTGGGCCGGCTCAAATAATTCAATAGCAATCACGGTAACAACAGTAATCACACTAGGCACAACAAACATGTCCAACATTCTCCAGACCGTTCCGGTCAATCAAAAAGTCGGCATCGCATTTTCCGGCGGACTCGATACCAGCGCGGCATTGCACTGGATGCGTCAGAAAGGCGCGATTCCTTACGCGTACACTGCCAATCTCGGGCAGCCCGATGAATCGGACTACAACGCGATTCCGCAAAAGGCCAAAGCTTACGGCGCAGAATTGGCGCGTCTGATCGATTGCCGCGAACAACTGGCGGAAGAAGGCATCGCTGCGTTGCAATGCGGCGCGTTCCATATTTCCACTGCAGGTGTGACCTATTTCAACACGACACCTCTAGGCCGTGCCGTCACCGGTACGATGCTGGTCGCCGCGATGCATGAAGACAATGTCGATATCTGGGGCGACGGCAGCACATTCAAGGGCAACGACATCGAGCGTTTCTATCGCTACGGCTTGCTGATGAATCCCAATCTGAAGATTTACAAACCGTGGCTCGACGACCGCTTTATCCAGGAACTCGGCGGACGCAAGGAGATGTCGGAATTCATGATCAAGTCCGGCTTCGACTACAAGATGTCGGTGGAAAAAGCCTATTCGACCGATTCAAACATGCTCGGCGCGACGCACGAAGCAAAAGATCTCGAACACCTGAACAGCGGCATGAAAATCGTGCAACCGATCATGGGCGTCGCATTCTGGCGCGACGATGTTGAAGTCAAACGTGAAGAAGTAAAAGTCCGTTTTGAAGAAGGTCGTCCGGTTGCGCTGAACGGCATCACATTTGCCAGCCCGGTCGAACTGATTCTGGAAGCTAACCGCATCGGCGGCCGCCATGGTCTGGGCATGAGCGACCAGATAGAAAATCGCATCATCGAAGCGAAGAGCCGCGGCATCTACGAAGCCCCCGGCCTGGCTCTGCTGTTCATCGCTTACGAACGTTTGATCACCGGCATCCACAACGAAGACACGATAGATCAATATCGCGACAACGGTCGGCGTCTCGGCCGCTTGCTTTACCAGGGCCGCTGGTTCGATCCGCAAGCCATCATGCTGCGCGAAGCATCGCAGCGCTGGGTCGCACGTGCGATCACCGGTGAAGTGACGCTGGAACTGCGGCGCGGCAACGATTACTCGATCCTGAATACCGAATCGGCCAACCTGACTTACCAGCCGGAGCGCCTGACGATGGAAAAAGGCGAAGGATCATTCTCGCCGCAAGACCGCATCGGGCAATTGACGATGCGTAATCTGGACATTACCGACACACGCGAGAAGCTCGGCATCTATAGCAAGGCCGGACTGCTCACTGCCAACTCGGCTGTGTCGCTTCCGCTGCTCGGCAAGGGCAACAAAAAATAAAGCTTTCGCACTACCTCAACACAACAACCTCAACATCATTGACAACACTATGAACAACAGCCAATTCGATCACGTCTCTGTCGTTAAAAAAGCCAACATCTATTTCGATGGTAAATGCGTTTCACACAATGTGCATTTTCCTGATGGCACCCGCAAATCCCTCGGCGTGATTTTTCCATCCACGTTGAAATTCAATACCGGCGCATCGGAAATCATGGAACTCAATGCAGGCAAATGCCGTATCCGCCTGCAAGGTGAAACCGAGTGGAAAACCTATGAGGCAGGCCAGCAGTTTTCCGTGCCGGGCAATTCCAGTTTTGATATTGAAACGATCGAGACGCTCGATTACGTTTGCCATTTCGGTTTGTAACCGCATGATTGAGCAAGGCAACCAATCAGTTGCCCTGCTCAGGCTAGACAAATACGGGTTCAGGCTCCAGCTTTACATCGAAGCGCGCTTCGATATCAACCTGAATCGCTGCAGCCAATTGCACCACATCTTGCCCCGTCGCGCCGCCGCGATTGATCAATACCAGCGCCTGCTTTTCATAAACGCCGGCACGTCCCATCGTCCTACCCTTCCATCCGCATTGATCGATTAACCAACCGGCGGCAAGTTTGTACGTTCCATCCGGTTGAACATAACTGACCAACTGCGGATAACGCAGCAACAATGCATCGCGCTGCGCCGCTAACACGATCGGATTTTTGAAGAAACTTCCGGCATTGCCTACCAATGCCGGATCCGGTAATTTTCGCGTTCGGATTGCGACAACCGCTTCACTGATATCTTGCGCTGTTGGTGCAGTAAGCCCCCGCTGCACCAGCTCTTGCGCAACATCTGCATAGCGCATATTAGGCTGCCACTGCTTCGGCAAACGGAACGTGACATCGATAATAACAGCGCGGTCTTTCAGGTGATGCTTGAACACGCTGTCGCGATAACCGAATTCGCACGCCGCTTTATCCAACACCAATGTTTGGTTTGTCTCAAAATCGAATGCAGTCAATTCGTGAAAATAATCCTGCACCTCAACACCGTAAGCACCGATGTTTTGAATCGGTGCCGCACCGACGCTTCCGGGAATCAGCGACAGGTTTTCCAATCCACCTAAACCATGATTGAGCGTCCACTGAACAAAAGCATGCCAATTTTCACCGGCAGCTGCGCGCACATAGGTCGCGTCTTCATCCTGTTTAATAATGGCAATGCCAGCATTGCGCATATGTAAGACTACCCCAGGGAAATCGCGCACCAGCAAGATATTGCTACCACCGCCCAGAAGCAAGCGCGGCAGATCTTGCAACGCTATCGATTTATTTATCAATGGCAATACATCGGCAGATTCGACACTAATATAGGCGTGAGCACTTGCCCCAATTCCAAATGTATTGAAATTGCGCAACGGAAAGTTGACTTGGATTGAAAGATCGGAGCTCATAGCGCGCCGATTATAATCGGAAGTGTAGCCACCCGGTTTTTTGTCCGTTAGAATGGTCAATTAATCAACAAAATTGATTTTTTAGTTGCTATTATTGAAATAAAGGATAATCATGCCATCATTTGACGCTGTATCGGAAGCAAATGTCGTCGAAGTAAAAAATGCCGTCGATCAAGCCAACAAAGAGATTTCCACACGATTCGATTTTAAAGGGAGCGATGCCCGCATCGAGCAAAAAGAGCGTGAATTGACCGCCTTTGCAGATAGCGAATTTCAGCTCAATCAGGTACGCGATGTATTGACTGCCAAACTGGTTAAACGTAATGTCGATGTGCGCTTTCTCGACATTGGTAAAATCGAGAAAATCGGCGGTGATAAAGTTAAACAAATCATTAAAATTAAAAATGGCATTGAGACAGAGGCCGCCAAGAAGATTGTCCGCATTATCAAGGACAGCAAAATGAAAGTACAGGCCAGCATCCAAGGGGATGCAGTCCGCGTCACAGGCGCAAAGAGAGATGACTTGCAAGCGACGATGGCGCTGCTGCGCAAGGAAGTGGCAGACTTGCCTTTAGAATTTAATAATTTCCGCGATTAACTAAAACAACTATAGGTCGTCATGTAATGGCGCGTTATCAATTTTCAGTTGCGAATAACCAATCAGCTTCGAGCTTGCGCTCGCGAGGTGTAAGCATGCGCTCTGCCGATTTGTATAAGTCGGATCTGGAAATGAAATACCCAAACGTTTTGACTGCGATCCAGTCAATGTGGGGATATAAGGAATTGAATACCTATTTCAGCAAGCTCACGATGGATGATCGTGGGGGGCGCGCCGGCTTCCCTAAAGAAGTATGGGAAGAAATTCATCTACTGTTGAAGCTGCATCAAGAGATTGTGCCGGAACCCCTATTCAAAAATAATCCATCACGCCATGCGCTCGATTTCGGTCGTTTTTAGTACGCTGCTGTTATTTTCCAATTTCGGATTTGCCGCCGATATCAGTGTGGTTGGCATCTTCCCGGGGAAAGCCGTACTTGTCATTGAAGGTGGCAATCCAAAGACTTACTCTGTCGGCAACACGGTGGCAGACAATACCAAGCTGGTAGAGGTCAATGAATCTTCTGCCACGTTTGAAGAAAATGGAAAGCGCCGCACTATCGCATTCGGTGAACATGTCAACCGCATCAGTCCCAGCGGATCTGCTCAAGTAATCTTGCAATCTAACGGTCAAGGCCATTACATCACCCAAGGCCAAATCAATGGTGGTACGGTCACGATGATGGTCGATACAGGCGCCAGCATGATTGCTTTACCGGCTTCAGATGCCATACGGCTCGGCATCAATTACAAGAAAGGCCAAATTGGTTATGTTAATACTGCCAATGGTGCTGTACCAGCCTACCAAGTGACGCTCAACACAGTAAAAGTTGGCGATATTGAAATGCACCAAGTCCCTGCACTTGTACAAGAAACCGGCCTGCCTATCATCCTTCTTGGGATGTCATTTCTCAATCGCACTGACATGCGCAGCGAAAATGGGCAAATGATGATCAGCAAACGCTATTAAAACGTTTTCCTCTTCCTGCTTGGAGGAGGAAAACGCATCCAAAGCAACGTTATGGAAAAACCGGTATGTGAGGCTCAATACCGCCAAACTTGGCATCCGGATGATTTTGCAGTACAAGGTTCTCAATTTCATCAATGCGCCTGAACGGCACATCAAGCATTAATAAAACCTGACCGTGCTCTATCCCATCGCTAAACGATTTCAGCCGTGAACTTGGCGCAGCAGCGGCAGCCATACCTGATGCCCATGCGCCAAATAAAGCACCCCCCAACGCCGTTGCCAAGATCGCTATCGTCTGCAAGTGAATTCCTTCTGGCGGAAACCACACCAACAAGATGCCTGCAAACATGCCGGCACACCCGCCAACCAGCATGCCTAATTCAGCACCTTGAACAATATCCGTTTTTTGCAAAAAATTGGCTTCCGGCATATCGTGCAACAATGCCCCGTCGCGAGCGCAAAAATGCATATGCTTCTCTTCAATTCTGGCCAGCAATAACTTATCCAGCAAAGCACGTGCACTGCGTACGTCGGGTAACATGAAATATAATCTGCGGCGCATGATCGTCTCCTTCACATTGGTCGCTATCCTTTATTTATAGCAAACTAAAGAGTAACAACCAAGGTGAATCATGCGGATTCACAGAATATTTAGACTAAGTGACGACTTACTCTTCAACGTCTTTTAATCGACGTTGCTTGACGGCCTCAGCCAATCCTTCCAACACGCCAATACTGTCATCCCAGCTAATGCACCCATCTGTAACGGATTGACCATAAGTCAATTCTTTTCCCGGAACCAGGTCTTGCCGTCCACCTACCAAATGCGACTCGATCATCACACCAACGATACGGTCATCACCGCCTGCTATTTGTCGGGCGATATCAGCGCATACCGGGATTTGATTTTCGGGCTTCTTGGAACTATTCGCATGCGATGCATCGATCATCAAACGCGATGCGAGACCATTGGCAGCGATGTCGATGCATGCTGCATCAACACTGGCGGCATCATAGTTAGGCGCCTTGCCGCCGCGCAGAATGATATGGCAATCTTCATTGCCATTGGTCGACACAATCGCAGAGTGTCCGCCTTTTGTTACCGATAAAAAATGATGCGGCTGTGAAGCAGCCTTGATCGCATCCACCGCAATCTTGATATTGCCATCCGTGCCGTTTTTGAATCCAACCGGACAAGACAACCCGGATGCCAATTCACGATGAACCTGTGACTCGGTCGTGCGTGCGCCAATCGCACCCCAGCTGATCAGATCGGCGACGTATTGCGGGCTGATCACATCGAGAAATTCTGTGCCGGCAGGTAAACCCAGTTCATTGATCTTCATCAGTAATTCGCGTGCCATGCGCAGCCCATCATTGATCCGGAAACTATTGTCCATATACGGATCATTGATCAGGCCTTTCCAGCCCACTGTGGTACGAGGCTTTTCGAAATACACGCGCATGATGATTTCCAATTCACCGGACAAACGCTCGCGCGCTTTGACCAAATGCTGTGCATATTCCATTGCCGCTTTCGGATCATGAATCGAGCAAGGACCGATGACGACCATCAATCGATCGTCTTGACCGTGCAGAATACGATGCAATGCCGTGCGCGCATTGGCAGTCGTATTGCTCACCTTTTCCGAACAAGGAAATTCGCGTATCAAGTGCGATGGTGGCGTCAATTCTTTTAATTCTCGGATCCTCAGATCGTCGGTGCGTGGCATGGCTTTCTCCAGTTAAATATTAAAATCGTATAAATAAAAAAACCGCCAACTCTGGCGGTTTTTAAGAAATTTGGTTTGTCTCGTTTATCTTGTCGCTTTTACGTGAACTTACCGCTTCTCCACCGCCGTTGGGCTGGAATAGCTAAAGTAAAAATAAAAGTGGAAGGATACGAAACGCATGTTTTTTACTCAATCCAAATCAAACATGAAGTCATATTGCAATAAATCAGCCAATTTGGCAAGTATAAGCGTCCGGCCTGCATAAACTTGCCAAAAATCCAGTTCCATCTTGCAAATGAACAAAACTTGCTACGCAGTGCCACCGACCGTTACGCCATCAATCCGCAACGTCGGCTGCCCTACGCCGACCGGTACACTTTGTCCTTCTTTGCCGCACACACCGACGCCGGAATCCAGCCGCATGTCATTGCCAATCATCGATACACGATTGAGCACATCAGGTCCATTGCCGATCAAGGTCGCGCCTTTGACCGGATAGGTAACCTTGCCGTCTTCAATCATGTAGGCTTCGCTCGCCGAGAATACAAACTTGCCGTTAGTGATGTCGACTTGCCCACCACCGAAGTTGACCGCATACAATCCGTTTTTAACCGATGCCAGAATTTCAGCCGGATCTTTATCACCAGCCAGCATATACGTGTTTGTCATGCGCGGCATCGGCAAGTGCGCAAATGATTCACGACGCGCATTGCCTGTGATCGGCATGTTCATCAGACGCGCATTCATCGTGTCCTGAATATATCCCTTCAATATGCCGTCTTCGATCAACGTCGTGCATTGCGTCGGATTACCTTCGTCATCCATATTCAGTGAACCGCGGCGATCCGCAATCGTGCCATCGTCCACCACGGTGACGCCTTTGGCAGCAACCCGCTCACCGATACGACCTGAGAAAGTGCTGGAACCTTTGCGATTAAAGTCGCCTTCCAGTCCATGCCCAATCGCTTCATGCAACAACACACCAGGCCAGCCAGGGCCGAGCACGACTGTCATTGGACCGGCCGGAGCAGGACGCGCATCGAGATTGACCAACGCTGAATTGACTGCTTCGGTTGCATATTTTTCCAGCAATGCATCGCTGAAATAATCATAGCTATAACGTCCGCCGCCACCACTGGAACCGGTCTCGCGACGACCATCCTGTTCCGCAATGACGGTGATGGAAACACGCACCAATGGTCGAATATCAGCCGCCAATACGCCATCACTACGCACCACCAGCACAACATCATATTCACCGGCAAGGCCTGCCATGACCTGTACAACACGCGGATCTTTGGCGCGTGCGATGCGTTCGATTTTTTCCAGCAATTTCACTTTCTGTGTTGCGTCCAGCGAAGCAAGCGGATCATGCGGCATATACAACGACCGGCCGACATTGGATTGGATCGACGATGCCAATTTGACTTTGCCTGCGCCTTGACGCGCGATGGTACGTGTCGCAGCAGCCGCTTCCAGCAATGCGCTTTCGGAGATTTCATCCGAATACGAGAACGCCGTTTTATCGCCAGACACCGCACGCACGCCGACACCTTGATCGATCGAAAAACTGCCCGTCTTTACGATGCCTTCTTCCAGACTCCAGCCTTCATTTTTCGTGAATTGAAAATACAAATCGGCATAATCGACCTTGTGAGTAAACATCGCACCCAAGACTTTTATCAATTTGCTTTCATCCAAACCAAAAGGTGTCAACAAGATATCGCGCGCAATCGCCAGCGTAGGAAGGTTCGATTCAAATGGATTCATGTGTTTGATATTCGCGATGCAAAGTCGCGTTATTAATTGATACAGAGTTAGTTAAGAAAAATCATGCTTAATGCCGAGATTGTAAAACATTCGGCTAACTGCCGTAATTTATGAAAAAACACACTTATAATTTGCGATGCTTCAACGCAGGCAAATTTTCTCGCACCTGCTGAAGATGATGGGGATCAATATCGCCAATTACAACCCCCTCTCCTTCAGCCAACTCAGCGATGATCTCACCCCACGGATCAATCAACATGCTGTGCCCCCAAGTGCGGCGGCCATTTTGATGAACGCCTCCTTGTGCCGACGCAAGAACATAACACTGATTCTCGATCGCGCGTGCCTTGAGCAAAATTTCCCAATGCGCCTTGCCGGTCGTATAGGTAAATGCAGCCGGCACCACGATCAAAGCACAATCACCCATTGCGCGATACAGTTCCGGAAAGCGCAAGTCATAACAAACCGACAGACCAACCTTGCCGAATGGCGCATCGAAAGTTTTCACCGCATCACCATGCACGATGGTACGCGCCTCATCATACGACTCATCGCCTTTGGCAAAGCTGAACAAATGAATCTTGTCGTAATGCACAACACGTTCGCCAGCTGGGTTGTAGACCATGACCGTATTGAGGACCTTGTTTGCTTCCGGTGCAACCATCGGCAACGTGCCGCCGATCAACCAGATTTTATGCGCACGCGCACTGTCCGACATGAAAGCCTGAATCGGGCCACGATCCAATTGCTCCGCGTGCTCGACTTTGTCCGCTTCATGCATCCCCATGATAGGCCAGTACTCAGGCAACAAAACCAATTGCGCGCCTTGTTGTGCTGCTTTCGCTATCAGGCGCTGCGTACTCGCCATATTTTGCTCCACGTCAGGCGTGGATACCATTTGCACAGCAGCGATTCTGGTCATTGAATTTACCGCGTTCATTGCGGGACTCCTTCAACATTCGAGCTAACAGTGGGCGATGTAACATCTTTGGCTGTTCCGCCTGATTTACGGTCGAGCTCATTGATCACCGGATTATTCCATGGGCCCGTTATTCGATATTCGCGCGTCAACGCACGTGTCAATGGCGCCCTGAAGAATAATTGCGCAAGGAATGAGCTTACGCCAACCACCGGATTCACCAACAAATAAGCTACCGATGCTGCTCCCACATTCACGTCAGGCAACAAAATAACATGCAGGTCCGTCGTTTCCTTGAGCAAATCGGCAGTCCCCTCTATCGCTACAGTAGCACTGACACTCTTCATCTTGAAACTATCCGTTTTCAATACACCGTGATTGACATCCGCATGTGCAGCGACACTATCAAATGCAAAACCTTCCGAAAATACATCCCGAAAATCCAGTAAAAGCCGACGCGGCAATGATTGCAAACTCAACACGCCCAGCAATTTTGCTGCACTCGGATCGACCTTCAAAAATTGTGCCGACTTCAGATCTAAATCCAGGCCACCCGATAACGAAGCCATATCAAACGAAAACGGCAAACCTTTCCAGCTGATGTCACCACTCATCTTGCCTTTGCCATTGCGCAGAATATTAGGAAATCCCAATCTTTCCAACAATTTTCCGGCATCGAATATATCGAGCTGATAAACCAGATTGGAATCGTTTTCGCCATCCTTGAAACTCCACTTGCCGGTTGCCGACAATTCACCATCCGGATTAATGATCGAGAGTTTTTTGATGCGCCATTCGCGCGATGCGAAAGCAAAAGCATTATTGGCAGCAAGTTCAAGGTGTCCGAATTTTTTCCCGGCCAGTTCAAAATTTTCCGCAACTACATCCAAGGCAGGTATTTGAGTAGAAGTTTTTTTACCGGCCAACAAATCGGTTACACCCGATGTGGCCGATTGCGGAATAATCAGCGATGTCAAACGCGCCGTCACTTTTCCCATGCTGCGACCGGACGGCGACTCATTCCAGGTGACGTAGCCGGAGACCTGTTCGGAATCAATATTGGACTGCCACATTCCTTTTAAATGAGAAGCGCCGACCACAACGTTATCAAGCTTCCTGCCCAACAACATTAATTCTTCAGACCGTGCGGCTACGACATCGGGCACAATATACTGCGCTACAGTGGGTGCTTCTTCTTGCCCGGCACCGCTCTTGTCGTTTCCGACAATCTGATCGACAAAATTACTCCATGCATCCAGATCCAGCGTTCTCAAATTCACATTCGCCAGCAGCCCGCTGTCGGGCAATGCAGGCGGCGCATTGAAACCGATACCACCACGCATAACGCGCCAACCTGCATTTTTTTCGATTGATTTTTGGCGCAGGTAGTGCGCTGTAATCATCGGTCCAAGCGCGACTCTGATCTCATCTTGCGAAGGTGCGCCGTCAACCGATGGCACGCCATTCAGTTCAAATCTCAACGGCAAGTGTTCGTTCATCGTCTTGCGCAACGGCACAGGCAGATCAAGCGCCATGCCTTGCAGGGTTGAATCGACGATGATTTCGGGCTGACGTTTCTTGATGTTGATCTGTGCGCTAAAACGCGTGCTGCCGCTGAGATGCTGAGCAAATCGTTGTGCCGCAGGAGCGGTATAGGTTTTACGCAAGCCTTCGGCTGAGACGCCGCCATCTGCCTTCAAACGAATCGTACCGTCATGTTGCGTACCACCGGAGATCGCAAACGGAAGACCCAGTAAATTCGCCTTGATGGCGGGTAAATTAATTCCCTGTTCATTGAACTCGAGTGTGCCGGTGGTAAGCAGCAATGGCGGCATGCCATCTTGTAATGTTATATCGTTTTTATCAAAGTGCAGGTCGCCTTGCACCTTGCTATCCACTATATGCATCAGGGGCAATTGCAGCTTCAGTCCCAGGGTCGCATTCCCTGTCGCCGCAACATCGTTTGTAAAATGTCCGATCCAACGCGCAACCGGACTGTCTTTCGTGAATTTGACAATGTTCTGCAATGCGCCGAGCGCCACGCCGTCGACACTCAATTGCATATCCGGCGACCACAAGTCCGGTATGACCGCCTTTACCTTCGACAAGTCGGCACCTGATGTTTTTGCGCTTGCGGCTTTCACTTCCAATCTAGTGCGATCAAATGTTATGGTGCCATTGATATCGGTGATAGCAGGCCATAGAGGCGAAGTGCCTTCTTCATCCAGCAAGCCTGGGGCATAGTTCAACTTTGCATTCTCGATTCTTCCCGTTGCGCTGAATTCGCCTATCGATTTTGCAGTCTGCTTTTTATCGGTCGATGCGGCGGCCCGGAACGGAAAGTTGGCAAGATCGCCCTGCAGTCGAATAGTCGCATCTTTCAACTTGCCGTCTTCCAAAGCGCCAATCAGCCATTTGCGTGTCTTCTCCGGTGTTTGCAAAGGAAGCACACGATTGATTTTTTTCAAATCAAATTCATAAATTCTTCCCGCCATATCAATCGTGCCGACAGATTGAGCGCCTTGCCGTTGGGTTGACATCTGATGCGTTCCCCACAGCGATGCTCGCAAACCCTCTTGCGCAATATCGAGTTGTTGAAGCTGAATAAAAATCTGATTTTGCGGTTGGAATGCCCAGCTCGCACGCATGTTCAATTGGTCAAACGGCATGACAGGATCGATAAAATATCCCGGAAGAAGCAACTTGAATTTGGGGGATTTCAAATTGACCGAACCGCTATGATCGTCGGCATCAATGGAACCGGTCAGATTCTCAAATCCGGACGTGGCGATCTGAGCCGACGCCACTGGAACAACACCATTCTGTGTCGGCGCCTGATGCGTAACCGGCGCATTCAAACTCAAACCGACAAAATTACCTTTGACGTGATAAGAAGATATTTGCGGATAGGTGCCTTGCCATTGGACTGAAAAATCTTTTACTTGTCCACGCGGCGCATAATCGACCAACATCTGTCGCTGCGCCGCCGGCAAAGGCAAATGCTCGGCAAATTTTGCCAGCGTACGCAAGTCTAATGACTTCGCTTGAATTTGAATTTTTTCCTGCTGATTGTTTTTGGCAGGCGTATAACTCTCGCTTAATGTGGTTGCCGGAAAAACCAAACCATCGCTTGTGGCAAACGAAAAGTCCGTCAACGAAACAGAATGCCCTTGCCGACCCAATGTAGGGACGGCATCTGTGCTTGTGCCGTCGACCTCTTCACGTATCGATACACGTCCATTTACCCGCACCAGATCCAGAGGCAGCACATCTTTACTCAAACGTGTCGCCACATTGACGAGCGTCAGATCTGCTGTGAAGTTGACCACTTTTGCATAATCAAATTTTAACCACGCAAATACCGCTCCTTCGCCCTTCTGTAATTCAATCGGATAATTGACATAGGGTTTCCAAACCGTCAGGTCGGCCTTCTCCAGCCCGACATACACTTCACCTTTCCAGCGTTTGAAATCAGAAATCTGTTTTGAAAAACGCGGATGCTCAAAGTCGGCGCGAATATCAAGCGGTGCTGCAAACGATGCAGGCGGAATCGCCTTGAGTGCAAGCTGATGATGCCGCCAATTGTTACGCAGTACCAGATTCACGCCCGTCAATGCCAATTCCGGTGCGCCGCGCTTGCCATCATTCCAACGCAATCGCCCATCGTGAATTGCAATTTCATTTTGCGACAATATCCAATCCACACCTTTGCCATCACCGGTCTTTTGCGTATCGATAAAAATACCGGCAACATATAAATTGCCGTTCGCATCGCGCCGGATATCCATGTCCGGTTGATTGATCTCAAGCTTGTGCAATCGCACATCGGCGACCATCACCGACCACCACGATAAGGTTGCGGAGACATTCGGCAATGTCAAAGCCGGTTGGCCGTTCTGATCGTGGATCACCACATTATTGAGCGACAGATAAGGCCGCAAGCCGTGCCAGGATGCCTGAATCGTCGAAATCGAAACCGGTTTGCCAAGGGCCTTGCTGGCAACCTGTTCAATGTCGCCCTTGTATTGAGAAATGTTGGGCAATATGGAATAGCGCAGCGTCAATAGCAATATGCAAAAAATGAAATAAGCTGCTATCAATAGCTTGAATACTGCGCCAAGCGTATGGTGAGTTGCAATATTGAAGTAACGATAGCCTTCCTTGATCGCGCGCCAGAAAAAGGCAAAGCGATTTTTTGCTGAAGAGAGGTTGTCTTGAATCGTGGACATCAATCAGATATGTGAATATACAAAAATAAGGCTTCAAATTTGCACAGATACCCGTATGTTCGCATGGATATCGGCTTTTGTACCTGAAAATCAGCCTAAAATAACCCTTGCCTTGATTGAATGACTCAATGTAGAGCCCATTCAACTAATCCGGAGATCTTTCGCTTGTGACTAATCAGAACATTATTTCGTTGACCGACCTTACCGCATCACGCTTTTATACACGCTGGGTCAATGCCGAAGCGGGGCGCGCCGCTATGGTAACCAATCTGGCTAAATTATCCCTGACTAAAGCCATTTTTGTTGAAGTATTACAAAATGAAACAGCTGCCGGCAAGTCATTGCCGCGCGCCATGCGGCGTCTGCGCAACCTGGTTGTCACAACGCTCATAGAACGCGATTTGACAGGCCGCGCCGATTTGGCTGAAGTCGTTGAAACAATGACTATTTTTGCCGAATTCGCGGTGCAAACCCATCTGGCCGCATTAATGGCTGAAGCAATTGCCGAATACGGCACACCGATCGGTGAAGAATCCGGCCTGCCGCAGGAATTGATTGTGCTGGGCATGGGCAAGCTCGGCGGCGGCGAATTGAATGTCTCTTCCGATATCGACCTTATTTTTGTGTATGCCGAAGATGGCGACACGCACACCACAACGCCTGATCAGCGTTCGCTTTCCAATCATGAATTCTTTACGCGCCTTGGCAAGAAGTTGATTGGCGCGTTATCGGAAATCACGGAGGATGGCTTCACCTTCCGCGTCGACATGGCGTTACGGCCCAATGGTGCATCAGGTCCATTGGTGTGCTGCTTTGGCATGGTGGAAGAATATCTTCTCGTGCAAGGCCGCGAGTGGGAACGTTACGCATGGGTCAAAGCGCGCGCCATTACCGGACGCGTAGCCGACATTGCCGCGCTGGATAAAATCGTACAGCCATTCGTATATCGGCGCTATCTGGATTTCGGCGCGATCGATGCGATGCGCGGCATGCATGCGCAGATTCGTGCTGAAGTTGTTCGACAAGAGACACGCCACCCGGATCGCAGCAACAATGTGAAATTGGGGCGTGGCGGCATTCGTGAAATCGAATTCCTCGCGCAAGTATTTCAAATGATCCGCGGCGGGCGCGATGCCGACCTGCGCGACCGCTCCACACGCACCACGTTACGCACGTTGGCCGGCAAACAATTGTTGAGTCCTGTAATCGTCGATCAATTGCTGGAAGCATATACATTCTTGCGCAATCTGGAACATCGACTGCAATATCTGGATGATGCGCAAACGCACAACATGCCGTCCAATGAAGCAGATCGATTAACGGTCGCCAGGATGATGGGCTTTGCCGATGTCACAACGCTGCTCAGTGAGTTGGATGCACGCCGCACATTCGTTGCAGCGCAATTCGATGCGATATTCAGCGACAAGCGCAATGGTCAGACTCAACCAAACGGTAAGCCGGACAACGCGCAAGTCAATGCGCAGATATTAACTGCGCTATCCAACCCGGACGACCATGAAACGATAGAGGCTTATTTAACCTCATTGGGCATCGACGATGCGCCCGCCTTCAGGCAACGGCTGCTATCAACCTGGCAATCGTCGCGCCTGCAATCTTTACCGGAGCTTAGTCGCAATCGATTTGTCGGATTGGTTGATGCGGCACTGCCGACGATTGGCGCGGATAAAGAAGCACAACTCGCCACACTCAATCGCCTGCTCGATTTTATGGAAGCGATCGCACGCCGTGCATCATACCTCGCTTTACTGACCGAATATCCGCATGCATTGGTGCGCGTGATCCGCATGATGCGCGCCAGCGATTGGGCAGCAAAATATCTGACGCGCCATCCATTGCTGCTCGATGAATTGCTGGAAGAAAGAACATTGAAGGCAGCACCGGACTGGGCAGCCTTCAACATGGAATTACGACGGCAACTCGATGCCACGCCAGGCGACACAGAACGACAAATGGATACACTGCGCGAGATGCACCACGCGCAGATCATCCGTCTACTGGCACAGGATCTGGAAGGCAATCTGACCGTAGAACGCCTGGCCGATCATTTATCGGCGCTGGCCGATGTACTGATCACTGCCACCATACAAGCCGTGTGGAAAATGCTGCCGAACCGCCACCGCGACATTCCAAAATTTGCTGTCATCGCCTACGGAAAACTCGGCGGCAAGGAACTGGGCTACGCATCCGATCTCGATGTGATCTTCCTGTATGACGACGATCATCCTGATGCACCAGTCAATTATGCCAAACTGGCGCAACGCTTCATCACATGGATGACGACGCATACTTCTTCCGGAATTTTGTTCGATGTGGACATCGCACTGCGTCCGGATGGTGCCAGCGGCTTGATGGTATCGACTGTCACGTCATTTGAAAAATACCAGCAGAATTCTGCTTGGCTTTGGGAACATCAGGCATTGACGCGTGCACGATTCTGTTCAGGTGATGCAAGCATCGGCGCGCGCTTTGAAGCGATTCGCGTCGCAGTATTACGACAACCGCGTGAAGAAGCCAAGCTGAAGCAGGAAGTGTTGGAGATGCGCGAAAAAATGCACAAGGCTTATCCGAGCCGCTCCGCATTATTCGATTTGAAGCAGGATACCGGCGGCATGATCGATATCGAATTCATTGTGCAATATCTGATCCTGCGACATGCTGCGCAATATCCGCAATTGGTTGCTGACATCGGCAATATCGCGCTGTTGAAATTGTGTGGGGAGATGGGATTAATCGATGCAGAACTAGCGGGCGAAGTGGCTGATGCGTATCGGACGTTCCGCAGGTTGCAGCATCAGATTAGGTTGCAAGGAGAAGAGCGGGCGCGGGTTGAAGGTGAAAGAGTGGCTGCGGAAATTGCGGCGGTTAAGCGATTGTGGATGGAGATTTTTAGTTAGGTAGAGATGGTTATTGGTAGAACGCCAAGCTAAGCGTATCGCAATATCAGAGCGGAAGGAACAAAACGTGCAGCGCTTTGCTGTCCACTGAGTTCCTTGTTGGACTCGGTCAGGGCCACGCAAACTCCCGTTCAAATTCGGCTATCTCGTTCTGTGCGGAAGTCAACATTGAAACCGGATAGGTGACCCGGTACTCCACGAAACGCTCCCCTGACTGGGCAACGAGTAACTCTGATCGTAGCGGCTGGATGGCACCAGCAAAGCGGTCTTCAAATGTATAGGATGCTGACAAAGCGGTAATTTTGGCGGGCGTTATTGTGACATTCGACGTAACAACCAATTGTGCTCCCGGATGAGCATGCAAAATTTCCGCTTGTCTTGAGGTGAATTCTGCTGTAAGCGAACGCGCATGAGCAGGATAAACATAGACAGTGACGGCAATGGGAATGCTGTAGTTATTGTAACCAACTGAGATGTCTTCACCGGCTTGATCATATTGCGTGGGACGCTCACGCCGAAAGCTTCCAACTTGAATCGGAAATACAAATCTGGACTTTTGATGAATTAATGGCGCTTGCGGTGTCGATTGCGTAAACACATCCGATGTCATCGGTGAGGTTTTACAGCCGACTAGAGCTGCAGCGCAAAAAAGAGTAGCTATAATAAAGTGAAAGTGTCGTCGCATAGTCATCTCATGGAGGGTCGTAGTTTTATTAAACGCCACAGTCTGCATTTGTCGGAAGGCGCTGCGCTTTTCCGATCTACGTGGTTATTCATCTATATGAATGCATTCGGAATTGGCAGTATAGCCTATGAATTGAGGAAATCTCATTTGTAGACAGGATGTTGACTTACGCTCCGATATGCCTCTACCAATAATTCTCAGTAACGAACTGTCCAGCCAATACACGACGACAAGGGCTTAATCCACGCTTATGCAAGATGCGTCGCGTATCATCAATCATCTGCGGATTCCCGCAAATCATGACGCGTGATGCCTCAACAGTAATCGGAATCCCCGCATGCTTTTCCAGCTCGCCATTTTCCAGAAGCGTCGTAATGCGTCCATGCAGCCGACCGGCATGCTCACCCCTGTCTTGTTCACGTGTGACGCTTTGAATCAATTGCAATTCCGCAGGCAATGAATTGAATGGGGGCTTATTCTTTAGTTCAAGCAGCTGATCTTGATAAGCCAGTTCATCCGCATGCCGCACGCAATGCACAACAATCAAATTATTAAATTTTTCCCATACTAATGCATCCTGCGCGATCGATACATACGGCCCCAGGCCTGTTCCGGTTGCCAACATCCACAGATCATCACCATCGCTGAATCGGTCCACGGTCATGAATCCATAGCTTTGTTTTTCCACACAGATCGGATCTCCTTCCCGCAATTTCATCAGCATGGCGGAGAACGCTCCGCCTTCAACCTCAATCGCAAAAAATTCAAGGAATGGTTGATCGGTAGCAGACACGATTGAAAAAGCGCGCCACAACATGCCACGCTCATCGGACAATCCCAATCGTGCGTATTGGCCTGGAGTAAACGTATAGCCGGATGGTCGCGTTGTCTTGAAGGAAAAGAGTGCATCGGTCCAATGATAGATTTCCGTAACCGTTTCCAACGTCGCCTTTTCAGTGATCTGTGCAGCGTTCAGCATGAATGCCTCATTAAAGATATAATTAAAATGTATCTTTTAAGTAATTGTGCCACAAGCCGCATCTTCTTGTTGTCTTCACACTTGATAGGACAGCGCCATGACAAAGATTGTTCTGTTTGAAAAAATTCATCACAGCGCCGTTGCCCATTTAAAAGAGCAAGGGTTCACGCAAGTCGTGGAATTGCCGACTGCGTTGACTGGGCCAGATTTGACCAAGGCATTGTCCGAGGCAGATGCGGTCGGCATCCGTTCAGCCACGCATATCACTGCCGACGTGATGAAAGCGTTGCCGCAATTACGGACAATAGGTTGCTTTTGCATCGGCACAAATCAAGTCGATTTGAGTGCAGCCACGACATTAGGCATTCCGGTTTTCAATGCACCATTTTCAAATACGCGTTCGGTTGCTGAATTAGTGATCGCGCAAGCAATTCTCTTGCTGCGGCGCATACCTGAGAAAAATGCACGGGCGCATCGTGGCAAATGGGAAAAGAATGCGCAAGGCGCTTATGAAGTCCGCAACAAGCTGATCGGCATCATCGGCTACGGCAATATCGGCGCACAAGTCGGCATCCTTGCGGAGAGCATGGGCATGCGTGTCGCTTATTACGATATTGAAAGCAAACTGCCGCTTGGAAATGCCAAGCCGCTGGCATTGGATGCGTTATTGCAGCAGGCCGATATCATCACGCTTCATGTGCCGGGTGGCGCTGCGACTGAAAATATCATGAATCGCGAACGCATCGCTTTGATGAAGCCATCTGCCGTGTTGATCAATGCATCACGCGGCGGTGTGGTGGACATCGCCGCACTTGATCATGCATTAAGAGAAGGGAAATTGGCAGGCGCCGCACTCGATGTATTTCCCGTTGAGCCGCGCAATGAAAAGGAAGAGTTTATTTCACCTTTACGCGATTTGGACAACGTTATCCTGACGCCGCACATCGGCGGCAGCACCGAAGAAGCGCAAGAAAATATCGGACGTGAAGTATCCGATAAATTGGCGCGCTTTTTAAAAGCGGGCACAACGCGCTCGTCAGTCAATTTCCCCGAGATTGCGCATTCGGACAAGAGTGTGATGAGCCGCATCTTGCACATTCATCGCAACGAGCCCGGCGTCATTGCAAAATTGAATGCAGAATTGGCAGGAGGCGGATTGAATATCGTCGCGCAGCAATTGCAAACGCGCGGCCTAGTCGGATATGTGATTACTGACGTCGATGCACCGATATCATCAGCCTTGATAGCACGTTTGCAAAGTTTGCCGGCGACGATACGTTGTCAGCTGAGTTGATTGTGCTCGATCTTTGACAAGATACGACAGGATGTTGCTGTAAGAGCGCACAACTTGGTGTGCCAATTACTTCGCTCGTCTGCGCATCAACATTGTTTGAATCACCACGGCGACCAGTGTCGCCGTCAAAAAACAAAACAGCCACGGCTGTGTTCTCAACGTGTACGCCAACACCAAACAAAAAACGGTGAACGCATAAAATCCCTGCACCATGCCTTGCAGGATCTTGATCGCAAATCCTGCTCCGTAATGCCGATGCGAGAAAACGCCGAGTACGCTACCCATCACTGGAAATACCGAAAGCAATCCCGTCAGATTTGGACCTAGCTGCGCAGAGAAAAACGTCAGCGCCAGTACCAGGACAACAGCCGCCAGCATCCGATATACCAAATCAGAACCGGGTTGCACTGCCTTTGGCAAATCGACGCTGGCGCGTGGATAACACTTTGCTGCAATCAGCAATCCACAGATTGTGATGAGGCACGCTTGCCATGGTGAGACATGGACAAAACTCAGGAGCGCAACCAAACAAAAATACACGAGCCATCCAAACAGCAAACTGATGTACCACGAGTGACGCCTGCAAGCCCAGCTGTAGGCAATGCCAAATCCAATATTGCTGAGTACCGCCAGCATGGCGCCGGTGGCAGCGGTGGCGGCGAACTGCGAGCCTTGTTCGATTGCGACGAATAAAAGAATGGGACCTGTGATGACTGGAAATCCAGCCAGCGATCCTGCGACTGTCGCGCCCCAGCGCCTGCCTGCCAGCGTGATGCCTGCGATGAATGATGGTACAAGGAATAACTTCAGGATGAGGAGTACTGGCATGCGAGTGCGTATTGTGGGTGTTCGGTTTTGAATACGTGTAATGAGTTTGACTCGCTTAATTTAACAGCGAAATAACAATTAATTTCCATGTGTGCATCTTCACCGTCGTTCCCGCGAAGGCGGGAATCCATGCTGAGTTCGCATATTCTATCGCCCTATGGATTCCCGCCTTCGCGGGAACGACGTGAGATTTTGAGAATGCATATTTTTATATCATTCGACCACACAAGACTGCTAATACCATTAACTGCCGGGCAATCCACTGAGGATCTGTTTAAAAAACAAAAGCGCCCCAACCAGTGGGGCGCTTCGTATTTTTGCCTTTATGCCAGCAAAAATTATTTTGCAGACATCAGTGCAACGGTTGTATCCAGCATGCGGTTCGAGAAACCCCACTCGTTGTCATACCACGACGACACTTTCACCAGACGGCCGGACACTTTGGTCAAGGTCGAATCGAAATTGCTCGATGCCGGATTGTGGTTGAAGTCGACCGATACCAGTGGTTCGGTTTGATATGTCAAGATGCCTTTCAATGCACCTTCGGATGCATCCTTCATGATCGCATTGATTTCATCGACTGTCGTGTCACGTGCAGCGATGAACGAGAGGTCAACGATCGATACATTGATGGTTGGGACGCGGATTGCGTAGCCGTCGAGCTTGCCGTTCAATTCCGGCAGCACCAAACCAACAGCTGCTGCAGCGCCGGTCTTGGTCGGGATCATGCTCATCGTGGCAGAGCGAGCGCGGCGCAAATCTTCATGCATCACGTCGGTCAATACCTGATCGTTGGTGTAAGCATGCACGGTGGTCATCAAGCCATTGACCAAGCCGATTTTATCGTTCAATGGTTTTGCCAAAGGTGCCAGGCAGTTGGTGGTGCACGATGCGTTGGAGATCACGGTGTCGGTCGCTTTCAACACGTTTTGGTTGACGCCGTACACAATGGTTGCATCAACATCCTTGCCGCCCGGTGCGGAGATGATGACTTTCTTTGCGCCGCCTTTCAGGTGGGCAGATGCTTTTTCTTTAGTGGTGAAGAAGCCGGTGCATTCGAGCACAACGTCGACCTTCAATTCGCCCCATGGGATTTCCGCAGGATTGCGTTGCGCGAATACGCGGATCTTGTCGCCGTTGACGATCATGTTGTCGCCTTCGACAGTCACAGTGCCAGGGAACTTGCCATGCGCGGTGTCGTAACGTGTCAAGTGTGCGTTCGACTTGGCATCGCCAAGATCGTTGATTGCGACGATTTGAATATCATTTTTCTTGCCGCCTTCATAGTGAGCACGAAGGATGTTACGACCGATACGGCCATAGCCGTTGATTGCGACGCGGATAGTCATGGTTTTCTCCTAGATGAAATGAAATTTCTTACAATACGGATTTGACGGCGGCTACAACGTGCTCAGTCGTAAATCCGAAATGTTTGAACAGTATGCCGGCCGGAGCTGATTCGCCGAAAGTATCGATACCGACGACAGCACCTTCCAATCCGACATATTTGTACCAGAAGTCGGTCACGCCGGCTTCGACAGCAACACGCGGCATGCCTTTGGTCAATACACTGGCCTTGTATGCCGAATCCTGGCGATCGAACACGTCAGTCGACGGCATCGATACCACGCGCACTGCGACACCTTGCTTGGTCAACTCATCGGCAGCCTTGATCGCCAGATCGACTTCGGAACCAGTTGCAATCAAAATTGCCTTGGCATTTGGTGCGTCCTTCAACACGTAACCGCCACGATTGATATTGACAATTTGCTCCGCCGACCGTTCCTGATACGGCAAATTCTGGCGCGAGAAAATCAGCGTGGTCGGGCCTTGGTCACGCTTGACCGCATGTTCCCACGCCACTGCAGACTCAACCGTATCGCATGGGCGCCAGTTATCCAGATTCGGGATCAGGCGCAGGCTCGATACATGCTCAACCGATTGATGGGTCGGTCCATCTTCACCCAGGCCAATCGAATCGTGCGTAAATACAAAAATCGAACGTGTCTTCATCAGCGCAGCCATGCGCAATGCATTGCGGCTGTAGTCGGAGAACGTCAGGAACGTTGCGCCGAATGGAATGTAGCCGCCATGCAACGCGATGCCATTCATGATCGCGCTCATGCCGAATTCACGCACACCGTAATTGATGTGGTTGCCAGGCTGATCAGCACGCACTGCAACGCATTCTTTCCAGTTGGTCAGATTGGAACCGGTCAAATCGGCAGAGCCGCCGAGGAATTCCGGCAGTGTCGATGCAAACGCCTGAATCGCATTCTGACTGGCTTTGCGTGTTGCAATGGTTTCCTTTTTATCGACACAGGCTGCGACATAAGATTTAACAACCGCATCGAAATTGCCGGGCAATTCACCTTTCATGCGACGCAATAATTCAGCTGCCTGCTGCGGATATTCCTTGCTGTAAACCTTCAGCGTTTCATTCCAGTCATGCTCCATCAATTGACCGGATTTTTTCGCATCCCATGATGCATAGACATCCGAAGGAATTTCAAAAGGCGCTTCAGTCCAGCCCAATGCTTCGCGTGTTGCAGCGATTTCCTTGTCGCCCAACGCTGCGCCGTGCACATCGTGCGTGCCGGCCTTGTTCGGGCTGCCTTTGCCGATAATGGTTTTGCAGCAGATCAAGCTTGGCTTGTCGGATGATTTGGCAGCTTTGATTGCTGCATCGACCGCTTCCACATTGTGGCCATCGATACTGCGAATCACATTCCAGCCATAAGCTTCAAAACGCTTCGGTGTATCGTCGGCGAACCAACCTTCGACATGGCCATCGATCGAGATGCCATTGTCATCGTATATAACGATCAGTTTGGATAAACGCAGTGTGCCGGCCAACGAGCACACTTCATGCGAAATGCCTTCCATCAGGCAACCATCACCGACAAACGCATAGGTGTAGTGATCAATGACATCCAGATTCGGCTTGTTGAATTCGGCAGCGAGCAACTTTTCCGCAAGCGCCATACCGACTGCGTTGCTCAGACCTTGCCCGAGAGGGCCGGTGGTGGTTTCAATGCCAGGCGTCACATGCACTTCCGGATGGCCCGGTGTCTTGGAATGCATTTGACGGAAATTCTTGATTTCTTCCATCGACAAGTCATATCCAGTCAGATGCAACAACGCATAATGCAACATCGATCCATGCCCATTGGATAGCACAAAACGGTCACGGTTGACCCAATGCGGATTGGCAGGATTATGGCGATAGTTTCTGACCCACAACGCTACAGCGATTTCGGCCATTCCCATTGGCGCGCCTGGATGTCCGGAATTGGCTTTTTGAACTGCGTCCATTGCCAATGCGCGGATAGCGTTGGCCATTTTGTTAGTGCTAAGTATGGAGGTCATGTTGATCTGATGATTGACGAAGCTAAAAAAGAAAGGATAAACGCGGATTCAGTGCTGAAATTGAAAGGCATTATCGCAAAGTCCTATATTTTACCAGACAGATGCCTTCGGATTTAGAAATGAGATACGCTCATTCCTCGCAATCAAGATCATTATGACAACTTTTTCACCCGGAAACTTACCGGCTGTAGCTTATTTGGACGTAGTTAACACACCCCCTTCAAAAACCTTTTGAATTTTCAGTAATTTGCAATAGTTGCTCCAAGATATGAGAGTATTAAATTTTTATTCAGACTGATTACGGTTGCGTCTACATACAGAAAAACAAGTGCCACCTATCCAAATGCAATAGCTGTTCGCGGATGAATATTTCGACCAGCTTTCTTGACGTGAGGCTTTCATGACATCTTGCTGCGCCAATACCACGCGATATTCCATCCTGCCGGAGCAGCAAAAAAAACAATTCGCCTGGCAATTCTTTTGTCAATCGGTCCTGTTGATCTTTTTAGCATTTTGGCTCCTGTCGATACATAGGCAAGTGACGGCTGCTCCGTTGACAACAAATGCGTCACCGACACCTTTTGTCATTGGTTTTGACGAGGATGAAAACACATACGGAACCCGCTGGGCTTTACGCATCTATACCGAGGCTTTCAGGCGCTTGGGCATTCCCTTGAAACCCGCCTACTATCAATTGGCACGCAGGGCAGCTATGTTGGATGAAGGCGCAATTGATGGTGACTCGGGACGAGTGTATGGATATGTCACAGCACATCCCAATCTGATTCGGGTGGAGGAGCCGGTAATGGATTTTTCATTCGGACTCTTCTCCGCGAACCCATCGGTCCGGCCTCAACGCCTGGAAGATTTGGCTTCTTCGGGCTGGCGAACGGAATATCGACGCGGCATATTCCTGTGCGAAACCACGCTGAAAAAATTTGTTCCGCCCGAGCTGATTTCAGATGTGACCAGTGAGGAACAAGGGGTGAAAAAACTGCTGGCTGGACGCACCGACCTGTACTGCGATCTCGATAGTTATGTACGCAAGCCGCTTAATGAGCTGGATCCCAAAAACAAGTCGAACGTCCGGAAAGTAATCAATATCGGAACAATCCCGACCTATCCTTATATTCACAATAAACATATCAAGTTGTTACCCCGCTTGACGGCGGTTTTAAAGGAGATGAAGGCCGAAGGCCTGATCGAGACCTACCGTCTGCAAACAGAACGTGAAATGGGCTGGACACAGCAGCTGTTTTAAAACGACAATTCGACAGAAATATAAAAAATGACATTCGTCGCTTGTGATGTCGATGGCCGACCATCCCGTCCTGCATAAGAAAAATGGAACGTCTAAAAACTCTACTCTTTGGAAAAGAAAAGCGCATAGGCCGTAAACTTACGGCTCTGATCATTGCATTCAGTTCGGTTGTTACGCTCTTCATTTCAGTCATCCAACTGACTATCGAATATAAAGGCCTGCGCAGCGCAATCGGCGAGCAACTTGAAGGTATCAGCATCTATGTGCCAAGCATCGCAGGCAGCGTATGGGATTTCGACGAAAAGCAGATTCAGAGAGCCCTGGATGCGCTCATTCTGCTTCCCAACATAGCTCGCGTCCAGATAACCACATCCGACACCAACAAATCATGGAGTGCCGGCACCAACCATTCTCCGAACGTGGTCACGCAAACCTATATCCTGCAGCACGAAGCCAAAGACAAAGTCGACAAGATCGGCACGCTCACGGTGGTTGCCAGCCTCGACGCGATTTACTGGCAAGTAGCCGCTAGTGCAATTTCCATTGTGCTCAGTAACGGCATGAAGACTTTGCTTGTCGCACTCTTCATGGTTTATCTGATTCGTCAGCTGATAACCACACGTCTCGAAAAAATGGCAAACAAGATGCGTACGCTGATTCCCAGTATGCATACATTGAATCAGGTTGTAGAAACACCGCAGCAGCCGTTACCGCAATTCATCGATGAATTGGATGCGATTGATTGGACCTTGGACAGGACAACGGAAAATCTGGACATCGCGATCGCGACTTTGTTGCAGGTCAACGAAGAACTGAAGAATCAGATAGCCGGAACCGAAGCCATACTGCAAAATGCTCTGGTTGGCATTATCATGATTTGCGATAACAAAATTCTTGTATGCAATCGGCGCTGCGAAGAAATATTCGGCTACGCCGAGGGCGAAATGCTCGGACAGTCGACCAGAATTCTGCATCAGACTGAAGATGATTTCATCCGATTGAATGAACAGGCATATAGCAATTTCAGTCAGGGCCTGAATTTCAGTTGCATATTGATGTTGGCGAAACGGGATGGAAGCAGTTTCTGGGGCGAGATCACCGGTCGCATACTTGACCCCGCACTTCCATCCGGACGCAGTACCTGGATTTACACCGATGTTTCCGAACGCAAATCGGCTGAAGAAAAAATCAGCTTCGTTGCCTATCATGATTTACTGACCGAATTACCTAACCGGCTGCTTCTTGAAGATCGGTTTCAGCAGGCCATTGCTTATGCCGACCGCGATGGATCGAAAGTGGCATTGATATTTCTTGACCTCGATAATTTTAAAACCATCAACGACTCTCTCGGTCATTCGGTAGGCGACAAACTCATACAGAAAGTCGCTCAGCGTCTGTCGGAATGTTTGCGTGAGATTGATACCATCTGCCGGCAAGGCGGCGATGAGTTTCTGATCGTACTGCCTTCTTTGGCGGATGCGGATGCGCTGGCACCCATCGCTGCCAAGATAGCGAGCAGTTTATTTGAACCGTTTGGAATAGAAGGCAATCAATTGACGACCTCCGCTTCGCTCGGTGTAGCCATCTATCCTGATGACGGTGCAGACTTCAATACACTGACAAAAAAAGCAGACATGGCAATGTATCGCGCCAAGAATGCAGGACGTAATACTTACCGTTTTTTCGACGCGCAGATGGATATTGATGCAATCGAGCAGTTGAATATGAGTAATGGATTGCGTCAGGCGCTCGAGCGCCAGGAATTCGTATTGCATTACCAGCCCCAGATCGATCTGGCCAGCAATCGGTTGATCGGGGTCGAGGCATTAATTCGTTGGAACCACCCAGAACTGGGCATGATTCTACCGAACCGTTTCATTCCGGTAGCAGAGAATAACGGCTTGATCGTTCCTATAGGGGAATGGGTATTGCACGAAGCCTGCCGTCAAGCGGCTGAATGGCAACTGGCTGGGATCGATAATATCGTCATTGCAGTGAACATGTCGGCCCTGCAATTCAAACACGGCAATCTGGAACACTCGATTACGAGCGCCCTGAGAAAGTCAGGACTGGCCCCTGCATTCCTTGAGCTAGAACTCACCGAATCGATCCTGATTCATGATACTGAAAGCGTGCTGGCTACCGTCAAGCGCTTGAAACTGTTGGGCATCAATCTCTCGATTGATGATTTCGGCACAGGTTATTCAAGCCTTTCCTATCTCAAGCGTTTTGATGTGGACAAACTCAAGATCGATCAATCATTTATCCATAATCTGGAAACGCATCCGGAAGACGAAGCCATCATTCGCGCCATCATCCAGATGGCGCAAAGTCTGGGTTTGAGAACCATTGCGGAAGGAGTCGAGAAAGAATCGGTTGCCAGCCAATTGAGAATGTTGGGCTGCGATGAAGTACAGGGATATTTCTTTGCGCGTCCAATGTCGGCTGAATCATTTTCAATCTATTATCAAAAGACTGCTTGAGTATGCGGTATCCTAGCTAATAGCGATTCTCGATGTATCACCTTCAGTTTCAATAAAGTATCGAATCAAACCATGCCACGTTTTTTCTGCCCTGAAGCCCTTGCCATTGGCGCCGCCATTACCCTGCCGGACAATATTGCCCATCATGTGCAGGTATTGCGTCTTTCCCAGGGGGACAATATCAGCCTATTTAATGGCACGGGCGGCGAATATATCAGCACTCTTACTCTGATTGAGAAAAAGCGTGTGATGGTTGAAGTCAAAGCCTTCTCGTCACGGGAAGTCGAATTGCCCTACGCCGTTACTTTGGCGCAGGCATTGCCCGAAGCATCGAAAATGGACTGGATCATCGAAAAAGCGGTTGAACTCGGTGTCGCCGGTATCCAGCCTCTTTCTGCACAACGTTGTGTAGTCAAACTGGCTGCAGATCGTGCCGAGAAAAAACGCGCACATTGGCAAGGCATCATCGTCTCGGCCGCCGAGCAAAGCGGCCGCAATCGCGTCCCGCACCTCGGTGAATTGGCTGATTTCAATAACTGGATCGCCCAACAGGATATGCATCGTCGCATCCTGCTCAGTCCGCGTGCCGAACAATCATTGTCCGATTGGGCGCGCCATCATCCGCCGCAAGCTGCGACCTTGTTGATAGGACCAGAAGGCGGATTCACTGACATTGAAGAGGGCTTGGCACAGCGTCAGGGCGTGCTTGCATTGTCAATGGGACCACGCGTGTTACGCACTGAAACAGCGGGTTTAGCTGCTCTCGCGGCATTGAACGCCGTTTGGGGCGGAATGTGAGTCAAATCGCCTAAGCCGCAGTACTTCAACGTGCCACAGGCAACATAGCTGGATTTGCACTACGGAAAAACCCACGAAAGCATTTATAATCTAGGGTTTTGCGACAGAGTTTTCCATTCGACCTCCATGAAGGTATTTCGCGGACTTCCCAATGCCGCAGCGCGTGCACCTTGCGCACTGACAATCGGCAACTTCGACGGCGTGCATCGCGGGCATCAAGCCTTGCTGGCACGCGTGCGCGAAGCTGCGTCCAGATTGGGGCTGGAAGCGGCGATCATGACGTTCGAACCGCATCCGCGCGAATTTTTTGCACAGCTTGCCGGCGATCCGAGTAAAGCACCGACACGCATCGCCAGCCTGCGCGACAAACTGCAATCGCTCGCCGATGCAAAAATCGACCGGATCATTGTCGAACACTTCAATGCACACTTTGCCGCACTGCCGCCGCAGGAGTTTATTGAAAAAGTTTTGGTGCAAGGTCTGCATGTGAAATGGCTGATGGTCGGCGAAGATTTTTGTTTCGGCGCCAAACGCACGGGCAATCTCGCGATGTTGATGGCTGCGGCCAAACAATTCGACTTTCATGTTGAAGCGCTGCCGATGGTAACCAATGGCGGTGCACGGATTTCTTCGTCGGCGATACGTTCTGCGTTAAAGCAAGGTGATTTTGAACATGCTTCACAGCTGCTCGGTCATCCTTACACGATTTCCGGCCATGTGATTCATGGAAAAAAACTGGGACGCACGCTCGGATTCCCAACGCTGAATTTGCGTGTGGCGCATAAGCATCCTGCTTTGACCGGCGTCTTTGTGGTACAAGTGCATGGCTTGGCAGATCAACCATTGCCGGCAGTCGCCAGCCTCGGTGTGCGTCCAACTGTCGATGACAGCGGCCGTGTTTTGCTGGAGACACACCTATTCGATTACGATGAAGATTGCTACGGTAAATTGATCCGCGTGGAGTTTTTGAAAAAATTGCGCGACGAAGAAAAGTACAGTGATCTGGCGACACTGACCGCTGCCATTGCACGCGACGAAGAGAATGCACGTGCCTATTTCAAGGAACAAGGCAATGTTGCCGTTTCGGCGACCGATCGAATTTGACGCTGACCATTCGCAAACACATCAGCGCGCGTTCGATACATTGAACACGCTCCACCGAATACCAAATTGAAAATTTAAAATCGATCTTATGTCCGATAACAAACCAAGCAAGCCAGACAGCAAGTCCAGCAAATACCCGGTCAACATGACCGAAACACCGTTCCCTATGCGCGGCGATCTCGCCAAGCGCGAGCCGCAATGGGTCAAGCAATGGCAAGAAAAAAAGATCTACGAGCGCATCCGTAAGGCATCCAAGGGGCGCCCGAAATTCGTTTTGCACGATGGCCCACCGTACGCCAACGGCGACATCCACATTGGTCACGCGGTCAATAAAATTTTGAAAGACATGATCGTCAAAGCACGCAACATGGCGGGCTTTGATGCGCCCTACGTGCCGGGCTGGGACTGTCACGGGATGCCGATCGAAATCCAGATTGAGAAGCAATACGGCAAGGGCTTGCCCACTGCCGAAGTGCAAGCGAAATCACGTGCGTACGCAGCCGAACAAATCGAACGGCAAAAGAAAGATTTCATCCGCCTAGGCGTGTTGGGCGAATGGGATCGTCCGTACAAGACAATGGACTTCGGCAATGAAGCCGATGAGCTGCGCGCACTCGGTACGATCCAGCAAAAAGGTTATGTGTATCGCGGCTTGAAGCCGGTCAACTGGTGCTTCGATTGCGGTTCCGCATTAGCGGAAGCGGAAGTCGAATATCAGGACAAGCGCGATCCGGCCATCGACGTCGGCTTTCCATTCGCCGAACCGGAGAAAATTGCCAAGGCATTCGGACTCAGCAAGCTGCCAACCGACAAAGGCTACGTGATCATCTGGACCACGACACCGTGGACCATCCCGGCCAACCAGGCGTTGAACGTGCATCCGGAATTTACTTACGCATTGGTGCAAACCACGCGCAATGGCGAACCGCTGCTGTTGATCCTGGCACAGGATCTGGTTGAACAATGTCTGCAACGCTACGGCCTCGAAGGCAAGGTCATCGCGACCTGCATCGGGCAAGCACTGTCGATGATCAACTTCAAGCATCCGTTCGCCGATGCCGACCCAGGTTACAAGCGCTACTCACCCGTGTATGTCGGCGAGTATGTGACACTCGACACCGGTACCGGCATCGTGCACTCTGCGCCTGCTTATGGTCTCGACGACTTCATCTCTTGCAAAGCGCATGGCATGAAGGATGACGACATCCTGAAACCGGTAATGGGTGACGGCAAGTACGCATCGTGGCTGCCGTTCTTCGCCGGCATGACGATCTGGGAAGCATCGAAGCCGATCTGCGCGAAGCTGGAAGAAGTCGGCTCGCTGTTCAAACTGGTGATGTTCGACCACAGCTACATGCACTGCTGGCGTCACAAAACACCGATCATCTATCGCGCGACGTCGCAATGGTTTGCCGGCATGGATATCGCGCCGAAAGACGGCAACCCATCGCTGCGCGAAACCGCGCTGGAAGGCATCGATGCAACCGTTTTCTATCCGTCATGGGGTAAGGCACGTCTGCACGGCATGATTGCCAACCGCCCGGACTGGACCCTGTCGCGCCAACGCCAATGGGGCGTGCCGATGGCATTCTTCCTGCACAAGGAAACCGGCGAACTACATCCGCGCACACCGGAACTATTGGAAGCGATCGCACAACGTATCGAAAAAAGCGGCATCGAAGCATGGCAAGCACTCGACCCGGCCGAACTATTGGGCGATGACGCAGCCAATTATGTGAAGAACAAGGACACGCTCGATGTCTGGTTCGATTCAGGCACCACGCACCAGACGGTATTGCGCGGGTCGCACAAGGCTGAATCACGCTTCCCTGCCGACTTGTATCTGGAAGGATCGGACCAGCATCGCGGCTGGTTCCATTCATCGCTACTGACCTCATCGATGCTGAATGGCTGCGCGCCGTACAAAGCATTATTGACACACGGCTTTGTGGTCGATGGTGAAGGCAAGAAAATGTCGAAGTCGAAAGGCAATGTGGTCGCACCGCAAAAGGTGTCTGACACACTCGGCGCCGATATCTTGCGTCTGTGGGTCTCTTCGACCGACTACTCCGGTGAGCTGTCGATCTCGGATGAAATTTTGAAACGTGTAACGGAAGCGTATCGCCGTATCCGCAATACCTTGCGTTTCTTGTTGGCGAACACATCTGACTTCGATCTGAAGAAAGATGCAGTCGCCATCAATGAACTGTCGGAAATCGATCGATATGCGATCGCTCGCATGGCCGAATTGCAAACGGAGATCCTGGCGCATTACGACATCTATGAATTCCATCCGGTCACGGCGAAATTGCAGATGTATTGTTCGGAAGATCTGGGCGGCTTCTATCTCGATATTTTGAAGGATCGCCTGTACACCGGCGGCGTAACTTCCAAGGCGCGACGCTCGGCGCAAACCGCGATTTGGCATATCACGCAATCGCTGTTGCGCGTGATGGCACCGACCCTGTCGTTCACGGCTGAAGAAGCGTGGGCTGTCTTTGCTAGCAAGGAAGCGTATGCGGCCAGCGATGAAACGATTTTCACGCAAACCTATTACACGCTGCCTGCAGTCGATGGCGCTGCCGAACTATTGACCAAGTACGCGGCCTTGCGCGAGGTACGCACCGATGTCACCAAGCAGTTGGAAGAAGTACGCATGGCAGGCGGTATCGGATCGTCGCTGCAGGCAGAAGTCGAAATCAAGGCTAGCGGCGACAAGTTCAAACTGCTGAATAGTCTGGATGATGATTTGAAATTTGTGCTGATCACCTCACAAGCGAAGGTAACGGAAGTCGCCAGCGCAGCTGATGAAACGATTATCGTCACGCCATCAACCCAACAGAAATGCGAACGCTGCTGGCATTATCGCGCTGACGTTGGGTCACATGCGGATCATCCGGGCATTTGCGGACGTTGCGTGACGAACTTATTTGGTGCCGGCGAGGTCAGACGGTTCGCATGACGGCTGCGTGATTGTGCCGTTGTATATTCTAACGACGCATGAGACTCCTTCCCCTTCAAGGGGAAGGCAGGGATGGAGATGGGTTTAGAATCGGCTGCAACCCATCCTCACCCTAGCCCTCCCCTTGAAAGGGAGGGAACAAGCGACAAATTACAATCATCATTTTGCATAAACGCACACAAGAAAACGATCATGGCAAAACACAGAAGCTTTTCATCATCGCCCAGCACCAGCCTGACGCCGTGGCTTGGTATCGCAATCCTCGTCATACTGTTCGACCAACTCACCAAGATCGCCATCGCAAAACTTTTTCATTACGGCGAATCGCATCCAGTCACGTCATTCTTCAATCTCGTCCTGGCTTACAACCCAGGTGCCGCATTCAACTTCTTGGCTGATGCCTCCGGATGGCAGCGTTACTTGTTTACAGGGTTGGGCATCGCTGCCGCGCTGTTCATTGTCTATCTGCTGAAGCGTCACGCAGGCCAGCGTTTGTTTTGCTGGGCACTATCGTTAGTACTGGGCGGTGCAGTCGGCAACGTGATCGACCGTATTCGGTTGGGTCATGTGATCGATTTTCTGGATTTTTACATCCCAAATTCACAGTGGCCACATTTCCCTGCATTCAACGTGGCGGATAGTGCGATTTGCGTTGGCGCGGTATTATTCGTTCTCGATGAATTACGTCGAGTGAACAAGTAAGCTTACTCTCGGGGGCTGTCATGGATCTCGCAGGCAAAAAGATTATCGTAGGGATGACGGGCGGCATCGCCTGCTACAAGGTCGCTGAACTGACGCGCGGGCTCATCAAGCAAGGCGCATCGGTGCAAGTCGTGATGACACAGTCCGCCACACAATTCATCACGCCTGTGACGATGCAGGCGCTGTCCGGCAAGCCGGTCTACACCGACCAATGGGATGCGCGCTTCGACAACAACATGCCGCACATTGACCTGACGCGCGGCGTCGATGCCATCGTCATCGCGCCCTGCTCCGCCGATTTCATGGCAAAGCTAACGCATGGTGCTTGCGACGATTTGCTGTCAACGCTTTGTCTGGCACGTCCGACGATGATGCCGCTCTTGATCGCACCGGCGATGAATGTCGAGATGTGGCAGAACCCGGCGACACAGCGCAATGTCGCGCAACTGAAAGCAGATGGCATCACATTGCTGGGGCCGGAAGCCGGCGAACAGGCATGTGGCGAAACCGGTATGGGCCGCATGCTGGAAGCATCGCAATTGTTATCCGAAGTCATCGCCAGCTTCCAGGCCAAATCGCTTGCCGGCAAACGTGTGCTGATCACCGCAGGGCCGACCTTCGAACCGATCGATCCGGTACGCGGCATCACCAATCTGTCATCCGGCAAAATGGGCTACGCGATTGCGCGCGCTGCGTATGAAGCCGGCGCTGAAGTCACGATGGTATCCGGCCCGACTGCACTCGCAACGCCCTACGGCGTGCATCGCATCAATGTCCACACGGCCGAGCAAATGCACGATGTCGTGATGGCGCATGTGACCGGCAAGGATCTCTTTATCGCTGTAGCGGCCGTAGCAGATTGGAAGGTGGCCAATGCAAGCGACCATAAACTGAAAAAGAACGATGATGGCGCTGCACCGGAATTGAAATTTGAACTGAACCCGGACATCCTTGCATCCGTTGCAAAGCTGCCGAAAAAACCGTACTGCGTCGGCTTTGCCGCAGAATCGGAAAACCTTTTGAAATACGGCAAAGAGAAGCGCGTAAAGAAAGGCATTCCACTCTTGGTCGGCAATATCGGCCAGTCGACTTTCGGCAAGGATGAAAACGAATTGGTCCTGTTCGATCAAAACGGTCACACGAATTTACCGCGCGCACATAAACTGCAATTGGCCCGCCAACTGATCACCGAAATCGCACAACGCCTGCACTAACCATGAAAACCATTGACGTTAAAATTCTCGACCAACGCATGAAAGACCAACTGCCAAGCTATGCAACGACCGGCAGTGCAGGACTCGACCTGCGTGCCTGTATCGACGCGCCGATCACGTTCAAGCCTGGTGAAACGCATTTAATCCCCACTGGTCTTGCGATCCACATTGCCGACCCTGGTTATGCCGCGATGATCCTGCCGCGCAGTGGACTCGGGCACAAACATGGCATTGTTTTAGGGAACTTAGTCGGACTTATCGACTCCGATTATCAAGGGCAATTAATGGTTTCCACATGGAATCGTGGCCAAACGGAATTTATCCTCAATCCGATGGAGCGCTTGGCGCAATTAGTCATTGTGCCGATCATGCAAGTTGGATTTAACGTCGTAGAAGAATTTGATACAAGCGAGCGCGGTGCAGGCGGATTCGGCAGCACCGGCAAACATTAATTCATAAGGGCTATGCGTCTACAACAATAAACATAGCTCTGCTTTTTGGGGGTTACTGATGCATCTACGTCCATTCTCTTTTCGCCATATCGCACTGCTTACAGTCACATTAGCGCTGAGCGCTTGCTCAGGACTCAGCGGCATGCATGAGCCAACAGTGGCGGAACAAGATGCATTGCAATCCCTGGTGGCACAACAAAACCGTTTGGATCGCGTTGCCGCGCCTTTGCTGGTCAACAATCCTGCGATATGCAAAGACAACGCCCGCAATCTGCTCGGCTTCACCGCCAAGAACAAGTATTCGTATTCGGAAGAATTATCCAGCGCGACGCAACAAGCATTAGGCCTGAATGAGCGCTTGCAGGTTGTGCATGTGCTTGCAGGCAGCGGCGCAGCGCGCGCAGGCGTGCATAAAGGTGACGGCTTGGTTGCCGTAGACGATCAACCATTGCCGCAAGGCCCACATGCGGAAAGACAAGCTGCTGCAATCATCGGGCCGCTGGTTACAGGCAAGCAAAGCGTCAAACTGACAGTCGCGCGCAATGGCGCCAACATCGCACTCAATGTTCCGCTGACGTTGGCATGTGCATTCAGCGTAGAGCTGGGCAACTCCGACAATGTCAATGCATATTCGGATGGACGCCGCATCGTCGTGACGCGCGGCATGATGCGCTTTGCGCAAAACGATAACGAACTTGCCTATGTTCTCGCAAAAGAAATGGCGCATAACGTATTGGGGCAACAGGCCAAACAACATATCAGCGGCACCATGGGCGACATCATCGATAATCTGGTTCTACTCCATCCAGACATGAGCACGATGAACGGTATGGCCGGTATCAGACCTTACACACCCGAGCTGGATGCGTCAGCTGATAACCTGTCGCTGTATATGGCTGCACGCGGCGGTTACAGTGTCGATGGCGCACCGCGATTCTGGCAACGGCTCGCGCAGCAATATCCGGCTAGTGTGTTGAATGGCTATACGGCGATACACCCAATGACGCAGTATCGATTGTCAGCGATGGATAGGACGGTGGTGGAGCTGAAGGGTAAGCAGGCTGCTGGGAAGCCGTTGATGCCAGTGAGTTGATTACTCATTACCGAATGAAAAAAACGAAACGAAAAAATTGTTTTACAAGTTTTCCGAGCTAAATGATTGGGAATCATTACGTAACAACACAATGAGCTTTGCTGTGATAGGCATGAAACGTACTGTGCCCAATTCCTCATATGAGCCACCAGCACTAACAAGAATTCCTAGAGATATTAATCCCGGTACAATAATACCTTCTGGTGACCCAATTAGAAGTTGAAGTATGTGTGAGGGATGCTCGCTCAGTTTGGAAACAAGTTGTATCTGATCAAATTTAAAATTGAGCAATATGAATTCGACCTCTTCTGCAGAGATGTCTCGAATAACCCGCGACAGTATGTCTGCTTCGCTTTGCAAAAAACTTCCTGACGTAATCGTGTTTTGGACAACCCTCCTCAAATATCCAAGCTTTTCTTTGCTGGTTGTATGGAGCACTGCAAGAATAGATTCATTTACAAGCTTGTATTGTGCGTCGCTAATACTCTGAAGAAACGATGCATGTTCCTGCAACGTTTTGTCGATTAACACAAGAGCTTCTTCAACACGTTGCCGCTGACGACCACTAGCAAGTGTTGTCGCCAAAACAGGAAGTAGTGCGGCCAATGGGCCTCCTGATAAAGCACTCACAACTGTAAGTGCAGACTGAGTCGATAAATTATCGGCTAATTTTTCTACAAATGTAGGTGTACTAAGCGAAGTCATCTTTTTCATTATCATCCCTGAATTAATATGCAGCCAGAATAACTTCTTTGTTTACGCTTCAATTATTAAATCAAAAGCCCGAATCGCTTTCGCAAATTCGGGCTTCTTCATTTCGAACATCAAATAAGATTACTCGACTTCGATCGTCTCCTGCGGTGCCGGCGGGATCACGTCGCTTTCCGAGAACTCCAGTTTAATCTGTTCTTTCTCGTCCATATCCACCGTGACACGGCCACCTGCAACCAGCTTGCCGAACAACAGCTCGTCGGCCAATGCCTTGCGAATCATGTCCTGAATCAAACGCGACATCGGACGTGCGCCCATCAATGGATCGAAGCCTTTCTTCGCCAGGAACTTGCGCAAGTTGTCGGTGAATACTGCTTCCACTTTCTTCTCGTGCAATTGCTCTTCCAGCTGCATCAGGAACTTGTCGACCACACGCAGGATGACTTCTTCATCGAGTGCCTTGAAGCTGATGGTAGCGTCGAGACGATTGCGGAACTCCGGCGTGAACATGCGCTGGATATCTGCCATCTCGTCGCCTGCTTCCTTCTTCTCGGTGAAGCCGATGGTGCGCTTCTGCAAGCTCTCGGCTCCCGCATTGGTCGTCATGACGATGATGACGTTGCGGAAGTCAGCCTTGCGACCGTTGTTATCGGTCAGCGTGCCATGATCCATCACTTGCAACAGGATGTTGAAAATATCCGGGTGCGCTTTTTCGATTTCATCGAGCAGCAGCACGGCATGCGGCTTCTTGGTGATCGCTTCGGTCAGCAAACCACCCTGGTCGAATCCGACATAGCCGGGCGGCGCACCGATCAAACGGCTCACTGCGTGACGCTCCATGTATTCCGACATGTCGAAGCGGATCAGCTCGATGCCCATGATGAAGGCAAGCTGCTTCGCCACTTCGGTCTTGCCGACACCGGTCGGACCGGAGAACAGGAACGATCCGATCGGCTTGTCGGTCTTGCCCAAACCGGCACGCGCCATCTTGATCGCAGAGGCAAGCGCTTCGATTGCAGGGTCTTGACCGAACACGACATTTTTCAGATCGCGGTCAATGGTCTGCAATTTGCTGCGGTCGTCTTGATTGACAGTCTGCGGCGGAATGCGTGCGATCTTCGCGATGATGTCTTCGATCTCGGCTTTGCCTATCGTCTTCTTCTGCTTCGACTTCGGCAAGATGCGTTGTGCTGCGCCCGCCTCATCGATCACGTCGATTGCCTTGTCGGGCAAGTGACGATCGTTGATGAAACGTGCAGCCAATTCCGCAGCTGTCGTCAACGCAGAAGCTGAATACTTGATCCCGTGATGCTCTTCAAAGCGCGACTTCAAGCCGCGCAGGATCTGCACGGTCTGTTCAACCGATGGCTCGTTCACATCGATCTTCTGGAAGCGACGTGACAGTGCGTGATCTTTTTCAAATACACCGCGATACTCGGTGAACGTGGTCGCGCCGATGCATTTCAGCTGGCCGCTGGAGAGCGCCGGCTTCAACAGATTGGATGCGTCGAGTGTTCCGCCTGAAGCTGCACCCGCACCGATGATCGTGTGAATCTCGTCGATGAACAGGATCGCATTCGGATTGTCTTTGAGCTGCTTCAATACGGCTTTCAAGCGCTGTTCGAAATCGCCACGATATTTTGTGCCTGCCAACAGCGCGCCCATGTCGAGCGAATACACGACTGCGTTCTGCAAAATTTCGGGCACATCGCTTTGCGTAACGCGCCATGCGAGACCTTCTGCAATTGCAGTCTTGCCGACACCGGCTTCACCTACCAGCAACGGATTGTTTTTGCGACGACGGCACAATGTTTGAATGACACGCTCCACTTCGGCTTCACGACCGATCAGCGGGTCGATCTTGCCTTCCGCAGCCATCTTGTTCAGGTTCTGCGTGAACTGCTCAAGTGCACTTTCTTTTTGCTGACCTTCAGATTGTGCATCTTCCGCACCTTCCGGTGCTTTCTGTGAATCGGATTGCTGATCCTTGCGCACGCCGTGTGAAATGAAATTCACCACGTCAAGACGCGTTACACCTTGCTGGTGCAAATAATAAACTGCGTGCGAATCCTTCTCGCCAAAGATGGCGACCAGCACGTTGGCGCCCGTTACTTCCTTCTTGCCGTTGGAAGCGGATTGCACGTGCATGATGGCGCGCTGAATCACACGCTGAAAACCGAGCGTGGGTTGTGTGTCGACCTCGCTTGTGCCGGGCACAGTCGGTGTATTGTCGGTAATGAAGTTGGTCAGCGTTTTGCGCAAGTCTTCAATGTTGACTGCGCAGGCGCGTAACACTTCAGCGGCAGAAGGATTGTCCAATAGCGCGAGCAATAAATGTTCGACGGTAATGAACTCATGTCGAGCCTGCCTCGCTTCGACAAATGCCATATGCAAACTAACTTCCAATTCCTGGGCGATCATGCTTCCTCCATCACGCATTGCAGGGGATGTCCTGCTTTTCGGGCGTGGTTTAAAACGAGTTCAACTTTCGTAGACGCAATATCTTTTGGATACACGCCGCACATTCCCTTCCCTTCACGATGAACCTTCAGCATAATCTGCGTCGCGGTCTCGCGGTCCTTATTGAAATATTCCTGGATAACTTCCACGACAAATTCCATTGGCGTGTAATCATCGTTTAACAAAAACACTTGGTACATCGGTGGCGGTTTGAGCTTTTGCTCTTGCCGAGCGAGTACTGTGCCAGTCTCTTCCTTAGTTGCCATGCGTCTATTCTAATGCTTTCAGCTGCGTGTGCAACGCCAAAAATAAGGGTTATAAGTTATGTTAATCGATATTACGCGCTTTCTTGATAGTGCGCAGATGGCGTCGTATTTTTGTAAATCAAGTGGCTTTTTTTCGCCTTTTATCGGCCCGTTTTGCAATGACACAAAGCCATGTGGAATATCCCTTGACTTTTCTTTTTTTTCCGAGAACAATGGCTTTTATTGTTAAGTTATCTTGTATTTTTGCTTATCAATATGAAGTGAGCAAGTTTGAAGAGGGGGCAGCGTTACGCGAGGCTTCTTGCTTTTACGGGCTCGTGTGATTAGTTTAATTTGAAAGACGCTTTTTATGGCAACAGGTACAGTTAAGTGGTTCAATGACTCCAAAGGTTTCGGCTTTATTACTCCGGATGACGGTGGAGAAGATTTGTTCGCACACTTTTCCGCAATCCAGATGAACGGCTTCAAGACCCTCAAAGAAGGTCAAAAAGTCCAGTTCGAAGTCACGCAAGGCCCTAAAGGCAAGCAAGCTTCAAACATCCAAGCTCCTTAATCGGTTGCTTTATGAAAAACCCCGCTTCGGCGGGGTTTTTTTATTAGAACTCATTTCATAAATAGGCGTGTGGGGGAGTGGCGTCCGGGTGGATGCAGCGCTAGACGTGGTGCGACGCAAAGGGTGGACCCCTTTGCTAGCAGCACAACGACGCGATGCGCCGCCCGGATCCCGTTCACGCATATGCCTATTTATGAAATGAGTTCTAAGATAAATTTAAGCAAAGTGGAATTGCCGAAGAACTCTCTGCAAAAATACAACGGCGCACCGCAACAACATCAACCTACACGAACATATTGAGTCAATCGTCTTTGGCACCAGCTATGCCCAACTCCTGAATTTTGCGCGTAATCGTATTGCGCCCAATGCCTAACCGTACTGCAGCATCGTTTTTACGGCCATGGGTATGCTTTAACGCTGTCTTGATTAACGCCGATTCAAATTGACGGCCCAGTGCATCCATCACTTCCGGTTGACCAGCCGACAACATATTGGCCGCTTCCGTTTCGAGCAAGGCAATCCAGTTTTCTTTATCTAACGCTGTCACTGTCGTTGCCCCCGTACCAGTTTGCGAATATGCGTTGCCATTTATTGGGGACGCGTTAGCAAAATCATGCGAGACAGGAGCATTCGATGGCGGTATGGAGCCATTAGCATTAATCAATGTTGATGGTATTACGTTTGGTGTGAATCCTTGTTCATCAATTAAATCCTGTGGCAAATCCTTTACTTCGACAGTTTGGCCTGGCGCCATGACTGTAATCCAATTGCACAAGTTCTCCAGCTGCCTGACGTTACCAGGCAGGTCAAGACTAGATAGAAATTGCATCGCTTTATCGGACATGCGCTTGGCTTCGACGCCAAGCTGCTTGGCGCTTTGTGCAAGGAAATGGCGTGTCAATATTGGTATGTCTTCGCGGCGCTCACGCAAACTCGGTAAACGCAAGCGGATCACATTCAAGCGATGATACAAGTCTTCACGAAACAAGCCTTCTCTGACGCGATGCTCCAGATTTTGGTGGGTCGCCGCAATCACGCGTACATTCGCCTTTAATGGCTGATGTCCGCCGACGCGATAAAAATGGCCATCGGATAACACACGCAATAAACGCGTTTGCAGATCGAATGGCATATCGCCAATTTCATCCAAAAATAATGTGCCGTTTTCAGCTTGCTCAAAACGGCCGCGCCTAGTCGCCTGCGCACCTGTAAACGCACCGCGTTCATGGCCAAACAATTCGGATTCCAGTAAATCCTTGGGAATTGCCGCGGTGTTTAAAGCGATAAAGGGTTGCGATGCACGAGGGCTATGCTTATGCAGTGCACGCGCTACCAGCTCTTTTCCTGAACCGGACTCACCTGTGATCAACACAGTGACATTCGATTGCGATAAGCGTCCTATTGCGCGAAATACGTCTTGCATCGCGGGCGCTTGCCCAAGAATTTCAGGCGACTCCGCTGATGTTTGCTCGACACTCGTCTCGCGCAAACTTTCTTCCAATGCGCGACGAATCAGTTCAACAGCCTTATCAACATCAAACGGCTTGGCGAGATATTCAAACGCGCCACCTTGAAATGCCGCGACGGCAGAATCCAAATCCGAAAACGCAGTGATGATAATGACCGGCAATCCGGGATGTTGCGCTTTGACTGCCTGAAGCAATTGCAGACCAGACTCGCCTGGCATGCGGATATCCGAAACGAGAACTTGAGGTGTGCTTGTTTTCAACGCTTCCATCGCGTCGCGTGCATTGGAAAAACTTTTGGTCGCAAGATTTTCACGGGCCAATGCCTTTTCCAGCACCCAGCGAATGGATTCATCATCATCAACAATCCAGATTGGTTTCATATTGTTTCTGCATCCCGCGTCATGTTATAGAGACACTTTTGATGTCACCATCGCCGCCGCTATTCCCTATTGTCAGGGCAGCGGTATCAAAATCCTGAAATCCGTACATCCCGGCCTGCTTTCGCATTCGATCACGCCCATATGCTGCTGCACGAAGTTCTGCGCCAAAGTCAGCCCCAATCCACTACCACCATCGCGTCCTGATACCAAAGGATAAAAAATCCGATCGCGAATGTCAGGCGGGATACCCGGTCCATTGTCAATGATATGCAAGTCTAATGCCAGCCTGTACCGTACCTTGGCAATTGTTACTTGTCTCACAATTCGCGTTTGTAATATCAATTGTGCATCACCGGCTTTAATTCGCTGCGATAATGCCTGCGCTGCATTGTGGGCGATGTTGAGTACCGCCTGAATCAATTGCTCCTTATCGCCGCGAAATTCCGGTACGGATAAGTCATAATCGCGCTTGATCGTCAGGCCGTTCGGAAATTCCGAAACAATCAGACTACGTACACGCTCACAAACTTCATGGATATTGACGTCACCGACGATATGCGGACTACGATGTGGCGCCAGCAAGCGGTCCACCAAAGTCTGCAACCGATCTGCCTCTTTGATAATGACTTGCGTGTATTCGCGTAGTTCTTTTAAATGTCTTTCGGGCAGTTCAAGTTCCAGCAATTGCGCCGCGCCGCGGATGCCGCCCAAAGGATTCTTGATCTCATGCGCCAAATTCCTGATGAGCTCTTTATTGGCCTGGCTTTGATCAATTAATCGCTCTTCCCGATCCAGCTTTAGTTGTTGTACGTTTTCACGAAACTCGATCAATACCGGCGCTTCAGGATTGTCCAAAGACGTAACGATCGTATGCACTTGCAGAGGTTCGCGCCCGGCTCGCTCCAGCGTCAAATCCTGGCGCTTGTCGGCGAATTGATGTTCCACTGCTTGCTTGAATACCTCGACCAGGTCTTCCCCGTTCAAGAAAATCTCAGTCAATTTGTGCGACGAAAGCGCTTTGGATGAACTCTCAAAAAGATGTTCCGCAGCAGGATTTGCATAGATGATGCGCCCTTCCGTATCAAGGATCACTACAGCGGATGCAAGTAAATCCAAACCAGCCAGAGAAGTTAAAGATGTTTTCACAATCGAATCCAAAATAAAAGCCGCATGATCCTAGGACTATGCGGCTTTGTTCTTTGTTAAGGCATGCGTTATGCCTGCATGTTATTTTAAGTTAGCCAGCTCGCGTTTCAATGCCTCAACGTTTTTTTCCGAACGGCTTATGTCGTCTTTCATTGTGGCAGTGCGTTCCTGATATTTGGCATAGTTACGTTCATCGCCGCGACGTTCTGGCTCGCCATTGTTATAGTCCTTCTTCAGATTCGCGAGTTTGTCTTCTTCACTCTTTAGCTCATCCAGTAAAATCTGCTTGCGATCATTGTCACGCGCTCTCTGTGTATCACCGGCGACCTTTGGATAATCAGCCGAAGAAGAAGCCGATGGCTTTCTTATTACCGGCGCTGGAATTGTCGTAATGCTTGGCAATTCCACTTTCTTGCATCCCTTTGTCGCCCCTGTATTTTTGTATTCCTTGTTGCCCTGTTCGTCGACACACAAATAGACCTCAGACTGAGCATGTGCGTAACCAATCGCCGTAACAAACAATACAATTGCTGAGAGTTGAAGTTTCATAAACTTTCTTCCACGTAACAATCTGAACAGGTTGATAGTTTAGGATAAGAATCAATGGATTACAAACATTCATTCACAAAGGGACTTAGGTTTTAACAACATCTTCCAAAAATAAAAAGGGCGGATGAATCCGCCCTTTTTACTATCGCATTTGCACTTATTACAACGAATAGTACATATCAAACTCGATTGGATGCGTGGTCATACGGAAACGTGTAACTTCCTGCATCTTCAGCTCGAGGTAAGCATCGATCATGGTGTCACTGAATACGCCACCACGGGTCAAGAACTCACGATCCTTGTCCAGATATTCCAACGCTTGATCCAATGAAGAACAAACGGTTGGGATCTTTGCATCTTCTTCAGGTGGCAAATGGTACAAGTCTTTCGAAGCTGCTTCGCCTGGATGAATCTTGTTTTGCACACCATCCAAACCAGCCATCAGCAATGCCGAGAAGCACAGGTATGGGTTGGATGAAGGATCAGGGAAACGTGTTTCGATACGACGGCCTTTTGGATTCGGCACGTGCGGAATACGAATCGAAGCTGAACGGTTACGCGATGAGTAAGCCAATTTCACCGGTGCTTCAAAGCCTGGAACCAAACGCTTGTACGAGTTGGTACCTGGGTTGGTGATTGCATTCAATGCGCGTGCATGCTTGATGATACCGCCGATGTAAAACAATGCGAATTCAGACAAGCCGGCATAGCCGTCGCCTGCAAACAAGTTCTTGCCATCTTTCCAGACGGATTGATGAACGTGCATACCGGAACCATTGTCGCCAACGACTGGCTTCGGCATGAAAGTGGCTGTTTTACCGTAGGTGTGCGCAACGTTCCAGACAACATATTTCAAAGTCTGGGTCCAGTCAGCACGCTCAACCAAGGTAGAGAATTTGGTGCCGAGTTCGTTTTGACCAGCGCCGGCAACTTCGTGATGATGCACTTCAACCGGGATACCGAGGCTTTCCAGAATTAAAGACATTTCCGAACGCATATCTTGCATGCTGTCGACTGGCGGAACCGGGAAGTAACCACCTTTGACTGTAGGACGGTGACCGGTGTTGCCACCTTCCAGCTTGGCACCCGAGCTCCAGGAAGCTTCTTCAGAATCGATCTTGACGAAACTACCGGACATGTCAGCACCCCAGCGCACGCCATCAAAAACGAAGAATTCCGGCTCTGGGCCAAAGTAAGCTGTATCACCCAAGCCGGAAGCTTTCAAATACGCTTCAGCACGCTTGGCGATGGAACGTGGATCACGGTCGTAACCCTTGCCATCCGATGGTTCGATCACATCACATTGCATAAACAATGTGGTTTCTTCCATGAACGGGTCAATATTTGCCGTATTTGGATCCGGCATCAAGATCATGTCTGATGCTTCGATACCTTTCCAACCGGCAATCGAAGAACCGTCGAACGCATGACCGGACTGAAATTTGTCCATGTCGAAATGCGAAACAGGAACCGTTACGTGCTGCTCCTTACCTCTGGTATCAGCGAAGCGAAAATCAACGAATTTTACTTCGTTGTCTTTTGCCATCTTCAAGACCTCTGCGGCCGTCCTTGCCATACGAATCTCCTAAAATTAACGTGGTGATGCGGGATTGTCGAATCGGTTATGAGCCGAATGAATGCTTACTATGGTGCGAACCGCAGTGCAAACTTAAAATGCAACGGAACTCAGCCCGAAATGATAGCAGATTCCATGCCACACACTGAAGCAAAAACAAATCCCGGAAACAATAATTTCAAAATTAAATTGCCTATCAGGAGCACATTGCCAGAACACTTTTCAAAAATTGGTAGGATCTACTTACGCACCAATTAAGTGCGTTAATCATTCTGGGTGGCATTAACGCTATATTTTGGTGCATTAATAAACATACTATCTATAATGGTGCAATTTATCGATATGCACTTAAATTCGTGAATGAAACAGCTTCAAGGCAGCACATGTCAAAAGATATAATGAATCAGGAATCTTCCGGGAAAAACCAATGAATACCGCAAATGACATCTTCGCAATTGCGCAACAACGCGCCCAAGAAAATCATTTTCCTTATGCTGGGGCTGTAACACCGCAAGAAGCTTATGCACTTTTACAGGCGGATAACAAAATAAAGTTGGTCGACGTCCGCACCAATGCAGAAAGAGATTGGGTTGGCAAAGTCAGCATTCCCGAAAACCAGCATGTGGCTATTCAGTGGAACGTCTATCCAGGCGGCACACCCAATCCGGAATTTCTTGCACAGCTAAAGCAATTTGCCGAAAAAAATACGGCTCTGCTCTTCCTCTGCCGATCTGGGGTGCGCTCACGTCATGCAGCCAAACTCGCTACCGAAAACGGGTATACGCAATGCTTCAATATTCTCGAAGGGTTTGAGGGCGACAAGGACGCTGAAGGACATCGCAAAACGGTAGGCGGGTGGTGCAAAGCCGGATTGCCTTGGATTGGCGCTTGATACAAGCGATCACTCCCCTGTTGAATCTATAAAAGAGAAGCGGTTACACGATTTTCACTTGCAGTTCACCAAGTCCTTCAATACGGCCATCCAATAAATCGCCTTGCTTGACAGCAGCTACGCCTTCCGGCGTGCCGGTAAAAATTAAATCGCCAGGCTGCAGCACATAGTATGTCGACAGATAGGCAATCGTTTCAGCAACATTCCAGATCTGCTTGCTGATGTCACTCTGTTGCCTTGTAGCGCCGTTCACATTCAATTGAATATTTCCGTGCGTGATGAGTCCCGTTTCGGCAACGGAATGAATCGGTGCGACAGGCGCAGAAAAATCAAACCCTTTCGACGTATCCCAAGGTCGTCCGGCCTTCTTGGCTTCAGCTTGCAAATCGCGACGCGTCATATCGAGCCCGATTGCATAGCCCCAGATATATTGCACCGCTTCAGCAGCAGAAATATTTTTTCCACTCTTGCCAATTGCAACAACAAGTTCGATCTCATGATGCAAATTACTGGTCATGCTTGGATATGGCATTTCACCGGCTGTACCCGGCATCACAGGCAACACCGCATCAGCCGGTTTCATGAAAAAGAATGGCGCCTCGCGTCCAGAGCCGCCCATCTCTTTCGCATGGTCCGCATAATTTTGCCCGACACAATAAATACGATGAACCGGAAAGAATGCATTGCTGTTGGCAACAGGAACAGCGGCGGGATTTTGCGCAGGAAATACATAGGACATGACGTCTCCTTGAAGTGAATTTCGATATGCTACTCGTGATCCAGCGGCGGCACCAAATAGCGTTTTATACTTCGCCCAAATAAGCTTCACGCACGCGCGGATCATCCAGCAGATCTTTCGCATTACCACTGATGGTAATCAAACCGGAATCCATTACATAGCCGCGATCCGCCGCTTCCAAAGCCAACTTCGCATTTTGCTCGACCAATAATATCGTCACACCTTGTGCCGATATAGTACGCACAACGTCAAAAATCTTTTCAACCATGATGGGTGCCAAACCCATTGAAGGCTCATCGAGCAATAATAATTTGGGATGGCTCATCAATGCACGTGCCATAGCCAGCATTTGTTGTTCTCCACCCGATAAAGTACCAGCCATTTGCGATGCACGTTCTTTAAGTCTTGGAAAAACGGAAAACCATTTATCAATATCCGCATTGATGCCTGCCTTGTCGTTGCGCACATACGCGCCCATCAATAAATTTTCATGAACCGACATGCGTGTAAATACGCCGCGTCCTTCCGGCACCATCGCCAAACGGCTCTTCACCAGTTGAAAAGAATTCTTTCCCTTGATTGATTCACCGATATATTCAATCATGCCTTCGATAGTGCAATTCGGCAGCGTGCCGGTAATCGCCTTCAAAGTTGTCGTCTTGCCGGCGCCATTGGCGCCGATCAATGTAATCAACTCACCTTTATTAACTGCGAGATCAATTCCTTTAACGGCTTGAATCCCACCGTAAGCAATTTTGAGTCCGCTGATGTTCAGCACATTGTCAGTCATCCGTGTGCCCCGCCCAAATATGCTTCGATCACTGCAGGATTTTTTTGCACGTCTGCCGGTACGCCTTCTGCGATCAGCTTGCCATAATCCAGCACCGTGATGCGATCACACAATCCCATCACCAATTTCACGTCATGCTCGATCAACAAAATCGTTTTGCCTTCTGCCTGGATTTTGACCAACAATTCACGCAACCCTAATTTTTCAGTCGCATTCATACCGGCAGCCGGTTCATCCAGCGCCAGCAATTGCGGATCAGTTGCCAATGCGCGCGCAATTTCCAAGCGCCGCTGATCACCATACGAAAGGAATTTTGCAGTACGCAAAGCGAACTGTGCGATGCCCACGAAGTCCAACAACTCCATTGCACGTTTTCGAATATTGGCTTCTTCTTCACGCGCAGCCTTATGCCGCAACACCGCGCCAAATACGCCTTGATGCGTGCGAACATGGCGTCCAACCATCACGTTTTCCAACGCGCTCATCTCACCAAACAAGCGGATGTTTTGGAATGTACGGGCGATACCTGCTTTCGCCACTCTATGTGGCGCAGAAGGTGAGTAAGGTTTTCCAGCCAATTCAAACAAGCCTGTATCGGGCTGATACAAACCGGTAATCACATTAAAAAATGTCGTCTTGCCTGCCCCATTGGGACCGATCAAACCGTAGATCTGACCTTTTAAAATTTTCACACTGACGTCAGACAACGCTTGCAAACCGCCGAAGCGTTTATTGACACCCGCAATGTTGAGAATGATTTGTTGATCCATGAGCATTCCCTATGCGACAGTCGCAGTGGGACGGTCCTCATGCCGCGGCGATGGCCACAACCCGGCAGGGCGATTAAGCATGATCACCACCATTGCCAAGCCATACAGCAATTGACGCAATACCTCGGCTTCAATCCAGACTTTCCCAAATAAAAATAACTGCACAGGTTCAACTACATAGCGCAACAGTTCCGGCAACGCAGCAAGAATGACACCGCCAAGAATCACTCCCGGTATATGTCCCATGCCGCCCAACACCACCATCGCCAGCACTGCAATTGATTCGGTCAGCGAAAACGATTCCGGCGAAACGAATCCCTGGAATGACGCAAACATCGCACCGGCAATGCCGCCGAACGATGCGCCCATTGCAAATGCCAATAATTTGATATTCCGCGTGTTGATGCCCATTGCCTTGGCTGCAATTTCATCTTCTCGAATCGCGACCCACGCGCGGCCCAGGCGCGAATGCTGCAGTCGTGTCGTGATAAAAACAATCGCTATGCACAACACCAAAAACAGGAAGTAATACGCATTGACCGATGGCATAGAAAAACTGCCTATATGAACGGTTGATTGCGATCCCGCCTCGCCGGCCAACGACACACCGAAAATACGAATCGGATCAATCATGTTAATTCCCTGCGGGCCGTTTGTAATATTGATTGGCTCGCTCAAGTTATTCATGAAGATGCGAATGATTTCGCCAAAGCCGAGCGTCACAATCGCCAAATAATCGCCACGCAACTTTAATGTTGGCGCACCCAGCAATGCACCGAATAATCCAGCGACCGCAGCACCAAGCGGCACGATGAACCACACTGACAAATGAATACCGTTCTGTGCAATCTCCGGACCGAACAACCATATCAAGCTGGCACCAATCGGTGGATACTCATCGACGAATGATTGCAGCACCGTGGCAAATTGCGGCGATGCCAATAAGCCGGTCATGTAGGCACCCAACGCATAAAACGCGATGTAACCCAAATCGAGCAACCCGGCGAAACCGACAACGATATTCAAGCCGAGTGCCAGCATGATATACAGCAGCGCAAAATCCATGATGCGCACCCACGAATTGCCAAAGTTGGATGCAATGAATGGAAACAGGATGAGAACAATGCCAAGAACAACCAAATTGATTTTGGTTCTGTGCGGATTGTTTTTCATATCAAACATGGATACGGTTTTCCTTTATGCGCGATCGGCAACGCGTTCACCCATCAGCCCGGAAGGCCGTACGGTCAGCACCAGGATCAAAACAACGAAGGCGAAAATATCCTGATATTGACTGCCCAAAAATCCGCCAGTCAATTCACCGATATAACCAGCACCCAGACTCTCGATCAAACCCAATAGAATACCGCCAAGCATCGCGCCGTAAATATTGCCGATGCCGCCCAGCACCGCAGCAGAAAATGCTTTCAAGCCCGGCGTGAAACCCATCGCAAATTGAGCCGATGCATAAGTCGCGCCCCACATCACGCCGGCGACGGCTGCCAATGCCGCGCCAATTGCGAAAGTCATCACAATCACGCGATTGGAATCGACGCCCATTAATCCGGCGATACGCGGATTTTCAGCAGTGGCACGCATCGCACGACCCATTTTTGTTTTTTCCACCAACCACACCAGACAACCCATCGAGATGGCAGCCAATACCAACAACATTACTTGAGTCGGTGAAATCAATGCACCCAAAACATGAAATGGTTCGGAAGGCATGACCTGCGGAAAAGCAATCGGATTGCGCCCCCAAATCATCATCGCAAAAGTTTGCAACAAAATCGATACGCCGATTGCCGTAATCAACGGTGCCAAGCGCGGTGCATTACGCAAAGGCCGATAAGCAACACGTTCAATCACAATATTGACCAACACGCACACTGGTATGGCCCCCAGAATGGCGATGATCAACTTGACGATACCTGGCAAATCAGGCGCTACACTATTGACGAATTTCAGAATCGTCAAACCCGCCATCGCACCGATCATCAACACATCGCCATGCGCAAAATTGATCAGGTTGAGCACGCCGTACACCATCGTGTATCCGAGCGCGATCAACGCATACATGCTGCCTAGCAGTAAGCCATTGAGGATTTGCTGGAAAAATATTTCCATTGTTTCTGGACTTTCTATTTAGGACTACTGCAAATTCTATAAAACCGTCATTCTTGCGCATGCGGGAATGAGGGTTATATGTCTATGTTACGTAAAATTCATTAGGCAACTGATTTATTTCAACGCCATCTGCGCCAACGCATCTTTCACTTGCGGAAAACGCAAGCGCACACCCAGCTCCGATTTGATCCGCACATTACTCAACCGACGCGATTCTGACATAAACGATAGCAACATTGGAGAAACGATTTGCTGTAATGCCTGACGCGGCAAACGCGGCGGCCGTGCCAAATGGAAAACATCTGCCACCGCATCGAAATATTCACCCATCTGCATCGTCGTATCATCAACCGCATGATAAATCCGGCAAGGTGCAGCGCGAAACAATGCGCAAGCGATAATCCGCGCCAGATCATCGGCATGAATATGGTTGGTGACCACATCCTCGTCGGCAATCAGTGCCGGTGTGCCTTGCTTTAGGCGTTCCAGCGGCAAGCGATCGGCTGCGTAGATGCCCGGCACACGCAGGATGCTCAAACGCCCATGTGCGCGCCTGGCCCATACGCGCAGAGTCTGTTCGGCATCCACTCTCCGCTTGGCGCGTGCATTCTGTGGCTGTGCAGTTCGCGTCTCATCAACCCATGCGCCACCGCAATCACCATATACGCCGGAGGTGCTGATATAAACGAGTGTCGCATGGTCGGGTAGAATGGCGGTCAAATTGCGGGTGCGCCGGTCTTGGACGCCCTCTGATTGAGGTGGTGCCAAATGCACAATCCGGTTTGCCAACGAAGCAAGGCGCGCCAAACTGGCGGGTTGGTCAAGGTCGGCAATGATCGGAATCGCCCCCGCGGCACGCAGCTCTTCTCGACGTGATGGCTGGCTGGTCACAGCAAAAACACGGAAGTGGTCACGTACCAGCGGCAACAAGCGCAGACCGACATCACCGCAACCCAGAATCAGCAAGCGCGGCTTATTGAGTTTTTTTGTTTTATTTTTAATTGCATTTTTATTCATCGTAGAGATTGTATGACTTTCCAAGTAACTGTCCAGCCGAGTGGTCGGCAATTCACCTGTGACGAAGGCGAAACCGTCCTCGCTGCAGCCATCCGCGCCGGCGTCGGCTTGCCTTACGGCTGCAAGAATGGTGCCTGTGGTACATGCAAAGGCAAGATCGTAGCGGGTAACGTTACCCATGGCAAACACCAGGAAAAAACCTTGACTGCTGCAGATGAAGCCAATGGCTTCTCGCTCTTTTGCTGCGCGACACCGCACGCCGACTTGGTCATCGAAGCGCGCGAAGTCGGCGGCGCAGGCGAATTCCCGATCAAAAAATTGCCCTCGCGTGTCGCCAAGATCGACAAGGTCAGTGACGATGTGGTGGTTCTTTCACTCCAATTGCCAGCCAGCGAACGTTTGCAATATCGTGCCGGCCAGTACATCGAATTCCTGCTGAAAGACGGCAAGCGCCGCAGCTATAGCATGGCCAATGCGCCGCACCTCGATGAAAACATCACGCTGCACATCCGCCATTTGGCAGGCGGTTTGTTCACCGACCATGTGTTCAACAACATGAAAGAGCGCGACATTCTGCGCTTTGAAGGCCCGCTCGGCACTTTCTTCCTGCGAGAAGATTCCGACAAGCCGATCGTCTTGTTGGCATCCGGCACCGGCTTTGCGCCGATCAAGGCAATCGTCGAGCATGCAATTCACACCGAATCCAAACGTCCAATGGTGTTGTACTGGGGCGGCCGTCGTCCAAAGGATCTGTATATGCATGCGCTGTGCGAAGAGTGGGCGCGCACCTTGCCCAACTTCACCTATGTTCCGGTGATCTCGGATGCCTTACCTGAAGATCAATGGAGCGGCCGCACCGGCTTCGTGCATCGCGCGGTGGTGAATGACTTGCCTGACCTTTCCGCTTATCAGGTCTATGCTTGCGGCGCACCGATCATGGTCGATTCGGCAAAGCAGGATTTCATCGCGCAATGCAAGTTGCCTGAAGAAGAGTTTTATGCGGATTCGTTTACGACGGAAGCGGATTTGGCTAAAGAATGAGCGTTAGAGCAAATCAGAATTAGTCTGTTCGTCGTCCTCGCGAACGCGGGGATCCATACTGAGTATGATTGATTCAACGCACTATGGATTCCCGCGTTCGCGGGAACGACGGTGATTTTGGCTTTCTGACTGATCTACCAGCGCTAAATTTTTACAAAATTCTTTTTGACGCATCGCGCAAAACAACATAATATTTGCCTCATGAACACGACAGCCAAATACTTACGACGCCACATCTCACTGCCTCATTCAGGGAAGCCGTGCGTGTGAGTGTTTGCTGATCACTAAGCCACAGGCGAACCCTGTGGCTTTTTTTTTGTACAGAATAATCATCGCTTACAATATTTCTTAATTAAACATCGCCTTTGCTCAGGAGTACCCGAAATGGAATTTAGTCAGTACGACATCAATGCCCTCATGCACATCACCAAGAGGCCGCCGCTTGTTTTTCATGAGGGGCACGGCATGTGGCTGACCGACCATGCGGGCAAACGTTATCTCGATTACTTGCAAGGTTGGGCGGTGAACTGTCTCGGCCACTCGCCGCAATGCATTCAGGATGCACTCGTAGCGCAATCCAAAAAACTGATCAATCCATCGCCTGCGTTTTATAACGAGCCGTCAATCGAGTTGGCAACTTTGCTCACCAAGAATTCATGCTTTGATCGTGTATTCTTCGCCAGCAGTGGCGCGGAAGCCAATGAAGGCGCGATCAAGCTCGCACGCAAGAACGGTAAAAAATTCAAGAACAAGGCAGGTGGCGACAGATACGAAATCATCACGTTCAACCACAGCTTCCATGGCCGCACACTGGCCACGATGTCGGCTAGTGGCAAAGCGGGCTGGGATACGATCTTCGCACCGCAAGTGCCTGGCTTTCCGAAGGCGGAACTGAATGATCTCGCCAGCGTCGAAAAACTCATCACCGACAAAACCATTGCCGTCATGCTGGAACCGGTACAAGGCGAAGGCGGCGTGATTCCTGCATCGCGCGAATTCATGCAAGCGTTGCGTGCATTGACCAAGCAGCATGGCTTGCTGCTGATCGTCGATGAAGTGCAAACCGGCATGGGGCGCACCGGCGAAATGTTCGCCTATCAATTATCCGGCATTGAACCCGATATCATGACCTTAGGCAAAGGTATCGGCGGTGGCGTTCCGCTGGCAGCGTTGTTATGCCGCGAAGAAGTATCGGCATTCGAACCAGGCGATCAAGGCGGCACCTATAACGGCAACCCGTTGATGACCGCAGTTGGCATTGCCGTGACCAACACATTGTTGCAACCAGGCTTTCTGCAATCGGTTAAAGACAAAGGCAACTATCTTGGCGCCGAATTAACCAAGCTCTCCGAAAAGCATGGCATGGCAGGCGAACGGGGCGAAGGCTTGCTGCGCGCACTTAGACTTGGAAAAGATATCGGTGCCGAGATAGTTGAAACTGCGCGTGATATGAACCCGGTGGGATTACTGCTGAATTCGCCACGCCCTAATCTGTTGCGCTTCATGCCTTCGTTGAATGTGACGAAGGAAGAGATCGATCAAATGATTACAATGCTGTCAGATGTACTGAAAAAATTGGGAAGCTAAGAACTCATTTCACAAATATCAGTGTGATGCGTTCTACTCAGAAATGGTTCTGGCAAGGCGTGCGACGCGTCGTGTAGCGGTGCTACACGCAAGGAGCGCAACGCGGCCAGAGCCATTTCTGAGCAGAACCCGGAGGGAACGGGCTATTTGCGCGCCGCGCGTCGTTGCGCCGCTAGCATGGGGAACCACCCCATGCGTCGCGACGACGCCTAGCGCGTCATCCCAAATAGATCGTTCGCACACACTGCTATTTATGAAATGAGTTCTAACCACCGTTGATATCGCGAAGGAGTGGAAACATGCTGAGCGGCGCCAAGATTACCCTGCGAGTTTTGAAGTCAAACGACCTGGACAAGTACATCAATTGCTGGGCCAGCCTGTCGGCACGCGGCCATTATTTTCCGCAAGTTGTTTTCAACGAAGTGTATTGGAAGAAGCGCTTTGCCGAAAACGGATTGTGGGGTGATGACGGCGGCCACATGGTGATCGTCAATGTGAATGATGAAATCATCGGGTCGATATTTTTCTTCAAGCCGCAACTGTATTTCTCGTATCTGGAAATCGGCTACATCATTTTTTCCGAGGACGAGCGTGGCAAAGGACATACGACAGAAGCAGTCAAACTTTTTTCCAGATACCTGTTTGACACCAAGCCGATCAACAAGCTCGTATTGAATATCAATCCTGATAATGCGGCATCGAAATCGGTTGCACAAAAGTGCCGATTCCGATCGGAAGGCATCGACCGGGGTGCCGTCTTCTCGCATGGAGAATATTGCGACATTGAACGATTCGGCATATTGAGGAATGAGTTTTACCGCAAGTAACGATACACATAAATTGATCACTGTTCATCCATAAGGATCGTAATGTACATACCGTCACACTCCACACAAAACGATTCGACTATCTTGCTGGAAGTGATGCAACGCCATAACTTTGCCGTGCTCGTGTCCAATGTCGATGGCGCGCCCTACGCAACGCATTTGCCGATGTTCATCCGGCGTGATGGCGATACATTTCATATCGAAGGCCACTTTGCACGCGCCAATCCGCATTGGCAAGCGCTGGAAGTTGATCCCAACGCACTGGTGATATTCCAAGGGCCGCATACGTACATTTCGCCCAGTCTGCTCAACAACCCCAAGCGCGTACCGACATGGAATTACATTGCTGTGCACGCATCCGGCCTGGTGAAAATTGATCATGCGGCAGAAGCAAAACTACTGATGTTGTCGAAGCTGATTGCGCAACACGAACCAGATTATCAAGCACAGTTCGATGCAATGGATACCGAGCTTTCCAATCGATTCGTCAATGCGATTGTGGCGTTCGAGATGAAAGTGGAGAAACTCGAAGGAAAATTCAAGTTGGATCAACATCGGCTAGCTGACAATTCGCCAGAGCTGTGGTCTTTACTTGAACAAGGTGGCGAGAATGAACGCGGGCTTGCCGAGTGGATGAAACGATTGGGGTATTGGCCCGAGTAAAATTCCAAACCGAAAAGCGCCAGTTTTTTTCGGCCCGCTTGCTGAAATAATCAAATTTCAAGACAGAATAAATTTTACGAAACGAGGTCTAATTATTCGAGTTGCATACGAATACTTGAATTAAGGTGAAGTAAATGGACGAACAACGCCAGGCATTTGAGCAATGGGCTCGCGACATTAAATTATGGCGAGGATTTCAGCGCAGCGAATTCAGTACTGAGCAATATGAGAATGAGGCTATTCAAGCCGCATGGGAAGCTTGGCAAGCTGCGACTGAACTTGCCAAGAAAATGTCGGGAAAAAGTTGGGTTATCTAAACTTTAAGATAGCAAATTGGGCAATCACTTCTTCGGCACAAACAAATCGGTAATCACACCCAGTCCCATCTCGGCTGCGAACATCGGCGTCTCCGACAGCGTCGGGTGCGCATGCACGGTCAGCGCCAAATCTTCCAGGTCGGCTCCCATTTCCATCGCCAGCACCGTCTCGGCCAGCAATTCCCCGGCATTGACGCCGACAATGCCGGCCCCGATGATGCGTTTGGTCTCGGGATCCCATAACAGCTTCGTTACCCCATCGTCACGCCCCATGGCCAATGCACGGCCACTGGCGGCCCACGGGAAAGCCGCTTTTTCGTATGGGATACCTTTGGCTTTCGCTTCGGTTTCAGTGATACCCATCCACGCGATTTCCGGATCGGTATAAGCAACCGACGGGATCGTCATCGCATCGAACGCGACTTTATGACCGGCAATCACTTCCGCAGCAACCTTCGCTTCATTGGTGGCTTTGTGCGCGAGCATCGGGTCGCCGCAAATGTCGCCGATCGCAAAGATATGCGGCACATTCGTGCGTTGTTGGGAATCGACTGGAATAAAACCGCGCTCATTGACGATCACACCAGCCTTGTCGGCGGCAATGTCTTTGCCATTCGGGCGACGGCCGACTGCCAGCAACACCATGTCGTACAGTTGCGGTTCTTTCGGTGCATTGGTATTGTCACCAGCGCCTTCAAACGTGGCCATCAAGCCATTCGGACGCGCCTCGAGTTTCGTGACTTTGGTTTTCAGGTAAATCGCCTCATAGCGTTTTTCAATGCGCTTTTGCAATGGTTTAACGATGTCGCGGTCCGCTGCCGGGATCAAGCCATCGGCAAATTCGACGACGGTTACTTTACTGCCCAATGCATCGTAGACACACGCCATTTCCAATCCGATGATGCCGCCACCAATGACTAACAAGCGTTTGGGGATTTGCCGCAATTCCAATGCGCCGGTCGAATCGATCAAGCGGGGATCGTCATATGGAAAACCAGGAATCTTCGCAACCGATGAGCCGGCGGCAATAATGGCGTTCTTGAATGCAATGACCTTGTTGCCCTCTTTGGTGGCGACAGTGATCGTATTCGGTGACGAGAACGTCCCCTTGCCTTCAATGACTTGCACCTTGCGCGCTTTGGCCAGTCCCGATAAGCCACCCGTCAGTTTTTTAATGATGCTTTCTTTCCAGCCACGCAATGCATTGATATCAACTTCCGGCTTGGATAGTTTGATGCCGAAGTGCGCCATTTCTTCCGCTTCAGTGATGACCTTGGCAGCATGTAACAATGCTTTGGATGGAATGCAACCGACATTCAGGCACACGCCGCCAAGTGTGGAATAACGTTCAATCAGCACGACTTTTTGGCCAAGGTCGGCAGCGCGGAATGCGGCAGTATAGCCGCCGGGACCGGCGCCCAATACCAGCGTATCGCATTCGAGATCAGCCTTGCCTGCATAACTGGCGGCTTGCGGGGCAGCTATCGCAGGCGAAGCACTGGCGGCAGGTGTCGCAACAGGCGCGGATGCAGCCGGTGCAGGCGCTGCTGCGCCTTGCGTGACTTCCAGCATCAACAGCGGTGAACCTTCGGACACCTTGTCGCCAATCTTGACTTTCAATTCCTTCACGACACCGGCTTGGCTGCATGGAATTTCCATGCTGGCTTTGTCGGATTCAACCGTGATCAATGATTGATCGACCTTAACCGTGTCGCCGGGCTTGACCAGCAATTCGATCACTTCAACTTCCTTGAAATCGCCGATGTCGGGGACTTTGATTTCCAGCACACTCATAGCTTTAGCTCCGTTTTCACCTTCCCCTTGCAGGGGGAATGCCGGGATGGGGGTGGGTTTCGGTCATGAATAAAGACAGCATCAAATTCAAACCCATCCTCACCCTGGCCCTCTCCTTGAAGGAAAGGGGATTAATTCACTTCATGTCAAAACTGTAAATTTGATAAGGCGCTGATGAACTCTTGTCGAACTCCGCCCCAGCCTGCACACCAATCTGCGCGATCTCTCGTGCACTTTCCGTACGATCGAACACTGCGTACATCGCACCCAATGCGAAATTGCGTCCACTGCCGATTCCCCAGAAGCGATCGAAGCTGAAGATTTCACGCAACGAGTACACACCGAAAATGCCATGCGGGTTGGCGATCAATGTGGTGATCTGCGATGATTCGTACGCATCTTCTTCGTCTTCTTTGGTATTCAGAAAATAATTTTCCTTGAGGATTTGGTGGACCTTGGTGTAGGTATCGAATACCTCATCACGCGAGCCGAGCTTGCAATCTTCACCCATCTCGGTCAGCACCTTGCGCATCACAGGAAAATGCGCGGTGGTTCCAGCAAGCGTGATATACGATTCGCCGACTTTAAAAATCTTGTTATTGGCTTCATACACATTGGACAAACACGTATCGCCAAAAGTAACAAGCGAATCGGCAGCAATGGCGATTTGATTATTTTTCTTAACGACGACACACGTGGTCATGGAATTTATCTCACAATAAAGTCTTGCGCATATCAGCGAGTATTTCTGCCAAATATACTGTGAAGCGCGCGCCCATCGCGCCATCGACCACTCGATGGTCATACGACAGCGACAGCGGCATCATCAGGCGCGGCACGAATTGTTTGCCATCCCATACCGGCTTGATGGCGCTCTTGGATAAACCAAGGATGGCCACTTCCGGTGCATTGATGATCGGTGTGAAAGCGGTGCCGCCGATGCCGCCGAGCGACGAGATCGTAAAACTGGCACCCTGCATATCGGCAGGTTTCAATTTTCCTTCACGTGCTTGCGCAGATAAATCGCTCATTTCTTGCGCGATCTGCGTAATGCCTTTTTTATCAGCATCTTTGATCACCGGCACCACCAAACCATTCGGCGTATCGGCAGCGAAACCGATGTGGTAGTACTGCTTCAAAATCAGGTTCTCGCCCTTGGCATCGAGCGACGCATTGAAAGCTGGATATTTTTTCAATGCGGTCACGCAAGCCTTGATGACGAACGCGAGCATCGTTAATTTCACGCCGGATTTTGCCATCGCTGCGTTTGAGTCTTTACGGAATTCTTCCAGCTCTGTGACATCAGCTTCGTCGAACTGCGTCACATGCGGGATCATGACCCAGTTGCGGTGTAAATTAGGGCCGCTGATTTTCTTGATGCGAGACAGCGGTAATAATTCTGTAGCGCCGAATTTGGAGAAGTCCAGCGACGGCCAAGGTAATAAATCCAAACCGGCACCGCTGCCCTTTGTTCCACTGGATGGCGCTGATGTCCCTCCAGCACCGGATATGACAGCCTTCACATAATTCTGCACATCCTCATGCAGAATGCGGCCTTTGGGGCCTGATCCGTTGAGTCGCGTCAGATCGACACCCAGTTCACGTGCGAATTTGCGAATCGATGGCGACGCATGTGGCTTGCTGCCGGTGGAATCTTGCGCAATCGATGCTGCAGGCACCACAGGTTTTGGTTGAACTGTTGTAGTGACGGGCGCTTGTGCTGGCGTTGCCGGTGCAGCCGCAGGTGCTGCAGCCGGTATAGCGGTAGCTGCGGGCGGAGCCGCTGCTGCGCCTTCTGTTTCCAATATCAACAATGGCGAGCCTTCGGCTACCTTGTCACCGATCTTGACTTTCAATTCCTTCACGACACCGGCCTGGCTGCATGGAATTTCCATGCTGGCCTTGTCGGATTCAACCGTGATCAATGATTGATCGACCTTGACCGTGTCGCCTGGCTTGACCAGCAACTCGATCACTTCGACTTCCTTGAAATCGCCGATGTCGGGGACTTTGATTTCCATCATACTCATAGCTTTAGCTCCGTTCCCTTCCTCCCTTTCAAGGGGAGGACCGAGGTGGGGATGGGTTTCAGTCGTGAACAAGAACATCACAAACCCATCCCCACCCTAGCCCTCCCCTTGAAAGGGAGGGAATTATTTTTATCTTGCTTAATCGTTTATTACACAGTTACCGGATTCGGCTTATTTGGATTGATCCCATATTTCGCAATCGCTTGCGCCACGACCGAAGCAGAAAGTGCCCCCTCATCGGAAAGTGATTTCAATGCCGCGATCACAACAAAGTATCGATTCACTTCAAAGAATTCACGCAACTTCGCGCGCGTATCGGAGCGGCCAAAGCCATCGGTGCCCAGCACTTTATAGCTACGGCCTTTTGGAATATAAGGACGGATCTGTTCAGTGTAAGTGCGCATGTAATCGGTCGACACCACGATCGGGCCGGTTGAATTTTGCAATGCTTGCGTCACATAAGGAATACGTGGTTTTGCTTCGGACGGATGCAGCATGTTCCAGCGTTCTGCGTCCTGCCCGTCACGCGCCAGCAACGTGAATGATGGTGCGGACCATACATCGGCGCCGATGCCCCAATCGTTTTTGAGCAAGTCGGCAGCGGCAATCACTTCGCGCAAAATGGTGCCTGAGCCCAGCAATTGCACGCGGTGCTTGGTTTTCTTTTCACCCTCTTGCAACAGGTACAGTCCTTTGAGAATGCCTTCTTCCTGACCTGGCTTCAATCCCGGATGACTATAGTTTTCGTTCATCACAGTGATGTAATAGAACACGTCTTCCTGTTTTTCGATCATGCGCTTCAAGCCATCGTGGATGATGACCGCCACTTCATGTGCAAAGGTCGGATCGTAAGGTATGCAATTCGGAATAGTAGAAGCCAACACATGACTGTGACCGTCTTCATGCTGCAAGCCTTCACCATTCAATGTCGTACGTCCGGCAGTACCGCCGATCAGAAAGCCGCGCGCGAGCATATCGCCGGCTGCCCATGCAAGATCGCCGACGCGCTGCAGGCCGAACATCGAGTAGAACGTATAGAACGGAATCATCACGCGGTTGTTGGACGAGTAAGATGTCGCCGCTGCAATCCACGAACTCATCGCACCGGCTTCATTGATGCCCTCCTGCAGAATTTGTCCAGCCTTGTCTTCACGGTAATACGATACCTGGTCTTTATCGACCGGCTCATACAATTGTCCTTGCTGGCTGAAGATACCGATTTGGCGGAACAAGCCTTCCATACCGAACGTGCGCGTTTCATCAACCAGGATCGGCACCACGCGCGGCCCGAGGTTGGCATCGCGCAAGAGCGCGGTAAAGATGCGCACATACGCTTGCGTCGTTGAAATTTCGCGGCCTTCTGCAGTCGGCTCCAGCACTGCGTGGAATGCGGATAGATCCGGTACCGGCAATGTCTCATCTGCCTTCTCGCGACGCTGCGGCAAGTAACCGCCTAATGCGTTGCGGCGCTCGTGCAGATATTTCATTTCGGGCGCATCGTCGGATGGCTTGAAGAACGGTATCTCGTGCAACTGTTCATCCGGAATCGGAATCGCAAAGCGATCGCGCATTTCGCGTACCGCTTCGTCATTGAGCTTCTTGGTCTGGTGCGCGGTGTTGCGCGCTTCGCCCGACTTGCCCATGCCGAAACCCTTGACGGTTTTGACCAATAACACGGTCGGCTGTCCTTTGTTTTCTTGCGCTTCCTTGAAAGCGGCGTAAATCTTGTGCGGATCATGGCCGCCACGTGTTAGACGCCAAATGTCGTCGTCGGTCATGTTGGCAACCATTGCCAACAGCTTCGGATGCTTGCCGAAGAAATGTGCGCGCACATACGCGCCGTCCTTGGCTTTGTAATTCTGGTATTCGCCATCGACGGTATCCATCATCACACGCTGCAGGATGCCCTCCTTGTCGCGTGCCAACAAGTCATCCCAGCCGGAACCCCAAATAACCTTGATGACATTCCAGCCGGCACCACGGAAATCCGCTTCCAACTCTTGAATGATTTTGCCATTGCCGCGCACCGGGCCATCGAGACGTTGCAAGTTGCAGTTGACGATCATGACCAGATTATCGAGCTGTTCACGGCCGGCCATGCCGATCGCACCCATCGACTCCGGCTCATCCATCTCGCCATCGCCGCAGAACACCCACACTTTGCGATTGGCAGTATCAGCGATGCTGCGTGCATGCAGGTATTTCAAGAAGCGCGCTTGGTAGATCGCCATCAATGGACCCAGACCCATTGATACGGTAGAGAATTGCCAGAAGTCCGGCATCAGTTTCGGATGTGGATACGACGACAAACCCTTGCCATCGACTTCGCGACGGAAATTGAGCAATTGATCTTCGCTCAAGCGGCCTTCCAAAAACGCCCTGGCATAAATGCCGGGAGAAGAGTGGCCTTGTATATAGAGCAGGTCGCCGCCATGATCCGCAGTCGGCGCATGCCAAAAATGATTGAAGCCGATGCCGAGCATGTTGGCCAGCGATGCAAAACTGGAAATATGGCCACCTAGATCGCCATCGGCACGATTGGCTTTGACGACCATTGCCATCGCATTCCAACGCATCCAGGAGCGCAGCCGTTCTTCGTATTCAAGATTGCCGGGGCAATGCACACCGAGATGGGCGGGAATCGTATTGACGTAAGCAGTGTTGCTGGAGAAGGGAATATGCGCACCACGCCGGCGTGCCAAATCGACCATCCGTTCCATCAGGTAATGTGCGCGGATCGGGCCTTCGTTTTCGATCACCGCTTCCAATGCATCAAGCCATTCCTGCGTTTCGATCACATCCGGATCGTTGGCGGCTTGCGCCATGATTTGGTCGAGTTGCGCTGACATGGGTACGTCTCCTTTTTGATGTTTCGCCCCTAATTTGTAATCAGGGTACGGGGCTTCGACGACTATTCACAATACGTGTAATTACTGTGGAAAGAATTCTAACATCACTTTTCTTATTTTTCAAATAGCGGTATTGAATTTCATATTATGATATTTAATATTTCACCAACACCCTGCAATCCACTTCATAACCCCTGTATGCGACGGAACGTAATGGATAGATACTATATCCAATGGTTGGCACCTTATAATCTTGTTTTAAACCGTCTTCACCATTTTGCCGACCATGACCGCACAACTCATTGATGGAACTCTGCTCTCCCAAAAATTACGCGCTGAAATTGCACAACGCGCTACCGCACTAACAAAAAAAGGCAATCAACCAGGTTTAGCTGTCATCCTGGTTGGCGAAGATCCCGCCAGCCAAGTTTATGTCCGGAACAAAGTGAAGGCTTGCGGAGAAGCAGGTTTCCATTCGATCCTGGAAAAATATGAAAGCACACTGTCGGAAGCGGATCTGTTAAAGCGCATCGATGCGCTAAACAACGATCCAAAAATCCACGGCATCTTGGTTCAGTTGCCTTTGCCCAAGCACTTCGACCCTAACAAGGTAATCGCTGCCATTTCACCGCGCAAGGACGTTGACGGTTTTTCCGTGCTGAGTGCCGGAGAACTGATGAGCGGCTTGCCGGGCTTTCGACCATGCACACCATACGGCTGCATGAAATTGATTGAAAGTACAGGAACCAATCTCCGCGGCAAACATGCGGTAGTTATCGGCCGCAGCAATATCGTTGGCAAACCAATGGCGCTGTTGCTCTTGCAGGCCAATGCAACCGTCACCATCTGTCATAGCAATACGCCGGATTTGGGATACCACACGCGTCAAGCGGATGTGATCGTCGCAGCAGTGGGCCGCCGCAATACTGTGACCGCTGAGATGGTCAAACCCGGTGCAATCGTCATCGATGTCGGCATGAACCGTGACGACAATAACAAGTTGTGCGGCGATGTTGATTTTGCCAATGTCAGGGAAGTCGCCGGCTACATTACGCCTGTCCCAGGCGGCGTCGGTCCGATGACGATCACGATGCTGTTGATGAATACAATTGAGTCTGCAGAAAGAGGTTGAAGTCAACACCTCGGTCTGCAGCATGATGAAAGAAAAGTAAATCAATGAACCCATTATTAGATTTTTCCGACCTGCCCCGTTTCGATGCGATCAAGCCGGAGCATGTAACACCAGCGATCGCTGCTTTGCTTGATGAAAATCGCGCTGTCGTTGCACAACTGGAAGCGCCGATGGCATCCGTCACCTGGAGCAATTTCGTCGAACCGCTTGAGAACGCCACCGAAAAACTCGGCCGTGCATGGGGCGTTGTCGGCCATTTGAATGCAGTGATGGATACACCTGAACTGCGTGCTGCATACAATGAGAATTTGCCGAAGGTCACGGAATTCTGGACGGCGCTTTCGCAAAATCTGGCCTTGTTTGAAAAGTACAAGGCGCTGAAAGCCGGCCCCGAATACGCATCGCTGTCTGCAGCACGTAAGAAAATCGTCGAGAATGCACTGCGCGATTTTCGTTTGGGCGGAGCGGAACTGCCTGATGACAAAAAAGCGCGCTTCGCCGAAATTCAGGAAAAGCAAGCCGCGCTCTCGACCAAGTTTTCAGAAAACGTGCTGGATGCCACCAACGATTACGCATTGATCGTCACCAATCGTGAAGAATTGGCCGGATTGCCGGAAGATACCATTCATGCGGCACAAGCTGCTGCTGAAAAAGATGGCAAGGCCGGCTTCAAATTCACGCTGCATTTCCCTTCGTATTTTCCGATACTCCAATTTGCCGACAACCGTGCGCTGCGCGAGACAATCTATCGCGCCAATGCAACCAAGGCATCAGAACTCGGCACCGTCTTCAGCAAATGTGCGGGATGGGATAACACGCAAAACATCATCGACTTGTTGAAATTGCGCGACGAAGAAGCGAAGCTGTTGGATTACAAGAATTTTGCCGAAGTGTCGCTGGTGCCGAAGATGGCGCAAACGCCGCAACAAGTGATCAGTTTCCTCGAAGATCTGGCGCAACGCGCTCGCACTTTCGCTGAAAAGGATCTGGCGGAACTGCGGGCCTTTGCAAGAAACGAACTTGGCATCGACACGCTCGAAGCATGGGACGTAACATACGCCTCAGAAAAATTGCGCGAACAACGCTATGCATTTTCTGAACAGGAAGTAAAACAATATTTTCCCGAGCCGAAAGTCACCGAAGGTTTGTTCAAGCTGGTGCAAACCTTGTTTGCGGTCGAAATCAAACCCGACACCGCACCGACCTGGCACAAGGATGTGAAATTCTTCCGCATCGAAAAAAATGGTCAATTGATCGGCCAGTTTTATCTTGACCTGTATGCGCGCAGCGGCAAACGCGGCGGCGCATGGATGGACGATGCACGCGGTCGCCGCTTGATCGGCAAGCGAGACAGCAACGGCATCCAAACTCCGGTTGCCTACCTGACCTGCAACTTCACCGAACCGGCTGTCGTTAACGGCAAAGCGAAGCCCGCGTTATTCACGCATGATGAAGTCATCACGCTATTCCATGAATTCGGTCACGGTCTGCATCACATGCTGACGCAGGTCGATGAACTTGGCGTCTCCGGCATCGCAGGTGTGGAATGGGATGCGGTAGAACTGCCGTCGCAATTTATGGAAAATTTTTGCTGGGAGTGGGATGTGCTGCAACACATGACATCGCATGCGGAAACCGGCGCAGCATTGCCACGCGCGTTGTTCGACAAAATGATCGCCGCGAAAAACTTCCAATCCGGATTGCAGACCTTGCGCCAAGTCGAATTCTCATTGGTTGATATGCATTTGCACTACGACTATGATCCGTATGGAAGCAAATCGGTGCAAGATGTGGTGAACGCAGTACGCAAAAAATTTGCCGTCATGATTCCACCCGCATTCAATCGATTCCTGCATTCATTCGGTCATATTTTTGCAGGCGGCTATGCAGCGGGTTACTATAGTTACAAATGGGCGGAAGTACTGTCAGCTGATGCTTACAGCGCATTTGAAGAAGCAGGCGCAGCCAGCGGCAATATTATGTCGACTGAGACCGGCCAGAAATTTCAAAAGGAAGTATTGGCTGTCGGTGGCTCACGTCCGGCATTGGAATCATTCAAGGCATTTCGTGGCAGAGAACCTAAGATTGATGCGCTATTGCGGCACAATGGCATGGCAGCGTAACTTTGCGTGATAAATAATAAAAGTTCCAAATACAACTTATGAATTTGCTAAAAGAGGGGCGAACATGAAATTCGGCAAACCAATCCTGTCCTTACTCATCTTGTTGAGCACGACTGCAGCGCATGCGCAAATGTATAAATGGGTCGGACCTGACGGTAAAGTAACTTATAGCGATGCGCCGCCTCCCTCATCGATCAAACAAGTAGAAACGAAATCACTGTCGGGCGGCGGACCCAGTACAACCGGTCTGCCCTATGCCGTTGCAGAAGCGGTCAAAAACGGCCCCGTCAAGCTTTATACGACCGCCAAGTGCGCACCTTGTGATCAGGCCAGAACCTTGTTGAATACACGCGGCATTCCTTTCACTGAAAAAACCGTATCGACCAACGATGATATTGAGCAGGTGCGCCAAATAACTGGCGATACACAGTTGCCCGTTCTGACTGTGGGACGAAACAAGCAAAAAGGCTTTGAAGCAGGAGCATGGAACTCGGCATTGACTTACGCCGGTTATCCGGAATCCAATCAATTACCTAAAAATTACAGTAACGGAAACGTTGAATCAGCAAGCCCCTCGGCAAAACCTTCGACGGATAACCAGGCATCGAATTCAAATTCGTCAGCGGCGCCACAACTCAATACTCAGCTGCCTCCACCTGCCGGCAACGCACCGCCGGGTTTTCGTTTTTAATCGATTTACAGTACAACCAACGTACTTATAAAATTTCAAGCACATGACCCGCATCGATTTTCACAGCAATGTACCAGACAAAATCGGCTATGCATGCCGTTTGGTTAGAAAGGCACGCGCGGCAAATTGCCAAGTGGTTTTGCTGGCAAGCGATGCACAACATGCCGCACGTCTTGATGCAGCGTTATGGTCATTTTCCGAATTGGATTTTTTACCGCATGTGATGGCCGACGATGCCCTTGCAACATCGACTCCTGTCATCTTGACGGATAACGATACGATCGACTTGCCGCACCATCAAATCCTGATTAACCTGACCAATTCCACCCCTGCACATTTCGCACGATTTGAACGTCTGTTTGAAGTAATCTCATCAGAGGATGATGACAAATTGGCCGGGCGCGAACGCTATCGGTTTTATCAACAGCGTGGTTACCCACTTACTCATTTTGTCGCAGATAAAACATGACCAGTCCCCCATTTGATAACGGCATTCCGGAACTGACTGAAGTCATTGCGCCTGACGTCGTTGCAAAAGTCACACCACCGGCTGCCGCAGCTGGTCCTGCTGGTAAAACAACCGGCAATTTCACCGCATCTTCTCCAGCACATAAAGTTAGCAATGAAGCGCGCACACTCGCCGATTGGCCTGAAGAAGACTGGCAACACCTCGAAACCGAGGTGCGCGAACGAATTGCGCGTCAAGTGTTGGGACGCATTGATTTCGTCCTTGAGCAACGTGTCAGGGATAGTTTGGCTGACGTTTTGCAAACTGCAGTAGAAGGTTTGGCTAACGAGATAAGACAAGGTTTACAGGTGACGTTGGAAGAAGTGATTGCACGTGCAGTCGCACAAGAAATCACTCGACTAAAGACAACAAAAAAATAAATTTTTTACGAAATTTCTTTCATTAATAAACAAAAAATCTCTCCATATATTCAAAAATAAATATTTTAATGGCCTCATTGAATACCTAAACAATCTGGAACTTTCTACAATTTCGGTATTGAAAAATTGGAGATTGTCATGAAAGTCATCGTTCTAGGTTCCGGCATTATCGGCACTGCATCCGCTTGGTTTTTGAATAAAGCAGGTCACGACGTTACTGTCATTGAGCGCCAACCAGGTGTTGCGCAAGAAACCAGTTTTGCCAACGGTTGCCAAATTTCCGTCTCGCATGCAGAACCATGGGCCAATCCTTCGGCACCGCTTAAAGTCCTGAAATGGCTCGGCCAGGAAGATGCGCCTTTGCTTTATCGCTTTCGTCCTGAATGGTTGCAATGGCGCTGGGGCATGCACTTCTTGCGCGAATGCACACCAGGCCGTACCGCAGACAATATTCGCCAAATCGTTGCGATTGCAGAATACAGCCGTCAAACGCTGCAAGCATTGCGCGCAGAAACCGGCGTCGATTATGACTGCCTGACACGCGGCATCTTGCATTTCTATACCGACAAAAAAGATTTTGAAGAATCACTGCCGGCCGCCAAACTGATGCGCGACCTCGGTTGTCCGCGCGATTCGATTGATGCCGATGAAGTGATCAGAATCGAACCAGCATTGGCATCGATCCGCGACAAGATTGTAGGCGGCGATTACACAGCGACCGATGAATCAGGCGACGTGTATAAGTTCACCACCGGCCTGGCCAAGAAAGCAGCTGAAGCTGGCGTCAATTTCCAATTCAATACCAGCGTGACGCGCTTGTTGACCGAAGGTAGCGGCGCATCGGCCAAGATCAGCGGTGTCGAAATTATCGATGCAGAAGGTCGACACAAGATTTTACGTGCAGATTCATTCGTATTGGCGATGGGCAGCTTCTCCGTGCCGCTCGTCAAACCGCTCGGCATTGATTTGATGATTTATCCGGGCAAAGGTTATTCCGCCACATATCAAGTCAAAAACCCCGATGCAGCTCCATCAGTATCGTTGACTGATGATGGCTACAAACTGGTCGTGTCACGCTTGGGTGATCGCCTGCGTGTAGCCGGCACATGTGAATTGAACGGTTATACCCGCGAGTTGAACACCACACGTTGCGAAGCCATTACACGTCGCACACGTGAACTGTTTCCCGATGCATGCGATTATGAGAATCCGACTTACTGGACCGGGCTGCGTCCGCTCACGCCATCCAATGTCCCTTATATCGGCAAGACCAAGTTCAGCAACTTGTTCTTGAATACCGGTCACGGCACATTGGGATGGACGATGGGTTGCGGTTCCGGACGCGCTATTGCGGAAATTGTTTCGGGACGCGTGCCTGACTTGGATTTTGCATTTACCGGGATGCCGCGTCGTGAAGCAAGTTTGATTGGTTCGCCGATGATTGCAAAAGCATAAAAGACCATAAGCCCACGAAAAGCACGAAAATTTCAAACAAATACCAAGCAGAAGATCGCTGTCCTATTAGCGAATCACTGCACTAACTGGTTTTTGATTTGTTTCGTGCCTTTCGTGTTTTTCGTGGACAAATTGTTTTCCCCTTGTTTGAACAAGCAATTTATTTCCCGATACGCACCTGCACTTCCGCTGCTTTTTCATCAAAAGCAATCCGCGTAACAAACTTGGCACGCTTCATCGGAAAGCGCGATTGGAAATGTCGTACATTTCCTGAACCGGATATCGCACGCCGCACAAACTGATAATACGCATCCATATCGATGACGTGCACTGCCAAAAAATAATCGTAGTCGCCTGACACGAAATAACACTGCATCACTTCGGGCTCCTTGTTCATGCGCGCCTCGAATTCCTGCATATGCTCATCGGATTGATTTGCCAGCGACACTTCCAGAAACGCGAGCATGCCGTACCCCAATGCAAACGGATCGACCAGCGATACATCGGCGCTGATAATCCCCGCATCACGCAGATCGCGAATACGACGCAAGCAAGTCGGTTGCGATATATGGACCTTGTCAGCCAACACGCGCGTAGGCATCTGATTGTCCTTTTGCAACAAGTTCAGGAGTTTGCGGTCGACTTTATCGAGAGTATGGGATTTAGGCATGGAAGGTAGAGTGAAAATTTCAAAAAACTGCGTAAAAAGTCTTTGCGAATGTTTCTTAATGTTGTAACGTCTGCAGGTTCGATATTTTGTAACGATGCAGCTACTTTATTTTCCCCATTTTTCAGGAGAACCGCTATGCAACTCAAGACAAAACGAAATCTGTTGGCCGGCGCGGCTATATTAGCATTTGCCGCCACCGCTTTCGCACAAGAACAAATCGTCAAATTGGGCCATGTCGCTCCGATGTCCGGCGGACAAGCGCACCAAGGCCGTGACAATGCCAATGGCGCTATCATGGCTGTTGAAGACTTGAATGCCAAGGGTCTCGTCATTGGCGGCAAAAAAGTGAAGTTTGAATTATTGCTGGAAGATGATGCGGCCGATCCAAAACAAGGCACGGCAGTCGCGCAAAAGCTGGTAGACGCGAAAGTCAACGGCGTGATTGGCCATTTGAATTCCGGCACTACCATACCAGCCTCCAAGATTTATTTTGATGCAGGCATTCCGCAAATTTCTCCCTCTGCAACCAACCCGCAATATACACTCCACGGCTATAACACTGCTTTCCGTGTCGTTGCCAACGATGGCCAGCTGGGCGGAACACTTGGAAAATATGCGCTCAATACACTTAAAGCTAAAAAAATTGCAGTGATTGATGACCAAACTGCTTATGGTCAAGGTGTCGCCAAGGAATTTTCCAAGTCAGCCAAAGCAGCCGGCGGCAAACTCACCGCACCACAATACACCAATGATAAAGCCACCGATTTCATGGCGATCCTGACTACCATCAAGTCAGAAAATCCAGACGTGGTTTTCTTCGGTGGCATGGATAATGTGGCGGCACCAATGCTGCGTCAAATGAAGCAACTCGGCATCAACGCAAAGTTCATGGGTGGGGATGGCATCTGTTCTACCGAATTGTTCAAACTTGCCGGCGATGGCATGGCGGATGGACAAGTGGTATGTGCTGAAGCAGGCGGCGTCACAGGGCCGAAAGAAAAAGCGATGGAAGACTTCCACGCACGCTACAAGAAACGATTCAATCAGGATGTCGTGCTCTATGCACCGTATGTATATGACGCGGTAATGACGATGGCTACCGCGATGAAGAATGCCAATTCGGTCGAACCTGCGAAATACTTGCCTGCTTTGGCCAAAATCAAATATGAAGGCGTGACCGGCACAATCAGCTTTGATTCGAAAGGCGATATCAAGAATGGCGCATTAACCTTGTACACCTATAAAGCTGGCAACAAAGAGAAAATCGCCGTTGTAAAATAATTTTCTGAAAAGCGTCTGCACTCTATAATCGGACGCTTGTATTCCAATATTCAATTGCTTATTTTTCTGAATTTTGGATAGCACTCAATTCTTGCAGCAGAAATAAAAAAGCGCTCATCAAGAGCGCTTTTTTTATATTTAATGCGAATTATTTCAAAGACAAAATCCACTTGACCAGTGTATGCGCCTCGGCTTCATTCACTTGAGTATTTGCAGGCATCGGGATAGCGCCCCATGTGCCGCTACCGCCCTTCATCACTTTTTTAACCAATTTGTCTTCTGCGTCTTTTTGACCTGCATATTTTGCAGCGACGTCTTTATAAGCTGGGCCAACAACTTTATTGGTCACTGAATGACATGCCAGACAATTTTTTGATTTTGCCAGATCGGCAGGATCAGCAGCCATCACCGCATTAGAAACCAGTACGCCAGCAGCTAAACAAACTAACAAAGAACGTTTCATTGCTTTCTCCATAAAAGTGACTCGTCGCATTCTACAGCGTTTCTCATGCCATGAATTTACTATCAATATCGATAACGCGTGATGCTTGATCCTGGTTGACCGCCAATGGCTTTCACCCTATTCTGTAGTTTGAAACAGAACATTGATTATGCATCGTGCTTTTCACCCTCCAAAATTATTATTTAAATGGAAATGTTCTGTCAAAAATTGCGCAAAAAGGATAGGCCATGTTTTTGATTATTGCGATTGCTGCACTTACAGCCTTGAAATACTTTGAAATCGGCCCGTTCGCCGATATCTCCTGGTGGTGGGTCACAGGATTGATGTTGGTTGCGTTTATCTGGTTTGAATTCATTGAAAGAATGCTCGGATTGGATAAACGCAAAGCGCATGACGAGTCCGACAAGTTAAGAAAAGAACGTGTCAGGAAAGCCTTTGAACAACAGAACAAGAAAAAATAGGTCACTCGAGTAATTATAAAAAAGGCCGAATAAATTTCGGCCTTTTTCTTTATATCAGCAACAAATCAGTCCGTCACTGCACCTTTACTGGCCGATGAAGTCAACGCCGCGAACTTTGCCAACACGCCACGAGTGTAACGTGGCGCAGGTGCTTTCCAGTTGGCGCGGCGACGCGCGATTTCTTCATCCGGCACATTCAATTGGATCAACTGCTGATGCGCATCGATCGTGATCGAATCGCCTTCCTGAACCAATGCAATGGTGCCGCCTGCAAATGCTTCTGGTGAAACGTGGCCCACGACCATACCCCAGGTACCGCCCGAAAAACGACCGTCCGTCACCAAGCCTACCGATTCACCCAAACCCTTGCCGATAATCGCTGAAGTAGGCGCCAACATCTCCGGCATGCCTGGTGCTCCTTTTGGTCCGAGATAACGCATGACCAATACATCGCCAGCCTTGATCTTGTCAGCCAGGATCGCATCCATCGCGCTGTATTCATCGTCGAATACGCGAGCCGGGCCAGTGATGACCGGATTTTTCAAACCTGTGATCTTGGCAACGCAACCTTCTGTCGATAGATTGCCTTTCAAAATGGCGAGGTGACCTTGTTTGTACAATGCCTTGTCGATAGTGCGAATTACGTCTTGATCGGCACGTGGCGCATCGGGCACATTCGCCAACTCTTCTGCCATCGTGCGTCCGGTGATGGTCATGCAATCGCCGTGCAGCAAACCTGCATTCAGCAATATTTTCATTACTTGTGGAATGCCGCCGGCCTTGTGCAAATCGGTGGCGACATACTGGCCTGACGGTTTGAGGTTACACAGTACGGGCACCTTCAAACGCACGCGCTCGAAGTCGTCAATCGTCCATTCAACTTCCGCTGCATGCGCAATCGCGAGGAAATGCAGCACTGCGTTGGTGGAACCTCCGGTTGCCATGATCACCGCGACCGCGTTCTCGATCGACTTGCGCGTGATGATGTCGCGCGGCTTCAAGTCCTTCTTGACGGCCTCGACCAGCACGCGTGCCGATTCCGCTGCGGAGCCGGTTTTCTCATCATCCGGATTGGCCATCGTGGATGAATACAACAACGACATACCGAGCGCCTCAAACGACGATGACATCGTGTTCGCTGTGTACATGCCGCCGCATGAGCCGGATGATGGGCATGCATTGCGCTCAATACCATCGAAGTCTTCCTGCGACATGCGACCTGCACTGAATTCACCGACCGCTTCAAACGCGGACACGATGGTCAAATCCTTGCCCTTCCAATTGCCAGGCTTGATCGTGCCACCGTAGACATAAATACTTGGCACATTGGTGCGAGCCATTGCAATCATGCCGCCCGGCATATTCTTGTCGCAGCCACCGATCACCACGCAGCCATCCATCCATTGGCCGTTCACTGCAGTCTCGATACAGTCAGCGATCACTTCGCGCGAGATCAGCGAATACTTCATGCCTTCAGTGCCCATCGACATGCCGTCGGAAATGGTTGGCGTACCGAATACTTGCGGATTGGCACCGGCAGTTTTAATGGTAGAAATCGCAATATCGGCCAACTTTTGCAAGCCGGAATTACATGGCGTAATGGTCGAATGGCCATTGGCAATGCCGATCATCGGCTTGTCGAAATCTTCCTTCTGATAGCCCATCGCGTAATACATGGAACGGTTGGGGCTGCGCGACACGCCCTGGGTAATGTTTTTTGAGCGACGGTTAAATGCCATGATGCCTCCGGGATAAAAAAATAAAATTTGCCTATTACACACCACAGATTCCTGAACTGTCGTCCCAGCGAAAGCTGGGATCCAGCGTCTTTTTTAACAACGCCGGCGATACCGTCCATCAGGGATTCTGCTTATACAAGCCACTGGGTCCCAGCTTTCGCTGGGATGGCGCATGCTGCGGCGCACATGTCGCGCACACGCAAGAAAATTCAGCGAAGAAGCGTAGCTTGCCTTGCGCAAAGCCATGTGTCAAATATATGATTCAGTGTCGATTGATATGAATTGCATATGAATATTGAATTGAGGCAATTACGCTATTTTGTTGCTGTCGCTGAAGAAATGCACTTCGGCCGCGCGGCCTTGCGGCTGCATATGACGCAGCCGCCTCTTTCACAAACCATTCAATCGTTAGAGGCATCGCTGGGCGCCCCGCTCTTTTACCGAACACAGCGTAGCGTGTCATTGACGCCAGCCGGACTTGCACTGTTGCCGGAAGCGCGCCGCATCTTGTTGCAGGCGGAAGGCTTGCCTGACATCGCGCGCCGCGCCGCTGCGGGCGAATCCGGCCGTCTCTCGCTGGCATTCGTGTCGACAGCAGATTACAGCGTGCTGCCGCCGTTCCTGCGTGAATTCCGAGAACGCTATCCACAAGTACAAATCGATTTGCGTGAAGCAACCTCTGATGTGCAATTGGAAGAATTACTGCAAGGCCGCATCGACGTCGGCTTGTTGATCCCGCCCTTGCCTGATAAAGCAAAAACGGAACTGGAATATGCTTCCGTCCTTTCCGAATCACTGATCCTTGCAGCGCCTAAAGGTCTCAAGACTTTGCGTGGCAAAAGCAGCGTGTCGTTGAAAACATTAACCGATATGCCACTGATTATTTTTCCGCGCCGCATCGCACCGGCATTCCACGATGCGATTCTAGCTTGCTTCCACGATGCAGGGCTGACACCACGCATCGGCCAGGAAGCGATTCAGATGCAAACCATCGTCGGGCTGGTATCAGCAGGTATGGGCATCGCACTTGTGCCACAATCTGTGTCAAATTTAAACCGCACCGGTGTTGAATACAAACCGTTGACCGGGAAAACACCGTTAGTGGAAACCGGCTTGGCTTGGCGACGTGATAATACGTCGCCGGTGCTGCGCGCATTCCTCGACTTACTCAGAAAGAAACGATAAATGCTGATTCATCCCCTTCCCAATCCCATTGCGTTTTCAATCGGACCGCTTTCCGTCCACTGGTATGGACTGATGTATCTGGTAGGGTTCATCCAGTTTATTGCGCTTGGTAGAGTACGCATCCGCCAACCGCATATTGCCGCGGTCGGCTGGAAGAAAGAAGACCTGGATGACATGCTGTTCTATGGTGTGTTAGGCGTCGTGCTTGGCGGACGCTTGGGCGAAGTATTGTTCTACAGCCCCGCATATTACTTCTCACATCCGCTGCAGATTTTCGCAATTTGGAAAGGCGGCATGTCATTTCACGGCGGCTTTCTTGGCGTGATGATTGCCATGTATATCTGGGGGCGCAAAAACAGCCGCAACCTGATGGACATCATGGACTTCATTGCACCGCTGGTCCCGCTCGGTTATGCAGCAGGACGCATCGGCAATTTCATCAATGCAGAATTACCGGGCCGCATAGCGGATGCATCTCTGCCGTGGGCAATGTGGTGGCCCAACGTCGATCAACTACCGGTGCCACGCCATCCATCGCCGATTTATCAAGCACTGGTTGACGGTGTACTGTTGTTTATCATCTTGTGGATTTTCGCACGCAAACCGCGACCCAGAATGGCGGTCAGCGGCATGTTCTCGCTGCTGTATGGCTGCGCACGGTTTTTCACCGAATATTTTCGCGTACCCGACTATAACGTGTCGTTTGCCGGCATCACGATTTCTGCAGGACAAATGCTGTCTGTGCCGATGATCGTATTGGGAATTGTTTTGCTATTCATCGCATATAGAATGAAAACGCCTGCCGCCCCGCCAACTAAATAAAACAAACTATCTCCAAAATTAATTTATTCAATCAAGCCAAGTCCACTATCAACATGAACGCCAATCTTTACGCCCTGTTTGAATCGCACTTCCCGCAAGATAAATCGGCCTGCTGCATCGAGACGCACGACGGAAAATATTATTCCTGGCTGGACCTGCAGCGGGCAACCGCAAAGATGGCGAACTTGCTGGCATCGCTCGATTTACCGAAAGATTCGCGCATCGCAGTCCAGGTTGAAAAGTCGCCGGAAGCGCTGATGCTTTACATGGCAACGTTGCAAGCCGGTTACGTCTATTTGCCGCTTAACACCGCATATCGCGCAGCAGAGATCGAATACTTCATCGGCAATGCAGAACCGGTAGTCGTCGTCTGTTCGCCCGATAATTTCGGATGGGTATCACAGGCCGCATTCAAGTCCGGCACCAAGCATGTGTTCACACTCGGCGAGCGTCGCAATGGTTCATTGCTGGAGCGCGCGATCCATCAACCAGACACATTCGAGACCGTTGAAAAACACCCGGACGATCTCGCTGCGATTTTGTACACGTCCGGCACCACTGGCCGCAGCAAAGGCGCAATGCTGACGCATGACAACCTCGCTTCGAACGCCCAGGTCTTGCACGATGTATGGCGCTGGCAAAAAGGCGATGTGCTGCTGCATGCACTGCCGCTGTTTCACGTACACGGCTTGTTCGTTGCATCGCATGGCGCACTGATCAATGGCAGCAAAATGATCTTCTTGCCGAAGTTCGATAATGCCGATGTGATCAAGCATTTGCAGCGCTCAACCGTTTTCATGGGCGTACCGACATACTACGTTCGCTTGTTGGCCGATCCCGCGTTTGGTCAATCAGTTTGCCAAAATATGCGGCTGTTCATTTCCGGCTCCGCACCTCTGCTGCTTGACACATTCAACGAATTTAGCAAGCGCACCGGGCACACGATTCTGGAACGCTACGGCATGAGCGAAACGACGATGCTGGTTTCCAATCCTTATCTTGATGAACGCATCGGCGGCACCGTCGGTTTGCCCTTGCCGAGCGTATCCGTGCGCGTTGTCAGAAGTGATGGCACCCTTTGCGTTACAGAAGAGATCGGCGACATCCAGGTGGCAGGGCCAAATGTGTTCAAAGGCTATTGGCGCATGCCGGAGAAGACGGCGGAAGAATTCACAACCGATGGTTACTTCAAGACTGGTGATGTCGGCAAGTTCGGCAAAAATGGTTATCTGTCGATCGTCGGCCGCAGCAAGGATTTGATTATCTCGGGTGGTTATAACGTCTATCCGAAAGAGATTGAATCATTTATTGATGAGATTGATGGCGTGGTCGAGTCAGCGGTGATTGGCGTACCGCATAAGGATTATGGTGAAGCGGTGACAGCTGTGGTTGTCGCGAAGCCGCATGCAAAAATTTCCGAGGCAGATGTAATCGCAGTGTTGAAAGTAAAGATTGCAAATTTCAAAGTGCCAAAGCGTGTGTTTTTCTTGAATGACTTACCGAGAAATACTATGGGTAAGGTGCAGAAAAATATATTGCGTGAACAATTCAAAACCGGATGAAGGAATATTTATTCCGATAGTAGGGCGTCAATAAGCGAAGCGCATTGCGCCGCATGATTGGCACCTAACTTACTTCTTGTCTTTAAACGTAATGGCAACTTGCAATTCTTTGGCAATGCTGCAGTAATATGTGGCAAAAGCGCTAAATGTTTAGCCATCATACGGCGCAATGCGCTTCGCTTATTGACGCCCTACGACTTACGGCTTTGTATGACTAAGTAATTATTAAACGAAGAATCAATTTGCATGCGTAACCTAACCCTTATTTTCTTCTTAATTGCGACACCTTACATCTCTACTATAGCAGCTGATGACGATTATTCTAACGAACATACGATTAGGGCATCAGACATACCAAGCAATGCACCACAATTTGAAAAATATCCCGCCACTGAAAAATTCAGAGGATCAGTCGCAGCACCTAATATCCGAAGTCATCCACGCTCACGAATGTTTCAAACTATGATCCGTCAAGGTGCAAAAGACGGCCCGAATTTTGCGGGACATTACACAATAGTTTTTTGGGGTTGCGGAACAAGTTGTGCTTCGTTAGCGATAGTAGACACAAACACAGGAAAAGTTTTTCATCCACAAAATCTTCAAACTATTGATAATATCAACGTCGACTTCGACGAGTTGGAAAAACCCGATGGGCGCCTAATAAAATTCAAGCTCGACAGCAAATTGCTTATCGTATTTGGCGGCATCAATGAGGAACCCACGATGCGGGGAATCTCATATTTTGTTTGGGAAAATGAGAAACTTCGCCGTATTCGTTTTGTGCACAAACCCTATGGGTGGTCCGCGAACTAATTCGATAGTCACGTGCCTTATACATAACCGCACGGCCTCTCATCTTACTAAGTTGCACTCGCTTTACAAAGCACAGAATAGCTAATCAGATCACAATTGACTGCCCCCATTTATTTCCCAACCATCTTCTGAATAACCTTCCACTCCGCAGCAGTCACCGGCGTAATCGAAAGCCGATTCCCCTTCCGCAGTATCTGCATATCAGCCAAATCAGCATGCGCACGTAAATCAGCCAACGCAATCAACGGAATTTTTTTAACCGCACGCACATCGACCAATATCCAGCGCGGATTTTCTTTTGTCGCCTTGGGATCGTGGTAATGACTCTTCTTATCGAATTGCGTATCGTCCGGATAAGGCGTGCTCGCCACTTCAGCGATACCGGCAATCCCGGGCTGCGGGCAACTGGAGTGATAGAACAACACGCCATCGCCAGGCTGCATCTCGTCACGCATGAAATTGCGCGCCTGGTAGTTGCGCACACCAAACCATGGCGACGTTTGTTTTGGTGCAGCCAGCGCGTCGTCAATACTCACTTCACCCGGCTCGGATTTCATTAACCAATATTTCATGGGGATTCGCTCTACTGATTTTTAAATTTCTGAAAACTGACGCAAAGTACACCGACATCAAAATTATCGTCGTTCCCGCGAAGGCGGGAATCCATGCTGAGCCTGATCATTTCTCTCACTATGGATTCCCGCCTTCGCGGGAACGACGTGTCAGTGAGTCTACGTAAGCCCGTCACATAAAAAAAGCGGCTGCACGAATGCAACCGCTTATGGAATTAAAACCCGCCTGTGCCGCTATGCCGGCATCCCGAACCAAGACGGTTCAAGGTGGTCACAGTTAGTTCAACTTCGGGTTCGTCGGACTAGCGACGCTCACGCCCATCGAACAAAATTCCGCAACCGATGCGCATAAATGGTTCAAGGAATATATGGCAATCGCGTACACGGCAGGAGTGATTTAGTGTACTCCAAACGACCTGCATGTCAAACACTTTGGAGCGACTTTTTAAAAAAATTAAAAAAGTTTTTCTTGCGGTGTCAGCGCGGCATCCAGCACTGTATGCATTGCGGAAATTTTTTGTTTGACTTCTGCGATTGTTAAATCAGACAGCGGTCCGCCCGGCGATCTTGTCGATAAAAATTCTGCTGCAATACCGAGCGCTGCCATCACTGCGATACGATCATTGCCCTTGATTTTGCCCACATCCCTGATGGAACACATCTTGTCGTTCAAGTAGTTGACAGCTAATTGCAAAGTTGCTTCTTCGCCTTCCTTGCAGGCCAATTTATAAGACTGGCCCATGATTGTCACATCGAGCTGACTCATTCGGTCTCCTCATCTGGTTCGGCTACTGGAATTTTATCCAGTAAAGCAGTCACACGCAGATGCGCTTCCTGCATCCGTTTGGATAAGGCCACATTCTCGGCAGTGAGTGCAGCAGCATTCAGACGCAGTTCGGCATTCTCGCGACGCAATGATTGCGCCAACTCTGCCAACTGGCTGATTTTTTCGTAAAGTTGATGGAAATCTGAAATCATTCCGCCACTATAGTGGTGCAAACGAATTTCAGTCAATAGATTCAACTACTTGGCGTCGTCTTTTCAGACATCAAATGAATAAAATCATGTGCGGCAGGTGATACACAAGATATTTGAAACCAATAATCAACAAAAAATAATACCCAACTCATCAAAATTGGATAACAAGCCTGCAAATTCATGTCGACATCCTTTCTCTCTGCCGATCAAATAAAAACCATACAACGGGACTAAAAACAAATTTGAATTTCAGCGATTACGCTGCTGCATGCTTATCTCGAAAAACTTGATTGATTGCCATTTTTTTAATGCTGTCGGGAAGGGGGAGATATGTTGCTTCAATGCGAAAAAGTGTGAGTGCTCATTAGCGAATGAAACAATCCTGCATTAATTTGGTCAGCTTTCTTTCATTATCGAATCAGTCAATTCCAAAAACCGGCCATCCATCGTGATCAGCGCCGCTTTTATTTTTTTGTCCGGATACACCGCACGCGCTGCTGCTTGATAAGACGCCAGTTGCGCCTGATGCATATCCCGGTCGTTTTCAAACACGTTACGTTTGTAATCCAGAATCCAGACCGCATCATCGCTTTGCACCACACGATCAAACCGCAGGAATTCCCCTCCGTACAAGACTTCCATTTCATTGCAAGCATGGCGATACAACGCCGGATTGAAAAAACGTTCCAGCTGCGGTTGCGCCAAAATTGTCAACGCATGCTTGCGAACAATCGCCGCTACTCTGCGCGAGCATGGCAGCCAATGCATAATCACATCCACTTCGGGCACACAGATCGGCCATGCATGCCCTTGCGTCAGTCGTTCAAGCAATGTGTGCAATGCAACGCCTTCATCAACTGCATGATCATTCACAGGGGCCAGCACATCCATCGATGCAGCTGCAAGTACAGGCGGATCAAAAATCGGCAGCATAAAATATTCTTCGCCCAACACGCTGGATGCGGTGATTGCATCGTCCAGGCGCATCGATGATTCAATTTGCAGCCGTCCATACCAACTGCCTTCCACAGTGCCGTCTTCAAGCGCATTGATTTTGCTCGCGACGCCGCTGACGATCAATAATTCCTTGGCGCGGGTTGCTGCAACGTAAAGCAGGTTCCAATCTTCCTGCGCCTTGAATTTTTCTTCTTCTTCAAAATAACGATCTCTCGCAGCACCGCGCTCGGCCTTACGCCCAAAAACGGAAAAATGTTTCGGACCATCTGCATCCTGCGGCCAATCGCACAAAATGCCGATATCGTCGCGTGCCGGATCGCTATGATTGGCATCCATCAGTACGACGACACGCGCTTCCAATCCTTTTGCGCTGTGTACCGTCAGTATCCGCACCGCATCAACAGCTGCATCAATATTCGCCTCATCGGGCGCGTCGTTATTGGATCCTTTTTGTAATGTGCGCAATGCATCAATGAACTTCGGTAAACTCGGATAGCGGCCTGCATCAAGATTCAACGCCAATTCCGTGAAGGTTTCAATATTCCCGATCACCTGATCGCGTACTGTCGGTGATGTCACCTGCGCATAACGCGCAATCAACTCTCCTTCATGCAAAATCAGATCGAGCAAATCATGTACCGGCAAACGCGGCGCAATATACAGCCAATGCACCAGCAATCTGACGGCCCGTTGTAGCGGCGCCGAAATTTCACCGGCCTTGGCAGTTTGCATGCGCATCCACCAGGTATTCCCTGTACGCTGCGCCAACGCGATCAGATCATCATCGGTCGCGCCGATGATGGGGGATTTCAGCACATGTGCCAGCGCGCGGTTATCGCTCGGTGTAATCAAAAACGTCAGCAGCGCAATCAAATCAAGGATTTCAAGCGATTCCAGCAGACCGCCGCGTTTATCCGATATATAAGGAATACCGGCCTCGCGCAATGCAGTTTCATACGACATCAGATGCGTGCGTTTTTTTACCAGCAGCATGATGTCGGACCAATGCATGCTCTCTTCCGAACGATCACCGAGTCTTTGTCTGGCCTGCAGTATGGCCTTTGCCACCGTGCGTCCTTCTTCAAGACGTCGCTGGTCTTCTTCCTCTTCGCGCGGTGTGGTCAGTGGATTGCGCAGCAAGAACTGCGTCGATTCCACCGAATCATTTATCTCGGGTTGGATCAAAGGCAAACGCCACACATCGCCCGCACGCTCAGCCAAGGTTGTTTGCAGTGCGAAAATCTCGTTATTGGTAAAACTGCGATTCAGTATGTCGACGATCGCAGCTGCATTGCGGCGCGTCTGATTGGTGCGCAGGAAGGCCGCGCCCTGTGCGACCAATAAATCGCGTGCAGCAATGAATACACGCGGCTCGGCACGGCGGAATCGATAAATCGATTGCTTCGGATCGCCGACAATAAATACGCTCGGCTTTTCAACGTCGTCACCATAGGACTGCAACCAGGCGCGCACGATGCTCCATTGCAGCGGATTGGTATCCTGGAATTCATCCAGCAAAATATGCTTGTAGCGCGCATCCAAACGGCTTTGCAAATACGCTGCATGTTGTTCGTCATTCAGCAAGCGAAATGCCTGCCATTCCAGATCAGCGAAGTCGAATACACGCTGTTCCGCTTTTATTGTCTGGTAACGTTCAAGATACGCTGTGCCGACGATAAACAATGCATTGTTCAATGCAATGACATCAGGCTCGAAGCTGCGTTTGCGTATCTGTACAAGAGTCTTGGCTATCGCTGCACACTGGTCATCAAAAGCATTGGCGCCATCCGCACCAAAATTATCTTCAAGTGCTTTTGTTAACGCTTTGGTCTTTGTGTTTCTACGCAACTCATTTTTACTGTCGAAGAATTCATTACATAACGCATCGAAATTTTCTGGACTGGCACCTGCCGACATTGCCATTTCAATGGCCGTCGCACGTTTCTGGTTAATAGCCGTCCCTTGCCCAAGCAACCACGCAATAGTTGAAATACGCTCCTTCAACTTGGCGTCATCCCACAACGCTATTCGCGCATCACGTTCGCCGTCTTGTCCGCACAGTTGCTGCAACCATTCCAGCGGAGCGCCACCTTGATTCGCAGCCCACCATTCGGCACGCTTGCTGACAAACGCGTCCAGCAGTTTTTTCGTATTCCAATCGCCGACACGCTCATACAGGTCAAGCAGGGCTGCCTTGATGCCTTCGTTCGTACTTTCATTCAACCCTTGCATCAATCTGCCGTATGTCTCTTTCATCAACTCACCAGTTGATTCGGTCAACGTATAGCCATGCGGCACACCGGAAGTGAGCGGCGCAATTTGGATCAAACGTGCAAACCAGCTATGGAAAGTATCGATCGATAAATTGGTGGGACTGGACAAAACCTGTTCATACAAGCTGCGCGCCTTTGGCAACATTGTCGGCAACTCATCGATACCAATGCCACGCTCCAGCAACAGCGTGCTCGCAGATGAATCCGGCAGCAGCGCCAAGTCATTCAGCAACTGCATCAATCGCTCGCGCATTTCCTGGGCAGCTTTGCGGGTGAAGGTAATTGCCAGCAATTCTGACGGTTGCGTCCCGGCCAACAACAAACGCAATATGCGTGCGACCAGCAACCATGTCTTGCCGCTACCGGCGCATGCCTCCACCACGACGGAACGCTGCGGATCGCAAGCCGCTGCAGTGAATTCTTTTGCGCTGGCTGCCCGATGATTTATTTCGTAGGCGCGCGGCAAATTATTTTCTGCTGCCATTACCATGTCCCCTTGCGGCACAGCCCGCGCACATCGCAGAATTGGCAAATCGATTCAATACCGGTGGCAAACAATGGTGCACCGCCTGCTATCGCCTGCATTCCGTCTTTTATTTGTGCATCCAGTGCAAGCAGCCATGCGTCGTAATCTGGAGCGGCAACGTCGCCGGTTTTACCTCTGGTCAATTCAAGCGCAACATAATGCGCGGCATTTACCTGCCCGTCCGACAGCAATCCATAAAATGCCAGCTGATGATCTTCTTTTAATTTGATTTTTGCATTCAGCACCGTATGACTTTGTGTCTTGTAGTCGAGTACTGCCCGCTCGCCATTGTCATGCACGTCAATGCGATCGACGCGTCCATGCAATGTGATGGTTCCATCAGGCCATGTCAGTGTTCTTTCGAGCCACTGCTCGCCAAACTCGAAGCGCCAACCTTGTGCCTCACGTTCATTGGCCCAGACCAGATACGCGGGCATCACCTTTTGCCAACGCACGTAATACGCCAATGCTGCAGCGTTTTTTTCCTGCTCGGCACCCAGAATTTTTTCTGAAATTTCTTTCAACAAGATTTCACGCTGCGTCAGATCTGTTTTCTGATCGCGCAGTGTCTCGTGATAAATCTTCAGTATTTGATGGAGCCAATCGCCGTAGTCGCGCTTTTCCGGCATGTCGGATAATTCATCCAGTCCGGATAACCCCAACATACGCGTTGCAAAAAATTGATAAGGGCATGCGACCAGACTGTTGTAACCGCTTGCCGATAACTTGGCAGGTATCAGCTGCGGCGCTGACGGACCCGGCATGCTGGTTGGTGTGGCCGTTAAACGTTGCGTTGAAATCTCGACATGATGTTGCGGTAGTTCTGCGCTACCGGAACGCGCCAACGCCAGCTGCAAACGCGCAATCCATGGACTGATCGGATTAGGTTCGCCATCTTTATGTGCTTGCCAGGAAAGCACCACCTCATCATTTGCACTCAGTACTTCGACAAAATCGCGCAGTTGTTCACAATGAAGCTGTTCGCGCGTGGCCAATCCCAATTCACGCCGTACTGCATTCGAAAAAAATAAAACTTCGTTCAATTGCGATGGCAAATGATCGGCATCGGCGCCGACCACCAGCACCGCATCGAAGCTGCGCAAGCGCGCGCCGTTAAGCGGCATCATTACCACACGCTGATCACGACTGGGAGGCACAAATTCCGTCGTTTCCAATTGCATACTAACCAGGGAACGCCATTCCGAAAACGAATAGGTGTGCGTCGATGCTTCGCCATCCTGCTGCATTGCGTCCAGCATCTCCAGCACTTGCAAGCCTGCAGCATCGGTGGCCATGCTGGAGCGCATTTCCAATACTTCCAATGCGCTTGTCGTAACGGTCATCCAATCCGATAAAGTTTTACGTCCGGTGAAACGCTTCGCCTGCTCGGCAATTTGTGCGATCAGCTGTGCCTGCTTTGGCATGGACGACAATGTATCGACTACCAACTCCCATCCACCCAATACATTGGCACGCCGCAAAGCAATCTCGATCGCCATGACTTGCGCAGTTTTATTGGCGTGCGCTGAAAAAAGGTACGGCGACTTGAGGAAATCCAGTAACCCAATCGTTTCTGCACGATTGGTAATCACATCGAACCACGCGACAATCACGGCGGCGGCACGTGTCGTTGAAAGCTTCCAGCCGGTTTCATCTGTGACAAAGACTTGTGCACGCTCAAGCAATGCACGCATGCGGCGCGCGACGACGCGGTCTTGCGAAATGATCGCGACTTGCGATTTGCCGGCCTGCAGCCAATTGAGAATGGTTTGCGCGCCTTGCTGCGCTTCTTCTTCCATGCTTTTTGCCGCACAGAGTGACAAGCCGTTTGGCGTAACAATTTCCGATGACAATTCCTTCACTTCATCCAGTGCATCTACAACTTCAGGCCATGCCGATGCATAAACCGCATTCACCGACGACACACGCCAATCGAGCGTGATCGGCAAAACCGATTGGTGCTTGCCATACGCTTGCAGGAAAGCCTGCTCCATTTCATTCGGCTCCAACGGCGATATCCACACTAGCGGTTCTTCGGCACGTTCTGCCAATTGCATCATTTGCGCATAGCGCTGTGCGATTGCATCATTGCCATCGAGTTGGCTCTTCCAGATTGTCCACACCAATTGCGATTCATCGGATAACACATGTTTTGCATTGAGCGGCAATTGCGCCAGAGCGGCTTGCCAACGCACTTCAGCAGCATCAGGAGCAATCCGTAGTGAAGGCAATTGGCTTTGCGTCAGTTCATCCGATAGCTTCAGGATGGTTTGTGCGAGAGGCAGGAGATCCGTGTTGCGACGAGCAATAAACAATTTCTTCAGCCACGCATGCTGTCGCAATTCTGCATATAAAGACATCAATCGATCGCTGTCGCTCAATGGCTTTTTTGATGGCGGCACCAGTGAAAGCCAACCCGATAAAGTGACAATGCGCGGAGGTATGAAAGAGCCATCAATTTGCGCCGCCAACGCCATTTTCAATTGCTGAATATGGGTAAAGGTTGGCACGACCACTCTGAGGGCTGACATATCCCGCGAAGACTGCTGTGCATCCTTGTCCAATAGCGCGCTCTGCAACAGCGCACTTGCGACTTCAGGCCAAAAATTGGCTGAAGATTTTAGCAACAAAGGATTAGACAGCATGTGGATTCACGTATGGGGGACTGAAGAGGTACGATTTAGCGAAATGCTGCGACTTATCATACATTTTATGCGAGCCTGCCAAAATAAAAGCAACAGCCCTACACTTTTTATGAAAATAGGTTATGATTTGCAAAATTCTGCCAGATTACCTCTTGCGCCCCCTTCAAAAGCCTTGAATTCGCCCGGAACGCCTCCACTTCTTTCTTGCAACTAAGAAGCGTTTGCATAGCCGGAACCTTACAAGATTAGCAAGATAAATTGTAGGCACTGATCCACTTTTTCTCCTCAACCCGAGGCTACCATGAGCGAAAACATTAAGTACATTACCGACGCATCCTTTGATACCGATGTATTGAAATCCGACAAACCAGTCCTGGTGGACTTCTGGGCGGAATGGTGCGGCCCTTGTAAAATGATCGCGCCGATCCTGGAAGAAGTTGCCAAGGAATATGACGGCAAAATTCAGATCGCAAAAATGGATGTGGATTCCAATCAGGCTGTTCCAGCCAAATTTGGCATTCGCGGCATTCCAACATTAATCCTGTTCAAGAACGGTGTTCCTGCCGCGCAAAAAGTCGGCGCCTTGGCCAAAGGCCAGCTGACATCGTTCATTGACAGCAACATCTAAGGCAGGCCGCGGCGGTGCATACAAGCACCGCCCGCTAACCTTGGTTTTACTCCTTATTTACACCACGCAGTTCCCTCCCCCACCACCTTTGCGCCCATCACGGGACTCACACTATGCACTTATCTGAACTAAAGGCGTTACACGTCTCCGCACTGTTAGAAATGGCCATTGGCCTCGAAATAGACAACGCAGCTCGTCTGCGAAAACAAGAACTGATGTTCGCGATCCTCAAGAAACGAGCGAAAGCGGGCGAACAAATTTTCGGCGATGGCGCCCTTGAAGTATTGCCCGACGGCTTTGGCTTTCTGCGCTCGCCCGATGCCAGCTACATGGCATCCACTGATGACATTTACATTTCTCCATCACAAATCCGCCGATTCAATTTGCACACCGGCGATTCGATCGAAGGCGAAGTGCGCACCCCAAAAGACGGCGAACGCTACTTTGCGTTAGTCAAAGTTGACAAGGTCAACGGCGAATCGCCGGAAGCGTCCAAGAACAGAATCCTGTTTGAAAACCTGACGCCGCTGCACCCGAATAAACCGCTGCTGCTCGAACGCGAAATGCGCGGCGAAGAAAACATTACCGGCCGCATCATCGACCTGATTTCGCCGATCGGCAAAGGCCAGCGCGGCTTGCTGGTGGCATCACCTAAATCAGGCAAGTCAGTCATGTTGCAGCACATTGCACATGCAATTACGACCAATCATCCTGAAACGATTTTGATCGTGTTGCTGATCGACGAACGCCCTGAAGAAGTGACCGAAATGCAGCGCTCGGTGCGCGGCGAAGTGGTTGCATCGACGTTTGATGAACCTGCAACGCGTCACGTGCAAGTTGCCGAAATGGTTCTGGAAAAAGCCAAACGCCTAGTCGAAATGAAAAAGGACGTCGTGATTCTGCTCGATTCGATCACCCGTCTGGCCCGTGCGTACAACACGGTGATCCCGGCTTCCGGCAAAGTGTTGACCGGTGGTGTCGATGCGAACGCGCTGCAACGCCCGAAACGCTTCTTCGGCGCCGCGCGTAACATCGAAGAAGGCGGCTCGCTGACGATTATCGCCACCGCACTGATCGAAACCGGCAGCCGCATGGACGATGTGATTTACGAAGAATTCAAGGGCACCGGCAACATGGAAGTCCATCTCGAGCGCCGTTTGGCCGAAAAACGCGTCTATCCGGCAATCAACCTGAACAAATCCGGCACACGCCGCGAAGAGTTACTGATCAAGCCGGATCAACTGCAAAAAATCTGGATCTTGCGCAAGCTGATTTACAGCATGGATGAAATCGAGGCGATGGAATTCATTCTCGACAAGATGAAATCCACCAAGAACAATGCGGAGTTTTTCGACATGATGAGACGCGGTGGATGAGGATGGGGTTTCGCGAGGCACCGCCTCGCGCCGTCCGAATCTGAGCAGCTTGCAAGCTGCGAAGTGGGGCGGCGGTTAAACCATAGGCACCCCAAAGGGCGCATGCAACAGGCATCCGCCCTTTTTGTTTGCCTGCGGGAACACTAAAATTGGCGCAAACCCATGATTTCATTGTATAATTCGCGTTCTTTACAACCGGACAAGTGATCGGCAATCGGGTCAAGAAGCAAGGCGACCGACGAAGTGGCGATTGGCTACCCAACTATTTGAGGCAATTATGAAAGATGGCATTCACCCGAATTATCGCGAAGTTCTGTTTCACGACCTGTCCTGCGACTTTAAATTCCTTACCCGTTCCACTGTGCAAACCCGTGAAATGGGCGAATACAAAGGCAAAGAATACCCACTCGTGAAAATTGAAGTTTCGTCCGAATCGCATCCGTTTTACACTGGCAAACACAAGATCGTCGATACCGCCGGTCGCGTGGAAAAATTCCGCCAGAAGTTCGGTACACGTGGTTCCAAGACAAAAGTTGCAGAGTAATTCTGTCGCTTCGTACCAAAAAGGCAGCTACGGCTGCCTTTTTTATTGTTGGGCTTTGAATAATTGCTTATGTGTTGCTACAAAGATTAATGCATGGTTGAAGTTCCGCATAAACGCAAACAAATTGTTGCTATCAATTCATCCAGGTAGACAACTTATAGCCGCGTCTGAAGCTTTTACGGCACAATAATGCGATTACAAAATAAGATTCAACCCCACACTCCTCTATGAAGCCAGTCCGTCTTCCTGCATCCGCCACTAATGCTCTGCCTCGCTGGGGATTGTTCGCGCTTTGCCTGCTTTATATCTTGCCCGGATTGGTCGGCCGCGATCCCTGGAAAAATGACGATGCTGCCAGTTTCGGCATCATGTGGACGATGGCGCACGGCGGACTCAATGATTGGCTGTGGCCGCACATCGCCGGACTGCCGATGCCGCAAGAAGGTCCGCTGGCATTCTGGCTCGGCGCAATTTGCATCAAGTTATTCGGCGGCTTGTTGGGTGATCCCATGGCAGCGCGCATTGCCGCCATTGGCTTCTTTTTGCTTGGCGCACTTTCAGTTTGGTACACGACTTATCTGCTGGGTCGTCGTGCAGAAGCACAGCCGTTAAAACTGGCTTTTGGCGGGCAGCCTGAAGCCAAAGATTTTGGCCGCACACTTGCCGATGGTGCGTTACTCATTTATCTCGGCTGCCTTGGCCTGCTGGTCCACAGTCACTCCACCAGTGCCGGTGCGCTGCAGGTTTCTTTGGTGGCCTTGTCGCTGTATTGCGCGGCACGTTTTTTTGAATCCCGTTCAACCCAATCAGCGATTGGGATCGGGTTAAGCCTCGGTCTTTTGGTATTGACGCGAGGCTGGGTTGTCCCGCTTGGTTTATGGCTAGGCTTGATCGTATTGATATTGTTGCAGAAAAAAGGGGGCCGCAGTCGCATCGTCCTTCTTCCTTTACCCTTTGCATTATTGATTGCAGGGGCTTGGCTGCTGGCAACCCATCTTGTGCATCCATTCAACAGCTCGCCTTTCGATGCGTGGATGGCTTGGAATACCAGGCAATTGAACTTTCCTTCCGTGGAGACGTTCAAATATTTTTTGAAATACGGAATCTGGTTTGCATGGCCGGCATGGCCGTTTGCAGCATGGGCAGTTTACGCGTGGCGAAAACAACGTAATGCTTTGCATATTGCATTACCGCTTACGTTCATCATTGCCTTGAGCATATTAGCATTGATCAATCCAAACGCTGAAGAGGGAATTTTATTACCGTTGTTGCCGGCACTTGCGATTCTCGCCGCATTCGGGCTCCCCACCATGAAACGTGGCGCCATCAATGCAGTCGATTGGTTCTCGGTAATGACGCTGACATTATGCGCGGGATTCATCTGGCTTGGATGGATTGCCAAACAAACGGGCTGGCCGGCTCAGATAGCAAAGAATGCATTCAAGCTTGCACCGGGATTCAAACCGGAATTTAATTGGATTGCTTTTATTGTCGCTGCATTGGCAAGTGCAAGCTGGATCGTTCTCGTGCAATGGCGGATTTCGCGCCGGCCTTCCGTGTTATGGCGTGCAGTAGTTTTGTCGTCGGGCGGTGTGATCTTGTGTTGGCTATTGTTGATGACGCTGTGGCTGCCGTGGGGAAATTACATCAAGAGTTATGCAGGTGTAGCACAGCAGATTGCACTTAAATTGCCGCCGATACGCAGCTGTGTGGATAGTAATGTGGGAGCTGGACAACGTGCATCGTTTGCGTATTTTGGTCACATCCCGTTCGCACAATTTAATGGTGATGCTTGTGAATTTTATTTATTGCAAGACAGTGTCCACAATAAAGCAGATACCAAACATTTCAGATTGCCTAGCGACCAATGGCAACTATTATGGGAAGGCCGGCGCCCGTCAGATCGTGATGAGCGCTTCCGGCTTTATCAACGCTTGCATTAATTGGCATAAATCAACTGGGCCATGCAAAGCAGTGTGGAGCATGGCATGACCGTTCGCATTATCTGCATCGGCAACACTACGCTCGACAGAGTCTGGCCTGTCCGCGAATTTCCTTCAACCGCAGGAAAATACCGCGCCAGCGATTACCTTGAATTCGGTGGCGGCATGGCGGCCAATGCGGCCGTGGCTGCTGCGCGTCTTGGCGGCCATGCAGCGTATTGGGGCCGTGCAGGAGACGATGCAGCAGGTCATGTGATGAAAGATGAGATGGCGGGATTTGGCGTTGATGTTTCGCATTTCCGGCTTTTTCCTGGAGCCAGATCGTCGATCTCGGCGATCCTGGTTGCCAATGACGGTGAGCGCTCCATCATTAATTTTCGCGGCGCAAATTTGCCTGAGAATGCTGCATGGTTGCCTTTGGAACTGGTAAGCGACGCCCAAGCCGTGCTCGCCGATATCCGTTGGCTGGAAGGCGCCTGTGCTGTTTATTCTGCAGCGCGTTCATTGAATATCCCTACCGTGCTGGACGGTGAAATCGCCAATCGAAGTGCATTCACAACCGTATTGCCATTGGTCGATCACGCAATATTTTCCGAATCGGGTTTACGCTCCTTCATCGATGTGCCTGTTTTAGACAACGCACAATATCCGGATGCTTTGAAGAAAGTGCGTACTTGGGGCTGCAAGGTTGCCGCTGTCACACAAGGTGAACGCGGCATTCTTTGGCTGGATAATGAAGGCTTGCATGAGCAAGAGTCCTTTCCAGTCGAAGTCGTGGATACGACTGGCGCGGGCGACGTCTTTCACGGTGCTTATACGTTCGCATTGGGAGAGAGGCGAAGCGTGGCAGATGCAATGCGATTTGCCAGTGCCGTGGCTGCACTGAAGTGCACGCGGCAAGGTGGGCGAGCCGGCATCCCGACGCGCACTGAAGTCAATGCATTCATGACAGTTCCTGCTATTTGAACTGTTTCATTTGATTTGATGAATGATTGCAGGTGAATAAAAAAATCCGCACTTGGCGGATTTTTTATTTTTACATTCCTGCATTTATACTTTCATCGGTAAAATCACCATTTGCAATCCATCAAAATGCAAACGTCTTTGAATCGCCAATGCCGCCTGGTTATGCAGCAAACGAGTTAACCAATTATCGGTTTCGAAAATCAATTTGCTGGTGAAGAAAATCGAATTCGGATATTCCTGATTAATCTCTTCACATAACTCGATGACCTTACTGACAACATCCGTGCCAAAGCCGAGATAAGAAGTAGATGCCATGCCGTGACTCTGGCAAAAATCGACAAAATATTTTAATGTCGCTTCTGCCTCGACCCGCATTTGCTCTACCGCGCCCTCGCCACCGTAAGCATGCGAATCGACTGTGCGCGCATTCACAAAAATGAAATTTTTGAAGTGCCCTGGAAACATGCGCAACACCCACAACAATGCATGCAATCCGCCACCACGTGAATTACCGACAATAAATACGGCTGTCTGATCATCCGGATTCGGCTGTATCGAACCGACGTGCGACCCGAAAGGTTGATTGGCAAATACCTGATCAACCATGTGGATCGCAATTTTGGTTTCGTTGTAATGGTTACGAATGTAAATACACAAGCCGGCAATCGCCGCAATGATGACTGCCGCAGCCCAACCGCCTTGTGCAAATTTTTCGACAACTAAAATTGTGAGAATACCGGCACAAATCACAAAACCAATCAATGACAGAAAAAAACGTCTACGCCATTGCTTCAATTCCTTGCGATGCTGCCACCAGTACAGACATAACCCATACAATGAAATTGCAAACGTCAAAAATACTGAAACTGAGTACAGCACCACCAGCAATGTAACGCTGCCGCGGGTCCAGAACAAAATCGCCAGAGCCGCAATACCCATCACCAGAATGCCGTTCTGGGTTACCAGACGCGTCGACAAATAACGGAATTTATGCGGCACCCAGGAATCCACCGCCATATTCGATAACACCGCCGGGCCACCCAGAAAACCGGTATTGGCGGCCACAAACAAGAGCCCGGCCTCGAATGTCAACACCACGATCAAAACAATCTTGTTGCCGACATCACCACCAATACCGACGCTGTCAATGATGGCTTTAAAAGTTGACGCATTCAGTGTTTGACCTTCCACCGGTTTCGCATCCCACAGCAAGTACAAAAGGATGATGCCGCCTGCGGTGAAAGCGAGCGACAAGGCCATGTAAAACATCGTCATCTTGCCGGTATGAACGCGCGGTTCAGCCAGCATATTGACATTGTTGGAGACGGCTTCCAGGCCGGTATATGTACCACCTCCCTGTGAATAAGCCAGCAACAACATGCCCGCAACGCCCATCCAGCCGATGTCATTGGCTAATGCGGAAGTTTCAGACAATGTGTGCGGCACCAACTGCGGCAGATACGATGCATGCACAAAAATGCCATAAACAATCAGCACCAGATGCGTGGCGACGAAGCCCAAAAAGATCGGCAACAAAATCTTGATCGCCTCTTTCATGCCGCGTAAATTCATCACAATCAAAACTGCAATGACAACCATTTCAGTCCACAGTTTGTATGGCTGAAAACCAAGTGGGAGCAATGACGCAAGTGCTTCCACTCCGGCAGCAACCGAAATGGATACGGTCAATACATAATCCAGGATCAACGCACAGCCAGCGATCAAACCCATGTAAGGCCCTACCAGCTTGGTCGCGACGCGATAGCCTCCACCCCCGGTAGGGAATAGCTCAATCACCTGGTTATAGGCCAAGGCGATGATAAACACTGTGAGCGCAGTGGCAATCGCCATGTACAAGCCGAGATGCGTATGTGGTCCCAGCGCCTTGAAAGTCTCTTCCGGTCCATATGCAGATGATGACAATCCATCTGCACCCAAACCTACCCATGCAATGAATGCTACCAACGCAAGCGAATGACGTGTCTCGCTCTTGAGTGGGTCAAGTGCTTCACCAAGCAATATTTCGCGGATTTTTGCGAGCGTCATAGTCTTTCAATATCCGTCTGAAGCGGAATAAATTGATCAGGTAGGCGATGATACGCCTATAAATTGCTGAGTGACAACGCACCCGGTGTTTTCACTGTTGCTCTAATGCCGCAATTCAGCGATAATGCCGCCTGCTCCGCAGAGATGCGTTGCGCAATGACTGTGAATTTATCAACTCGTACAAGCACTTGCAAGGATTGATAAAGTCATGCGAGAATTCGCGCCCTAGCGGCATTTTGCTAAGGTGAGTTGCAAGAAATATTGGCTGTAAATCAACGTTGCCCGGGTGATGGAATTGGTAGACGTAGGGGACTCAAAATCCCCCGCCGCGAGGCGTGCCGGTTCGAGTCCGGCCCCGGGCACCAAATGAATTTTATTGAATACGCACCTGTGAAGGTGCGTTTTTCATTGGTGAATCAGTAAATTCGAGTACAGCAAAGTACGACAATAACCACTTCTTCGTACCATCCGTTTTTGTCCTGGATTGTCCTAGCACGTCATGATTATATCCAACAAAGTACGGTTAAGTACTTTGACGCACTTGCGTATCTATATCAGCAGTTGATACACTGGCTTCAGCAGTTCCAGTTGGCCGGTTGGACATTGATGACTAACCGTGGCAGTCCAGCTGGTCAACCGTGCGAGTGAAGCAGAAGTTTGCACGGCCATGCAAAACGGCAGGTTCAAAGACGCTGAAGGACAAACAGCGACACTAGAATTGCAGGCGACCTGAATTCAGGCCAGTGACCTTTATGCCTTGCCCCTATTTGGGCGCGTACGATTTGGCGGGGTAGTTAGAGCCGGGAGCACGCGTGCCAAGCTGAAAAGCTGCCCATGGGATGGGTCTGCATAACCGTCCGTTATTCGATCGCAATGCGATCGATCACGGAGGCATTGGTTATGCAAGATAAATTCAATATGCCTACTTCGGGCACGCAACAGCAATCCTATTTCACACGTACCACGCTCGACGAACGAATTTTTGCAGCAAATGGTGGCGCAGAACTTATGCCTGTACCGATGTTGCCGCGCTTTTTACATCTTCAATATCAGTCGATAAAAAATCTAATTTGCCGTGGCGAATTCCCGCTGCCGATTGTAAAACTCGCGGGGCGCAACTACGTCAAGACGGAAACGTTGGTGCGCTATCTGGAAGCCTGTGAGCGCGGCGAGGCAATGCCTGCGCGCCTCAGTGGACGAAAGTCGAATCGTAAACGTGCAGAAATCGCACAGCAGGCAGCGAAAGAAGCAGAAAAAAACTCCTTGAACTGATCGAGACTCAACATGAATCTCGATCTGTTCGCGGATGCGAACAGGTGGCCGACACGTCCGTACTGCTCTGACGATAAGTCTGCACGATTTATCCGCAGTTTGTCGGCAGCGATTCTGCGTCCGTACATTCAGGCGAACCCTCCGCACCTTCGCATTTGGTCTATCTATGATATCGACCGGGCCGGTGGTGCTCTCGCGTGGGAGCGCGCAAACTTACCGCCGCCATCATGGGCTGCGGCTAATCGTGAAAATGCACACGCCCATTTAGTATGGGGTCTATCCGTGCCGGTGTTGGTCGATTCGCCAGACATGCGCCAAAGGCCTCTGCGATACCTTTGTGCGGTCGAGGCCGCCTTCAGGGAGCGACTTCAGGCTGATCAAGGTTACAGCGGCCTCATCACAAAGAACCCATCTCACTCTTTGTGGCGAACTTGGCGCGGACCGCGGCTGACATACGAACTCGGCGAGCTCGCTGAGTGGGTCGATCTTCCAAAGTATCTGCCAAAACGTAAACCGCAGGAAATCGGTATCGGCAGGAACTTAACCGTATTCGATTGGCTTCGCCAATACGCCTATCGCTGCATTCGGCACCACAAAAATGGAGCACACAATCTTACGATGTGGCAGTGCCATCTGAACAACAAGGCATTGGACCGTAACGGCGACTTACAAATCCCCCTTGACGGGCAAGAGATTTGGCATATAGCCAAGAGTGTAGGGAAATGGACTTGGAATAGATTTGACATTGCGACCAGTGATGAAAAATTTAGCCAGTTGCAAGCACACAGGGGGAGGCAATCTGGGATCAGCCGTGCTGCAGCAAATGAGGGCAAGCGTGCCAGTGCACGTCAGATGGCAGCGCAGAGACTATCGACAAGAGCAATTGCAACAGAGTTAGCTGTCAATCAGTCGACGGTGGTCAGATGGCTTAAGTAATAATGATGCACGAACCATAATCAGATAACAGCATTTTGCCAGGGGGCTGCCGGGGGAGGAGCAAAGCGAGCGCCAGCGAGCGACGCTTCCCCTTGGCGTAAAAAAAGAATGCGTACAATAAAACCGTGGCGCCATGATTAAAAACTAGAAGGAGTTTGGACACCAAATTGCATTGACCGATAGCATGTCGTACCGAATCATCAAGTCAACGGATGCAATCAAATCTCAATTTGGGACATTACGACTTAAATATGCTTCGACGTTATACACACCTGAATCCCCAAGATCTAGCAAAAAAACTAGCCTAACGTGCCATATCGAGCCCCAAATGCTTCGCCGCGTGGCATGCCGGTTCGAGTCCAGCCTCGCAACAATTACCACACCAACTCTTTGCAATTTTTGTTTGATTATTTCTGTGCCCGCTCAAGTTCAATTTCAACTTGGCGCAGAATTTTCGATGGCTGAATTTGAAGGATATCGGCAAGTTTAAATAGGATTCGGATTGTCGGCTGATTGATACCACGCTCAATTAACGAAACAAAGTTTCTATCAATGCCAGCATCCAGAGCAAGCTTCTCTTGAGTCAGCCCTGCCTCTTTCCTTAATCTTCGCAAGACCAGACCAAAAGCAATAGCTGGATCCAAATATTTCTCCCAATATATTATGAGAAATATTGTTCTTAAGTTACTATTGTGTCTTCATAATATATTGGTAATTTTGGGAGGCGTGCATAGATATGAACAATATAAAGCTGGTCATGATATTCGTTGTGATCACGATGTCCTTATCTGCCTGCGGTGGCAGTGGTGGCGGAGGTAGCGGTGGCACAACAGGTACAACCGTTACGTCTACCACCACAACGACTCTGCCTGTGAGCACGATCGTGACATCAGTCACCGCTGCAAACTATGCGGCCGGCGATCGTCTCGATTCGTACAATTACCTGAATAGCCAACGTGGCCAATGCGGCTTCGGTTTGCTGCAACAACAAGCGAAAGTGGACCAGGCTGCACAAGCTCATACTGATTATGAGTGGGTCAACCAGATCATTGTCTCGCACACCGAAGTATCGAGTAATGCAGGCTTTACTGGCGTCGATGTCGGCGCGCGCTTAACAGCTGCTACCTATCCATGGATCTCTGGCGATGAAGTATTAAATGCGATGCAAACGACGTATGGCACAAGTTTTGGTCAGGCCAACGTGATGGGCTGGTTCACTTCCCCGTTTCACGGCATCGGGCAGTTAATGTCTAATCGTGATATTGGTGTCGGCGCAGATGTCTATACCCCGTCTGATCCGGCGTTTCTACCATCCCATATATTGACAATGGACTTTGGATCGACAGCAACGCGCCCTCCGCAACTATTGGGCGGCGCTGACGTTGTCACCTATCCATGCGCAGGGATCACAGGCGTGCTGTCGAAATCGTACTTCGCAGAGACCCCTGCTCCTCTGGGACGTAATTTGCAATCCCAGCCTATCGGGCAGCCAATTTATTTGAAAGTGCGCGATGGACAGACGTTGACAGTGACCAGCGCTACATTGAACCTGGTTGGGAATGCCACACCGATCGCATTGGTATCTCTGTCAAGAGCAAATGATACTACCGGTTTAATTCCCGATAATTCGTGGGTGGTCTTGATGCCAAATGTACCGCTTGCTATCAACAGCAGCTATCAGTTCACCGCGAATGTGACGAACAACGGTGTGCCATCAACGGTGAGCTTTACGTTTGCGACGGGAGCGAATTGAAATGATCGAGACCTTTACAATCTCTTCAGGCGAGTCCTTCGACATCAGCACCCAACATGCTGTCGTAGTCGATAACGTACATTCCGAATCGGTCTCTATCCATTCGAGTGGCGGCGGCGGACATGTCGGAAGATACGGCGGACATGTGTCGGCGCCAACCGTGCATTCAAGAGTCATAGAGAAGCAACGTATTTGGGTGAAGACTGAACAAGGTGCCGAAGTCAATATTGATCTGACAGGCGCCAACTTTCCTACCCGTGCGGGCCATCGCGTTGCCGTGACGGAAGTCAGAAAAAGTGGAACGGAAAATTGGCAGCTCGTGTCGATTAAAAATGAAACCACCTCCGGCCAGCTCAAATTATCGAGGCAATCACCAGTATCCATTTCACTTGGAAGATCGATCACAGACGTATCGTCGATCTTCACTCTCCTCCTTTTTTCCGCAGGCGCTATTGCCCTACTTGGAAACGTAGGAATCGGACTGGGACTGATGCTGTTGAGCGGGATCTTCTATTTCGTAAAAGCTTTAATCCACGGATTAAAGCTTGAGAAAGAATACGAAATTCAAGTCGAGAAGCATATGGCAAAAGCAGTAATTAACACGCCTTCCGCTTCTAAATAATTATTGATTAACACCCAATTTGCACAGTTATTATATTTTCGATTTGGTAATTGGATGACCTGAATTTGCCTTATTGGCGAATATTCCACAGAGTTAAATGTGTATGGTTTGTATTGCATTGTGCTTTAAATCACACGAGTAGAAACAAAAAGTCTCCAAAATGACAGATTTAGAACTTATCCGTAAATAATGTTAACCGTGCTCGGCACTTTCCTAAACACGATGATGGCAGCGGCTAACTGGTTTAAAGCACGAAAGCTACGAGCAAGTTTTTCATAGCGCACCAGCAGCTTGCGAAATCGGTTAAACCAGCTATGCGCTACTTCCACCACCCAGCGCCGGGGCTTGTTGCATGCGTCGCGCTTGCGTTCGACGACTTCCCTGCTGGCGGCTTTTGACATGCGCAATATAACCTTCGCGCTCCATCAACGACAATGCCGGCTTGCCACCATAGGCAGCATCGGCACACAGATGTTTATGTCGACGCACTGGCGGCGAAGGGATTTTCACCATCAATGCGGCCAATACCGGCTCGAGCTGCGAGACATCATGGCGATGGGCTCCGGTGACGATGAACGATAGCGGGACACCACGTGCGTCCACTAGAAGATGTCGCTTGCTGCCATTTTTTCCCCCGATCGGTCGGGTTCGCCCCGACCGATTCTTGTGCCAGCGGTGCCTTCATCATCGCACCGTCAATGCTTTGCCAACGCCAGGCAATGCCTTCGAGCTCTTCGTATTCGGCCAGCCCGGCTTTCCAAAGCGCTTCGAAAAAGCCCGCCTTTTCCCATTCGAGAAAGCGCGCATGGATCGCACTGGCACTGCCAAAGCGTTCCGCCGGCAACGCCTTCCACTGACATCCAGTTCTCAGTACATACACAATGGCTTCGAACACCAGCCGTGGATCTTTGGGCTTGCGCCCGGCACCAGGCTTGCGTGCATAGATCTTGTCGCCCTTTCGCTGGCGTACCGGCAACAATGCCTCCGCTCTATGCCAGAATTCGTCCGTTACTTCCCAAGACTTTACCTTACTCATCATTGCCTCCAGAGTGGCGGTCAGGCCAATCTGGATTGATCAACTATTTACGGACAAGTTCTTAGTTGTAGTAAACCAGACTTGATCCGCTAGGGCCTATCAGCTTTCGCCAAACTTTGAAACTTCATGAATTACCGCTGCGGCCATGAACGGTTATTTGTATGTGCACCGCAAAGGGTGTTGGGTATTGCAGGTGCTGGACGAGGTCGCCAAAACATCTGCTCAGCAACGCCCTTTCCAGAGCAATACACACCGTTCGCGTACAGCACTGTCAGTCATTGGGATTGGATTAGCATTGGTCAGGAAAAGCTGGATCAGCTTCTCAAGCTACGATTGGCGTGCAGCATTAACCAAGTTACGAAAATGTGCTGATTGGACTCAGGTTTGAGGCGCGGCCTCAGATGCTGCTCTCTTTGATTTTTCTTCTATCTCGCCGAAAAACGATCTCAAATAAAGCCTCACCAATGCTGGCAACCGAAATGCCCAACAAAACAACGAGACCATGAATCGCAATGCAACGGTACGATTTATTTAGTACGCCAGTAATGACACATCAATCTCTGCGGCTTGCCACCTTATTCGGCAAATTCGATCCATCTGAGAAAACAAGTACCATCGTTGCGTGTGTACGCTGGATCAACACTCACCCGCACCTTCTTTCCTAAAGCTTTTGCTGCAGTCGCAATCGCAATTTGCCTATTTCCAGCAGCACCATCCCGTATGCCTAACGTGACTAAACCCCCATATGAGCCGTATGTGGCGCAGGCACCGGCCGAAGTGAATCCATCTACCAGCATTAGATCAGGGTCTGCACCAAACAGCGCCGCATCTGATGTTCTCACTAAGTTAACAGTACCTACTGCCACAATTTGAGCGAATGCGACATGCGATACGAGGCAAAAAATGCCTATAACTATTTTCTTATACATGCTGAAATCTATACTTAAACAAAAACTTTGAGATTCTGAATAACCAAATGCGAACTCGACAGGGACCGATATTCCAGCAGCCCTTTCGCAAGCCAACTAATAAACTGTATATCCTTGTGCTGGACCATTCCATATTGTGTGCTTCCCTGATTCATCTTTGTAATATGGCTGAGGTGTCCCGCAAAAACCTGGAGTACCGGTGCTTTGATTCACAAAATTAGCACTAAAACTATGTGAGGTGGCGAACGTTAATGATGCAGTTGTACCGTTGGTATAAGTCTTCCCATCAATACCAAACTGCATATAGCCAGGGCAATTTGGATATCCACTTGGGGATGGATCATAACTAAATAACACTGAGACAGTCGGTGGCGGTGGTGGGGGAGGATTTGAAGAGTTACTTGGACAAGCATAATCCACATCCCATACGTCAGTGCTCGCATTGCCCGTTATATGGATGTGTACGCTGGTTGAATGCAGTACACTTGGGTCGTAATAAAATGTGGACCATGTACCACTCATAGAACCGGTCCCATTTAACGTGAATAAATGGGTATAACTACTATTGTTAGAATATATGTCTACATGATCAGAGGAGTTGCTTCCTGCAAAGAGAACAGCGACTGTACCTGCAGTTGAGCCCATTTGAAAATCTCCATCTACAGCTCCTAGCCCATAGCCAACAAAATTTCTAAGAGTTGTCGCATAATGATTGCAGGGTACAAATGCTGTCGTTGTAGTTGTTGAGCTCGTTGTCGTTGTAGTTGACGTCGTATTAGTAACTACCTTGCCTGCCGTCGCATACCAGCCAGAAGACACGTCTGCATTACCCTCCGCGCCAATCTGTCCTCTAAATACGGCAATGACATTAGTAGCTGAGCTTGGAGGGTTGTAATTTATTACTGCGCTCGATTGTCCCGGGCTAAGGCTTCCCGTAAAATTTGTACCAAAAGCGCGAGTCATACTTGCATCCTCATAATAAAGTGCGAAGACGCCATTCATCGGTTGCTGACTGACATTCTGGATGATCCAACCGTTACTAGCCGGTACAAGATTTAGACGACCACGAAAAAAATGATTGATCAGCCCAGCTGAAAACGCAACGGCACGAGGCAATAAGATTTTCTGAGCGTCATCATAGACAATGGAATTTTCTACATATTTTCGCTCTTGCAAATGCATAGCACTAAGTAATGGATTGACGACGGATGCAGCAGCCAAATGCTGTTTAGTCGTATTGAATGCTGGGACGTTAGGTAATTCATCATATATGTACCCCTTCACAAAGTTAACGGTGCCCACATTTACTGTGCTATTCATTAATGTCACCCCGACATTTTCAGGTTCTATTGTCTTAGCGGTGCCATCATGATTTGATCCATTCGGCAACGGAAATCCGGCTGCGTTTCCAACAAACGTTGGATCACTTTGATTCGCGACATACTCTGTGCCATGGGAGGTATAGTTTTGTGCTGTAAATTCTGCCATGCCTGCAAACCGTGCAGTAGAAGTACCTGCTGTATGCCAAAATTGACGCGCCGTTGTAAAAGCGGTGGGTATAGGATACTGATATTGCGCCAATATAGTCGGCAAAGTTTCTCCGTTTAAGTTTGGCGTAGTTTCCAATGCTTGTGTATAAACCTCGTAAAATGACCAATTAGGATTCCAGTCGCTCCATGATCCTGTGAACACATGTGTGTGTCCGTCATTACGTACATGCTGTGGTTGAGCCATATCTTGAATATGATGCACGATCATACCAAGAGTCTGAAATGTCGCAGAGATGTATTGTTGACGAAGTGCTGGTGTAGACGCGGTAAGCGCACTGAAGAAATTTTGCTGCCCATTCCGGAAAGAAAAATCCTGCGGCCTATTGTCACATGGGATGACACCGCCACAAATATCATGCCATTCAAAATAATCTTCCAATGCCCAATCAGGTGACATTACTCCCAAATTCTGCACTTTAAAGAGAGGGCGTCCTGCGAAATTATTAAATTGAGGGTCAAAAAAATGATTAAATACGCGTGTTAAATATTGAGAATCTTCATAATTTGCCCCCCAAGGAATGATTTCCTTATCGTTGACACCACTAAAGATGCGAAGTCCATCGGATGAAATAAATGTTCCTCCTCCCCAATCACTAAGACCAAGATCACTCATTAATGAAGGCAATGAAGGGGTTGGAACTACTAATACCGATCGATTGACGGCAGCACGTGTCAACATCTCATGCGTAGATATTTCGTAGGCCTTCACATTAAAGGACACCATCAATAACATCAGTCCCGTAAAACGCATAACAAGCTTATTCATTTTTATATCCCTGAAAAAACAATCTTGAATCCTCACATTGCGGCTGATCGATAGCCACATAGTCCTGTAACGACGGTATCGATTTGCCTATGCCCTCTCGTGTTAATTCATCCTTCACGCTCTGCAATGCGATTAGCATTCTGGGGACTTTTTTCCAATAGCATCGCTTAGCACCATTGACAGGAGTATCAAACAAAAAGAAATCAAGACTGCGAACCAATCCACTCAACTGATCTTCATATTCCGCCGGCGTCCCATGAAAAGGGACCAGCGAAATAGCTTGGTCTTGAAAACGAAACCTGATGACAGTCGAAGCGGCCACCGAAATAACATGTTGGGTATTCTCAACTACCAAGGGCACAAAACGAGGGTGGAAAATGCGAATCGTCGGCTCCTTACCCATGATCATGCCCATTAAGGCATATCGCGGCCCCCATTGAGGAATGTAAAAGTCCCCATTCTTATCCGTGACTGCTTCATACAGTGCTAATTGGCCTAAGCGGGCGTTATTAATAAATCCTGTGATGCTCCAGCTGGCAACGACAACTGCACCTTCAACAGGTTCACCACTCGGCGTGACGACACGTGCCCTGATCTCAGGAGAAAAATACACTGAGGGATAAATGATGAATGTCGCGATGACTAAAGCGATAGCTAAAGCAATACCCCATTTTGTCCAGGATTTTTTTTTAATTGCTCCTTCGTGCGACTCCATCAAAACCCCACAATATTCCAGCCACCCGCACCCAACATGAAGTTCACAAAACCCATTGTGTTTTGTCCGCCGTAGCTCTGAGAAACCACTGCTGTCGCATAGGTTGATGTAACTGTTACAAAGTTAAAATTACTTAAGCTAGAAGGCAGTTGCTGAACATTGGAACCGAGATCGCTAAATATCTGTGCATAGCTGTCTTTCGATTCATCGTTGATGTAACTCAGCGCTGTAGTCGTATCACCATTGCTAAGTGCATTCAACATACCCGACCATACCGCGCGAATGGTAGCCGTATCATTTGATGTACTGTTTTTCGCAAAATCGCCGTTTGCATCAGCCAACAAAATCGAGGTCAAGCGATTGTTGACGCTGACAACAAGGTCGGTACGACCATCGCCATTTTGGTCTTGAAAGGCGACGGTCGTGCCTGCCGCACCTAAATCAATACCGATATTGGCAGTCGTGAGCACTTGAACCAGTTGCAGTGCACCTGTCGATGAAGACATCGCAACTACGAAACTGGGTTGTCCTGGAGTACGTGTCTTGATGAGTATCGACCCTGCACCATTGCCTAACACATCGCCCAAGATCAAATCGTATGAATTAGCTTGCCATACCGCGCTATTGACAATTGATGCGTCTGGTTTAGCGGTCAGCACATAAGAGCCGTCGCTCTGTGAAAGCAAGACAAATGTCGGGCTGGGAGCGGGGATAGGAAGAGGAAACAAGCCATCATCATCCAACGGAAGCATAATGATCTTGTAATCTGCTTTGAGCAAAATATCCGGATAACCATCTCCATTCACGTCGCCAGAAAACGCATGGTAAACCGTTCTAGCCATTGCATTGTCGTAGGGTGATGCATGAGCGGGATAGATGGTAGCTAATAGAGTCAGCGCCATTAAACATGAACCAATAGCTCTACGCTTCAGATTAAAAAAAATTGGCGATAAAGATAAAAACATTTTTAATTCCTTTTGTAGCTAGTGCAGAAAACTAATCAATTCAAGATGCTTGTGAATACGGATAACACTGTGAAGCGGTGCACCAATGTAGAATGGATCTGATCAATTTATTCAACACGATTTCCAAGCTGCTATTGTTGTTTCACGATAGCCTCAGATACTTGCTAATTAAAGTAAGTCGGAAATGGGACCGATATCAAACCATATTTGGTTTTTGTAATATCGCAATCGTTAGAGTTCGTATAAAAACTCCTTGGACTACAAATCGCAATTTTCTTCGACTGATTCAATAAAATTCAATTCATCCAACCGGTACCCCAGTCCTCCACAGAACCGCTGGTATTGATGCAAGATCCGAGACCAATGGCTTGTATTGTGCTGCCCATCGCCTTTGCGGTGAGCGCCAATGCCAATACTTCTTTTCCTTGCGATGTATTGCCGAAAGAAAGCATGGAATTATAAGGAGCATATGTGCCGGCGCAGTTCGGGCTGCCAGAAACTATTTGATCGAACTGCACCATGCCTGTGCCGTCTGGATTAATGCGAATTGCCACGACATGTGCAGGACCAACAGTGCCCCCTGCAAACGCGACTGAAGCAAAGCAAACACTAAGTACTGCAAAAATAGCTCGTTTCATTATTTCCCCTTCTGATTAAATTAACTTCCCTAAATTTCCGCTTTTATAAATCTATGCTAAGAACTAATTCTGGCAAAAAAACAATTATTTTGACTTTTGCGGGTTACACGTATATCTGAGTAAATGAACCACGTTCGTAGAACGTGGTTTTGCTACATGGCTCTACATAGGTACATATCTATTCGCAATAGCCCATTGGCTCGAACAGATCCCGGAGGCTAACCATCTGGAATTGGCGCATACATTGTCGTTCGGGACAAAACCACTCAATTTGAGTTGATGTACTGTACCCATATCCCACCCCTGTTTCTATTGATGCGCTTGTGCACCGATTCGTTATCTCTTCTTCTTTTATTTCAGATAACTTTTATTATTGAGGGTGCAGAATACCAGTAAATAAATGTATTTTCCGGAAACGAAATGTTAAATTTTTGGATACTCTTTACGATTACATCGACTGCATAAACTGAGAGATTTGTACATCCCATATCTATGGGATGGTAAGTGCCAGCTTTATTTCCAAATCATTTCCACCAAGAAATCGCTAGGCATGCAGAACACAATGCTTATGGTATTTCAGGCCTGTGCATTGCGATACCTCATCTCCGGCCATTGGACAAACGCCAGACATAAACGATTCATGTGTAAGATCAGTTAAGAGTTTGCAGCAGGGCGCGCTGCGCCTTGCGCGAAGTGGGGATTAGCCTTACGGCGAAGGGGGAGCGAAGCTGCCCCTTGATAAGGGTTTTAATATCCAGGAAATATATTCTTCCTGTACTTACGTTCTCTTTGAAGATTCAGTTATCTCATCATGCTCATCATCCGCTTCATGATATTGATATTGCTCCTCTAAACAAAGCCAGATCTGGTTCACTACTTTAATCCATTCAGCCCGGCCTGCTTCAGTTCGTGCTTCATCTAATTGCTTGAGCATATAAACGCCAAAACTGATCTGCGAAAGCCAAGCCTTTGCTCCATCGAAATCGAGCACATCCACCCTCTGATTTAGCGTAGGTGATCTCTTGACATTGCTCTTTTTCTGATAATCCAATGATTGCAACTGCGGCACAATTGAAAGAAAAAAATTAAAGTCCGCAATGCCACCACCGGCATCGTCTGTGGACTGCCGTTGACGTAACATCTGTATTGCGACTTGCAATATGAGGAGCATCAAATCCCAAATAATCTGTAGGTTTTTTTCACCAACTTTAGTGAGATGCTGCGCTTTGCGGGACCAGGTAGATTCATATTCTGTCCATAGCAACTCCATCATATGGCGCTTTTTTGCGCGAGCAGCTGCCTGAAAAAGTTCAGCAGCAACATCAGCATTAAACTCAGCACTTTTTAATAATGCTGCCAGCCTGCCTTCATTCATAATCTCCCGACAACGTGAGCGCAGTAAGCTTTTCAAGCGCTCGTGAGATGCATTGCGGGCCATAAGTCTTAGAAGCTCAAAAATAGAGTTTGCAGCACGCTGCATCAGAATAATATTTTGCATATCCTCAGCGGGAAGTTCTTCATTTTGGTCGTTCTGTTGGATGCTCACTGTCATCTTCATCCTCATAGAGAAGTGTTAAGAATCCCGGTAGTGCCGGACGCGGACAAGCAGTTAATTCAACTTTTTCAATGACAGAAACTGCGTTGTGCCCATGCTGTGGCTGCGTTCCTACTTCGGGACGGTAATGGCGAAGTAGTGCAGCACTACGATTAGATTCCCGTTTTTTTAAAGCGGATTGCAGGTCTATTTCAACGCAAATAATCTGCTGTTTAGTTTGGCACGCGAGCCGCACCTGAATGCCAAGTAAAGCTGCCGCTGCGAGCCGCTCACTTGCACGCGCCTCTTGAATGTATGAGTGCGCGCCGCGCCGCAATATCGCGGAAATATGCGGGCCAAGATGAGCAGACGGCACACGGTTAATACCTTGCGCTGAAAGACTTCTGTGATCGATGCGACTCTCAATGTTGTTTTGCTGTAGTCTCTCGTTGCATAAATCAGCCCAACATTCGCGCAACACTTTAAGATCTTCTCGTCGATTGCGGCCTGCCATTTCCTTATCAAGTTTTCCCGTCAGCCTACACGATCCAACTCTGCGCGTTGTACGCATAATATGTGCATGCCAGTTTCGCTCATCGCCACCGCTGCTAGGCGCGTGAATTGCAACGTCAATCGCACACCCATCTTTGTTTGCCATGTCCTTTGCAAAATCAAGCGCAAGGCGGCGGCGCTCGGCTGGCGATAGTTCCGCAGGTAGAGCCACCTCAACCTCGCGAGCGACGCATGAGTCCTTACGGCGCTCGGCAGCTTCGGCAGCATTCCAAAGTGCGGCTCTGTCGGTTGCCCACTTTGGTGCTCCATCCGGCAAAACGATATCGGAAGATTCGACACCACGCTTGCGCGTGTAGTCATGAATCTCTCCAGTTCGTTCATCAGCGATTTTGCATCCGGCGCGATAAGCGGCGGCAGCGGTCGCACTGCGACCAGCTGACCTGCATATCGGCTTAATGCTGAGATGATAAATCGGCTTTTTTACGCTTTTAATTTTTTGTTTTTATTCCGCGGGAATCGCACGAGTTGCGCAGCAACTCCTAAGTGCGCCCTTCAGGGCCATTTGCCGATGATTCAATGGCCTGACGATACCGTCGACCAAGCAGGAACGGAAGTCCTTAAACGTACTCAGTTTGTGTCGAACCATTCCACTTCAGACAGAATCACTGTACTGTTTCAATCATTATTATTTCGTTGAGATAGACATGACCACCACAACAAGAACGATCAACTCGATCGAATTAAAAATTGCAGCGCAACAGGAAAAATTAGCTCAACTAAAAACGCAAAAGTTACGCCTTGAAGCAATGCAGAAAACGCGGGATACGAAAGCAGTCAGGGCGGCGGATACCCGTCGGAAAATTCTGTTGGGCGCATACCTAGCTGACGAAATGCAACGTGACGCGCAGCTCGATGCGGATATTCGAAAACAACTGGATAAGTGGCTCACGCGACCAGACGATCGCGGCCTTTTTGGCTTGCCTGTAATGACAGCGCAGCAAGTGGAAGAATAAATTTTCTCGCACGAGCCTAGCCATGCGGCCAAGGGGGTGCGTAGCTGCCCCTTGATGAGCGAAAATGCCTCGGTTTTTGAGACATTTTCGCATTTTTAAATGAATTATCAACCAAGCTTACGAGCCAAGTCCCTAGCGCGTAAGTTCGTATACCCGCGAAGCATTGACAAAGTTTTATGACCCGTCATTGACGACACTTCCATGATGTCGAGCCCCTTTTCAAAATAGCGGCTAGTCGCCTCTCTACGACTGTCGTGAAGTCGAAGGTCAACAAGAAATCCGTCCCTTGGTACACACCCATTTTGAAGACAATGTTCGCGATAGGCCTTTAGCGCACGTTTCTTGGCCTCCTCAAATGCGCACCTAATCATCTCCGGTTTAAGTGGAAATACCTTACGCAACGTCGCTTTTCCGATTTGGACGTCCTTATTGTCTACGGCTGCTTTTATCAACGGCTCTAGTATTGCTATTGCCCGAGAAGATAGGCCAATGACTCGATCTTCACCATTCTTCGTATCGTAAAGTGCTGCGGTCTTTGCAGATAGATCGATGTCCTTTACCCGCAATCGAAGAACCTCACCGCGGCGACAGGCTGTCTCAATTAAAAACTCAAAGACTGGCAAAATTAACGGATTGCGAGCGTTGCGAAGTTCCGCCACGAGATATTCATGCTCGTCTAGTTCAATTCGACGGCTGCGCATACGTGCAGGTCGCGGCAATTCAATTGTTTTTATCGGATTCTGCAGATCCCTGCACCATCGTTTCGTGACGGCGGTTTTAAATAAATGGCTAATTAGCATCAGATATTTTCTGACCGTTGTGTCGGATAGTGACTTACTCAACTCACGCTTCAGTTTCTCAATCGCATCACCATCAACCAAAAAAATAGGCAGGTTAGAAAAGCTCTTAAATCGCTGCAATTTGCCAATTGTGTAAGTTTCTTCTCTGCACCCCTTCTTATGGATGGTAACCTCTTTTCTATAACGTTCTAGCAGACTGCTCACCGTCAAATTAGCCTCTTTCTTTTTATCGATTTTGGCGCGCAATACCATTTCTTGAGTTCGATCGGTTGATTTGCCTGCGCGCAACAAATCACGATAGGCACGTGCCTCATCGATTGAAAAAAATGTCTCATTTATGTAGGTGTCGCCAACTTTCATTCTGACGCGAAAGCTGTATCCGTCTGTTCTAGCTTCAATATTGCGTTCAATTTTTCGATCCTTTTTGTTCGGGCTTCGTTTCATCTTAAATCCTCGTTTTGTCCTGCTTTGTCCTGAAATAAGGATACGAGAAGGTAAAATTGCCTGGAAGTCCTTGCTGGTACTCAGTTTCGCTGATTCTCGGGTCGGGACTCAAAATCCCCCGCCGCAAGGCGTGCCGGTTCGAGTCCGGCCCCGGGCACCACAATGCATTGAATGAACACGCACCCAACGAGGTGCGTTTTTCATTTGTGGTGTCAAATCAGATTTGTTGGCGAAATGCTTATAATGGATTCCTGAATATTCAGGAGTGCACACAACCATGCCCGTCTCGCTCGACAATTTACTGGTTATCGGCATTTCTTCCCGTGCGTTATTTGATCTGGAAGCGGAAGAGGCTATTTTTCGCAATCAAGGTCTTGATGCGTATCGACAGCATCAGCTTGAAAATGAAAATCAGATACTGAAGCTCGGCTCCGGTTTTGCGTTGGTACGCGCACTGCTGAAATTGAATGAGCTGACACACAATCGACGCTTTGTCGAAGTCGTCATCATGTCACGCAATTCATCTGAAACATCGATGCGCATTTTCAATTCGATCGCACATTACGGTCTCGACATTACGCGCGCCGTGTTGTCCGGCGGCGCATCGCTTGCGCCATACCTGCAAGCATTCAATGTCAGTTTGTTTTTATCGTTGCATGAAGACGATGTGCAAGCAGCGATCAACTCGGGCGTTGCATCGGCTTTGCTGTACCAAAAACCGGACAACGCGTTGGAAGAACTCGATCAAATCAGGATTGCGTTCGACGGTGATGCGGTGATTTTTTCTGATGAATCGGAACGGATTTTTCAGACACAGGGCATCGAAGCATTCGAGAATCACGAACGCCAGAATGCAAAGAATCCCCTACCAGCCGGCCCGTTTGCGCGCTTGCTTAAAGCGCTCTCGTTCATTCAAAACAATTTCAAGAATGCCGATGGCCGCACCGCGCCGATTCGCACCGCACTGGTCACTGCGCGTTCATCGCCTGCGCATGAGCGCGTGATCCGCACGCTGCGCGCTTGGGATATCGCGATTGACGAAACGTTCTTTATGGGCGGGGTTGCAAAGTCGGCTGTACTTGCTGCCTTCAAGCCGCATATGTTTTTTGATGATCAGCCTGGGCATTGCGATCGTGCTTCAACTCTGGTGCAAACGGGACGGGTGCTTTTGAAAAGTTGAGCAATATTCAAACAATAAATTCAAACAAGGGGGATTTATGCAAGACGCAATGATTACAACGGCATTTGAATTATCAGGCTATACCATCACCAAAAATCTCGGCGTCGTGCGCGGCATTACTGTTCGCTCTCGGTCGATAGTGGGAAATATTTTCGGCGCATTGCAGTCTCTGTTCGGCGGTAATATCACGATCTATACCGAACTGTGTGAACAAGCAAGAACAGAGGCATATGAATTGATGTGCCGCCAGGCCAGAGTACGCGGCGCCAATGCGGTGATTGCAATGCACTATGACGCGACTGAAGTGATGGCGGGGCTTACTGAAGTTTTATGCTACGGCACAGCGGTGTTAGTAACGCCAATCGAAAAGCAATAATTTACTGGCATCCTGAATTGAAAAAGCCGTCCATTCATTATTCAGTGAACGGCTTTCATTAACAACGCAGACTACTCTAACGCTGCGCAACCGCATCCACCACGCACAACGCCGCCATATTCACAATCCGCCGCACTGTTGCGGATGGCGTCAAGATATGAACCGGCTTGGCACAACCAAGCAAAATTGGCCCGATTGCAATCCCGTTACCGGCAGCCGTCTTCAGCAGGTTGTAAGAAATATTTGCCGCATCGATATTCGGCAATACCAGTAAATTGGCATCCCCCTTTAATCTCGAATTCGGCATCATCTTTTTCAACAGATCGGAATCGAGTGCCGTATCGCCATGCATCTCGCCATCCACTTCCAGATCCGGCGCTTTTTGTTGAAGCAGTTTCAGCACTGCGCGCATTTTTTTTGCCGATTCACTATCACTCGTACCAAAATTCGAATGTGACAGTAAGGCAACACGCGGCATCAATCCGAAGCGACGCATTTCTTCAGCGGCCAATAAAGTAATTTCAGCCAGCTCTTCGGCACTTGGATTTTCATTGACGTGTGTATCGACCAATACAAGCTGACGGTCAGGCAAAATAAGCGCATTCATCGCGGCATATACATTCACGCCTTCACGTTTGCCAAGCACTTGTTCAATGTAATTTAAATGCGATCCGGTCGTGCTGTAAGTGCCGCAAATCATGCCATCGGCATCGCCCTTATGGATCATCATCGATCCGATCAAAGTATGACGACGACGCATTTCCAGTTTGGCATATTGTTCTGTCACGCCTTTACGGCAAGTCATCGCAAAATAGGTTTGCCAATAGTCGCGATAATGCGAATCGAATTCCGGATTGATCATCGAAAAATCGACGTTCGCCTTCAACCGCAAACCGAATTTCTTGATGCGTTGTTCCAGCACGGCTGGACGCCCGACCAGGATCGGCTGCACCAATCCTTCGTCCACCAAAATTTGCACTGCACGCAGCACGCGCTCATCTTCCCCTTCTGCAAACACAATCCGCTTCTTCGCTGCCGGTGCTTTCTTCGCAATCTGGAAGATCGGCTTCATGAAGGTGCCGCTGTGATAAACAAATTGCTGCAAACGATCGGTATACGCTTGCATGTCCTTGATCGGGCGTGCCGCAACACCGGAGCTCTCTGCCGCTTTGGCCACCGCCATCGCAATATTGATCATCAAGCGAGGATCAAATGGTTTCGGAATAATGTATTCGGGACCGAATGAGAGATTGGTATCTCCATATGTCATCGCGACCACATCGGATTGCTCGGCTTGCGCCAGCTCAGCAATCGCACGCACTGCGGCAATTTCCATCTCGCGTGTGATAGTCGTCGCACCGCAATCGAGTGCACCGCGGAATATATACGGGAAGCACAGCACGTTATTGACCTGATTCGGATAGTCAGAGCGCCCCGTTGCGATGATCGCATCAGTCCGTACTGCCTTCACTTCTTCCGGCAAAATTTCGGGAGTCGGATTGGCAAGCGCCAATACCAATGGTTTCGCTGCCATGTCCTTGACCATTTGCGGCTTCAGTACACCACCTGCAGAAAGGCCGAGGAAGATGTCGGCGCCAGGAATCACTTCAGCCAGTGAACGTGCCTTGGTGTTTTGTGCAAAACGTTCCTTGTCAGGGTCCATCAGCTCGGCACGGCCTTTATACACGACACCTGCCAAGTCTGTGACAAAAATGTTTTCGATGGGGAAACCCAGTTCGACAATCAAGTCCAGGCACGCCAGCGCTGCCGCGCCTGCACCTGACACAACCAATTTGCATTTCTTGATATCTTTGCCGACGATTTTCAGTCCATTCAAAATCGCCGCACCAACGATAATCGCAGTGCCATGTTGATCGTCATGGAACACCGGTATCTTCATCCGGTTACGCAGTTTGCGTTCGATATAAAAGCACTCAGGCGCCTTGATGTCTTCCAGATTGATGCCGCCGAAAGTCGGCTCCAACGCGGCGATGATGTCGCACAGCTTGTCGGGATCCGATTCATTGATTTCAATATCGAATACATCAATACCTGCGAACTTTTTGAACAGGACGCCCTTGCCTTCCATCACAGGCTTCGACGCTAACGGGCCGATGTTGCCTAAACCAAGCACAGCCGTACCGTTGGTGATCACCGCGACCAAATTGCCACGTGCAGTGTATTTGAAAGCATTCGCCGGATCGACGACGATTTCTTCGCATGCTGCTGCCACGCCTGGTGAATAAGCCAGCGCCAAATCGCGTTGGTTGGTCAGTTGCTTGGTGGGGGTAACGCTGATTTTTCCCGGTGTGGGAAATTCATGATATTCAAGTGCTGCCTGACGTAACTGCTGGCGCAGCTCCTCTTTTTTATCAATGATGGAGTCCATCTTGTGGTCTTCTTTATAACGTGCAGAAGCCATTCATTTTATCAGAGGGCAACTTCTTTTTTACTACGTATTTATACGTCCTCACCTACCTCAATTTCTTCTGCAATATCGGTTATCAAAAACCAAATAAATGAGAATGCTATTAAATTCATTAAAACAATCAATTTTATAAATCAATGAATTATCTCTACGATGAAGCTCATGCCGATTGTATTTAATCAATCATGAATTTTCATAAGGAGAACACCATGCCAAATAAAACACCTTCAGTAACGATTACCAACCTTGAATCTGCCTTCGCCGGCGAATCGATGGCACACATCAAATACCGCTATTTCGCCAAACTGGCGCGCGAAGCTGGCGCTGAAGATATCGCCAGAATTTTTGAAGAAACCGCCGATCAAGAAGTCATGCATGCATTCGGTCATCTCGACTTGCTGTATCCAAAATCGCAATTAACGCCGACCAAGGCGCTCGAAATAGCAATCGAAGGCGAAACCTATGAATACACAGAAATGTATCCAAAGTTCCGCCATCTGGCTGTCGAAGAAGGCAACCACGCTGCCGTAGCAGAATACGATGAGCAAATCGCCGAATCGAAGGAGCATGCGGCAAATTTCAAACGCACACTGGAAATCGCAGCCAAGCGTTTTGCCGCATTGGCGAAAGTAGAAGAGCGCCATGCCAATCAGTATCGCGCGGCCCTCGCTACTGCACTGGAAAAAGCATAAGCAATTATTTCCCACATCGCTGAATAAATTATTGAGAGGATCAACATGAAGACATATCAATGCATCGTCTGCGGTTTTATCTATGACGAAGCAGCCGGCATGCCGGAAGACGGCATCATCGCTGGAACCAAATGGGATGACATTCCAGCTGATTGGGCATGCCCGGATTGCGGCGTGGCCAAGGCTGATTTCGACATGGTGCAAATCTAAGAACCTGAGCAGTATCTTTTTGGCAGGTACGCAGCCAAGAGAACCGGCTACCATTGGCGCATGGCTCGCGGTTACACAACGGCGAAAGAAGTGCGCAAACATGGGATTACCGCTTTCAGGAAATCAATTGATCGATAATTGTTGCGTTTGATTGCATCGCTGACTGAAATCATTCGGTACAATCATGAGCATGTTGTCCGAATTCGATCTCATCGCGCAGTTCTTCACGCGGCCCTCGGCTCACGATCATCACGCTGATCGTGTTGCACTCGGCATCGGCGACGACTGCGCACTACTCACTCCGTCAGCCGGCATGCAACTCGCGATTTCTTGCGACATGCTGGTCGAAGGACGTCATTTTTTTGCTAGGGCAGATCCAACGCAACTTGGCCATAAAAGTCTGGCCGTCAATTTATCCGATCTGGCTGCGATGGGCGCCAAACCATTAGCATTCACACTGGCACTGGCGCTTCCGGAAGCCAATCCAGCTTGGCTCGCCCCATTTGCACAAGGCTTGTTTGCGATAGCCGATCAATATGATTGCGCACTGATCGGCGGCGATACAACCAAAGGACCGCTCAATATCTGCATCACAATTTTTGGTGAGCTGCCTGCAGGGAAAGCGCTGCGTCGTTCTGCTGCGCAAGCAGGCGATGACATTTGGATCTCAGGCACGCTAGGCGATGCGCGTCTGGCCTTGGCAGCTTATAACAACGAAATCGCACTCGATGCTGCCACACAATCGAGTGCAGCAATCCGATTGCATACCCCGACACCACGCATCGCACTCGGTTTGGCATTGCGTGGCATTGCCCATGCAGCGATCGACATATCGGATGGTTTGATTGGAGATCTTGGGCATATTCTGAAAGCATCCCGTTTAGGCGCAACGTTGGATGTCGATGCCTTGCCTGCCGGACCGATGCTGGAAATGCAATCGCCGGATATCCAGCGTCGCTTCACACTGGCAGGCGGCGATGATTATGAATTGTGTTTTACCGCCACAGCCACGCAACGCGATGCTATCCTTGCAGCTGCACAGTCTGCCGGCACGCCTGTCACACGTGTCGGCACGGTGGAAACTTCACCCGGCTTGCGTTTGATTGACGCTGCAGGCAAACCATTGGATTTACAACTTACCTCTTTCGATCATTTCACATCGTCATGACTACACTGGAACCAGGCCAAACCGCTTACGTTGCCAAACCCACATCCCGTTTCATGCTGTCGCACCCGTTGCATATTTTGGCGCAAGGTTTCGGCAGCGGCCTGGCGCCGTTCATGCCTGGCACATTTGGCACCTTGTTTGCCTGGCTATCCTTTGCAGTATTGTCGTCGCGCTGGCCAGATTTTTTTACAGAACAAAATTGGGGCATTATCATTGTCGTAGGTTTTGTAATCGGTATCTGGGCTTGCAGTGTCACCGGCCGCGACCTGGGTATTGCGGATCATGGCAGCATGGTATGGGATGAAATCATTGCGTTCTGGCTGGTCTTGATATTTGTCATGCCCGCGGATTTCGGCACCCAATTCTGGGCATTTATCTGGTTCCGTTTTTTTGATATGGTTAAGCCTGCGCCGATCGGTTATTTCGACCGCAGATTCAAAGGCGGCTTCGGTGTCATGTGGGATGACATCATGGCGGCGTTTTATACCTTGCTGTTATTTGCTTTGTGGCGTGTAATTTAAATTAAATAAAATCCGAGGAATCATCATGACCGACATCATCGAACTGGCAACACGCACAGGCCGCACTCTCAAAGCGAAAAATTTGTTATTGGTCACAGCCGAATCCTGCACCGGAGGCGGCGTTGCCCAGGCGATTACTGAAATCGCCGGTTCATCAGATTGGTTTGACTGCGGATTCATTGCATATTCCAACGCCTCAAAAACGGAAATGCTCGATGTCTCTGCAGCCTTGATCGCACAACATGGAACAGTGAGTGAAGAAGTCGCAGCCGCGATGGCAACTGGAGCCATTGCCAATAGCAATGCGCATGTCAGCTTGGCGACCACAGGTATCGCCGGTCCCGGCGGCGCCGTGCCCGGCAAGCCGGTAGGCACAGTTTGTTTTGCCTGGGCTAAAGGCGATAACGTGCACACCGAGCGCCTGGTATTGAGCGGGGATCGTCATGCTGTCCGCGAGCAAACGGTAGTACATGCATTGCAAGGATTATTGCGCTTTCTGGAAGCTGCTTAACATCTATCTAGCGTACTACGGCTGCAGCAGGACTAATCATCCTGCTCCACTTTATTTTCAGCCGATTCTTCGCGCGCCCCAGGATTTTCTGCAATTGAGATCTGATTCGCTGTCCACTTTATAGCGAAGTTCGCAAAAGATTTGAGCAATCGCTCAAACGTGTAACAAGCCCCAACTTCCAGCCCTCTTTTTGTATCGCGTCTAAAGTCTTCGCTTGAAATGATACTTCCATTTTTCAATAAATCGATATGCAACTTAATAAACTTCCTATCAAGATTTCCTCCTGTTCCTACGGCATCCATAATACTGACACGAATCGCAGTACCCGTTCCATCATAGGTTGGCAGAGGCTTCATCGGAAATCCCTCATGGTTAGCCCTCTCCAAAACATACCCTTCGGTTATCTTTCCTAAAGCACATTCATCCTTGATAGCTTGTCGTACGTTGGTCTCGTCAACGTATTCAATTGGGGAAATCAACCCAATTGGTTTGGCAGCTGAATCAGAAAGTGTCGGCATGCTACTTTGCCTTTTATATACATCGCGTATCCAAAACGAAATTTTTTTGGCTGCCGAAGTGGCATCTTTTTCCAGAATTTTGCAGATGCCGCCAAACTGACCAAAAATGCCCCCTCGCGTGTTGAGGGTAAGGGTCTTTGTCTCAATAATTTGACCAGCGACTTTGTAATCGGCACGCACAGTAAATCCTTTTCCTCCAGTGAATGCAGCAGCCCCTCCATTGCCATGAACAGCCAATATGGAAAGATTCACGACTGTTGCATCATCAGATGGCATTTCGTCCGATGTGGCTACGGCATTAATCGCCATTAGCTTTTTCTTGACGTGCACTATGCCAGACAACGTTTGAGTAGCAAGATATTTATCCAAATCGCAGTCCTGCCTAACTGAATCACGAATTGAATCTCCATCAATAAAAACTGCCGGGCTTTGAATATATATTTTTTCTTGCGCAATTGAGAATCCAGAGGCAAGAATTCCTAAAAATAGAACGATGGTTTTCATATGTTATGAATTTTGAATAAATAATATTTTTCTAAAAAAACCTATACCCGCAATCAAAGAGATGTGATCCCATCTCATCCTCACCTATACCGATTAATTGCATCCCGTGTCTCAAGCGCCACTCTTCGCGCCGCCTGCGCAAACCCTTCTCCGATTTTCTCATCCGGCTTCGCATACAAAATCGCGCGCGATGAATTGATCATCATCCCTGTTCCATTCGCTGTTTTCCCTGCAGCGACTGTCGCTTGAATATCGCCGCCCTGCGCGCCGATTCCCGGCACCAGCAATGGCAGATCGCCGACGATCTTGCGCACTTGTGCCAGCTCGTTCGGGAAGGTCGCGCCCACTACCAATGCGCACTGACCATTCGTATTCCATTTTTCAGAAACCATCTGAGCAACATGTTGGTATAACGGTTTGCCATCCACCTGCAAGAACTGCAAGTCCGAGCCACCCGGATTGGATGTACGGCACAACACGATCGCGCCACGCTCTTTCCATTCCAGATACGGTGCGACAGAATCGAATCCCATGTATGGATTGACGGTCACTGCATGCGCTTGATAACGCTCAAATGCTTCGCGCGCATATTGCTCTGCAGTCGCACCGATATCGCCGCGCTTGGCATCGAGCACAATCGGGATCTGCGGATACTGCTTGCGAACATAAGTGCAAATCGCTTCAAGCTGATCTTCTGCACGCAATGCGGCGAAGTAGGCAATTTGCGGTTTGAACGCACAAGCGGTATCTGCTGTCGCATCAATGATCGCTTTGCAGAATTGGAAAATTGCGTCCGGTTTGTCTTGCAGCTCGACTGGAAACTTGCTGATATCCGGATCGAGTCCAACACATAACAATGAATTATTGGTGGCCCAGGCAGCGTTTAATTGCTCAATAAAAGTCATGGCGCATGTCATGAATAGTGGAAACATGTGCATTGTAAATGAGAATCCATGCGTAACCCCAGACAAACGTATGCTGTGCTATCGTTCCATCATGACATCACTTACCCGTAAAGACTGGATACTTCTTATCCTGCTCATCCTCTCCTGGGGCATCAGTTGGCCGATCATGAAAATTGGCGTACGCAGTTTTCCGCCGCTGGCCTTTCGTACTTTGGGTATGTTAGGAGGCTTACCGACGATATGGCTGGCGGCACGCCTGCGTGGTGACTCTCTCGCCATTCCGCAAGGCGACATCAAGACACTGATCAAATTGGCGATTCCCAACATGATGATATGGCACCTATTCGTCATATTCGGCGTCAAAATGCTATCGTCAGGACGTGCAGCGATACTTGGGTACACGATGCCGGTATGGGCAGTATTGTGCGGGCTGATTTTCTTCCGTGAGCGCGTGACGCGATTGGCCTGGATCGGCATCGGCTGTGCATTGGCTGGTGCGCTGTTACTGTTATCGAGTGAATTCTCGGCGTTGAGCGGGCAGCCCCTGGGGAGCTTGCTTGTGCTGATTGCCGCTGCGAACTGGGGCTATGGCACCGTACTGATGCGGCGCACCAAGATCGAGATGCCAACCATTTCGATTACATTCTGGATGTTGGGCATGACTACATTGGCGATGGCCGCTGCCTCCATCGTATTCGAGAGCAGCGCCTGGCGCATGCCAAATACGACCGAGTGGTTTGCGATCGTCTACAACGCATTGATTGTTTTTGGTTTTGCGCACGTAGTATGGTTTCAGCTCGCGCGCACCTTGCCGCCGGTTGCCTCCGGCTTATCGGTGATGATGATTCCCGTGGTTGGCGTTTTCTCGGCTGCATGGTTGCTTGGGGAAACACCGCACTGGCAAGATTACGGCGCCATGCTGTTAATTCTTGCCGCAATGAGTACCGTGCTGTTGAAACCCGGCACCCCTGCCCATACATAAGCGATTAGATTGACTCTTACTTGAGGGATAAACATGAAAATAAGCATGAAAATAAGTATGAAAAAAAGCGTGAAATGGTTAGCGATTGTTCTGTTTGCGTCAATGCTCAGCGCATGCGGCTATAACGAATTCCAGGCCAAGGATGAAGCAACCAAGTCAGCCTGGGCAGAAGTTGTTAACCAATACCAACGCCGTGCCGACTTGATTCCGAATCTGGTCAATACCGTCAAAGGCTACGCCTCACATGAGAAAGACACATTGGAAGCAGTCACAAGAGCACGCGCCGCAGCGACCAGCATTCAAGTCACGCCGGAAGTATTGAACAATCCCGAAGCCTTTCAAAAGTTTCAGCAGGCGCAAGGGCAACTGACTTCGGCGCTGTCACGCTTGATGGCCGTATCGGAAAAATATCCTGACTTGAAAGCCGACACCAGTTTCCGCGATTTGCAATCGCAATTGGAGGGTACCGAAAATCGCATCACCGTGGCACGTAATCGCTATATTCAAGCGGTTCAGGAATACAACATTCTGGCGCGCAGCTTCCCGACCAACTTGACGGCGATGATGTTCCATTACCAGGTGAAGCCATCGTTCACAGTGGAAAACGAGAAAGCCATTTCAACTGCGCCAACTGTTAATTTCGGCAAATAAGATATGACTATTTTCCGTGGCCTGGTCGGTGTGGTGCTGGCGCTTTTTCTGACTGTCGCCAGTGCACAAAAATTTGCACCGATTCCACCGCTCACTTCCCATGTGGTGGATATGGTCGGCATGCTCAATGCAAAGCAGCACGCCACACTCGACAATGTGTTGACGGAATATGAAACGCGCACCGGCAGTCAAATCGCAGTATTACTAATCAGCAGCACCGAACCGGAAGCCATTGAGCAGTACAGCATTCGCGTCGCAGACGCATGGAAGGTGGGACGCAAGGGCATCGATGATGGCGCAATATTAATTGTGGCCAAGGACAATCCGAAAGCGTTGCGACGATTGCGGATTGAAGCGGGACGCGGCGTACAAGGCACACTGACCGATGCACAATCGAAGCGGATTTTGCAGGATGTGATTACACCGCATTTCCGCCAGAATGATTTTTACGGCGGCCTGGTGGCAGGCGTCTCGGCGATCACCAGCCTGTTGGATCAAGAGCATTTTCCTGCCCCCAAAAATAAACAGGCAGCAGAAGAGCATGGTTCATCGCTCGCCTCACTGATCCCTATTCTGTTTTTTGCCTTGTTCATCATTGGCTCGATGTTATCGCGTGCAGGACGTTCTCGTAATGCACTGAGCAGTAATGACTGGGGACGCACTGCCGGCATTATTCTTGGCAGCGCAATCGGCAGCGGCCTGGGACGTCGCGGCGGCTCTGGTGGATTCGGTGGCGGCGGCTTCTCCGACGGCGGTGGATTTTCCGGCGGTGGCGGCGGCTTTGATGGCGGTGGTGCGTCGGGAGATTGGTAATGCGAAAAATCACACGTTTATTGCGACACCTGACCACGACCAGAGCGGCAGGCCGGCGTACTTTTCCCGCGCACACACTGAAAGCCATTCAAACTGCGATTGCACAAGGCGAGGCGCAACACCGTGCCGAAATCCGGCTGATTGTCGAACCCGCCTTGACGTTGCGCGACGTGCTGATCGGATTATTCTCGCGAGAACGTGCACGAGAATTGTTCGCGCATCATCGGATTTGGGACACGGAAGAAAATTGCGGAATTTTAATCTACATCAACCTGGCTGATCACAAGGTCGAGATCATCACCGATCGCGCCGTTGGACGCGCGCTCAAGGCCGCCGATTGGGAAGCGGTATGCCATACCATGACGCAAGGTTTTGCACGCGGCGATTTTCATGACAGCGCAGTTGCTGCACTGTTTCAATTAAATGCGCTATTGAAAACAAATTTCCCGGCTAACGGTGTCCCGCTTAACGAGTTATCTAACCGGCCGCTGGTGTTATAACGACCTTGCAGTAAAACCTATTTCGGTAGGTTCAGAATAATATTTACTTCTGCAGATCTGCAGCGCGCAATCTGGCGATTCGCTCCGCATCACTTGGATGAGAACTGAAATATTCAGGTGGCGGTGCCATTTTTATTTTGCCATTGGGACGCCTGTTCGATTGAACATCCTCATCGTCTGACTCCTCATCGTCACCGGTCTGAACGTCATTCGATTTTTTATTTGCACTTGCCTCGTCTGCATGGGCGTCATGCATTCTCTCGAACAAATCCGCCATTGGTGTCAGCGGAATATTATTTGCATGCAGCATGTCGATTGCATATTGATCCGCTTCCCGTTCAAAATCGCGCGAGTATTTTTGGTCGAGCATGAATGTGGGCAACGCAGCCAACGCGCTCGATACATCGCCAACAAAAAGATGCAACACCACACCGACACCAAGCGCTTGCAAAAGATGTCGCAGCGAATGCCGACGTTGCAGATGACCCAACTCATGGCTCAATACAGCCAACACTGCGGGATCATTCCGCGCGAGCATCACCAATTGGTCAGTCAAGACAATCGAACCATTCGGCAAAGCAAATGCATTGGGACCGACTTTGCTATAGCGGAATTCAAGATGATAGGCCGTCTTTTCACCGCGTGGCTGCTTTAACTCTGCGAATTCTTTTCGTAAACGTTCTTGATCGACCGGGTCCAGTTTAGATGGCGAAAAATAAGCCTTGTCGACCATTTGCAATTCTTGATCGCCGATCTTCTTTTCGATGGATGTCGGCAAATGTTGTGCGATCACACCAGCGGCCCAAGGCAAACCCCATTGATAGCCGCTCAACAAGACCACCAGCAACGAGACCAGCGCCAGCAAGGATAAATGCCACTTCATCTGCCAATGCACCACCCATGGCTCTTCATAACGATTCTCTGCAAGCATGGCCTCAAACTTGGGGTCGGTGATCTCGATCGATCCAGCTTCAGGTATGCGCACGATGCGCGGCGCATGCATCAATTTTTCCGATATCGACAACTGCGACAGTCTCGCGTTGATATGAATGCCCGCGCCGCGTATTACCACAACACGCTTGTGTATCAATACCGTTACCGGGCAGCGCTTGGTGGATTGCCCGTCAAAATAAATGGCATCTATCATATGATCATATCGCTATGTCTATATCGAAAAAGTCACCCGCCTCTTGGCCTAATGCGCCGGCTTGGTCCGCTTCAGGGTCGGCCAAAATTTCATCAAGACTCTCAGTTGCCACTAACGCGAGATTCTCCAGCCGGTATTTGGCAAGGCGGACAGCGGCGAACGGTTTGAACAAACCGAACGTCAATGTGATCAGTAACAAATTCGTCGCATGAATCAACAACAACTTGCGCGCACTGGCCGTACTTTGAAAACGATGGTCGCCGACTTCGGTGTTGTTCCAAACCAGATTTTGAATGCGGCTTTCCAGATAAGGCCGCGCAAACAAATACAGCACATAAGCGCCCAACAAACCAAAGAGAAATTGAAACAGCCAACCCAGTTGCGTTGTCAAAAGCGCTTTTGAAACAGGCGCAAATATATGTCCAAGTATGCCTGTCACGATTGAGCCCAGAATCACAAACCCAATCGCCTTGCCATAAATCTTGAAAAAATCGACCGCGCGCCCGTAATAGAAAAACGGCATTTGCCCAAAGTACGCATTGTCATGCTGATAGCGTTTGAGTAAGTGATGCGCCAGCGGCACGGTTCCCCCCATCACGATCAGCACCAGTAAAACCAGCATGATGATCATGCTGACACTGGGGCTCTTGGAATACGAGGCAAACAGACTCCATACAAATAATCCGGTAAAGGTCAACACAACCGGAAACAGAATCAAGGTGCGATAAGCCTCGACAACTGTTCCCTGAAAACGGAAATGCACGCCGCGATAACTGGTGTTCGCCAATTTAAAGCGAAACGAGCGTGAGAGTAACCACGGCATGATCGCTGCCAGAACCAGGACCACCACCATCGTGACAATGCCGGAAATTTCAAACGAAATCTTGTATGCGACTACCAGCACGAGCGCGAGAATACGCCCCTTCAAAATCGCTTTCGGATTGCCGTGATAATCGAACACTGCGCCGTCAAAGCGCGTGTTGCGGTAAAAGTATTGCACCCGCCGCACCTTGGCCCATGCGGAATACACGCCAACCGTCACTATGGTCAGCAATAAGTTCACAACCCAGATCCGGAAATATTCTGCGCCAGTCCCAGTGAATTCAAATCGTAGCGGGGCGACCGGTTCCGGCTCGCTGGATTTGGACGGAGCGGCCTCTATCGGCTTTGTTGGCGGGACAATTACCGTGTCAGGTGCATTTTGAGCGGATGCAGATTGTTGTGCAGCTTCTGACTTGTGGATCATTTCTTCTGTCATCAGCACTCCCTATGGATAGGTGTCTTGTCTAGCGATTATTTTTGCGAAGTCCAGCGAACGCGTTATGTAGCTTGCGGCGTCTCGGCTGCTGCTACTTCTGTCTCCAATTTGGCGGCGCGTCTTTTGCGCATAAAATAATAAGCGCCAAAAACAGCACCTGCCAGTCCCAACATCACCAGCAATATCAATCCAAACACTTTGATAAATTTGACCAGTTTTGAATCGGTTTGAACAGGCTCATGCTCCTTCTTTTCTGCAGGTGGAGCGGCATCATCCGCCACCACCAATCCAGTTAACGTATAAGGTGACAACTTGTCGGAACCTTTTTTGAAATCGCGATATCTTTTGCCTTCTTTGAAGACGATAGATGACGCCAGCATGGACGCATATTTTTTATTTTGTTCGAGTTGCGCCAGATCGGTCACCAAATTGAAATCGAAATAGCCTTCTCTGCCCAGCACGTACATATTGTAATTGACGCTCTGGTAGTCTACCTCTTTCGCGCCTTTGTCTCTGGCTGAGACTGCCCAGACGAGGCGATGCCTTTTTGAGTCATAAGTCGGCTTGTCAATCCAGGTGACGATTTCCGTTTCGCCGGTACCGTTTTTCTTGCGAATCTCGTTGGTTTGCTCCACATTCTTTCTTAGCTTGGCAAGCAATTCATCCAACTGCCAATCCGGCTCTTCACTATCTGCAATGTATCCGGATTTGTTAAAGCGAGTCACCAGAAGCCAGTTGCCGCCAGGACCCGTGAACAAGCCCATTACATCATCGGCATTAGGATTGCCCAACTTGCGCAGCAATTGACGCGCGTCGTCTTGTTCAAGGTAAGCAAAGTTTTGCGGAATCTTGACGGTTGCTTGATCGAGCAACACAATCTCGCGTGGACCGATTTTCCAGTTGAAGTTTGGAGACGCAGCTGCATTCGCTGAATCGGCTGTGCTTGCTGCGCCGGCTGAGGCTGCCGCAGTTGCCTGGCTTGTTGGCGCTGCTGCGGCCGCAGGTGCAACCGCATCAGCGCTTGCAGATGCTGATGCGCCAACAGAAACGCTTGACGCCGGCGCACTTGTGGCAGGCGCATTGGCGGGCGCTTCAGTAATGGATCCAGCGGCACTCGTGCTCGGCTCTTTTCCTTCACTCGGCACAGGCTGAGCAATGGCGAGTAACAGCAATGATAGCGGCACAACACCGTACAAGCGTTTCATGAAGCCCCCTGAGCCGATTCCGGATTGAATGAATGCCATCATACCAATCCCCGCGCGCCATTGGATAGCATTGCGCTGCTAGCAAAGCATTCGACTGTTGTTTTTAATGTTAGGACTTATGCAAAACAGCCCCAACTGCGTTGCCGCTCCTTGCCGTACGTCTGCACTGTCTTCGTCGCAGCCTCTTGTCGGGACACTATGTGTAAGTCCCAATACGATTGCATGCAAATGAAAATGCCTGCTATCGCACACATGTGCACTGCACTATTGACGCGAATTTTTTAACGTCCATAATTTCCATCATTGAACTTGATTCAGAAATTATTTAAATGATCACATTACTTCGCGCCTTGTTATTTTTTACATTATTTTCATCGTCGGTATATGCGCAGACATCAGGCCCTTTAATCGATCCGGAAAGTGCAGCAATACTCGATCGCGTGAAAGCTTTTTATACATGGGTACTATCAAATAGCCGTTCAGTCATGCCGCTGGAACCGCGTATTAAAAATGTGAAAGGCAATGCCAGGTTCTATCTTGATGTATCGACGCTCAATGCATTTTCGACTGCCTTTATGCGAAGCGGCGACTTCAGTGACGATTTTCCATCAAAGCTTGAGAAGTACTATGACCATTACAAGAAAGAATTCAGCGGATACTCGCAAAAGAAATTTGCGCAAATCAAAAAAGATGGCCGAGGTCCGTTGATGGAAACGGAAGATATGGATATTTTTTTCTGCGCACAGGAATACGAATATGCGCAACCTTTCGTTGACCAAATGAAGCTTGCCGATATAAAAATAAGCGGCAAGACAGCGGCAGCCACGGTAGTTTCACCGTATAACTGGAAGACTGAATTTCAACTCAAAAAAATCGGGCCTCGCTGGCTGATATCGGGTTATTGCCAATATAAATAAGATTCATCCGAATTTTCTGTGATCCACAGAAAATTCTGAATATTCAACCGTGCTCATACACCCATTGCAGCAACGCATCTTGCGCTTCTTGCCCACGCGCTGCATTGCCATGATTGATGAAGAACACGACCGCATAGCGTTTTCCTGAAACGGCGAGCACATAACCGGCAATGGCGCGCACCTCATTCAACGAACCTGTTTTGATATGCGCATTACCGGCGACACTACGCTCCTGCAGACGTTGCCGCATCGTGCCGTCATAACCGACCAGCGGCATTGATGAGATAAATTCCGGCATGGTCGGTGACCGGAATGCGGCGATCAGCACGCGCGCCATCGTATCGGCCGAGATACGTTCATTACGCGATAAGCCCGAACCATTTTCAATCACCAATTCCGATGCATCGATCCCTTTGTGTGCCAACCAGGTCTTGATCGTCTCTGCACCACGTTCACGACTGGCCGGCTGTTGAGTCGCCTTGGCGGCAAGCGTCAAGAGTAATTGACGTGCCATTACATTATTGCTGAATTTATTGATGTCGCGTATGACCTCAGGAAGCGTAACCGATTCCCATTGGGTTATCAGACGTGCTTCTTGCGGTACGATGCCATCCTTTACCTGCCCTTTGAAAGTGCCACCCAGCTCATGCCAAATCTGCCGAAATATAATCCCGAAATATTGACTCTGTGTCAGTTGATACGGATGCAGATACCATGTTTTTTCGCCGCACAATGTTGAATATGTCCCGCTGAAATTCGCGGCACGTTCATCGATCGTTACATGTAATTTCTGCTGCCAGTCTCCGCAATCTTCCTGTGTCATTTTTGGTGGCGCGACTTCATATCCACTGACGCTCGGATCGACGATCACATTAACCAGACCGTTGCTTGTATCAGGCGTGAATTGAAATCTGAATGCCTTGAAATTGAGCAGCAACGCATCCGGGCCGGCGTTGTATGGTTTTAAAGGATCGCCATCGAAGGTAGCCGGATCATAAATCTTGTCTTCGAACACGCTGCGGTCCAGCACCAGATTGCCGTTTATTTCTCGTATTCCTTTAGCGCGAATCTGGCGCATGAATAGCCAGAAATTCTCGATCACCAGTTTAGGGTCGCCACTGCCTTTGATGATCAAATCACCTTGCAGCACATCGCCGACCTGTGAACCTGTTGCATAAGCTTGCGTCTTCCAGGTAAAGGCCGGACCCAACAGTTCGAGCGCCGCATCGCTCGTCACCAGTTTCATGGTGGAAGCAGGACTCAACGGCACATTTTGATTGAGCGACGCCAGGACTTTGCTGCCGGACACATCATGAATATAGATGCCCACAGCACTGGTCGGAATACCTGCGCGCTTTAATGCTGCACTGACTACGGGCGGAATTGGTTTGGCAATGACGCCTGAGGCTAAGCATATGGTTATCAGGCAAAGAAACAGACTGCTGACTTTACATTTCATCGAGATGCGAGCAACAAAGAATTATTCGGTGCGTAAAAACGCGTATCAGTTAATCAATCCAGGTGACAGCTTCAATTCTCTTTCCGCCGATGAGGAAAAAGGCGTCAGCAATATGGCCGGGTAAGCATATCAGGCAACAGTTTGGAATTAAATGTATTTCGCAGCAGCAAAGTCTGCTTCAATCAACAATTCCTCAATGCAGACTTGAAAATTGACCCAGTCACCCCTATACTTAGCACTCAGCACGGGAGAGTGCTAACAATCAATCTCCCGAAACATGCTTTTCGGGTACAGGAACTGAAACCTGCACCTTTAATTGCTTTTCGACAATTTTCGAAAAATTCCATAACCAATTGAAACTAAAGGAGTTTGTATGAACCTTCGTCCTTTGCACGATCGCGTCATCGTCAAGCGCCTCGACCAGGAAACCAAAACTGCGTCTGGCCTCATCATCCCTGAAGCTGCTGCTGAAAAACCGGATCAAGGTCAGGTTCTCGCGGTCGGTAACGGCAAGATCCTGGAAGACGGCAAAGTTCGCCCGCTCGACGTCAAGGTCGGCGACCGCATCCTGTTCGGCAAATACTCCGGCCAAACCGTCAAGGTAGAAGGCGAAGAACTGCTCGTGATGCGTGAAGAAGACATCATGGCGATTGTTCAAAAATAATCAGCCACGATAAACATACAACGAACACTTAGGAGTAACGAACATGGCAGCTAAAGAAGTAATTTTCGGCGACGCAGCCCGGGCCAAGATGGTCGAAGGCGTCAACATTCTGGCGAATGCAGTTAAAGTCACCCTCGGCCCTAAAGGCCGTAACGTGGTTCTGGAACGTTCTTTCGGCGCTCCAACCGTGACCAAAGACGGTGTTTCAGTTGCTAAAGAAATCGAACTCAAAGACAAGCTCATGAACATGGGCGCACAAATGGTCAAGGAAGTCGCTTCCCGCACCAGTGACAATGCAGGTGACGGTACAACAACCGCTACCGTGCTGGCACAAGCAATTGTCCGCGAAGGCATGAAGTTCGTCGCAGCCGGCATGAATCCAATGGATTTGAAGCGCGGTATCGACAAGGCAGTTGCAGCAACTGTCGAAGAACTGAAAAAAATCTCCAAGCCATGCACCACCACCAAAGAAATCGCGCAAGTCGGTTCGATCTCGGCCAACAGCGATTCCTCCATCGGTGACCGCATCGCTGAAGCAATGGAAAAAGTCGGCAAGGAAGGCGTCATCACTGTTGAAGACGGCAAATCCCTGAACGACGAGTTGGACATCGTTGAAGGTATGCAGTTTGACCGTGGCTATCTGTCACCATACTTCATCAACAACCCGGAAAAACAAAGCACGATTCTCGACAATCCTTTCGTTCTGTTGTGCGACAAGAAAATCTCGAACATCCGTGATCTGCTGCCAGTATTGGAGCAAGTCGCCAAAGCCGGCCGTCCACTGCTGATCATCGCAGAAGACATCGAAGGCGAAGCATTGGCAACTCTGGTCGTCAACAACATCCGTGGCATCCTGAAGACCTGCGCAGTCAAGGCGCCTGGTTTCGGCGACCGTCGCAAAGCCATGTTGGAAGACATCGCTATCCTGACCGGTGGTCAAGTGATTGCGGAAGAAGTCGGCCTGACATTGGAAAAAGTCACACTGAACGACCTCGGCCAAGCCAAGCGTATCGAAGTCGGCAAGGAAAACACCACCGTCATCGACGGCGCTGGCCAAGCTGCTGCAATCGAAGCACGCGTCAAGCAAGTGCGCGTTCAAATCGAAGAAGCAACTTCCGACTACGATCGTGAAAAGCTGCAAGAGCGCGTTGCAAAACTCGCCGGCGGCGTAGCCGTAATCAAAGTCGGTGCTGCTACCGAAGTTGAAATGAAAGAGAAAAAAGCACGCGTTGAAGATGCATTGCACGCTACTCGCGCTGCGGTTGAAGAAGGTATCGTTCCCGGCGGCGGCGTTGCGCTGTTGCGTGCACGTGCCAACATCAACATCAAAGGCGACAATGCCGATCAAGACGCGGGCATCAAGATCGTTCTGCGCGCAATGGAAGAGCCGCTGCGCATGATCGTTCAAAATGCCGGCGACGAAGCATCTGTCGTGGTTGCAGCTGTATTGGCTGGCAAAGGTAACTTCGGTTACAACGCTGCTAACGGCACCTACGGTGACCTAGTTGAAATGGGCGTGCTGGATCCAGCTAAAGTGACGCGTTCGGCATTGCAAAATGCTGCATCAATCGCATCGCTGATGTTGACCACGGACTGCATGGTTGCCGAAGTTACTGAAGACAAGCCAGCTGGTGGTGGCATGGGCGACATGGGTGGTATGGGCGGCATGGGTGGTATGGGCGGCATGATGTAATTTTCCAGTTGCGCAGCACGATTTAATTGTGCAGCCGACTTGAAATGCTTCATCCTCAACAATGAAAAAGCCTGCAGAAATGCAGGCTTTTTTGTTTTCAAATCCTAAGGCATATAGTCAAAACAAAAATCGCTTACTCGATCACATCCGCAGTCCATATGCGATCAAAACTTGCCTGTGCTTCTCGTTGTACTTTCCGCACCGTTTCAGCATCTGCTGCTTCATATTCGCACACCATGCGGCGCCGATCGGTAGACAACAAACTGCGCTTCCACTTCACTTTATAAATTTCCAGACATGGGCGTTCACGGTCCGCAACCTTTGCCATGTCGGCATCAGATTGCGGCGTTTCAAAATTACGTTCGACGATAATGCGGGACATGGAATGCTCCTTCACGTCAGGGGTTGATTGCAGGATTGCGACACAAGCTTATCGAGCCTTCGTTGGAACCGGCGTTGGAATTTGCCGGTCGCGCATCATCGACATTTTTTTGTCACGCATGGCAAGTTCTGCACGAGCAAGAAAATCTTGTGCACGCGCACTAACAGAAGCCGATGCAATGCCAGCCGAATGCGTTTTCTGAAAATCGGCAAGTGCTTCAGGTTTGCTTGCACGGGCACAAGTGACAAAAGCAAGAAGTGCTTGCGCAACCGCAATGTCAGTACTGCGGCCAACAGCTTGCGCTGCCTTCAGCGCTTCAGCTGCAGCAGGTTCAGCCTGTTCAAGCTTATTATTGTGAAGAGCAAGCTCGGCTGCATGATTCAACACATAAGCGAGATGCGATTTGTCGTCGAGTTCGCGCAGCGCATGAATACTCGACTCCAACAAAGCTGCAGCAGATTCGGCATCGTGTACCGGAGTACGCCGCAAATCCGAAATAGCTTGCAACGCATCAGCCATCGGCACTTTGACATCGCCCATGCGCTTGATGACTTGCTCAATTTCGCTGCAGAGCTTATCGACAGCGTCATAATGTCCGCACTCAAGCTGAATCGTCGCCAACCAAACCAGGCACTCCAATTCACGCCAGCGATCTTCACGCAGGCGGGCAAGTTCAACCGCTTGTTGTGTTGCGCTCTGTGCAGATACAAGATCGCCATCCCAACGCGCCAGCAAACCGCGCCCCCATTGCAGTTCAATGATGTGCAAATTCATCTCATCAGCTTGCGCTGCAGCTGCATTGATCAATTTTCGCGCTTGCGGCAAGTCGGATTCCACTTCGAGCAGGCAGCGCCCTGTATTGGCAAGTTGCAGGCAATGCGTCGCGGCATCCGCTGTGCGGCTCATTTGCTCCGCACGCAAGGTTGCCTCGCGTGCACGCTCGATGTCGTTGGCTTGTTGAGCCAGCCAGGACAAGATGTGCAAGCCGCTTGCCGCAGCGCTGTGCAATCCCATCCATTCAGCTTCTTCAATGGATTTTTGCAACTGCTGCATCAGGTTCGGCACACGCGTCGTTCTAGGATCTATTGCGGTGGCCACGATGCGCAATTTCAATAACGCGATGTGCGCTGTAACGCGTTCGGCACCTGCCGATAATTTTTCCAGCATTCCCAATCCACGCTCTGCTGCCGTCACGGCTTGCGCGTTAGCGAACACCCGCAGGCAGTGCTCCGCCGCTGCGATGCAAGCGCGCACTGTGAGCGCCGCATCGCCTGCCTGACTTGCATGATGCACCAGCGCGCCGTACAAGCTCGTGTCGTTGACGGCTGCAGCTTCGAGAACGCGCGCAATCTGCCGATGCATTGCACGACGGCGTGGATGTGACAATCCGCGATAGACTGCCTCACGCACCAGATCATGCGCAAAATCATAATACCCTTCGCCGGTCGACATCAGCAGGCCACGCCTCTCAAGATGATCAACCCGCATCATCAATTCCGTCTCCGGCAAATTCATCGCGGCAGCCAACATTTCAAGGCGAAATTCACGGCCGGTCGCAGCTGCCCAGGCAATCAACTCGCGACTATTTTCATCAAGGCGCTCCACTCGGTCTGCCGTCAATGCCTGCCATGACAACTCTTCGCCCGCTGCTCCATCCGCCTTGGCTTCAGCGAGCGTCAAGATAAATAAAGGATTGCCGCCACTTTGGCGATGCACTGCTTTTGCATCTGCAGTTGGAGCGGCACGCGACAGAAGTAATGCAACATCATCTGCATTGAGCGGATCGAGTATGCAGCGCTGCAAATGCCGGTCACGCGCAAGCGAATGCACCAATCCTTTGGCCCATTGGTTGTCGTCGATCTCGCCTTGCCGTGCTGCGCCAGCGATCAGCAAACGCGTACCTTGATCGGCACTGCGCTCCAGATAATGCAGCAACGCAGATGAGCCTTCATCGAGCCATTGCACATCGTCGAGGATCAGTACCAGCGGCTGCTGGGCCGCAAGGCTTTTCATCAGTTCTGCAGCCGCTGCAAACAAGCGCGTTCGATCACCTTGTTCAACAGTCGAAGCATCCGACACAGGCAGTAATGGCATCAGGTCACGTCGCAGGGAATCGGGGACAAGTGTAATCGGCAATGCGCGCAGAGCATCGATCCAGCTGCCATACGGCCGCATGATCTCGGCTTCGAAACAACGCGCAAACAGCACACGACAAGCCTTCTGTTCAGCACGCTCTGCCAGAGTTTCAAGCAATCTTGTTTTACCAATACCGGGCTCGCCGACGAACAACAGCATGTTGCGTTTTTCCGGCCGTTCAAGCGACGCAATTGCGGCGTCGATCAGATCGCGTTCTGCAATGCGGCCGATCAGAGGGGCTGGCGCCTCGGCAGATGGTTCAATCGATGCGGGCTGCTGTATCGGTAATTTCGGCGCAATATCCTCAGGCACAATGGCTTGCGGCCGCTGGCGCAATGTGTCACGCAATTGACGCGCCTCGCTCTTCAATTCATTGGCAGGCATGATCCCAAGCTCGCGCTGGAACATGGATTCGGCATGACGGCAGTGCGCTTCCGCATCGCGCAAGCGGCCCGCCGCAATCAGCAAACGTATCAAGGCCGCATGTGCCGACTCGGATAGCGGATCGGCTGCCACCAGCGTACGCGCATAGGTAAGCGCACGTTCCGGTTCGCCAGCGAGACGGCCGATCAATGCATGCATCACCTTGATCCGCAATGCGCCATATGCTTCCCGCTCCGCCATACACCATTGATGAAAACGATAGCAGGCGGGCAAATCCAGTCCATCGAGAAATTCGCCGGCAAGCAGTGCTGCGACCTGTTCGAGTGCAGCAGTCGTAGCAGCCTCTACCCCATCGGCAAGCAAGGCACGCACTTCCTTGGCATCAATGGTCGCGCCATGTGGCACGAATTGAACGCGCTCGCGATCTGCTTCGATGCGACGTATCTGTGCATCGTCTACCACCGGGCGCAGCTTGGTCAGACTCCAGCGCAGCTCGGCACGCGGATCGTCCGGCCCATCCCATAACAGATCGCACAGTGCCTGGCGCGTTTGTGCCATACCGGTGCCGATCAGGTAACCGAGCAATGCACGGCTGCGCTTGGATGCAGGCAATGCTATTTCTTTGCCCGCATGCATGACAGCGAGATCTCCCAAGAGGCGGATATGAATGATCTTTCCTTTTGCGGCAGAAGCGCGTGAGGTATGCGACATTTCCACGTTCGTTCCAACTATCGTTCCAACGATGGTGCGAGATTCTTATGCACAGATCAGCAGACGTTGTTTCAGTAATCGACACATACCGTCTTCTTGATCAGTCTATCAACCTACCCTTATCAGGAGAGTCTCATGCTATCGAACATCAAACGTATGCGTCAAGCCACAATCGTATTGGCAATCACAGGTATTGTTGCATCAGGCAGTGCCTTCGCACAAAACGCACAAGCCAGTGCCAGTGCCAGTGCCAGTGCAACTTATCAGGATATTGAATCCACACTCGGCATCGTGCCTGGTTTCTTCAAGGCATTTCCTGAAGCCGGCATCGCAGGCGCATGGACAGAATTCAAAACACTGCAGGTCAGCGATCAAACTTATCTCACACCCAAGGTCAAACAATTGATCGGCTTGGCCGTGTCGGCACAAGTGCCATGTGCATACTGTGTGTACTTCCATACATCTGTTGCCAAGGCTTATGGTGCAACGGACGACGAAATCAAGGAAGCGGTGGCGATGGCTGCAATCTCCCGTCATTGGAGCACTGTACTCAACGGAATGGCGATTGACTTGCCCACCTTTAAACGTGAAGTCGACACATCGTTGCGCATGATGGCTGACAAGTCAAAAAAGAAGTGAAGGTCATTTCATTTCTCAATGACGGCAACCTTGCCCCGATCTATTGAATCACCCTGCAACACTCACACAGGAGAAACATCATGTTTATCGCAAAATGGCAAATCGATGCACGCTTCGGACACAAGCAAAAAGTAATCGACAAACTGAAAAACTGGACCAAGGAAATTGCACCACAGGTTGGCTTGACGCGCGGACGTCTGCTAACCGGATCGGTCGGCGCGCTGGAAGCAACTGTCATACATGAATGGGAAGTCGAAGATCTTGCTCAACTTGATCGTGCATGGTCGAAACTTGCAACGCTTCCCGAGCATGCGCAATGGGGTGTGGATCTGGAACCGTTAGTAGTCTCAGGGACTGCGCGTTGGGAGATTTTTCGTGTCGTTTAATGTGCACATCATTTGAAGCATGCGCATTGAATTCAGGAGTCTTTATACATAAAAAGAATGGCCATAGAGAACTCTGTGGCCATTCGTATATATCCGAAATACAATCGCATGCCATATTTATGGCATATGTAAATCAATTTACGTATGCTTTAATGCTTTTTTGCATCTGCGAATTTTATTCTAAAAAATTTCCACAGGCTTATCAAGCTGATGCAATAAGCTCGCAAATGCATATAATTATGGAGACGCCGCCACGCAAAATAGTAATAATCTGAAAAAATAAATTTCAGACAATGGAGATTTCTCTTGGGCAGCAAGGAAAAAAGAATAAGTGAGGCTGCAACATTTTTCGACGCGCGTCGCTTGCTTAGGGAGCGTGCTTCGGCTGTTGTTGAAAAGAAAATGGTTAGCTTGCCTGAGCAGCTACACACCATACCGCTCGATTCAACATTGAAAATGCTGCATGAATTGCATGTGCACAAGGTCGAGTTGGAGATGCAAAATGAAGAATTGCTACGGACGCAAAACGAGCTGTATTTTTCTCGTTTACGCTATGTCGATCTTTATGACCTTGCGCCTGTTGCCTACTGCACTTTAACGGATACCGGGCTTATATTGGAGTGCAATCTTACTTTTGCATCTCTGCTTGACCTCGCGCGCGATGAACTGATCACCCAACAAATTTCCAGTTTCATTGTCGAAGAAGACCGCGATATTTTTCACCTTTACAAAAAACAGCTTCTTGCATCCGATCAAACGCCTTCGTGTGAATTTCGAATGACGAAGAGTGACGGCACCCGGTTCTGGGTACATTTGGTCGCCACGCTCGTGCCAAACACCACTGGCATGCCTGAATTACGCGCGATGCTGAATGACGCCAGCGCACGCAAACAGGATGAGGAACGCATTCAACACCTGGCCCATTTCGACGCATTAACCGGACTCCCAAATCGCAGCCAACTCGACGTTCGCGCGGAATACGCCATTAGTTTGGCACAGCGAAACCAACTACCTGTAGCGTTGATGTTCCTGGATCTGGACCACTTCAAGGACATCAACGATTCACTCGGTCACACAATCGGCGATGCTTTGCTGATCGAACTGGCAAACAGGCTGCGCTCAATGCTGCGCGACCAGGACACGGTATCGCGCCTGGGTGGCGATGAATTCATTTTCCTGCTGAGCGGCCTCGATGCCAATGGCGCAGCGAACGTTGCGCAAAAGCTTCTGAATATCATCGGAAAATCTTTCAGGATTGGCCAATATGATTTGAATGTGACCGGATCAATCGGCATCGCAATGTATCCGGGTGATGGTACGGATCTGGAGGCGCTTTGCAAAAGTGCGGATACTGCCATGTATCGAACCAAGCACGAGGGGCGGCATGGTTACCGTTTTTTCACTGCCGAAATGCAAGTCCATTCAGCGCGCCATCTGCAACTGATCAATGCATTGCGTTCGGCATTGGAACACGACCAGCTACAGGTACACTATCAACCGCAAATATCGGTACGAGACGGACGGATTATTGGAGCAGAAGCCTTGCTGCGCTGGTCGCATCAAGATCTCGGGCAAGTGTCGCCGTCCGAGTTTATTCCTATCGCGGAAAACAGCGGGCTGATCCATCACATCGGAGAATGGGTGCTGCGGCAAGCGGTGCGACAGGCAAAACGCTGGTCGCAAAATGGTCTGGCTCCGCTTGTTATCGCAGTCAATCTGTCGGCAATCCAATTCCGTCACATCGATCTCCCATGCTCGATCACGCGTATTCTTGAAGAAGAGAATCTGGCTCCGGAATATCTTGAACTGGAATTGACAGAAGGCGTCGCCTTGCATGACCCGCAAGGCGCGATTGCCATCATGAATGACTTGCACGAACGCGGCGTCCGCATGTCGATTGATGATTTCGGGACTGGCTATTCGTCACTGGGCCATTTGAAAAAATTTAAAGTCTACAAACTCAAAATCGATCGATCCTTTGTGCGCGACATCAGTTCCGATCCGGAAGACAAAGCGATCGTTGGAACGATCATCAGCATGGCGAAAAGCCTGGGAATGCGAACGATTGCCGAGGGCGTAGAAACAGCAGAACAGCTGGCATTCCTGCGCGAGCAAGGCTGCGATGAAATTCAGGGTTTTTACTATAGCGAGGCATTACCGGCTGACCAATTTGAGGAATTTGTTCAGTCAATGAGATAATCCCGATCCTAGAACTCATTTCAGTGCACTTTCGGTTAACACGAGAAGTGAGCTACTGAGCAGAGCAGTCATCTCAATCGTCTCAAAAAACAAGTCTTCGTATGGCAAACGTATTCATCACCGGCGCGACCGGCTATCTGGGGCGCAGCCTTATTACTGCACTGCTGGCACGCGGCCATCAAGTACGCGGGCTGGTACGTGCCGGCAGCGAACATAAACTTCCACCGGGATGCAAAGCCGTTGTCGGCGATGCGCTCGATGCCGCATCCTATGTGCAAGCGATTGCTCCAGCCGACACGCTGATCCATTTGGTTGGCGTACCTCACCCCAGCCCATCCAAGGCAGAACAATTCCAGACGATCGACCTGGCCTCCGCCAGGATCGCAGCAAGTAATGCACGCGCAGCTGGCATCAAGCATTTCATCTATGTCAGCGTCGCACAACCGGCGCCTGTCATGCAATCCTATATCGCTGCGCGTGCGGCCGCTGAGCAAGCCATCCGGGAAGCAGGGCTGAATGCGACGATCTTGCGCCCGTGGTATGTACTTGGACCGGGCCATCGTTGGCCTTATCTGTTCTTGCCGCTCGTCTGGTTGCTTGAACGTTTGCCTACCACCCGTGAGACAGCGCGGCGGCTTGGCTTTGTTACGCTTGCCGAGATGACTGCCGCGCTGTGCCGCGCGGTAGAAACACCTGCGTCAGGCGTGCGAATTTTGACTGTTGCAGAAATCAAAAAATAAACAGCAAGCATGCACGAGTCATATTCATTTAAAATGCGCCATCACAATGATCCGCATCATTCAATCATTGGTGCTTCCAGCAAATAAATCACTCGTGACAGCCAGCCTCACAAACTTACCTGACCAAGATAATGAGTACACCAGTTATTTCCAAAAAAATCCCGCCTGGTCCCAAAACACCGTGGTTCGGCTTGCCTATCGTGGGCGAAATGCAAAAGGACATGCTGGGCACGGTTCAACAGCTTCGTGAGCAATATGGCGATGTCGTTCATTTAAAAATAGCGCATGAGACTTATTACTATATTTTTTCGCCTGAATTGGTTAGAGAAATTCTGGTGGATCATGCTGAAGACTTTATAAGCCATGAGCGCGTCATGGATGTCTTTACCTTGATATACGGCGCCAATGTCATGACAACGGAAGGGAGTACCTGGAAGCGACAGCGCCGCATCCTCGCTCCCGGTTTCTTGCCCAAGAAAATAGCAAATTATCTGGACTTGATGTTTGGCGCGGTGACAGATTCTTTTTCGGCCAACCTGCCGCAAACCAATGGAAAAAGTGCAGTCCTGGATGTGGACCAGTTCACCAACAGGCTCACCATGGATGTGATTCTGCGTGTGCTGTTCAGCCATAAATCCAGTGAAGATGAATCAATCCGCGTTTGCGACGCAGTGCGCGCGCTCGAACATCAAAGCATGCGAGAACTATTCTGGCCAAAAACGCCGCCAAACTGGTTTCCCTATCCGGGCAGGACGCAAAAACTGCAAGCCAAAGCGATACTCGACAACCTGATCAGCGGACAGATAAAGGAACGCCGCGATCGTATCAATGAACATGCCGACAAGACGGATTATCTTGCCATGCTGTTGTCGGCACATGACGAAGAAGCGCAGAGCGGTTCACTGACTGCAACGCTGTCGAATGCTGAAATTCACGATAATTGCAGCGTTATTTTTGCGGCTGGGCATGATACGACAGCAGGCGCCCTGACATGGTGGATCGGGTTGATGACACAACATCCTGAGTATGCCGAGAGAGCGAGACAGGAAATCAATGAAGTGCTGGGAGACAAAAATCCTGCGCCGGAAACATTGACGCGACTCACATGGCTGACCGCCACCATCAAGGAATCGTTGCGGCTTTGTCCTCCGGTCGTCACGATGTTTGTAAGACGCGCAATCCGCGATGTTCAAATTGGCGAGTGGCGCATTCCCAAAGGCACTGCGGCGCATGTGCCCATTTGGCATATTCATCATGACCCGCGCTGGTTTCCGGAACCTGAAAAATTTCAGCCCGAGCGATTCATGCCGGGCGCTCCGGAAATTCCACGCGGTGCTTACATGCCGTTCGGCACAGGGCCTCGCGTTTGCATCGGCCAGCATTTCGCAATGATCGAAATGACGTTGATCGCTGCCATGCTGCTAAGGCAATTTGATTTTGAATTTATTGCCGGAGAAAGCTTGCCGAAACCTAAAATTGAAATGCTGTTGCGACCGGAAAAACCCTTGCAGATCAATTTCATTCGGCGTTAAACAAGCACTGATACTGATCAAGCGACTGTTCCATCAGTTCAATCTTCAGCATCTGTATCATTTTCTTCTTCCTGCTTTTCGCCCAGCGAAACAGGTTCCTGATAATTCGCAAGCAGAGTACTGCGGCTATCCGGCGTTTCCAGGCTGATCCTGCCCAATGCGCCGTTGCGATAGTCCTGCAAAAAAATATGTGCTGCCTTTTCCAGATCGAGGTCGCCGCCTTTCAGCCGCAATGCACGTTTTTTTGCAACGCCTTCGATCACACTGACGCCGTCAATTCCTTCGGTTGGAAATCCATATCGTACATTGATCAATTGCGGGTAGCGCACCAACAATACGTCGGCCAGAAAGGTGGCCACTTCTTCTTCGATCACCGCATTGGTGCCGATCGCGTGACTGGCTGCCAGCATCAAGCCATCGGTCGGATGCACAATCTTTGGCCACAACATGCCGGGCGTGTCGGTCAACACCATGTTATTACCGAGATACAGACGCTGCTGTGTTTTCGTCACCGCCGGTTCATCGCCGACTTTTGCAACGCGCTTCTTGAGCAACGCATTCATCAGCGTCGATTTGCCGACGTTCGGTATTCCCATGATCATGATGCGCAACGGCTTCAATGCTGTGCCGCGATGCGGCGCAAGTTTCAATGCCAACGCAGGAACCTTGGCAACGTCAGCAGGTTTCTTGCAGCTCAGTGCCACTGCATGCACATCTTTTTGACGATTATAAAAATCGAGCCATGCTTTGGTGGCAACCGGATCGGCCAAGTCGCTCTTGTTCAATATCTTGAGACAAGGCCGCTGACGAAATACGCGCAGCTGCTCGATCATCGGATTGCAACTCGCCTGCGGCAAACGAGCATCCAACACCTCGATCACCATGTCGGTCTTTTCCATTGCTTCCGCCGCCTTCTTGCGGGCGGCATTCATGTGACCGGGGAACCATTGAATGGACATGCTTTATTCTATCGTGGGGAATTGAGCCGCTATTTTACCTGCTGCATGCGATTCTCATTGATTTGAATGCATCGGCATCAAGACACGCTTCAATCCAGCTCTGCCAGCGCCTTCAAATGCGCCACCACACTGCGCCCCAGCGCAGGCAGGTTATAGCCGCCTTCCAGACAACTGACGATCCGCCCTTTTGCATATAGCTTGGCGATCGCCATTATCTGTTGCGTGATCCACGCGTAGTCTGCCTCGACCAACCCCATCTGCCCGATATCATCTTCACGGTGCGCATCAAACCCGGCCGAGATAAAAATCATCTCAGGCCGGTGTGCATGCAAGGCAGGCAACCATTGTTCGGTAATCAGCTGCCGCACTACATCACCCTTGGTGTGCGCCGGTACGGGAATATTGACTGCATGCGTGCTGGCATTTTCTGTACCGCTGTACGGATAAAACGGATGCTGGAAAAAACTCACCATCAGCACGCGCGGATCGTTTCTGAATGCTTCTTCGGTGCCATTGCCATGATGCACATCGAAATCGACAATCGCGACGCGTTGCAATCCATGCACGTCCAATGCATGTCTGGCTGCGATCGCCACATTGTTGAACAGGCAGAAGCCCATCGGCTCGGAAGGCCGCGCATGATGCCCCGGTGGGCGGATTGCGCAAAAGGCGTTATCCAGTTCGCCTGCGATGACTGCATCGGTAGCGGCTACCGTAGCACCGGCAGCGCGCTGCGCAGCCTGCCAACTATGTGCGTTAAGCGACGTATCGCCATCCAGCGAATAGTAGCCGGAATGCGTATCGCGTTGCGGTGGAACGTTATCGCGCACTAGGGCGATTGCACCAGCGGTGTGAATACGTGCAATCTCTTCTACAGCCGCCAACGGCGCTTCGCGACGCTCAAGATAATGATCGATGCGGCTTGCAATCAAATGATCGTCGATCGCTTGCAAGCGCGCGGGCGATTCAGGATGCCATTCGCCCATTTCATGACGTTGGCAATCGGGATGGGTATAGAGGCCGGTAGTCATTTTATCAATTCAATTCGCTTATCTTCACAGTATGAGCTTCCCATATTCCCGAACGAAATCCAATCAATTTAACAACAAAATGACATCGCACAGGCATTTATAAATCACGCCAAATGTTGCCTTCGATTATCTGGCATAAAATAAACATTCCTGAATTTACAGTTCGCCTTCGGAAAACCTTATGTTCGCAAAAATCCACGCGGTCGCAGCGCAAGTGAATCAAATCGTTGTCGGTAAAGAATTGCAAGTACGACAGGCACTGGTATGCATACTGGCCGGCGGACACTTGCTGATTGAAGATGTGCCGGGCGTCGGCAAGACCACTCTCGCGCATGCTTTGGCAATTTCGCTTGGCTTGAAATTCAATCGCGTGCAATTCACCAGCGATTTGCTGCCCGCCGATGTGGTCGGCATTTCTATCTTCGACCGTGAAAAAAATGGTTTCCTGTTTCATCCTGGGCCGATTTTTTCGCAAGTATTGTTGGCAGATGAAATCAATCGTGCCACACCCAAGACGCAGTCTGCATTACTGGAAGCAATGGAAGAACGCCAGGTCACCGCCGATGGCGTGACGCGCGATTTGCCGGCGCCGTTCTTTGTGATCGCAACACAAAATCCGACACATCAGATCGGCACTTTCCAATTGCCTGAATCGCAGCTCGATCGTTTCCTGATGTGCTTATCGCTGGGTTATCCCGATCATACTGCCGAGCGCGCATTGCTGATGGGTGAAGACCGCCGCGCAATGATGAAGGCAATGAAGATGGCGATGCAACCGGCTGAATTGATGGCTGCGCAAGAATCATTGAAGCAAATCCATACGTCATCCGCTTTGATCGATTATTTGCAAGCTCTGGCACAGGCATCGCGTCAAAACGGCATGTTTGCCGAAGGCATGAGTCCGCGTGCTGCGATTGCACTGTTGCAAACTGCACGTGCGTGGGCCGCAATGGAAGGCCGCAATCATGTGATCCCGGAAGACGTGCAAGCGGTGCTGGTGCCGGTCACGGCACATCGCCTGCGTCCACTGAAGTCAACTTCCGGCTCCGCATTGTCGAGTCGTGATCTGGTGCTGCAGTTGATGAAGTCGGTAGCCGTTTAACATTGCATGTTCACGTCGCTACAACAATTTTTTCGCAAGAAGCTCGACAAATGGCTGTTCCAATTAGGCGGTGCCGAATCGGGCGAAACGTTTTTATCACAGCGGCGCGTCTTTATTGTGCCGTCCAAAGCCGGACTTGCGTTTGTCGGCATGCTGGTTGTGCTTTACATCGGGTCGCTGAATTACAGCTTGAATCTGGGATACGGCCTTACCTTTTTGATTGCCGGATGCGCATTGATCGACATGCATCTGACCTTCCGCAATCTCGCGCATCTGTATCTTGCCTCAGGACGCGCCTCTCCCGTTTTCGCAGGTGAAAATGCACAATTCGAACTGCACCTGATCAACCGGCGCAAGCATGATCGCTACGCGATATGGCTCGAATTCATCGGGAAAGGCTTGCCTGATTTGCCGCTCGCAACAGATATCGCTGCTAACGCGACGCGTAGTGTCACGCTCAGCGCGCCGACACGCGAACGCGGCTGGCTGCCGGCGCCACGCGTGCGCTTGCACACGTACTTTCCACTCGGCTTGTTGCGCGCGTGGAGTTACTGGAAACCGGATGCCAAGGCGCTGGTGTATCCAATGCCGGAAGAACATGCGCCGCCGTTGCCGATGGAAGGTGCAGAAAAAGAAGATGGATACGGCAGTGCAGGACATGACGATTTCGCAGGTGTGCGACCTTATCAGTCAGGCGACTCAATGAAGCGTTTGGCATGGCGCCAAATCGCACGTATCGACTTGAGTGTGGGCGGTGCCTTGGTCACCAAACATTTTGAAGGTGGTGCTGCCAGCGACTTGACGCTCGACTTTGCAAAACTGCCGCAACGACTGCCGCTTGAAATAAAATTATCGCGCATGACACGCTGGGTGCTGGATGCCGAAGCACTCGGACTGCCTTATGCATTCCGGCTCGGCGCACTATCATTTCCCGCCTCGATTGGGCCGGCACACCAAAACGCGTGTTTGCGCGCCCTTGCCTTGTACGACGGGAGCTGACGATGCAATCGCCTGTGCCGCGTAATCCCTTTGACACACTCATGCGCAATGTAAAGCGGCCGATGTCGCGCGACAAGTCGGACACGCTTTTATTGTTGATCGCATGCGCGCTGGTGCTGCTGCCGCATTCCGATCACGTTCCTCCTTGGTGTGCGGCTGTTTGCGCCGCTTTACTGATCTGGCGCGGTTGGATCACTTTTAGCGGAACGCGCTTGCCGCCACGCTGGTTGTTGCTTCCGATCGCGACGGCGACAATGGGCGGTGTGTATGCGACCTTCAGAACCTTCCTGGGGCAAGATTCCGGTGTCGCAATGCTGACCTTGCTGCTTACACTCAAGTTGCTGGAGATGCACGCCAAGCGCGATTTGTTTGTCGTGATATTTTTGAGCTTCTTTTTAATGCTGGCCAATTTCCTGTATACGCAAACCATCGGCACGGCTTTCATAACACTGGTTTCGTTGCTGGCGATTCTGACTGCGCAATTGACGTTCCAGTATACCGGCGCCGTCCCGTCATTGAAACGCCGCCTCGGTTTGTGCGCCTTCATCGTTACGCTGTCTGCGCCGCTCATGCTGGTGCTGTTTATTCTTTTCCCTCGCATTCAGGGACCGCTGTGGGGCTTGCCAAGCGATGCACATTCCGCACGGACCGGCTTGTCCGATAGTATGGCGCCGGGTAACATTTCCACTCTGGCGCAATCGGATGACATTGCATTCCGCGTAAAGTTTAGCGATCCGGCGCCGCCGAAATCGAAACTGTATTGGCGCGGCGTCGTGCTAAGCGACTACGATGGACGCACGTGGACGCAACAAGCTATCAGCACAAGAATCAACACATCGATTGAATTCACACCGCATGGCACGCCGATCCATCATCAAGTGACATTGGAACCGAACGGCCATCGCTGGCTGTTCGCACTGGAGCTGCCGCAAACGCTACCCACATTGTCCGGCAACAGCCTGACTGCCAATCCTGTCCTGATGATGCATGACGGCCAATTATTGGCAAAGCAAGCAATCAATGAGCGTGTTCGTTATGACGCTGCATCGTATGTCGATTTTAATCTGCAGCCGCACGAATATAATTTTGTTTTGCGTAATGCACTGCGCCTGCCATCCGGCTACAACCCGGCCACGCTTGAATTTGCACAACGCCTGCGTGCTCAATACAGCAACGATACGCAATTGATTAATGCTGTGCTGGGATTCTTCCGTGAACAACCTTTCCGCTACACCTTGGAACCACCACTTCTTGACACGAATGCAATCGATGACTTCCTGTTCACGACCCGTGCCGGGTTTTGCGAACATTATGCAAGCGCCTTTGTCGTTCTGATGCGCGCGGCCGGCATTCCGGCACGCGTCGTCACCGGATATCAAGGTGGAGAAATCAATTCGGTAGATGGCTATATGGTGGTACGCCAATCCGACGCACATGCATGGGCCGAGGTTTGGATGCAAAACCTTGGTTGGGTCCGCGTCGATCCAACCGCAGCGGTGGCGCCAAACCGGATAGAACAAAATCTGGCAAACGTTCTGCCATCTAGAACATTCGGTCCATTGAATAGTTTAGTCAATCTGACCATCGGAAGAAATTCATTGTTAGCCAAATTGAGAGTCAATTGGGATGCAGTGACCAATGCATGGAACCAGCGCGTGCTGAATTTCAATCCAGAATATCAAAAGAATTTTGTCCGCAAGCTTGGCTTTGATGATGTCGATTGGCACACGTTGACGATTCTTCTGTTTTCCGTTGGCGCAATTGTATTAACAATTGTTACATTGCCGCTTGTCGTGAATCGGCAAAAACGACATCCGATTGATGTGATCTATGCAGATATGTGCCAAACGATGGAGAAGCATGGTTATGCTCGCAATATTCATGAAGGTCCGCGCGACTATCGTGCACGACTGACTGCGCCGGATTCCATGTTGTCACATGAAAGAAAATTTGCAGCAGAACGCTTCCTGACAATCTATGAAGCCGTCCAATATGGTACGGTAGAAGCTGGTGCAGGCACTATTATTTCGCAACTCAAAACCTTGTTATCAGAATGTCGATGAAATTTTTCAAGCGCCCTCGTTTCTGGCTTCCACTCGTCGTGTTGGGGCTTGCCGCCTCGCTGGCGCATTCGTCCAATCCAAATCATGGTAATTACAAATCCACGCATAAAACGAAGAAGCGCAAAGTTGTGCCTGATCCTGAAGCGACCGGCGAATTTGCAAACTTTGGACAATGGACGGAAGTTGCGACATTCATGGATATGATGGTCGCTAAACACGGGTTCAATAAAACCGAGTTGGAATCCATTTTTCGCAAGACCCGCTACGTCGACACGACGATTCAATTAATGAAACCGGCGCCGCCGGGCAAGCCAAAGAACTGGCAAGCCTATCGCGCACGTTTTGTCGAACCGGTCCGTATCGTCGCCGGCACGCAGTTCTGGAATAAACATGCAGACGCACTTGCGCGTGCCGAAGGCCTGTATGGCGTCCCTGCTGAAATCATAGTCGGCATTCTGGGAGTGGAAACACTATATGGCCGCCAGGCCGGAAATTTCCGCGTGCTGGATGCGCTCACCACGTTGGCTTTCGATTATCCCGACACACCAACGCGTGCGGCGCGCATGCAGTTCTTCCGCAGCGAATTGGAAAACACATTATTGTTTGCGCGTGACTCAGGCATTGATCCTTTTTCGCTGCTCGGTTCCTACGCAGGCGCGATCGGCTGGCCGCAATTCATGCCGAGCAGTATTCGGCAATATGCAGTGGATTTCGATGGCGATGGAAAAATTGACCTGCGCAATTCACCAGTCGATGCAATCGGCAGCATTGCCAATTTTTTGTCGCAGCACGGCTGGCAACGCGGCGAACCGATCGTCTTTCCAGTGACCGTCAATTCATCGAACACTGATGGCGCCAACAATACGTGGAACACCTATATCGGCCACGGCCTGGAAGCCAAATACAAACTCGACGAATTGAAAAATTCCGGCGTAGTGCCCGGCATTGAACCGCCCATCGACATGTCATTTGGCTTGGTCGATTTGCAAAATGGATTGGAGCCGACTGAATATTGGCTGGGCACGTCGAACTTCTTCGCGATCACGCAATACAACCGGAGCTTTTTTTATGCAATGTCGGTGGTTGAATTAGGGCGTGCTGTGCGTATTGCACGCGACGCTCGCGAGCGGCAAAATCCAACGAGCGTACTGAATCAGATGCGTGCATCAAATTGATGACGTTTTTAAAATCAATTTAGGCTGGATTGCGGCGCTTTCAACTGATTAAAATCAATTTGCACCGTTTCATCATTGGCCGTTATCCAGATCTGTCCATCCTGGATCGTGCATTGAAATTGCATAGACCGTTGCGCCAGTTTCGCCAATGCCTGACTGGTCGCCGCAGGCACATTGAATACGCTCAGATTCTTTGCTCGCTCTATCCTGTTACTGATTTGATTCCACCAGATATTGCTATTGCTGCTGTAGGTATAGATCGCGACTTGCGCGGCGCGGCCACAGGCTTTCAAGATACGTTTTTCATCAGGCTGTCCTACTTCAATCCATAAATCGATCGCGCCTGTCAGATCCTTTTGCCATAGATCCGGTTCATCTTCCGTGCTCAAGCCCTTGCCAAACACTAGCGCTTCATTTGCATGACGTACAAAGGCCAATAAGCGCATCATCATTCGCTCGTCGGTTTCAGATGGATGCCTTGCTAATGTCAATACATGGTTTTGATAATAATTGCGATCCATGTCTGCAATTTGTAGTTCTGCTTTGAAAATGGTTGCTTTAAGGGCCATATAGTTCTTCTTACGTATTATTTATAAAAACCAGGAAGTGACGAGGGCAAAGAATAACTGATTTGCTTGCGCGCGTTTCACTACTACCAAGGCGGTCACCTGCAGTGCAGGAAACGATCTTGCTACAATCAATACAATCGTTCATGCACCAATGCAAAACGCTTGAAATGGGACACACATTACATTAGCAATATTAAACAGATATGGATTATGTTTACTGAAGAACCGTTAGACAACCAAAAAATTCTCTCCGCGACTAAAGCATGGCTGGAAAAGGCTGTTATCGGACTCAATTTGTGCCCATTCGCCAAAGCCGTCCATGTCAAAGATCAAATCCGCTATGCGATCAGCGAAGCGAAAACATCGGAAGCTTTATTATGCGAACTCATTGATGAATTAAAATTTTTAGATGAATCCGATCCATTAGAAGTAGAGACAACGTTATTAATTCATCCGCACGTTCTCACCGACTTCCTCGACTACAACGATTTTCTTGATGTGGCTGACGCAGCGTTGGATGACTTGAACCTGGTTGGCATCATTCAAATTGCCAGTTTTCATCCGCAATACCAATTCGCCGGCACTTCTATTGATGACATCGATAATTTCACGAACCGATCGCCTTATCCGATATTGCATTTGTTGCGAGAAGCTAGCATTGAGCGCGCTGTAGAGGCATTTCCGGACGCGTCGCAAATCTTTGATAAAAACATTGAAACTTTGCGCCGTATTGGTCATAAGGGTTGGGATTCACTCAATATCACTGATGCAATGACCAAACCCAATGATTTTTGTGCAAAAAATACAACATCTAAAAAATGAGGCACTCTCGATTTAGCTCAAATATGCAGTAATACCGTCAGCTCTTATCTCGGAATGCCTTCCATGTTTTTTCCTTTGGCTCTAATATTTTCTCTATATATGTAAATTAAGCTGCAAATTAAATGTTAAATATTGCATATTTATTAATGTTGTTGTAATCTTGCAATCGTGTAATTTATGCATGCTGCCTTGCACTTTCTGACACATTTCCTTGTACAATAATCTTGCAATGAGGAATTTTTGACACTACTCCTATTCACGCAGGAACCACTATGACCAGCAACAGACTTGAAGATCAAATAGCGTATGACCCCAACAACTTGTTGGATTCATTAATCAAAAAACTGAATCTGAAAAATGATGCTGCGTTATCTCGTGCGCTTGAAGTTGCACCACCAGTCATCAGCAAGATTCGCCATCGCAGACTCCCGGTCGGCGCTTCATTGCTCATTCGCATGCATGAAGTGAGTGATTTGAGTATTGCCGATCTGCGCATCCTGATGGGTGATCGCCGGGATAAATTCCGTATTAGCGATAAACAGTTCAAGCCTAAAGAAGGTGGCGGCGAGTAAAAATTTGTGAGCCCGCAAAAAAGGGCTCGCATTTTTTTCTGCCGATATACTAAGCCGGAAAAACTCCGGTAGACAGATAACGGTCGCCACGGTCGCAAACGATAAAAACAATTGTTGCATTCTCTGTCTTTTGTGAAATGCGTAATGCAATTTCGCATGCACCAGCTGACGAAATCCCGCAGAAAACACCTTCTTCCGTCGCTAATCTGCGCGCCATTTGTTCTGCGCTCGCCTGACTGACAGATTCGATTTGATCGACTCTTGATTTATCGTAAATCTTGGGAAGATAAGCTTCTGGCCATTTCCTGATGCCCGGAATTTGAGAACCCTCCTCCGGTTGCGCGCCAATAATTTGAATCTGTGAGTTTTTCTCTTTCAAATATTGTGATACGCCCATGATGGTGCCAGTCGTTCCCATCGCACTTACAAAATGTGTCACGCGCCCGTTCGTATCGCGCCATATTTCAGGCCCTGTTGTATCGTAGTGCGAGCGGGGATTATCCGGATTGGCGAATTGATCGAGAATAATTCCCTGCCCTTCTTTTTCCATTTGCTGCGCCAGGTCGCGTGCGTATTCCATGCCACCGGTTTTTGGAGTAAGAATAATTTTTGCGCCATACGCCGTCATGCTTTGACGGCGTTCCTCGCTCAGGTTCTCCGGCATCAGCAAAACCATTTTATAGCCGCGCATTGCTGCGACCATTGCCAATGCAATTCCTGTATTGCCACTCGTTGCCTCGATCAGTGTATCGCCAGGCTTGATGTCACCTCGCTCTTCGGCATGCTTGATCATCGAATATGCTGGCCGATCTTTCACCGAACCAGCCGGATTGTTCCCCTCTAATTTAGCAAGGATAATATTATTGCGGCGCTGCGCGTCGTCACCAAGCAAGCGTTTGAGCTGAATCAGCGGTGTATTACCGATAGTGTCTTCGAGAGTTTGATAGGCCATGGCGTGATTTTTTGAACTTTCAAAACAAGCATTTTAAGCGCAGATAAAGAACTGTGCTTGATTCCGATTTAAGCTGTGCTGCAAGCACTCAATAAAAAACCCCGCGGTTTTCACACGCGGGGTTTTTATGAGACCTTACTATTATTTTTTGTCTGATGCCGGAGCTGAAGCACTCGCTGCTGCTTTCTCAGCTTTCTTCTTGTTCTTTTTGTCAGCTTTGGATTCTTTCTTTTCTTCCTTGGGTGTGGAAGCAGACGCAGTTGGTGCAGTTGCAGGAGTTGACGCAACAGAAGCTTTGCCAGCAGCTGCAGCAGGCGTCTTCCCTGATACGGCCGAGGCTTTAGCAGACGCTGCTGCTGGTGCATTCGGCTTGGATTGGCCATTCACAACCAATCCAGCTTGTGACAGTTTGATGGAGTTTTTCTCACCGACACCTTTTACGCGTTTTTCAAAGTCAGCCCAATCTTTGAAATCGCCGCCCTTTTTACGTTCATCGATAATCGTTTTGGAAATCTTGGGACCGATTCCTTTAACGCTATCCAATGCTGCTTGATCGGCTTTATTGACATCAACTTGTGCAAATGCAAAACCCATTGTGGCAATGAAAGTTGCGATAACGAATAATAATTTCTTGAGCATCTTTTTCTCCATATAGTGGAACATTAATGACAACCGAATGAAACGGAACATCTCTTTTTTAGTAAATATATAACGAGCGCCGAATTATACGGTTGACATCAAGAAGTCCAATATCGATGAGATCTCATAAGCGATCGCTTAATTCATCACATTCAGTTCTTCAGTGCGGCGTGGAGGATAAGTTTCCCATTGATTGCAGCCTGGGCATTGCCAATAGAATTGTTTTGCCTTGAATCCACAATGGTTGCATTGATAGCGCGCCAGTTTCTGCGTGTAATTGTGTACAAGGTTTTTAACAACCGATAACTCAGGACGCACTTCAGGCGCCGCCTCCATCAGACGCGCTTCAAGCAGTTTATCCAACCCTAACAAAGTCGGTGTGCGCCGCAATTCATCACTGACCAATTGATTGGCTGCATCAACGCCATCCAATTCAATCACTGCCTTGAAAACAACTTCAAGCAAGTCAATTGAAGACGCCTCTGCCAAATAGGATTTGAGCAAATTAAGGCCTTCCTGCGTCCGTCCCAACGTACGATAGCCATCCATCAAGCGTTGCGCAACCAATGCCACATGCGGGACGCTCTGCTGCTCTACACGCCGCCAAGCCATCAAGGCAGCCTCAACATCATCCTTTGCGATATAAACATCGCCCAGCAACATGGTAGCGCGTACATTCTTGCGATCCGATGCCAAGGCCTTTTCCAAAAGCGGCAAGGCGGCTTCAGTGTGCGTATGCACCAGCTCATCTTGCGCAAGTTCGCAATAAAACTGCGCGATTTCTTTCTGTCGGCTGCCGGCTCCGGATTCTTGCAGTGCTTGCGCTGCTTCGATTGCACGCTGCCATTCCTTTTCACGCTGATAAATTTCCAGCAACGCGCGACGCGCTTGTACGCTATAGGTTGTATCGACTAATTGATTGAACGTTTCTTCGGCTCGGTCGAGCAACCCTGCCTTTAAATAATCCTGTCCCAATTCAAAGCGCGAATGCACTTGTGACTCTTGCGGAAGATCGGGACGTGCCAACAGGTTTTGGTGAACCCGAATCGCACGTTCTATCTCGCCACGGCGGCGAAATAAATTTCCCAGCGCGAAATGCAGTTCAACCGTTTCCGGATCCAGCTTGACGATTTCGATGAACGCATCGATCGCTTTATCCGGCTGCTCATTGAGCAGGAAATTCAATCCTTTGAAATAGCCTTGCGGCAGACTCCGCGATTCGGAAAGCAACTGTTTGATATCGATGCGTGCAGCGACCCAGCCCAATCCAAAAAAGACAGGAATGCCAAGCAGCCACCAGATTTCGAATTCCATATGTGCTTATTCTTTTTTGATTGATGAGACTATGATCGCTATTTATTCACAAGCGTATCGGGCAGCGGTGGCTGGATACGCGCAAGTTGTTGTTCTGCGCTCTGGTTTTGCATCGTTTGCACGGTCTTTTTATGTTTCGATAAATCGCGGTGATAACGAAACAACATCGGCGTCATTGCCAGTACACCGGCAACCGCACCTGCCGCAAAAAAGCCAAGTACCAACAACACCAACGGTCCACGGATTTCATAATCCCAGAAAAATCGAAGCGCGACTTCTTGCGTGTTCTTCAAGGCGAATCCGAAAAAAATAGCGAAGAGAATGAAAGCAACGATTTTGAATATGAGCTTCATCAAACTGGTTCCTCGTTGGCGAATAGACTGTTCAAAGTCTACGATACTTTAAAAGATGCGACTAACTTTTAATATTAACGAAATTGTACGTGAAACGAAGTTTCAGTAAAGGCTAATTTACCTCGCGATCAAACCTGCTTAGCTACAGAGTCAAAACTAAAAAAAACGGCATCCGAAGATGCCGCTTTCATTTTAATACAAACAAATCAATCTTCCTTGATCGGTTGCCCGACCATGGCATCCACACGTTCACGCAATTCCTTGCCAGGCTTGAAATGCGGCACCCGTTTTTCAGGCACCATCACTTTGTCGCCGGACTTCGGATTGCGTCCGATACGCGGTGGACGACTATTCAGCGCAAAGCTGCCAAATCCACGGATCTCGATACGCTGACCGGTTGCCAAGGCATCGGCCATCGCATCGAGTATGGTTTTGACCGCGTAATCCGCATCCTTTGCTACCAGTTGCGGATAACGCTCAGCCAAGCGAGCAATCAGCTCAGACTTTGTCATAGGCTAATGGTGCTTAGTTTTTGTTGTCGAGTTTCGCTTTTAACAGCGCGCCCAGGCTGGTCGTGCCAGAAGCTGCATTGGTGTCCGAAGACATTTTTTGCATTGCTTCTTGTGTATCGGCACTGTCTTTCGCCTTAATCGACAACTGGATCGAACGTGCCTTACGGTCAATGTTCAACACCATTGCTTCGACTGTATCGCCGACTTTCAAGTGTGTGCCGGCATCTTCCACGCGATCGCGGGAGATTTCGGATGCACGCAAGTAGCCTTCGACTTCTTCGGACAATTGGATCACTGCGCCTTTTGGCTCGACCGATTTAACGGTGCCGGTTACCAATGCGCCCTTGTCGTTCATCGCTGCGAAGTTGTTGAATGGATCGCCTTCGAGTTGCTTGACGCCGAGGGAAACGCGCTCACGTTCGACATCGATTGCCAACACGACTGCTTCCAGCTCATCACCTTTCTTGAAGCGGCGAACGGCTTCTTCGCCAGTTTCGGTCCAGGACAAATCGGACAAGTGAACCAGACCATCGATATTGCCGGCCAGGCCGATGAATACGCCGAAGTCGGTGATCGATTTGATCGCGCCTTTGACCTTGTCACCCTTCTTGTGGGTTACAGCAAAGTCATCCCATGGATTGGCTTTGCACTGCTTCATGCCGAGGCTGATACGACGACGCTCTTCGTCGATTTCCAGGACCATGACTTCAACTTCATCGCCCAATTGAACGACTTTGTTTGGCGCCACGTTCTTGTTGGTCCAATCCATTTCGGAAACGTGGACCAAACCTTCGATACCTTGTTCGACTTCAACGAATGCACCGTAGTCGGTCAGGTTGGTGACTTTACCGAACAAGCGTGTGCTTGCTGGATAACGACGTGCCAAACCGGTCCATGGATCGTCGCCCAATTGCTTGACGCCCAGTGAAACGCGATTCTTTTCCTGATCGTACTTGAGGACTTTTGCAGTGATCTCTTGACCGACTGTGAGCACTTCGGAAGGATGACGCACGCGACGCCATGCGAGGTCGGTGATATGCAACAGGCCATCGATACCACCGAGGTCAACGAACGCACCGTAGTCGGTGATGTTCTTGACGACGCCGGTAACCACTGTGCCTTCTTTCAATGTGTCCATCAGCTTCTGACGCTCTTCGCCCATCGATGCTTCGATGACGGCGCGGCGTGACAACACGACGTTGTTACGCTTGCGGTCGAGCTTGATGACCTTGAACTCCATCGTTTTGCCTTCAAACGGTGTCGTATCTTTTACAGGACGGGTATCAACCAGTGAACCCGGCAAGAAAGCACGAATGCCGTTGGTCAAAACGGTCAAGCCGCCTTTGACTTTGCCATTGACGGTACCGACAACGATCTCGCCGGACTCCATCGCTTTTTCGAGCGAGAGCCAGGAAGCGAGACGCTTGGCCTTGTCACGTGACAGGATGGTGTCGCCGAAACCGTTTTCGAGCGATTCGATTGCAACAGTAATGAAATCGCCAACTTTGACTTCGAGTTCGCCGTTGTCGTTTTTAAATTCTTCGATTGGTATGAATGCTTCAGACTTGAGGCCGGCGTTAACGATCACGAAATTGTGGTCGAGACGAACGACTTCGGCCGAAATGACTTCGCCCATGCGCATATCTTGACGTGACAGCGATTCCTCAAAGAGGGCGGCAAAACTTTCCATACCAGATGCAGGGGATGTAGAAACAGTAGACATTAAAATTACCAGGTTATCCAACTCTGTCGCACCATGCGACAAAATTTGGGTTAGGTTAAACAAATCCCGAACAGGCATTGCGCCGGATCGGGCACTAGTTACAGCAAAAACAAAACGACGAAAATAATTAAACTGCGTGATGTTTTTTCAAATCAGCATACCAACTGATCACTTGTTCAACCGCCTCATCGGCAGTCATGGAAGAAGTATCCAGAATGTGTGCATCTTCAGCAGGCTTGAGAGGCGAAATGGAACGGTTTGAATCCCGAGCATCGCGCTCCCACAAATCTTTCAGAAGGTCGTCCATGTTAGCAGAAAAACCCTTGCCAATCAATTGCTTATAGCGTCTTTCTGCGCGTGCCTCGGGGCTGGCGGTCAAGAATACCTTCAATGATGCATGTGGGAAAATCACTGTTCCCATATCCCGCCCGTCGGCCACCAAGCCTGGCGCTTTGCGGAAACCGAGTTGCAAGCCGTATAAAGCTTGCCGAACGGGTGTCAAAACGGCAATTTTTGATGCTGCATTACCGACTTCTTCCGCACGAATTGCATTGGTGACATTCTCATGAGAAAGCAAGATTTCATCGCCTTCAAATGAACAGTGAAGCCCACCTGCCAGCTTGGCCATTGCGTGTTCATCGTTTAAATCCATTCCCTTCCGAAGTGCAGACAATGCTGCCAAACGGTACAACGATCCGGAATCCAGATAGTGAAATCCCAGACGTAGTGCGACCCGATGCGCCACCGTCCCTTTGCCGGAAGCTGTCGGCCCATCAATGGTAATTACAGGAATATGTGAAGTTGTCATTGTGAAGTTAGCGTAGAACTGTAGCTCCATGCTACACGAAGCTGCCGTTCCAGTTTGGGCATGAGAAGAATCTACTTATTGCTGCCAAGATCAGTAGATTCAGAAAAGATCATTTTGTGCAATCTTCGAGAAAGCCTCGAAATAATCCGGGAATGTTTTTGCCACACATTTCGGATCATTGATGCGTATTTTATTGCCACGGCGTGCTGCACCATTCAATGATGCCAATGAAAAACACATTGCCATGCGGTGATCATCATAAGTATCGATAGTGGCTGCCTGGATCTCAGCAGGCGGTGTAATGCGCAAATAATCGGCGCCCTCTTCCACGCCGGCACCCAGCTTGCGCAGTTCAGTCGCCATCGCCGCAATCCGATCGGTTTCCTTCACACGCCAGCTGGCGATGTTGCGCAACGTACTGGGACCGTCCGCGTACAACGCTGCGACGGCAATCGTCATGGCCGCATCGGGAATGTGATTGAAATCGGCATCAATTGCTTTTAATACGCCATTTGATTCTGCTTCAATCCAGTTCTCACCCATCGTGATTGTTGCGCCCATTTTCTGCAACGCTTCGACAAAACGCACATCGCCTTGAATGCTGTTGTTGCCGACGCCTTCAACTCGTACCGGACCTCCGGCAATCGCGCCAGCCGCGAGAAAATAAGATGCAGATGACGCATCGCCCTCGACATGGATCACGTTCGGGCTCTGGTAATGCTGTCCGGCTTGCACCGTAAATGATTGCCAGCCGGCGCGATCCACTACAACACCAAAGCGACGCATCAGATTCAGCGTGATTTCAATATACGGCTTCGAGATCAAATCACCGATCACATCAATCGTGACCGCATGATCGCGCGCCATCAACGGTGCAGCCATCAACAATGCCGTCAGAAACTGACTGGAAACGTTGCCACGCACTTGCAAACGCTGCGCATGGATATGCCCTCTGCGTATATGCAGCGGTGGATAACCAGGCTCGCCAGTGTATTCAATTTGCGTACCGACGCTATTCAGTGCATCAACCAGATCGCCGATCGGACGTTCATGCATGCGCGCGACGCCATGCAATGTGTAATCGCCACCAATCACAGCCAGCGCTGCGGTCAGCGGGCGAATGGCAGTACCGGCATTTCCCATGAACAGGTCGGCATGATGTACAGGGAACACACCATTTACTCCATGCACAACATAATTTTGCGTTTCATCGACTTGCTCCCATTTAACACCCAGTTTTTGCAATGCCATCAGCATCACATGCGTATCGTCAGACGCGAGCAAATCCAGTATTTGTGTTATGCCATCGGCCAGTGTGGCAAGAAGCAGTGTACGGTTTGAAATGCTCTTGGAACCGGGCAAACGCACAACGCCGCGCGCATGCATGGCCGGTTGCAGATCAAGATAATGGGGATAGTGTTTCATTAAAGTCTTAATCCCCACCCTGCTTGTTTTGTGTTTCGGCGTTTTCAATCGATCGTATCCAATCATGCCGCGCTTGCTGTGCATTCGCATACACAGCTTCAATCGCCTTGCCATCGCCTGCGGCAAGCAAGCTGCGTAATTGGGTCAACTGCGTCATATATGCATCAAGCTCGCTTAACAATGCGCTCTGATTCGCCAACGTAATATCGCGCCACATCTCCGGCGATGAGCCGGCGATACGCGTGAAGTCGCGAAAGCCGCTGGCAGCATATTGAAACAACAAATCGGCATGCGGCTTTTTCGCAATATCGTCGACCAATGCATACGCAAGCAAATGCGGCAAATGACTGACCGCTGCAAAAATACGGTCGTGATTTTCTGCCGTCAGCCGATGAATGACTGCACCGCATTGTTGCCACGCATTGGCAACCCGTTCAACGTCCGCGGAAATATTTTCCGGCAATGGCGCCAGCACTACTTTCTTACCCACATACAAGTCATCGATCGCCGCATCAGGGCCATTCAATTCACGTCCGGCAATCGGATGTCCCGGCACAAATTGTGCGATTTTCTTTCCAAGTGCTTTACGCGCTGCTGCAACCACATCGGTCTTGGTGCTGCCTGCATCGGTGACAACAGTTCCTGGCTGCAAATGCGGTTCAATCGCTTTCAAGATCGATTCAGTCTGTGCTACCGGCGCGGCAATCAATACCAAATCCGTATCGCGCAATGCTTCTGCGACAGAAGTACTGACGACGTCAATGATGCCAAGTTCTTTTGCACGCTGCAGCGAAGTAATGGTGCGGCCAACACCGACCACGGATTGCACCACGCCGGCTTTCTTGAGCGCCAGAGCGAAAGAGCCGCCAATTAAACCAACCCCGAAAATTGTGATTTTTTTGAACACGAAAAGTTCTTTAATAATGTGAGCGAAATTTATTTCAGTGTCAGGCCAATATTTTCTTCAATGCATCAAGGAATGCGGCATTTTCCTGCGGCAAGCCAATCGAAATGCGCAACCATTGCGGCAATCCATAGTTGCCAACCGGCCGCACAATGATGCCTTGCTGCAGCAACGCCAGATTCACGCGCGCACCAGCACCATCGTCGTTGCCAACTTTTACCAGAACGAAATTGCCGGACGACGGCACATATTCAAGCTTCATTGCATCAAACGCTTGCGTCAATTGACGATAACCGTCGGCATTGACTTGCGCGCTTTTCTTCAAAAATTCTTTATCGTTCAATGCCGCGACCGCTGCCGCTTGCGCCAGTGAATTGACGTTGAACGGCTGACGAATGCGATTAAGCAGATCGGTAATCGATGGTTGTGCAATCGCAAAGCCGATACGCAAGCCGGCCAAGCCGTACGCTTTCGATAAGGTACGCGACACCAGCAAGTTCGGATATTGCCTGACCCATGCGATCGAATCGTATTGCAGTTCCGGCGCCAGAAATTCGTTATACGCCTCATCCAGCACGACCACGACTTGCGGCGGCACCGCTTTCAAAAATGCTTCGATATCCGCAGCCGGAATAAAGGTGCCGGTCGGGTTATTCGGATTGGCGACAAAAATCAATTTGGTATCCGGCGTAATCGCTTTCACCATCGCAACAAGATCATGTCCGAAATTTTTTGCAGGCACGACGATTGCACGCGCGCCGACTGCTTGCGTGGCTAACGGATACACTGCAAACGAATATTGCGAATACATCGCAGCCTGGCCTTGCTGCACAAATGCGTGCGCAGCCAATTCCAGAATGTCGTTGCTGCCATTGCCGAGCGTGATCCAGTCCTGCGGCACATTGTATTTTGCCGTGATCGTGGCTTTTAAATCGAAACCATTGGAATCAGGATAACGGCCGATATCAGCCATCGCTTTCAGCATCGCTTGCCTGGCAGATTCCGGCATGCCCAATGGATTTTCATTGGAAGCGAGTTTGACGATTTTTGCTTCGTCCAATCCAAATTCACGCGCGACTTCTGCAATCGGTTTGCCGCCTTGATAAGGCGCGATGGCGCGAACGTAATCAGGACCAAATTGAATAGACATAATAAATTCCGACACTAAATTCTTGCATTTATTAGAAGGACTTACGCATAGTGTTCCAGCAAGGCGCCGCGACGCAGACAGTACGGTCAGTACGGCAAGGAGCGGCAACGCGGCTGGGGCACTATGCGTAAGTCCGGATTACAAACTGACGGGGTATGAACCTAGCACCTTGAAGTAGGCTGCGTTCTGCTGCAGCTCGATCAATGCCTTGGCGACTTTTTCATCTTGCGCGTGTCCTTCGACATCGACGTAAAAGTAGTATTCCCAGGTACCCATGCGTGCAGGCCGTGATTCAAAACGTGTCATCGACACACCATGCTTGGCAAGCGGCGCCAATAAATTATAAACAGCGCCTGCCTTGTTAGGCACAGACAACACCAATGAAGTCTGATCTTTTCCGCTCGATGCAGTCTGCAAGCGGCCTATTATGGCAAAGCGGGTACGGTTATGCGGATCGTCCTGGATATGTGCGCTGACAATCAGCAGATTGTAGGTCTGCGCAGCCATTTCGCCGGCGATCGCAGCGACCGTCGGATCTTCGCTGGCCAATCGAGCAGCTTCCGCATTGGATGCTAATGCTTGCCGTTCAATATTCGGATAGTGTTGATTGAGCCAGACCTGACATTGCGCCAATGCCTGCGAATGCGCACAGATGCGTTTGATGCCATCCATCGTGCCGCTCTTGGTCATCAAACTGTGATGGACAGGCAGTGATATTTCGCCGCTGATGGTCAACGGTGTCTGCAGTAACAAATCAAGCGTACGTGAAATTGTGCCTTCCGACGAATTCTCGATCGGCACCACACCGAAATCTGCTGTGCCTGCTTCGGTCGAACGGAATACTTCATCAATCGATGTACAAGACACGCCTTCGACGGCATGTCCGAATTGCTGGTAAACAGCCTGCTCGGTGAAAGTGCCGATAGGACCAAGATAGGCGACGCTGACACGCTTTTCCAGTGCGCGGCATGCGGACATGATTTCACGGAAAATGGTTTGCACATCGAATGCCATCAGCGGGCCTGGATTGCGAGCTGCCACGGCGCGCAGTACTTGCGCTTCGCGCTCTGGGCGGAACACCGGCGCATTGGTCTCAGCCTTCACATGACCAACTTGCTGCGCAATGCGCGCACGCGCACTGAGCAAATCGAGGATTTGCGCATCGATTGCATCGATCTGTTCGCGCAGTGGTTTGAGTTTTTTGTCCATTTTAGTAATACGAAGTCATTTCACTCCCTCCCCTTCAAGGGGAAGGTTGGGATGGGGATGGGTCACGCATAAGTAACCCATCCCCACCCTAGCCCTCCCCTTGAAAGGGAGGGAACTATCCGTGCTTCTTTTCGAACGCTTTCAGGTATTCGACCAAAGCCTGCACGCCTTCCAGCGACATTGCATTGTAAATCGATGCGCGCATGCCGCCCACCGATTTGTGACCTTTGAGCTGCAGAAGCCCGTTTTCTTTAGCGCCTGCCAGGAAGACATCATTCAATGATTCATCTTTCAAGAAGAAAGGGACATTCATGCGCGAACGGCTGTTTTTTTCTACGCGATTGATATAGAAGCCACTGGAATCAAGATAGTTGTACAGCAAATTGGCTTTTTCGATATTCTTCTTTTCCATTGCTGCGACACCACCTTGACGCTTCAGCCATTGAAACACCAAACCTGCAATGTAAATGCCATAGGTCGGAGGCGTGTTGTACATCGAATCGTTTTCGGCGACCAGCTTCCAGTCAAAAGCCGATGGGCAAATCGGCAAAGACTTTCCGATCAAATCATCGCGCACGATCACCAGCGTCACGCCAGCCGGTCCAATATTTTTTTGCGCCCCGGCATAGATCACGCCGTACTTCGATACATCGACGGTACGCGCCAGGATATGAGACGACATGTCGGCCACCAACGGTGCATTGTTGGTATCGGCTGCAATGTCCGGGACAAAGTTGAACTCCACGCCATCAATCGTTTCATTGGTGCAGACGTGCACATAGGCTGCGTCTTTCGACAACTTCCATGTATCGCGTGGGGGAACAGCGTTGAACTTGGTGCTTTCTGAAGATGCCGCCACGTTCACATTGCAGTAACGTTTTGCTTCCTTCAATGATTTGCCTGACCAGGAACCGGTATGGACAAAATCGACTGTCGCCGGTTGCTTTTTGCCACCCAGCAGATTCATCGGCACGATCGCATTCTGCCCGAGACCACCGCCTTGCATGAACAGGATTTTGTAATTGGCGGGCACTGCCAGCAATTCACGGAAATCGCGCTCAGCCGCTTCGTAAATCGAGATAAATTCCTTGCCGCGATGACTCATCTCCATCACGGACATGCCGCTGCCATGCCAATCGAGCATTTCGACAGCGGCTTGCTGCAACACTTCTAGCGGCAATACCGCCGGACCTGCGGAGAAATTATGGACGCGCGCCATTATTCTGCCGACTCCCCTTGCTCCGCACTACCTTCTGCAATCTCTTCTTCCACATCGGATTCAACGATGCGCTGCAGACCGCTGAGCTTGGTGCCGCCTTCGACTGCAATCAGCGTCACGCCTTGCGTTGCGCGACCCATCTCACGGATTTCAGCCACGCGAGTGCGAATCAACACACCACCCGTTGTGATCAACATGATTTCATCAGAAGCTTCAACCAAGGTCGCGGCAACAACCTTGCCGTTACGCTCACTGGTCTGGATCGCGATCATGCCTTTGGTGCCGCGACCATGACGTGTGTACTCGGTGATCGGCGTACGTTTTCCGAAACCGTTTTCCGTTGCAGTCAACACCGATTGCTGTTCGTTTTCAGCCACCAGCAATGCAATGACTTGCTGACCGTCATCGAGGTTCATGCCGCGCACACCACGTGCAGTACGACCCATCGGGCGCACATCATTTTCGTCAAAGCGCACTGCCTTGCCGGAATCGGAGAACAGCATCACATCGTGCTTGCCGTCGGTCAGCGCTGCACCGATCAGGAAATCGCCCGCATCCAGGTCGACCGCGATGATGCCAGCCTTGCGTGGATTGCTGAAGTCGGACAGCGATGTCTTCTTCACCGTACCCAAACTGGTCGCCATGAAGATGTAATGATCTTCAGGGAAAGTGCGATTGTCGCCGGAGATCGGCAACACCACCGTGATCTTCTCACCATCCTGCAACGGGAACATATTGACGATCGGTTTGCCGCGTGAAGCACGTGAACCTTGCGGCACTTCCCACACTTTCAGCCAGTACAAGCGACCACGATTGCTGAAGCACAGAATGTAATCGTGCGTATTGGCGATAAACAGCTGATCGATCCAGTCGTCTTCTTTGGTTGCCATCGCTTGCTTGCCGCGACCGCCGCGTTTTTGTGCTCGGTATTCGGATACCGGTTGCGACTTCATGTAACCGGTATGCGACAAGGTGACCACCATGTCTTGCGGCGTGATCAAGTCTTCGGTGCCGAGATCGGTTGCATTCAATTCGATCTGCGAGCGGCGCACATCTTTTTTGCCTTCACCGTATTCGTTCTTGATCAGCGTCAGTTCATCGCTGATGATGGTGGTGACGCGTTCCGGCTTGGACAAGATATCCAGCAGGTCGGCGATCTGTGCCATCACTTCCTTGTACTCGTTGACGATCTTGTCTTGCTCCAGACCGGTCAAGCGTTGCAGACGCATCTGCAAAATTTCCTGCGCCTGATCGTCCGACAACTTGTACAAGCCATCCGTCTGCATGCCGTAGTGTTTAGGCAAATTCTCAGGACGGTACGCAGCAATACCGGCAATACTGCCATCGCCCGTGCGTGACAGCATTTCACGCACCAGCGACGAATCCCATGGACGCGCCATCAATTCGGTTTTTGCAATCGGCGGCGTCGGTGCTGCCTTGATGATCGCGATGAAATCGTCGATGTTGGCTAATGCAACTGCCAAACCTTCCAGCACGTGGCCGCGCTCGCGCGCCTTGCGCAATTCGAACACGGTGCGGCGTGTGACGACTTCACGACGATGCGACAGGAAGCATTCCAGCATTTGCTTCAGGTTCAGCAGCTTCGGCTGACCATCCACCAATGCCACCATGTTCATGCCGAATGTGTCCTGCAACTGGGTTTGCTTGTACAGGTTATTGAGCACCACTTCCGGCACTTCGCCGCGCTTCAACTCGATCACGACACGCATGCCGGACTTGTCGGATTCGTCGCGGATGTCGGAAATGCCTTCCAGCTTCTTGTCGCGCACCAGTTCTGCAATGCGTTCAAGCAACGACTTCTTGTTAACCTGGTATGGCAATTCATCGACGATGATCGCCGCACGGTTTTCCTTGCCGAATTCTTCGAAGTGCGTCTTCGCGCGCATCACGACACGGCCACGGCCGGTGCGATAGCCGTCGCGCACACCTGACACGCCGTAAATAATGCCGGCAGTCGGGAAGTCCGGTGCAGGAATGATCTCGATCAGTTCATCCACTGTGCAAGCGTTATTGCGCAAGACATGCAATGCGCCGTCGATGACTTCAGTCAGATTGTGTGGCGGAATATTGGTCGCCATACCGACTGCAATACCGGATGAGCCATTGATCAGCAGATTCGGGATTTTGGTCGGCAATACCGATGGCTCTTTTTCCTTGCCATCGTAGTTGGGGACAAAATCAACCGTTTCCTTGTCCAGATCAGCCAGGATTTCGCTGGCAATCTTGTCCAGACGGCACTCTGTGTAACGCATCGCCGCTGCATTGTCGCCGTCGACCGAGCCGAAGTTACCCTGGCCATCGACCAGCATGTAACGCAACGAGAACGGCTGCGCCATCCGCACCAGCGTGTCATAAATCGACTGGTCGCCGTGCGGGTGATACTTACCCATCGTTTCACCGACTACACGGGCACACTTCACGTAGGGGCGATTCCACGCATTGTTCATTTCATGCATCGCGAACAAGACGCGGCGATGCACAGGCTTTAATCCATCCCGGACATCGGGCAGGGCACGCCCAACGATCACGCTCATCGCGTAATCGAGGTAGCTCTTGCGCATCTCTTCTTCGAGTGAAATCGGGATTGTTTCTTTAGCGAATTGATCCATTGGCGAGTCGTTTGGTCTTAGGCTAGGGTTGACTGAAAATGCTAAAAATACATGCCAGATGCATGGTTATAGAACTCACAGCATCGAACTAAAGGATTTTAACATGTCGGCACTAGCCGGTCCCGTTTTCAGACTGTTACAAAAGTCTTAACACGACAATGAAAAAATGGATCAGGCTTCATCACAATTTATGTTTAAATACAGCTTCGCGATTTTTTAACATTTCTTTTTCATCGCATCAGCCTCTTCCGAATAGTATTTACGACGACATCATGCTCAATAAATTGACCTGCGGCCTCTTGATCGGCGGATTTGCAGCCACCGCTTCTGCACAAACATTTACCGATATTCACGGTAATCGCCCTTACAGCGCCTATGCGGAAGATGCTCGCGGCATCATTGTGCGCAGCACTTATAGTCTGTGCTGGCGTACCGGTTTCTGGACGGATGCGGATGCAGTAGTCGGCTGTGATGGCATACTGGTTCCACCGGTTGAAAAATCGATCGCGCCACCTTTTGTCGCAAAACCGGAGCCCACACCGGCAGTTGGTACTGTATTGTCATCCACCCCCGTGGTTACTCCTGCGCCTGCACCGATTGAAAAACCTGTGCCCGTTTCAGAAAAGGTCAATCTTGCCGGTGATGCGCTATTTGATTCCGGCAAATCGGATTTGAAGCCTGCGGGCAAAGCCAAACTTGATGCACTCACATCGAAACTGAAAAACATGCAGGTAGATGCCATCGTCGCGACAGGCCATACCGATTCGGCAGGATCTGCTGTCCTCAACGAGAAACTGTCAATCAAACGCGCTGAAGCCGTGAAGACCTATCTGGTATCCAAAGGCGTCGACGCAAACAAGATCAAGATTGCAGGCAAAGGTGAAACACAACCTGTCGCCAGCAATAAAACGGCTGCCGGTCGTGCGCAAAACCGTCGCGTTGAGATCGAGATTATCGGCAATCGCAGCAAATGATTTTGCAGTTTCTCCGAACCCCGCTGCGGCGGGGTTTTTTATTGGCGCAATGAAATGTGACCTGGAAATAGCCGAAGTCCCACTTTCCCGCTATCATGCGAAATATGAACGCCGATCCTTTAGAACTACAGAAATTTAGCGACCTCGCACACCGTTGGTGGGATCCCACCTCGGAATTTCGTCCGCTGCATGAAATCAATCCGCTACGCCTTGAGTGGATCAACGCACGCGCACCGCTGGCGGGCAAAACCATCGTCGATGTTGGTTGCGGCGGCGGCATTCTGGCTGAATCGATGGCAAGAAAAGGTGGCAAAGTCACCGGCATCGACCTCTCCGAAAAAGCGCTCAAAGTCGCTGACCTGCACAGCCTGGAATCCGGTGTGCAAGTACGTTATGAATTGATCGCAGCAGAAGACCTGGCTGCGCGCGAACCAGCACGCTATGACATCGTCACCTGCATGGAAATGCTGGAACACGTACCCGATCCGGCAGCCATCGTGCGTGCCTGCGCGACGCTCGTCAAACCGGGCGGCCATGTATTTTTCTCGACACTGAACCGCAATCCGAAAGCCTATTTGTTTGCAGTGATCGGCGCAGAATATTTATTGCGCATGCTTCCCAGAGGCACGCATGATTACGAAAAATTCATCACGCCGGCCGAACTCGCGCAATTCATTCGCAATGCAGGCATGAGCGTCGACAGCCTGAAAGGCATGAGCTATAACCCACTTACGAAAATGTATTCGTTGAACCAGGACACGAGCGTCAATTATCTGGTTGCTTGTACACGTTCTATCTAAAACAAACGGTGCAGTTTGCATTATTCACGCAGTGTTCAGATCCACACTTCCAATTCCACATGCCACTTACTTTACCGCGCGCCATACTATTTGACCTTGACGGCACGCTTGCCGATACTGCACCTGATCTGGCTGCTGCAGTCAACCTGTGCCGCAGTGCGCGAGGATTGGCACCAGCAGATTACGAACTGCTCCGTCCTGTCGCATCGGCAGGTGCACGCGGTTTGATCGGCGCTGCATTTGGATTGCAACCTACTCAGGATGGTTACGAAGAACTGCGTGTTGAATTTCTCAATAATTATACAGCCGCTATCGCAGTAAAAAGCCGCTTGTTCGACGGCATCGCTCCCTTGCTCGAAACCTTACGCACCAATGGTTTTCTGTGGGGCATCGTCACCAACAAGGCAGGAAGATTTACCGATCTGTTGGCACCTCAAATCGGCTTGCAACATGCCAACTGCGTGGTCTCCGGCGACACCACGCCGTATTCCAAACCGCATCCTGAACCGCTGCTTGAAGCAGCGCGACGCCTTGTTATGCAACCACAAGATTGCTGGTATGTCGGCGACGATCTGCGCGATATTCAAGCAGGTCGTGCCGCCGGCATGCCGACCATTGCCGCCGCCTGGGGATATTGCGGGCAGACAGAACCGACTACCTGGGAGGCTGATGCAATAATCGATTCCCCATTGCATTTACTCCAACTTATCGAGCAAGCCAAAGTAAAGACTTGAATCACCGCGGACTGCCCTCATGTATTGCGCTACAATGGAAGTTCTGCTTTGGGGGCGACCTGGTTTCGACAGAGGTTACAAAGCAGCGCAGGGCATACCGAGGGCTGGTCACCTCGTAAATACAACCGGAAAAGTAATAACTGCAAACGATAACTCGTACGCACTAGCAGCTTAATACCTGCTAGCTCCACAGCGTCTCTTCCCTGGGGCGTGCTGGCAACAGCGGTGGAGTCATTCACAGGGAATCGCAACTGGCCGGGTCACTTGGCTGGTTGTTAAATAATAGGTGACTCGTCTTAACGCAGCGTGCACGTCCGCGTCGTTCGGATTAAATTAAATGGCAGTGCTAAGTATGTAGAACTGTCTGTAGAGGACTTTTGGACGCGGGTTCGATTCCCGCCGCCTCCACCATCAATACATTAAGTCACTGATTTTTAGAGACTTTTCCGCCTCTTTACGATGCTCAAAACGATTTGTTAGGAATCGTTTGGGGTACCGTTTGTCAAAATCTTTCATCTATTTTAAAAAATCCGGCTTTTACTGCCGCTTTCTGATCCCGCACGACCTGCAGGTGGTGTTTAATCGTAGATATGTTGTGCGCGCATTACACACATCGAATGGCAATCACGGTCGCTTGCTAGCTGCTCTTCTCGCGATCCGGATTCAACATATTTTTGATCTGGTTAGAGAGGGACATGTTATGGATTTGCAATCACTATTAGCCCAGCTACGACCTGGGTCTATAGCCAGGTGGGAAGCAGGAAAGGTCACTCTCCCCAACGGTGCACTCCTTGAAAATATCAACATCCAAGATGATGAGGATCAGCAGCGCTTCAATTCTGCTGTAGTAAATATTGGCTCATTAGCCGGGATGCTTGCTCCGTCCTCGTCAAAACATGACAAGGGTGGATTGCTTGTGGATAGGATTAATCAATACCTCGCAGAACGAAAACGTGGCGAACTGTCACAAAAAAATCTGAATGATGCTGAGTTTGCCCTGCGCTATTTACTTGTAGGCTTATGTGGCAACAAATTTGTGAACGATGTTGGTCATGAGGATGCTGACAGAGTTATGAATGCATTGATGTGCTGGCCCGCCAATGCTAGAAAAAAAAGCGCGTTCAAAAATCTATCGGTTTCCGAAATTATTCAAAAGGCGAAGGAAATCAACGCTGCCCAACTTGCTCCTCGTACAGTTGAAAAATACCTTGATCGCCTTCGCGTATTTTTTACATGGTGCTATAACCGAGACTATCTAATTGGAAAAAATCCATTTTCTCAACGCAGACTGATGGGAAAAGACAACAGACAATCCAAACAAAAAAAGCAGTTCGAAGGAGACGAATTAAAGCTGATATTTTCTCCTGAAATGCGAAAGGTTTGTAATGAACCGCACAAATTCTGGTGCCCGCTAATTGCTCTTTTCAGCGGTGCACGGCTAAATGAGATTGCACAACTCTATCTCGATGATATTTATCAGAGTGGCAATGTATGGCTTTTTAAAATTGAAGCGGACAAGCCTGATAAAAAAATAAAAAATAAAGCTTCAGAACGAGCCGTCCCGATCCATGAAAAATTAATTGAACTTGGCTTTTTGGAATATGTGAATGACCTCAAGCTGCTGGGTTTTACGAGATTGTTTCCAAACCTTCCTTTCAGTGCGCTCAATGGCTATGGCGATGCAGTCGGTGACTGGTTCAACGGGCGCTTTCTTCGCCACGGGCCTGTTGGCAGCAAAGTACAGCGTGTAGGGATCTCAGATCCCGAAAAGTCTTTTCATTCATTCCGCTACACGGTTATAAATCGCCTTTACGCGGTGGTGGCCGACCGCCTTGCAATTGCAGAAATCACAGGTCATGAGCGTGGAGAAGATGTGCTCACAAACGTATATCTTGAATCAAGCACCGCGCAAAGACGCGCTTTATATTTGAATCAGCTTCAATATCCATTTTTAAAATTTTCCCCATATTTTAAGGGTCAATTTGATGGATTTTTTCGGCGTCTTTTGCGTAAGCAAGCATTAGAGAACATACAAAGCAAGGTGCTGACGTGATTTTTCGTTGCCTTCCGTGTAGCGGCCGACACTTACTCGCAGGGTAAGTCTAGTCGGTCTATAGACTTTGTCTTTATGGTGACAAACAACAAAGGAGAATGAAATGGGATATCAATTTTTACGCGAAGAATGTTATGCACGCATTCGATCTCAAGGCGCGCCGCAAGCAGGAAAGGGGCGCGAAAAAAAATCGAAAACGTTAGGTAAACGTTCGGCAAGAGAAGTGATAGCAGAACTTGTGCGCGAAGCTGATGCTACACCGCACATAGTACGACCACTTGCGCCAGTGCTACTGCATGGCGTTCCTGCACATGAATTAATGGCTATATACGAACAAATTGAGGCCATGTCTTTCGACATAGAGATTCCGACTAAAGACGGCCATAGAAAACAGCGGAGCGACACGCCAATCATTTTGGGCGTCGTAGCAAGTTTTCCTGGCCCCGCTGATCCATCTAACCAATTGTACGTTTCATGGAAAAATATGACCGTCGATTTTTTAAAACGCCGATACGGCGAGAGCCTCCTTTCTATCTTTGAGCATCTCGACGAAAAGTATGGGCATATGCACGCAATCATCCACAATAAAGGCAACAGCGTTAAACCACTGCACGCAGGGCATGCTGCCGCACTCACGCTTAAACAAAAAAACAAAAACTGCTCACGAAAAGCGCAGGCTGACGCATACAAGGCCGCCGAAAGGATTTTTCAAGATGACTATCATAAAGAAGTCGGCATCAGTGCTGGCCTTGGGCGCATTGGACCAAGACGGCGGCGCTTGTCACGGGCTGAGTGGAAAGCAGAACAACAAGCGCATGAGGCTTCTGCAATTACGTTCTACACTGCAAATAAATCAGTTGAAGCTGCAAAAATAAAAATGGTGCAAGCCGATAAAAGGCATCAGCATATAGCGGTTCAGGCAGCTTCAATTCAAGCCTTACATGACGAAAATCAGCGTGAGTTGGCAAGACAACTAGCAGACGTTGCGCAGTTAAAATCGATGAATGAAAAAAAAGCAAAAGAACTAGCATCCGCCTTGAAGGATGCTAGTGTCACACGACTTAAGATTGAAAACAAACGACTACGGATTTATCTCAAGGCTTTTTATCGAATGCTGTTTGCAAAAAAGATTCAAACTTCTCATCGCTCTCATCAAAAAATTCATTTGCGGAGAGGTTAACTAGAAATTTCTCTGTATTTGATCGTGCCTCATCTTCTGTCCTGAAGATGCCGACGGTCGATTCAATGCCTTGACAGTTGCATGTAACGACCCACAACGATTTCACATCATTCGGCACATCGAGTTCCATCTTTTTAAATTCTTCACAATCTGATTTTTTAAACTCAATATCAAAGAATGCAATGCGAGCAGTATCAATCCAAGATCTTCCGTTCGCGGTTGATAAAAATTTACCGGATAAATTTAAGCTTCTCATTTTTTACCTCTCAAGAAATATGCAAAAGTGCATGCTTTAAATTTACATGATCTAGCATTGCAAGTTTTTTGAAAGGCAGCAAAAACTTCAATTATTTTCGTTTTTATGAATTATTTTTTAGTGAAATACATCGCCAATCATCTCTGTACCTTACCAACAATAGCGGTCTGTTTATTTGCATTTAAAATCATTTAATTATTCGAATGATGTGTCAATGCAGCACAGACCTTCAAATGATGTTCTCATTCCAGATAAGCAGTGGTGATCTACGATGAGGTACTTATGGCCAAGTGGTACCCATCCTTAATGATAGGTCAATTTTGATTGCCTTGAACCTAGCATTGCGCTTGCTCTATCCGATACCATCCTTCATTGCGCCAACCAGCAGATAAATTACATTCGTGAAATTGGTGTCGATTTCAATCATTATTTGGTCAGGTCGATCTAACAGCGGCTTTGTTACGCCATATTACATTGAGCAACATGAATTAATTTGCATCGTCTGTATGCTCAATTTGCAGTACAATGAAAATTAACGTTTCATCATTGTTGTTGAATCACAAGTAAACTTATTTATGGCAATAATCAACGCTCAACGTAATGCGATGATCCGGCACACCGTGATGCGTCAAACTGAGGTGAATCGGGACGACATTATTCAGCTTTGGGAACGACTGGCTAACGAGCTGATTTCCATCATCGGCGAAGGCGGCTTCCAATCGCTGTATGCCAGAAGCCTGCACCTGACCAGCGCGACCTATCCGTGGCTCATGCCCAATCAGCCATGGCAGCAAGGCGAGTCACGCTTTGCCGATTTACACAAAAGTCTTGTCAGCCACGATTTGGCACAAGCCACTGAAGCAAGCATTGTTTTACTGACGACTTTCATCGACATACTTGCCACGTTAATCGGCGAGCAATTGACGACCAATATGTTGCGCTCCGCCTGGGGTGGTGATGCTTTGGATACTGCTGCTAAGGAGCTGGAAAAATGAGTGACAAAGTTGCGATACGGCGCTTGCCGACTGGCGTGCCAGGACTGGATGATCTGTTGGGAGGCGGCTTGCCGGAGTTTTCATTCAATCTGCTGGCAGGCACACCTGGCAGCGGCAAGACCACGCTGGCGCACCAGATGATGTTCTCGCTGGCCAACCCCGAGCGTCGTGCTTTGTTCTTCACCGTACTCGGCGAATCGCCGATCAAGATGCTGCGTTATCAGCAGCAGTTTCCGTTCTTCGATATCAGCAAAGTCAACCAATCGATCAAGTTCGTCAACCTGGCAGCTGACCTGCTGGAAGGTGACTTTGATCGTGTGCTCGATCACATTTCGGAAGAGGTCAAAAGCTTTTCACCCAGCCTGGTGTTTGTCGATTCCTTCCGCTCGGTGGTGCAGGCAGCGAAGGTGATGGATAGCGGCGCATCCGGCCTGCAACACTTTGTGCAGCAACTGGGTATGCGCATGAGCAGTTGGCAAGCGACTACCTTTTTGATTGGCGAATACCTGACGCCGGAAGCGGAAGCCAGCCCGGTGTTTACGGTGGCGGACGGTATCATCTGGATGTCGCAGCAACTGCATCGCGATGCCATGATCCGCAAGATCCAGGTCGTCAAGATGCGCGGTCAGGCACAGAGTCCAGGTGTGCATACGTTTCGCATCAACAATGATGGCATCGAAATTTTTCCGCGTGCGGTTATCAATCCCAATGCTGCACCGGTTCTGCAAATCGTTGGCAACCAGCGGCAGTCGATCGGTGTGCCGGCACTGGATGACATGATGGGTGGCGGTATTCCGGTCGGCTATTCGTTATTGCTGGTGGGTCCGTCGGGTTCCGGCAAAACGGTGCTGGCGACACAATTCCTGGCGGAAGGCGCACGCATCGGTGAGCCCGGTGTCATCGCGGCGTTCGAGAAAAGTCCGAATCAATTGCTCAGTCATGCATTGAACAAGCTGGTGAAAGGCGGCCATGTTGGCGTCATCAATACGCGTACACTGGATTTGTCACTTGATGAAATCCTGCATGATATGGTGGACATGATTACGCGCATGAAAGCCAAGCGGGTCGTGATCGACTCGTTGTCGGGCTTCGAGCTGGCGCTTGCGTCGGTATTCCGTGAAGACTTCCGCGAAGCGCTGTACCGGATGGTGGCGGTATTGACCGGCATGGGCGTGACGGTGTTGATGACGGCGGAGCTGGAAGATCAGTACAGCATGTTACGGTTCAGTTCATACGGCAATGCATTCCTGGCCGATGCGATTGTGATGCAGCGCTATGTTGAAATAGCCGGACAATTCAAGCGCGTGATCTCGGTCGTGAAAGTGCGCGCCAGTTCACATAGCAAGGATATCCGCTTCTTCGATATCGAGCCGGACAACATCATTATCGGTGAACCATTGATGCACTATCAGGGGATTTTGTCCGGTCGGCCAACCACTCTGTTGCAAAGTTAATTCAAGATTGTGAAGAACCTCTCTGTTGAAACCCTGCAAACACGTCGCGAAATCAATAGCCTTCTCAATGAAATAACGATACTGAAAGAAGCTGCAAAAGAAAAAAATGCACTGGCAAATCTCGTAGAACAATTGCGAGAAGCCAATCAAAACCTCGTATTGGCGACGTTGAATGCGCAGGTGATGAAGGACGAGGCTGATATCGCCCTTGAAGCACTAGAGCATGCCAGAAAAGAAATTGAAGTGGGTTTGGCCCGCTATACAGAACTCTATGATTTCGCGCCAAGCGGCTATTTCACTCTGAAGCACGATAGCACATTGGATCGGGTCAATTTGACCGGCGCCGCGTTGCTTGGTTGGCCGAGAGGGCAATTGGCAGGCCAGCAGCTGAAATTGTTTGTTGCACTAAACGACAAAAACACATTTCATCATTTTCTGGAGAACGCATTTTCTAAAAATACCAAGCAATCGTGTGAAGTGACGCTGCTGCGTTCTGATGGCACCCAATTTTATTCACGGATTGAAGCAATTGCTGATGCCAATCATCAGACCTGCCGTGTTGCGCTGGAAGATATCACGCAACGCAAATCTGCAGAAGACGCTTTATCCATTGCACATGAGGATTTGGAAATCCGCGTAATAGAACGTACGGAAGAATTGGAACATGCTGTCGAACAATTGCGTCTGGAAATAGAAGAACGAAAGCGGGCGCAAGAAGCATTGCAAACATCGCGCAAAAAACTGCGCATGCTCGCCAGCCATCAGGAACAAGTGAAGGAAAGCGAGCGTATGCGCATCGCGCGCGACATCCATGACGATCTCGGCCAAAACCTGCTGGCATTGAAGATCGATATTTCGATGCTGCATGCTAGAACAGGCGACACCCATCCAAAATTAAGTCAGCGCGCTGCAGCCTCGCTCGGCCATATCGATGCGATGATGAAGTCCGTTAAAGCCATCATCAATAATTTACGCCCGAGTGTGCTGGATCTTGGCTTGTATGCTGCTGTCGAATGGCAGGCAAATGAATTTCAAAAACGTACCGGTATTGCATGTTCACTGGTAGTCGAAGAAAAGGATATTGACTTGCATGTTGACAGCACGACCGCCGTTGGACTATTTCGCATTATTCAGGAATCACTGGCAAATGTTCATCGGCATGCGCAAGCAACGCATGTCAGCATCAGCCTGTATCACGCCGAGGATAATTTTATCGTAAAAGTGGCCGATAACGGTGTGGGCATTCATCCGAATTGCAGACGAAAATCAAATTCGTTCGGCTTGATAGGCATGGAGGAGCGGATCTTGATGCTGGGTGGAAGGCTCAATATCAATAGCGGCCACGCAGGCATCGGCACCATGTTGCAATTTTCAATACCAAGGTCACCTGCATGAAAGCCAGAGACATTCGTTAGACGCACTAAGACTATACTTAATCAGCGCAGCCTTAATTCAAGATATGTGCGGGCACACCCTGCTTGAGAAAAGTAGAAAATTCCACAGCACTCATGGGTGCATTTAAATAAAATCCTTGGACTGTCGGGCAATTGCTGTCGCGCAAAAAGGCAAGTTGCTCCGGCGTTTCAACACCTTCGGCAATCACATGGTGGTGCAGGCTTTTTCCAAGGCAAATTACTGCGTTGATTAAGATATTGTCATCGTCATGCGAGATATCGTATATAAACGACTGATCGATTTTCATCGTATCGACCGGCAACCGCCTCAGATAGCTTAAACTTGAGTAGCCTGTGCCAAAGTCGTCAATCGAGATCCTGACACCCATCAATCTGAGCGCGTCGAGCGCCAGCGCGGTACATGCGAGATTTTTCATTAGCACGGTTTCGGTTAGTTCAAGCTCGAGGCAAGTAGCCGACAAACCAGTTTCCTGCAGCACGGAGCGGACATGCTCTACAAAATTTTTATCCTCGAATTCGGAGGCGGCAATATTCACTGCCATGACATTAAAACTTAGTCCCGAATCCAGCCACGACTGCGCTTGTCGGCATGCTTCCCTCAGCACCCAACGGCCGATCGGCAAAATCGCGCCACACTCTTCGGCAATCGACACGAAATCCGCCGGCATCAACAATCCTTTGTAGGGATGGCTCCAACGTATCAACGCTTCAACACCTGAAATGGCGCCGGTGTCCAGATCGATTTGTGCCTGATAAAAAAGTACAAACTGCTGCTTGTCGAGCGCCTGGTATAAGCTGGCCTCAACATGTTGCCTCATGACATCGCGCGCACGAATCTCTTGTTTGAAAAATTGATATTTATTGCGCCCATTTTCCTTGGCGTAGTACATCGCCGCATCCGCATTGCGGACCAATGTGTCGGCATCTTCACCATCTTGCGGAAAAATACTGATGCCGATTGTAGCGCCGATAACAAGGTCATGGCCTGCGACAGGATAGGAAGCCGTAATGATCTCGTGTATTTTTTTGACATTGTCGGCGAGGGTGCCATGGTCATTTACTTCAGATAGCACGAGTATAAATTCATCGCCGCCATGGCGACTCACAGTATCGGAACTGCGAATTGCCTCCTTCAGGCGTTGTGCGACGGCTTGCAGCAGTTGGTCGCCAATCGTATGTCCCAATGTATCGTTGATGACCTTGAAGCGATCCAGATCCAAAAACAGTACAGCCAGTTTCTCTGAGTGCCGCCTGGCAGAAGCGATAGACTGCGTGATTCTGTCGTTCAGCCGCATCCGGTTGGGCAAGGTAGTCAGGAAATCATGATTTGCCAAATGGGTCATTGCCACTTTTGCCTTTTCGATTTCCTCAGCGAGGATCTGCGATTGCACTGAAGAGATGACCAATTGTTCATTCACTTGCCTTAATTTATCGCCCTGGTCTTGCTGGGCCATATTCCATCTCCACACCTCGTGAATGGCATCCTCTCTCGACGTAGCCGATTCCTCGCGCAGCAATGCCGTTGATTCCCGTCCATGCGCTGCATCTTCCCGCACATGGGCTTGCTCTTCTCTCGCTGTAATGGCACCTTCCCGCAGACGTGCATTCCCTTCACGCGATAGGATTCTCTCTTCGCGCGTACTTGCCGATTGTTCGCGATTCGAATCGGCATCTTTCATCAGCACGGGGGACGTTACGCTATTTCCGATGGCGTTATCATTACTCGAAGCCAACTTGCCTTGCGGTCGATTAGCCCCGCATAGTTTGCGGCGATCCGGATTGCTGGCACTACGACGTTCATGCATCATTTTGTTCTCACATCATTTCAATCTAACGGTGGCATGCGCAGCGACCGGGCCGGGAAAATTCCATTAATAAATTTATAATTTCAGTATAGGCCTAATGATTTGGATTAGTAGTTAACGAGAAAATTTAGGATTCCGTAAGTGCAAGTAGTTGAAATCGTCAAGCGTCAAAGTAAATGACTGCGCATATGGCTGCATTGCGGGATTTCGATAAAACAAGAGATCAATACAAATTGCAGAACGATCATTTCAGACGATGTGTGTCCTAGAGGTTCTGCGTAGAGTATAAATAGTTCAGAAGTGTTTTTTGATCGGCTGCGCTTGATGGATAGCCGAACGTCTGCATTCTTAGTACGAGCAATTGGTCTGAGACTGTCGCCGTTGCTTGCAACCGCTAAGTACTCTGTTTACCAATTCCCTCGGTATATTTTTTTCTAGCAGAAATGCACGCGCTACTTTGTCGCCGAGCGTCTTCTGAAAAATGATCGCATGTTCGATTGCTACAGCCATACCGGTGTTTGTGCGACGTAAGTGTTTTATGCCACTCGGCATTGTCTTGATAGTTTCACTTTCATCTTGCATATTATTCTCCTGTTTATCCAACTCTTCTAGAGACGATGGTGGAGAATAAGGGCTAAGTTATGGAAGGTCTGTGCGTGATCGCACGCAGCAAGAGCAGATGGTTAACTCGCTACCGCGTTCGGACAATGCATTTAGCTAAATGTCTAGCTGACCTAAACCATGCGACTTAGTGACATACAGAAACAAAAGTGGAGAAAGGATTGTTAATCGTCATGGTCGCCGTGCTCATGGCCTTGACGATTTTAATATTGGATAAGTTTGTGAAACGCATGTTGACAGCAACATTGGATGCAGTGGGCACCAGTTTGCTACAACGAGTGACTGCAGAAGGCATCGAAACTGACCTGCAATATGATTTTCTGAGGTTACAACATGCGAAGAGGGGCAAGGCTACTACTTTAGTCGCCTGCTCTGTTGAGAATCACTTAAAACTGACCCACTGTTTTCATCGAAATTTGACCCACCCTATTTTTGCGTAGATTACTATGCCTCTGTGGATAAGTCTTGTGGTTTCGGGTTGGTTTCTCCTTTCTTGACGGTTTTTTTGGTGGAA